>JANWIJ010000065.1 GCA_025449935.1 Chitinophagaceae bacterium
ACCGGCTTACTTGCCCCTGAGCAATGACCTGCATCAGCCGGGTGCAAAGGTTTTGCTAAAGTGCTCCGTAAACCAGCCTGGCAATCCGGTAGGCAGGTTCTTCGGCACGCATATTAGAAAACCCCATGTTGTGCGTTCCACAACAGCTATTTTTTGCCTTCGCCATTGCAGTCGGGACATGTTACAGGTCTCCGAAAAATGGAATCTTCCAAAATGGCATATATTCTGTCCAACCTAAAAAGAAAGAAAATAAAGCATGAATAAAGGGTGCCGACAGGAAACTTAATATCAGATATAAGATAGTCTGTTGCTTTTTAAATGCCAATAACAGGGGTGGAAGTAAAACGGTTAGCAGCATAGGTACGGGGTAGTAAAGCCACCAGGGCAGCCCCGAGGAGGCGCCATACTTTCCGAATAGCATTCCAAAGACTACAACAAGCAGTGACAAGAGAAATATTTTATTCCTTTTTAACCTGAAATCATTTTTAGGCAGGACAATTCTCACGATTAAGAAAAATATCGCCATGGATGCGACGATCATAACCGGGAAATGCCATTCTGTATTCACAAGCCTGGTTTATAATGAGTAATTTCCTCGTCGGTACAACGGGCAGGGCTTACTAATCCAGTAAGCGGGAAAACTTGTACTGCTACCTGCCATAAGCAAGAAGAAATTTACAACTTTAGTCTTACTGATATTGATGGATTAAACCGGAAACTTACAGCATGGTGAATAGTTGGAGTGTTTTCAAACTTAAAAAACACGGAAGCCTGCTTTGCTTTTCTTTTATTTATCCCGGAAGCAATAAAAAAAGGAATACTGGCTGCCTGGGACAGCAGGCCGGCGCCAAACAGGAAAAGACCGGCATTCCCCTTTTGATAGGCGATAGCGCCAGCAATTTCCAGCACAACACCCCCGCCCGCCAATATCCAGGCCGTGACTTTCTGGTTTTTACTTTTTTGAAGGTAGTCTTGTTTTGTAAAAGTCTGGTTGGGGTTTGTTTGCTGACTGGCAGAAATTGTTGAAAGAACCAGCAGCATGGTGCAAAGCGTAATTAGTTTCATAACCATTTGTTTTACTCAAATGAAAAAGAAACGACAAATATTCAAAGCAAGAGGCAGGCCTTGGCGATGTGGGAGCATTTGAAAACCGTCAGCCTGTAACCGCTGTTAAATTTATAATTAAAAGTTCATTGTATGTCCAAAATTTCAAGTTGCTTTTCAAGCCCAAACTGAAGACTGGCTTTACTTTTAGCTGACGATTGCCGGGACTGCCCGGTGACATAAAACCCCCTGTTGCGGGAAGTGTGCAGGCAATAACTTATGTTGTTCATCTTATTTCCTAATCCTGTTCCTGACCTCATCAACTATGAATTTAATAGCGCTTGAAGGAAAGGGTGAAACACAGCTAACATTTATCTCGCAAAGTGTATATTTTTCAACAGCTGTTGGGCTATTTATTTTATTGATAAAAAAATCAGCATCCCATATAACCGGCATCATGTCTTCTGTGATAGATAAATTGTTCCGTAATTGGAACACCCAGCTGGTTTCCATTATTTCTTTTAAATCGCTAAATAAACCACAATTTTCTGTAAAATAATACCTCTTGCCTGGTGGAAAATGAGTTTGTGTGTTATAGTTTTTTAGTTCATAAAGCGCATTAATCTCCTGGTAGCCGAAACCAGCAACTTTTGTTCCTGATAAATAACATCTCACCATACCGTTAATGGTATTTTCGTTCCATTCCTGGTCTATTAGCAATCCGTTATTTGAAAAGAAAGGTTTAAACGCAGTATTAAATTCACTCCATGAAAGCGTTCTTTCTTCATTGCCCGCTATAGCATGAACTAATGTTACTGCATCAGCCGATTTATAAATAATTTTATATACCCCATTTCCTCCGTTGCCCCGGTATTGTTTCAATACTCTTATTCCAGCTCCTAGCAAAGACGCATGAAATCGTTTAACAAAGTCTTCATGGGTTGTATACATTTTTATATCTCCTCCCCAATCCATATCCTTTGTCTTATATAATATATCCTTTGTTCCCATTTTTATGATTATGTCAGGATGTGTGGAAACAAAGCAACCCTTTTCAGAAATTTCTGCTAATAGTAAATCAAGCTTCTTTCTGTCTCTTCCCTGTTCAATGGGATTTACCCAAACCAGGACAGCCCCAAATTTGAGAAGGTCAGTGCGTAACTTGTCAGCTAAGCCATCATTATATAAAACTGATTTAACGTTGAACCCATCGGAAGAAAAAGAACTTGCCAGGTCTTTATATTTCTCTTCCGTTAGAGCATCCCTGCCTGAATTGATGTCACCATGAATCAGTATAGCTACATCATCTGATTTCAAAATGGTTTGGCGTTTTTTAAAGTGACCAAATCTCAAAACATATTTCGCACAACGTTGAAGCATTGGCGATGGGGCGATACCTGCCTGCCGGCAGGCAGGTTCGTTAAGCCGCCATATTGCCAATGCAATGTTGTGTGCCGTACATTTCTGTCAATATTTTGCTTTTACACTATTGGAAAAGCTACCTGAACTTTTGTTGCCTTTATAGCTAATCTTTACTCGGTATTCTTTGCCTTGTTCAAGTTTGTCGGCATGAACTATAAGTGAGTTCAGTCCTTGTTTTGCTGACGATTTTAGTTGTCCGAGTGCTTTGTTGGTGTCAAAACCCTGGATTTCTATTTCAACGTCCGCTTTGTCGACAAAATAGATGATTACTTCAACTTCGTTTTTCGACTTGCTAATGATGTCTCTGATGTTGTTCTCGGTTGTGATGTATGTTCTTTCTCTTTTCTTGCCTTTTTCAACTCCTTTGATTTTGGTGTATGTAATTATTCCCTGAACATTTCCAAATTCAATGAATGGCATAGGAAAGAATGGCAAAATGAAATATCTGTACGGGTCATTGGCTTTTGCCTGAACGATTTTTGAATAAGTGTTGGCTCCAACCGTATCAATAGTTACTCCTTGTAAAAAGAACTCTTTGCTTCCGTTGTTGTCAACAAGTTTAAGTTCAGTTTTGTGGTTCTTGAACGGCACAAATTGATAGCCTACGTTGTAGCCACTATCTGCCATAGAAACCAAAAAATCTTCGGGATTATCTTTAGAGCCGCTCAAATAATTGTAGCCTTCTATTTCCAACTTCAGTGCTTTGGTGTTATTTACAGTTGTGTCACCTAAGTACTTTATATTTTTAAACTGCTTGTCTTCATATTCAGCAAGGTTTGTTGTATCGTTATACCATTTTCTTCTGTAGAACAGTTGTATTTCGTCGCCCTTTTGAATGTCGAACTTTGTTGACGCCTGGTAACTGTTTTTCAGTCCTTTAGTGATGTCATTATAATTGTCACCAAAAAGCTGCTTCGTATAAAACTGTCCATTGCTTGAAACCGCAACCGTCTGCAAGTCTGGAATAATTACAACATAGATTTCTGAATTGTCTTTCTGGTAATATCTTCTTGGTGTTTTTTCTGTCGGAATTAAACTGTCTTTTGGAAAACTATTTCGAGTTTCCATAAATTCCAATAAAACTTGTGTCGGTTTGCCGAAAAATATGGCTTGTTGCTCTTTCGCAGTTTGGTAGTTTATCTTATGAACTGTGTTTAGCTTATTGTCAAGCAACGTATAAAGTCCGTCTGCAAACGCTTCATAATAAGTTATTGAATTGTGCTTGTCTGAATAGTCTGTAAAATCTTCGGTTTGGATTTTCTTAAACTTAATGCTATTTATAATCGTGTCAGACAGGTCGCTCCTTGTTTGAAGTCCAATGAACTTATTTTTCTTGTCAAAGTAGGTGGCACGAACATAAAGTTTTGAATTAGAAAGTTCACTTCGTGTCTGTCCGAAAGTAGAAATGGTGCAAAGCAGTGAGATGGTTAGTAATATTTCTTTCATTTTAGGGTGTCGTCTTGTATGGCACACAACACTTAAATATACGATAGTCAAGCGGCCAGTAAAAAAAGTAGAAATTGAGATTCAACTTGTTGCCATTCGCCTTGTTTATTGCAATTACAGCAAGCCAAACCATTTTCTCACAACCCGGCCGCCTTGCTGATCTCCAGCATCCGGTCAATCGGTCTTTTAGCAGCCAGCCGCAATTCCTCGTCCATAAAAATAGCCGGCGTTTCATACTCCATGCAGAGATATATTTTCTCCAGGGTGTTCCGCTTCATGTGCGGGCAATCATTACAGGCGCAGCTGTTATTGGGCGGCGCGGGGATAAATGTTTTTTCCGGCGAAGCCTTCATCATCTGGTGCAGGATACCCGTCTCCGTGGCCACGATATATGCCTGCGAAGAATCTGTTTGTGTATACTTCAGCAGGCCCGTAGTGGAACCAATAAAGTCCGCCAGCCGCAGGATGGGATCCTCGCATTCGGGATGGGCGATTAGTTTGGCTTCGGGATGCCGCACTTTTAATTTCGTTATTTTTTCCAGGCTGAATATCTCGTGCACCATACAAGCTCCGTTCCAGAGTACCATATCCCTTCCTGTAACCTTGCTGATATAAGCCCCCAGGTTTTTATCCGGCGCGAAAATTATTTTTTGCTCTTTCGGAAAACTTTCCACGATGATCTTTGCATTGCTGCTGGTACAAATCACATCACTCAGCGCTTTGATACCGGCGCTGCAGTTGATATAACTCACCACCACATGCCCCGGGTGCTGCTCTTTGAATCGTTTGAACAGGGGAGGCGGGCAGCTGTCGCTGAGTGAACAACCGGCTTTCAGATCCGGAATCACCACTTTTTTGGAAGGGTTCAGTATCTTGGCTGTTTCAGCCATGAAGTGGACCCCGGCGAAAACGATCATGTCGGCTGTTGTTTTTTCCGCCTGTTGGGCCAACCCCAGGCTATCCCCGATATAATCCGCCACATCCTGGATATCCGGCTCCTGGTAGTAATGCGCCAGTATCACGGCATTTTTTTCCTTCTTCAACCGCTCTATCTCCGCGAATAGATCCAGCGTTGGATCCAAGTTAATATCGAGGAACCCGTTGATGGCAAGATTTTCTTTGGCGGCAGGCAGGCTTGTGGAAGTGTCGTTGTTCATCACCAGGCTTTTTTTCAATGGAGCAATATTCAACCAACTCCAGCGATTTTTCAAAACAAAATTTTTTAAACCCTGTATTAATACAATAATAGTATTAATATATATTTATAAAAAAGAGTTTATTATTATTACAGCTGTGGATTCGTGGAAAACTCTTTTGCTTTATTCCCTGCAAAGTTATCGATTTGTGGTTATGCACATTAACGGCAGTGGAATCCACAGGTAGATTTAGCAACAGCCCTGTATTCCATAGGTATTATCCACAGCGCTGTGCATTACCGGGAAGGATAACTATTTTTCATTTTTTCAAAATCCGGGTGTGCACAGTTGCCGCATAAACCGTGAATTACCTACACCCATAATGAGTGCTGGTTGCTTTTCACCATTTGGGCTCCATGAATACTCTTTTATATTAACGTTCCACAGCGGGTTATACACAGCTATTGTAATCTGTTCACAAGCTTCCGGGGATAAATAGTGGGGCCGGGACTTGATCCGGGTTATTCTTTGACCTGGAAATGCTATAAATAAGAAAGACCTAATTTTAAAGCCTCAAAAAAAATTGTCATATGAATCATCTGAAACACCTGCTGGTTGGTTTTTGTTTATTGATAGGGTCATTGGTTAAGGCGGACGAGGGAATGTGGCTCCCGCTCCTGCTACAGAAAATGAACGAGCAGCACATGAAAAGCCTGGGCATGAAGATCAGCGCCAAAGACATCTATAATATTAATACCGGCAGTTTAAAAGATGCCATCGTCAGTTTTGGAGGTTTCTGTACCGGCGAAGTGATCTCTTCAAAAGGCCTGGTGCTTACCAATCACCACTGCGGGTTTGATGTGGTGCAAAATCATTCTACCCTTGAACATAATTATATCCGGGATGGGTTCTGGGCGAAAAATAACGGGGAGGAGATCCCGGAAAAAGGATTGTTTGTAACGTTTATTGTACGGATAGAAGATGTGACCAAACAGGCGCTCAGTGGTGTATCGGTTACGATGAGTGAGAGCGAAAGACAGTCGGCAATCGACAGGAATATCGCGGAACTGAGAAAGAACATAAAAAAAGAAAGCTACCAGGAAAATTTTGTCCGTGGTTTTTTTGAAGGCAACCAGTATTATTTATTTGTAACGGAAACTTACAGGGATGTGCGCCTGGTGGGAGCCCCGCCGGCCGCGATCGGGAATTTTGGAAAAGACACGGACAACTGGATGTGGCCACGCCATACCGGTGATTTTTCGATGTTCCGCATCTATGCCGGCAAAGACAACAAGCCGGCTGAGTATGCCGCTGATAATGTTCCTTATGTTCCCAAACGCTCCTTGTCTATTTCACTGGACGGTGTAAAAGAAGGAGACTTCACGCTGGTATTTGGTTTTCCGGGCAGAACAATGGAATACCTGCATTCTTCCGCGGTAGATCAAACTGTGCGGGTAAACGACCCGGTAAAAATTGCTATCCGGGATAAAGCACTGGCCGTGATCGACGACTTTATGCGGAAAGATGAAACCATTAAGATCCAGTATGCTTCCAAGTATGCAGGCATCAGTAATTCCTGGAAAAAATGGCAGGGTGAAGTGCTCGGGTTAACCCAGACCAACGCGGTGGCGAAAAAGAAAATATACGAAGCGGAATTTCAAAAAAGAGTGAATGCCAGCCCGGCATGGGCCAAACAATATGGTTCACTGTTGGGGGACCTGGAATCAGCATATGCCGAGCTGGAACCGCTCGGCCGCTCCAGGGATTATTTCAACGAGATTATCAGCCGGATCGAACTGTTCACCATGGCCGCCCAGCTGAACAATGCCCTTAATGCGCAGGGAAAAAATAATTATGATGCAACGCTGGCCCGGACAAAAGAAAGACTCAGGGACCTTTATAATGAATACAATCCCGAAGTAGACAAGAAACTTTTTGCCGTGCTGATGGAAATGTTTTACAAAGATCAGCCCAACGAAAAAATGCCCGCGGAGTTTACGCAGCGGGCCAAAGAATCCGATTTTGACTTTGCAAAAATGGCAGAGCAGCTTTTCAAAGAAACCGACCTGGATGACGGCGAAATAATATTAAAAGCACTGGAAACCGATCCCGCAGCTTTGCTGGCAAAGCATAAGACCGATAAAGCCAACGAAGTTTACCTCGCACTCGTGACTGGTTTTTCCGCCAATACTTCAGGTAAACTGAATGAAGTGCAGGGCAGGATCAACAAGCTGCAAAGAACCTATATGCAGGCACAGATGGATGTTTTTAAAGAAAAGAAATTTTATCCCGATGCAAACAGCACGCTCCGGGTTACCTATGGCAATGTAAAAGGATACAACCCGCGGGACGCTGTCCGGTTTGATTATTATACCTACCTCGACGGGTTAATGGACAAATACAAACCGGGCGACTATGAATTTGACGTCCCGGAGAAATTGCGCACCCTGTATCAAAACAAAGACTACGGCCCTTACGGCAGCAACGGGAAGATGCCGGTTTGTTTTATAGCCATGAACCATACCACCGGCGGAAATTCCGGAAGCCCGGCTTTGGATGCTTATGGCAACCTGGTGGGCCTGAATTTTGACCGGGTTTGGGAAGGAACGATGAGCGATATAAATTATGATCCTTCTATTTGCCGGAACATTATGGTAGATATCCGTTATGTATTATTTATTGTGGACAAATATGCCGGGGCCGGGCACCTGGTAAAAGAGATGAAACTGGTACACCCGAAAAAGAAATAAACACCCATTACCGCTCACCCGGGTAACCGGGGACAAACCCTTAAAATGCCCGCCAAACGGGCATTTTTTATGGATTTTCCACAGTTTTTCCCCTATTTTTGCCATCCTTTTTAAATACAGGAAACGACTATGTCTATTATTCAGGATATCAGGGAAAAGTATGCTAAAGTAACCGTGGTGCTCATTGCGCTGGCGCTGGTTGGATTTATTCTGACGGATTATTTTTCCGGGAAAGGAAGAAGCGGCGGTGGCGGCGGTTCCAATTCGATTGGCCGGGTAAACGGGAAGAGCATCGGTTATGACGCGTTTAATATAAAAGTGGAACAAACCGAAGCCAACCTGAAAGCCCAGGGATACCCGCAAAGTGCAGGATTAACACAGCAGGCGATTGAACAAACCTGGAAAAAAGAAGTGGACCTCCTGTTGCTTTCTTCGGAGTTTGATAAACTGGGGATCCGTGTTGGTAAAAAAGAGCTGGGCGATATGCTGTATGGCGCCAATGCCCCGCAGGACCTGAGAAACCAGTTCAGTGATGAGAAGACAGGACAGTATAACGCGGCGCTGGCAAAACAGAATATTGACCAGATGCTGAAAAAAGGAACACAGGAACAAAAAGACAATATCAATAATTACCTGAACCAGCTGGCTGATCAGCGGATGACTGAAAAGTTCACCTCGCTGCTGGCCAACAGCGTTAACTACCCGCGCTGGTTTATAGAAAAACAAAATGCCGACAACAGCCAGCTGGCGAAAATAGCGCTGGTAAAAGAAATTTACAGCAGCATCGCCGACAGCACGGTAAAGGTGGACGATAAGGAAATAGCTGATTATATCAGCAAGCATAAGAAAGACTTTAAACAGGAAGAGAGCCGCAGCATCAGCTATGTTACTTTCAGCGCCGCACCCAATGCCGCCGATAGCGTTGCAACGGTCAACAACCTGCTTGCGTTAAAAGCGGAATTTGACAGCAGCAAAAATGTAGAGCAATTCCTGGCCGGTGAAGGAGTGAATAATTACTACAACGGGTTTATCAGCGGCAAGACCATCCAGATTGCGATGAAAGATTCTATTTTCCGCATACCGGTGGGCGGCATATACGGACCTTATCTTGATGGCGGCAGTTATGTACTGGCCAAACTGGAAGGTGTTCGCCAGATGCCGGATACGGTAAAAGTCCGCCATATACTTGTCGGCACTTCTCAAATTGATCCGCAAACGGGTCAATCATTTCCAACGCGGGATACAGCAACGGCTTATAAGCTGGTGGATAGTTTGCGCAATGAAATTGCCAAAGGATCAAATTTTGATACGCTCGTCGCAAAATTTTCAGACGATGGCGGAAGCAAGGATAAAGGAGGTTTGTACGAAGATGTTCCTTCCGGTAAAATGGTGCCGCCGTTCAATGATTTTATATTCCTGAATCCCGTTGGGACAAAAGGCATTGTGAAAACAGACTTCGGGTATCATTATATAGAGATCCTTTCCCAGAAAGGAAATGGACCGGCTTATAAAATTGCTTATTTATCCAAAGAGATTGTTGCCAGCCAGGAAACAGATAACTCGGCATCAGACAGGGCCTTTACGTTTGCCGGCGACAGCCCCGATGCAAAAGCGTTTGATGCGAATTTTGAAAAAACATTAAAGCCAACCGGCGCTATAAAAGGAATCGCGACTGATATTAAGCCCGCGGATGCGGATATTCGCGGACTTGGCAACTCCAGGACTTTTGTGAGAAGCATCTATGATGCGGAGGGCGGTGAAGTGTTGAAACCGGAGCGTATTGGCGAAAATTATGTAGTTGCGCTGGTAACCGAAGTATACAAAGAAGGTACACAAACGCCCAATAAAGCCAGGGCTAGCGTGGAGCCGATATTACGCAATAAGAAGAAAGCTGTTTTGCTGACTCAAAAAATAGGGAAAGTAACAACCCTGGAAGCTGCCGCCGCCGCGCTCGGTGGAAAACAAATTGAAACAGTTGATAGCCTGCGGATGAATGGTTCCAGCCCTGCACTGGGATATGAACCAAGAGTGATCGGGGCGGCATTTAACCCGGCGAATAAAGGAAAAGTAGTTCCCGCAGTTCTTGAAGGAATTAACGGGGTTTATGTGATCCGTGTGGAGAATACTTCAGCCACCGCGATAACTGAAGGAAATGTGGCGGACCAGCGGAAAATGAAATATGAGCAAATGAAGCAATATGTTTCAAACCCCAATGCCCCATTGCACCCGGTGATGATATTAAGGAATGCGGCTACTATAAAAGATAACCGGTCAAACCGGTATTAAACGAACACCGAACCAAAACCAACGGTCATCCCGTGCCTCCCCTGGTGGTACGGGATTTTTGTTTTCTGATGTCGCAAACAACCAGCCCCCCATAATTGTTATTTTTACAAATTGAGTTCCAGGTATATGAGCGAACCGATCATCAATAAAGTTGCCGAAAGCGGGTTAATCACGATTGACCTCGAAAAATGGTATCCCAGGGACGCTGTTGCCGTCTTTGACATGAAGGACCATTTGTTCATGGGAATGATACTGAAAGAAAAAGATTTCCGCGAAGCCCTCAAAAACCTTGACTGGGAAGCATACCGCGACAAAAACGTAGCGGTTACCTGCACTGCCGATGCGGTTATCCCGGTTTGGGCCTATATGCTGGTAGCGGCTTACCTGCAACCAGTAGCTAAGGAAATAGTCATGGGGGATGAAAAGGAACTGCACAAATCGCTTTTCCTGAAAAATCTTTCAGGCATACAGTTAAGCGAATTTGCCGATAAAAGGATTGTCGTAAAGGGCTGTGGCGAAACGCCGATCGCGGATTATGTATACATGGAAATTACAAAGCTGTTGAGACCTGTTGTTAAAAGCATCATGTATGGCGAACCCTGCAGTACCGTTCCGGTTTTTAAAAAGAGACCATAGATGATCTTCCTTTTCCCTTTCTGAATGATTCACGACCGGCGGTAGTCAATACACTTCTTCAAAACCAACCCCGGCGTTTAAAAATGTAGAGCATGATAAGCGGAACAAGGAACATGACCGCGATGGCAAAATAAAACCCCCATTCATGATGGGCGTAGGGGATGATGTCGAAGTTCATTCCAAAAATTCCCCCGATCACCGTGGCGGGCGCCAGCAAACAGGTAACAATTGTCATAACCTTCATGACTTCATTAAGCCGGAGGTTTACATTACTCATATACAGGTCCTGCATGCTCATCATCACATCACGGTAGTTCTCACTCAGGTCAAACGCCTGGTGAATATGATCGTACACGTCTTTAAAATACTTGGTGGTCCTGTCTTCCAGCAATTCACTTTCACTGCGCATGATACCCGCCACCAGGTCGCGGACCGGGGCAATATTTCTTTTTAAAACGATGAGCTCTTTTCTTAACTGGTTTATCCGCGCCAGCGACCTCGTATTACTTTTCCTGACTACTTCTTCTTCCAGGGCCTCGATCTGGTCGCCCAGTTTTTCCATCACGATAAAATAATTATCTACGATCAGGTCCAGCATCACGTACAGCAGGTAGTCGGATGTTCGTTGCCGGATCTGGCTTTTACCCATCTTCATTTTATTCCGGATGGGATCAAAAACATCTCGGCTGGCATCTTCCTGGAAGCTGATAACAAAATCCTTTCCAAGTACAATGCTCACCTGTTCGGTCTCAACGGTTTTCTTTGTTTCATTAAAATACAGCATGTTCAGCAGGCAATAGAGCACCCCTTCCACTTCGTCCATTTTAGGACGCTGGCCCATGCTTAATATATCTTCGATGATCAGGGGGTGAATAGTGAAATGTGTGCAGACGGCTTCCACATCGGCTTTTCGCAAACCGTCAATATTGACCCAGGTATTATGCCCGCTGGTTTTATAGACAAAAGAATCTTCTACGGTACGGAGCCTTTTTTCCTCTACAAGATCTGTACTGTAATCAAAAACGGAAACCTGCACTTCTTTGGCCTCCTCCCGGGAAGGAACGGCGGTAGGGTTAACAGATAATATTTCTTTTGTCCGTTTGGTGGCAAAAAGATTGGGCAGGTACAGGTAGCGGAGATATTTTTCAGGCCTCAGTTTTTTCATATTCATAACTGGAAGTTAGGAAAAGAAATTTAGCGGTAACCCATCAGAGCTTTTCAAACAAAGCCCGTAATTTTTCTCTTGTCATGATTTTTTCCCAGTTCTTTCCCAGGGCGTTTTCCCAGAGGGGCTTCATACCCAGGGAAACATTGATCATCGTGTCAAACTGTTCATCCGTTAACACGCGGCAGATGCCGGCCGGGATTTCTATTTTATTTTTTTCCACCATGTGCTTAAACTCTTTAACGCCATCTGGGTAATATTCTTCCAGGTGGTTCATCACGATACAATTCCCAATGCCATGCCTGGTGCCCAGCAGATAACTTAGACCATAACTTACCGCGTGCGCCACACCCACCTGTGAATAAGCGATGCTCATACCGCCAGCATAGGAAGCCATCATCAGTTTATCATCACAGTCCGCATCCCAGGTGTTTTTGTTCACAAACACATCGCGGCAGAGCTGCAGCGCTTTTTCTCCATAGCTTTTGCTGAATTCATTGAGAAAAGTTCCTTCCAGGCTTTCAATACAATGGATATAACAATCCATGCCCGTGTAGAACCGCTGGTTGACCGGGGCATTGGCGGTCAGCTCCGGGTCAAGAACGATCTGGTCAAAAGGTGTAAAGTCTGAATTCATTCCCAGTTTTTTGGTAGGCCCGGTTAGTACGGTTGTCCGGGACACTTCAGCCCCCGTACCACTCAGCGTGGGAATACCTGCCTTATAAACTCCCGGGTTTTTTACCAGGTCCCATCCCTGGTAGTCGGCCGATGAACCGGGATTGTTCA
The DNA here is from genome assembly GCA_025449935.1 of Chitinophagaceae bacterium. Lineage (GTDB taxonomy): Bacteria > Bacteroidota > Bacteroidia > Chitinophagales > Chitinophagaceae > JJ008. The sequence continues at coordinate 12,672 of JANWIJ010000065.1, forward strand.
TCATCAATGAAACAGCTTTGGCCAGGTCCATGGTTGAACCGCCACCGATACCGATCACACCACTTATTTTTCCAAACTCATCCTTCAATTGCTGCGCGAGCCTGTCAACATAGGTTGTTTTTGGCTCGTAGCTAACATCAGCAAACAATATCTTATCATTCTCTCTTACCGGGATTCGATTGATGAGGGGAGACCCTTCAAAAAAATGATCCACTAAAAACACCATCGGTTTCTTTTGTTCCCGGTGCGGGGTAATGATCTCGTCAAGCTGGTTAAAAGCCCCACGCCCATATACCACATAGCCCACCATTTTAAAATTGCGAAACGTCATAATTTCTCAGATAAAGGGTTGAAAGATAACCGTGCAAAAATAGCAGAATAAACCAGTTATCAGGAGCGGGGCGGTACCAGCTTTGCAGCTCTCTCCAGGTCCTCCGGTGTATCAATTTCCACGCCCATATACTCCACGACCACCATACGTAAGGGCACGCCGTTTTCAAGATACCGGAGACATTCAATCCTTTCCGCGGATTCCAATACCGAAAGGGGCCATTGTGAAAAATTCAATAAGGCCTGCTTACGAAAAGCATACACACCAATATGTTCATAATAAACAACCGGGGCATTCCTGTCCCTGGGATAGGGAATGGGTGAACGGCTGAAGAACAGGGAATTCATATTTTTATCGACAGCCACTTTTACAAAGTTGGGATCCATGATATCGGCTTCAGCGGTGAGCACCTGCATTAACGAAGCCACCTGTACTGAAGGATCATCAAACTGCTCCAGCAATTTCTTCAGCGGTTCTTTTCTTACGAAGGGAGTATCGCCCTGTACATTTATTATAATACCGGCCGTCATCCCGGCCGCGGCTTCGGCAATGCGGTCGCTCCCGCTTTCGTGTTCATACTGGCTCATTAACGCGTTTCCGCCCGCGGCAGTTATTTCTGTGAAAATAATATCGCTGTCAGTCACCACCACCACCTCATCAAACAAACCAGTAGCCAGCGTCGCCTCGTAGGTCTGGCGAATAACAGTTTTATCACCCAGCAACTCCATCAGCTTACCGGGAAATCGGGTGGCAGCATACCGGGCGGGAATTAATGCAACAACAGCACCACGATTCGCAGGATTTTCCAGGGGCTCCGGGGGACCGGGTTGTTTTTTATTACCAGGCGGCATTTTACAAATATCCCATTAATAGGTTTATGATCGTTGAATCGCGGTTTACACGCCGGAGCCAAAAGAAATGACAACCTGGTTATCCACCTGGTACATTTCAAAAGAATAAATGGCGCCATCTTCAAATTCCACGCTTATTTTTTTTATCCAGCTAAAACCATCTTCATACTCTTCTTTATCCACCACTATTCTATATTCTCTCTCTCCCTTTTTATATGTTTTACCGGTGGAAGGGTATTCATCTGTTTCGCCAAAAATCTCTTTGAACTCCGGGAGCATGCGAACCAACAGGAAGGCCTGTTCAAGGGTGAAGTCCGGCAGGAAATAAGTATCGGAACCATATTCATAACCCATGAATTTATGCCACTCGGCCCCGTTCTTATAGAGTTGTTTATGCAATTCCCAACCACCCTCTTCCACGTTGTTCATCGCGCCGGATTTCACAACCAGCTTGCTGCCAAAAGGAACACTGAGCTGGGAAATATATCCCCTCATATCTTTTATTAAAGCTTTTGGCGGTGGAACCGGGAACAGGTAGGAGTTAACAATATACCCGGTTTTATTATTGTACTTCACTTTTCGCCAATACCCGGACAATCCTTCTGTCTTAATGGAAACCCATTCTTCATCGTCTTCCAGCAACACTACTTTAGTGCCATAGGGAATTTTGCCCAGCACCCCGGAAGCCGCATCCGGATTTTCACGAATACTCAAGCCACTTTTGGCAGCGACATAATAACCACTTGTTTGCGCAGCCAGCTGAAAGGAAGCCAGGAGGAGGGCTGCCAGCAGAATTTTTTTCATAACAGCATTTTGAAAAGGTATTATCCATCAAGTTTTTGAAACGGCTTTTTCATCAGGCTCACAAAATCTTCATCCTTTTCATCGGGGTAATAGCGATCAAGGCCGTATCGGATATTTTTTGTGTCAAGTTTCCTGAACGTGCCCAGCAGCCGGTCCCATATGGAAAATACGGCGCCATAATTACTGTCTGTATAGGGCTGCTTCCAGTGGTGATGAACCTTGTGCATGTCCGGGGAAACTACAATATAGCTCAATGCCTTATCCAGTTTTTTTGGCAGGCTGATGTTGGCATGCGTAAAGGCTGTTGACAAAACAACCAGTGTCTGGTAGATCATCACGCTGTACATGGGAGCACCGGAAAAAAAGATCAGCAGTAAAAAAAAGATACCACGGAGCAAACTGTCTCCGGGGTGATGCCGCAGCCCTGTAGTAACATCTACATTGGTATCACTGTGATGAATTAAATGAAAGCGCCAGAGCAGCGGAACTTTATGCATGACGAGGTGAACAAGCCAGCTGCTGAAGTCCAGCGCCAGCACCCCGATAAGAATGGTTACCAGTACGCCGCTGTTAAACCAGTAGACCAGGCCAAACCCGCTGTCGCGGCACCAATCGGAGAGTTTGATGATAAAAATGGCCAGGAACGTATGAATAATGAGATGAATAACCGTAAATATCAAATTTACCCCGGCATGCCGGAGCCTGGTTCTTTTGTACCGCAGCGGCAGCAAAGGAATAGCTCCTTCAATGATCCAGAAAAAAAGCAAGCCCCCCACCAGGATGGCCATTCTTTCCAGCGGTCGCTGTTCGAGGGTCTGGAAATGTTCAATTATAGTGTTCCACACGGAAGTTCGTTTTCAGCCAAAAGATACGAAGGAAAATTAAGAGCTTTCCCCCTTCTCCCTCTTTTCATTGTTATCAACGATTTTCTTTTCTTCCGTATTGTATTCGTGGCCACAGGCAAAACAATGGTATACCTTTTCGACAGGCATGGCGTAGCTAATGAAGAAAAAACCTAAAAGGAAACTTGCCCAGTTGGAAGCTTTTCGGGGAGTAGAAACGAACTCCACATTCAGGGAGCCGCAATTCGGGCAGGGGTGTAAAGATTTGTGCTCATTTTCAACTGTTCGTAAAATACCGGCCGCTCTTTCTGCCTGGGAGGCAGTCACCATAAGTTTAATTCCACCTACCGCGTTTGTCAGGATGGGGTCAATCGTTACGGTATTCTCATCTTTGAGCCAGCACTTGATTCCATCTTCTTCCAGCCGCCCCATGGCGATATGGGCGGATACATAATTATCATATGACCGGAGAATAACAAAATCCATATGTGTAATTGAAAGCAAACTACCCGTTTCCGGCCAGTTCAGAAAGTGGTAACGGCCATCTTCCTCACTAAAGCGAAAACAGGAAAGATGATTTACTGGTTAAGCATCAGCGGCATGACCAGCATCAGCAATTCTTCGTTGTCTTCCTGCTCCGAAGGTTTGATAATACCGGCCTTGGTCGGCGTAGAGAGTTCCACCACCACGTCGGCGGTGTCAGCTGCATTCAGCATTTCAATCAGGAATTTTGCATTGAACGCAATCATCAGGTCTTCGCCTGTATACTGGCATTTCATTCTTTCATTTCCTTCAAAACTAAAATCAATATCCTGTGCGGCTAACTGTAATTCGCTGCCACTGATACTTAACGCTACCTGGTTGGTGCTTTTATTACTGAACACACTCACCCGGCGCAGGGCACCCTGGAAATCATTTTTATTTACCGTTAGTTTATAAGGATTGTCAGCCGGGATCACCACTTTATAGTCCGGGAACCGGGCATCGATGAGCCGGCAGCTCATTTGGGTAGAGCCGTGTTTTACAAACAGGTGATTGCTGTTATAGCTTACGGTTATTTCATCTTCCGTATCAGGTATGGCGGCTTTTAAAAGACTCAAAGGTTTACGGGGAGCAATAAAAGAATCTGTTTTGGGACATTTTACATCTTTTCTTTTGTAACGAACCAGGCGGTGTGCATCCGTCGCTACGCACTGCAATCCCTTTTTATCAAGTTCAAAAAATACGCCGGTCATGGCCGGGCGGAGATCATCATTGCTGGTGGCAAAAAGTGTTTTATTGATGGCTGTTACCAGGGCAGATGCGGTCATCGTAAATGAAGTGGTATCGTCTGCTGCCGGTTCTTTCGGGAAATTGTCCGGGTTTTCCCCCATCACTTTATACTTCCCGTTATCGCTGGTGATCTCGATGCCGAAGTTCTTGTCAATATTAAACGTCAGCGGCTGGTCGGCAATATTTTTAAGGGAATCCATCAGGATCTTTGCGGGAATACAAACTTTTCCACTGTCCTTCGCTTCAATATCCAGTTGTACTCTCATCACCGTTTCGAGATCGGTGGCAACCACGGTGAGCTTATTTTTTTCCACTTCAAACAGGAAATCTTCCAGGATGGGTAACACCGTATTGGCATTGATTACACCGGCAATGTGCTGGAGCTGTTTCAATAAAGAAGAGGAGGAGGCAATGAACTTCATAATAGTAATTGAGTGGGGCGAAACTACTGATTTTTGTTTTACAGCCAACACTTTAAGAATCATGGTGGATTACTTGTTCCCGGTTGCCGGACCCCTGTAAACCCCTGCGGAAAATGCATCGGGAACACCCGGGTTATGCCTTGTTTCTACTACCTTCTTTAGTATCTTGCCTTTTATCAAAAACGCCTATGTTCGATAAATTGTTTGGCAGGGGAAAGAAAAAAGAAGAACCACAGGCAGACCCGCCTATTCCTTTTGGGCGGTACTCCGATAATAACAAACCGGTTGCAAAAATTAACCGCTGGACAGAGGCCGACAATTTATTTAAAGAAAAAAAATACCCGGAGAGCCTGGATGCTTTTTTTGATTACCTGCAGGACGAAGCGGTTAAAAATGTTGTGTATGAACGCAACGGCGCGGAAGGCCGCTTTGAATTTTACCAGGGGTCAAAGATTGTACGGGGAAATTTTGACAGCGGGCAATTAAAAGCAGAGGTTATGCTGGCCCGGATGCCGCAGCCCTCCGTTCCCGTTATGCGGCGTTTGCTGGAAATGAATTTCAATTTGTACTACAGCAGGTTTTCACTCGATGAGGACAGGCTTTGTATGAGTTTTGGCAGCGAAATACAAACTGCCAGCCCCAGCAAATTATATTATGGGTTTAAAGAGCTTAGTACAAAAGCCGATAAACAGGACGACCTGCTGGTGCAGGATTTTACCATCCTCGAAGCAGCGGGCAACGAACACATCGATGTGATATCCGAACAGGAAAAGGAAGTGAAATACCAGTTCCTCCAGCAATGGATTACCCGGACACTGGATGCGGTAACGGCGGTTGACGCGGATAAATTTTCGGGTGGCATTGCTTACGTGCTGCTTGCGCTGATTTACCGGATTGATTACCTGGTTATGCCAGAAGGAAAAATGCTGCATACGCTCGAAAAGATCGGGAGTGTCTATTTTAAAAAAGATGAACGCCCGGTAGTTGAAAAAAACCGGGAAATGATCGAAGAGTTTAAAAAACTGCAGGCCATTACAAAAGAAGAAGTGTTTCAATGCCTGTTCCGGTCAAAATATACTTTTTCCATTGTAGCCCCGCAACAATATAAAACCATCGCCGATTCCATTCATGCCTCCAACCAGAACATGGCCTGGTACCGGGACAATAATTATTCCTTTATTGCCACGCAGATTTCTGAATACGGAATTTCTTACTGCCAGTATTCTTACAGCCTCCCCAAAGCGATTACCGAGTTGTTCCAATTATACATGGAAATAAACTACCCCGATTATTTTGGTGCCCTGGGATTCCGGGTTAGCTGGTATGACCCATCAAAAAATAAATTTAATTCGCAGGAGATCATTGAAAAAATACTGGATATACAAAGCCGGTGGCGGGAAAAATATCCCCGGATGGATTTTAAAACACAAAACCTCCGGTTTGACAGCCTGGTAAACTTTGATCTCAGTTTCACGAACGAAATGGAATTCTTAAATATGGAAGGCAAATAATTATGGACTCTAAAAGTATTATTGAGCAATACCAGAAAGCGATCATCCAGATTGCTACTGCTGGGAGTACGGGTACCGGTTTTTATATAAAGGAATTTGACCTGATCGTCACCAACGATCATGTAGTGGCGGATAATGCAGAAGTAACCATTGCGGGAAAAGCGTTTGACAAAGCCTTATCAAGGGTCTGGTACACCGACCGTAAACATGACCTCGCATTCCTGGAAGCTCCGAAGAATATTGAACTGCCTGAAGTCCGCCTGGGTCGCTACGAGGAAATGAAAGACGGAGACCCGGTAGTAGCCATAGGTCACCCGTACGGGTTGAACTATACTGCTACGCAGGGTGTGATCTCAAAAGTGGACAGGATACGGGAAGGATTAAAATATATACAGATCGACGCGGCCATCAACCCGGGTAACAGCGGCGGTCCGCTGGTGAATATGAGCGGGGAAGTGATCGGCGTTAACTCTTTTATTATCCGGGGTGGCGATAACCTGGGGTTCGCACTGCCGGTATTGTATTTACGGGAAGCCCTGCAGATGTATATGCCAAGCAGGGGTATTCCATCGGCCCGATGTTTTAGTTGCGGCTATCTGGTGACGCAAAAAAATATTGATTCCAAAAAATACTGCCCCAGTTGCGGTACGGAAATCAAGCTCCCGGAAATACCTGAGAAGGAAACTGAACCTACCGGTGCCGCAAAAACCATTGAAGAAATATTAAAAGAACTGGGCAAAGATGTGCGCCTCGCACGGGAAGGAACGAATACCTGGAGCGTAAAAGAAGGATCAGCGAAAATAAAAATCACTTACAACGCAGAGAATTTTTTTATTGCCGGGGATGCTTACCTGTGCCAGATGCCGGCGGATGCGGCGAAAATAAAACCACTCTACCAGTTTTTACTCCAGGAAAATTACCGCACGAACAGCCTTGTGCTGAGTTGTATAAAACAGAATATTGTGCTCAGCTGTATTATGTACGACCTGGACCTGACCCGGGAAAACGGAACCGCTTCCTTCCGTAACCTGTTTCAAAAGGCCGACTATTACGACGGTTTCTTAAAAACTGAATATAGCTGTATTGACCGTCTTGAAGAGTAGCGATGTATAAAAAACCACTTACCAGGGAGCAGGCCCTGCAAAAAATAAAGCACTACTGTGCTTACCAGGAACGATCGCACAGCGAGGTAAAGGAGAAACTATACGCATTGGGCGCCTGGAAAAAAGACCACGATGAGATCATAGCCACACTAATCGAAGAAAATTATCTTAACGAAGAAAGATTTGCGATCGCTTTCGCCGGTGGCCGGTGGCGGATCAAGCAATGGGGACGGGTTAAAATAATGTACGAGCTGAAGCAAAAGCAGGTCAGCGCGTATTGCATTAAAAAAGCTTTGGGGCAGATTGATGAGGACGAATATGCAAAAGTGCTTAACAACCTGGCAAAAGAAAAATACCTGGCGTTGAAGAGCGACCAGTACCTGGTGCGGAAAAAAAAGACAATGACCTACCTGTTGCAGAAAGGGTTTGAGCCGGACCTGGTAAGAAGCGCCCTGGAAAAAATTAAATAACAGGACCACTTTGCAACAGGCTGTGAAAAAAATGTTCCCGGTTTTATTGCTGGCCAGTTAAATCATCCGCAGCGTATCTTTATCAGGCAATCTTAATCTTGAATTGTTTATATGAATCACCCGCTGACCATTACGGTTATTCAAACTGATTTGCACTGGGAAGATAAAAAAGCAAACCTTTCCATGCTGGAGGAAAAAATCAATGGCATTAAACAAAAAACGGAAATTGTTTTATTGCCGGAAATGTTCAGCACCGGGTTTAGTATGCAGCCCGAACGCCTGGCCGAAAGCATGGAAGAGGAAACCGTGCAATGGATGAAGCAGCTGGCTGCCAGGAAAAAAATAATCCTTTGCGGCAGTCTGATCATTAAAGAAGGGGGCCATTTTTATAACCGGCTGATCTGGATGCTCCCCGACGGCGGCTATGGCTACTATGATAAGCGGCATCTTTTTGCCTACGCCGGTGAGGATAAGCATTATGCCCCCGGCTCAAAAAGACTGATCGCTTCTGTAAAAGGATGGCGGATAAATTTACTGGTGTGTTATGATCTCCGTTTCCCGGTATGGGCCAGGCAGCAAGCCGGAACCGAAGGACAGGAATACGACCTGTTGGTATATGTGGCCAACTGGCCGGAAAGACGAAGCCTTGCCTGGAAAACATTGTTGCAGGCAAGGGCTATCGAAAACCAATGTTACGTAGTTGGCGTAAACCGGGTAGGGAATGATGGCCATGATATTCACTATAGCGGAGACAGCATGATCATTGACCCGATGGGGGAAATACTTTACACCCGGAATGAGGACGAAGATATTTACACGGCCACACTGGATAAAACGCATTTACAGGCCACCAGGGAAAAACTTCCCTTCCTGAAAGATGGGGATGAGTTCATGATCCTTAATAATGGGGAAGAGTGAACTAATTTGTTTTTCGCTCCTTATCTTTTTGAATCAGCTCCATGGCCTTTTCCACTTTAAAATCTTTGTTGCGGAGAATCGCTTCCACCGTGGGAAACGCCGGGGCTTCCGGTTGTACACCTTTCCCGTTCTTCGGGACAGACTTATCAATTACCAGCCTGAATAAGGGCAAACGAAAACGAACACCTGTTTCCGGCAATGTCACATCCGGTATCAGCCAGGCAGAGTTACCATAGGCGCCACCCCCGGTTTCCTCACCAACTACAATTACATTTTCCTGGTTGATAAGGGCGGAAGCAAACAGCGTAGTGGCGGAAAAAGAATTGCCACCTGTCAGTATATAAACCTTGCCGCCGAAATGGTTGGCTTTTTTCGGTTTAAAAGAATGTTTTTCAAAATAGCCGAAATGATAAAAACCGTCCCGGTGTTTTTTGGTAAAGAAGAAGATAAACAGTTTGTTCCAGAAATGATTTTGTATGTATTGCTGGTAGGGACTTTTTTTCCGGATGGCATAGAGCGAATCACTTATCTTAAACGGGTTGGCGGCGAGGTATCTTGAAATAACCGTTGAATTGCTGACACTGCCCCCGCCATTGCTTCTTACATCAATGATAAGGTGACCGATATTATTTTTTTTGAGGGCGCGGAAGGAATGACGGAAGAATTGTGGTAATCCATAACCCCGGCCAAAAGACGCCAGGTCCATCATGGCGGTCCGGTTAACCGTATCAATCTTCAGCAGGCGGACATTGTTCAGCTCCTGCAGTTTTCTTTCTTTCCTGGAAGGCTGCGGCACCTGCCGGATCGGCCGGAGCACTCTCCGGCTTACCGTATCTTTCGCGGGATCATAAACCGGGACAACGATTGTTTTTAAATTGCCGGCGCTGTCTGCGTATTCGATGTGATAGGTTTCGGATAAACCAAATACCGACGTGTATAATGACCCAAAAAAACCACGGTTGCTCAGCGACTGGTATTTATGGGTAAGGTTATAACCATCGGTAGAAACGAATTCAAACAATGTATCGATGATGGCGACGGTTGTCCGGCCATCAATTTTTGTTATTACTGTTCCCCGTTTCAGGATGCTGTCCCGCCGGTTAAGATTCGCAGTTACTACCATCGTATCCGGCCAGGCTTTGATACTAAGCGGGAACATTTTTGCAAGCTTAACGGTGTCGCTGTACCGCCCCCATGCTTTGGAAGCGCGGATGGAAGTGTGACCGCAGCTTATTTTGGATGTCACATAACTCAGCAGCTTCCGGAATTCCGGTTCAGTCAGTGAATCCGTTAACTGCTCTTTGCCAGCACGGAAATAATAATCCATACTGTCTTTACTGGTGTACCAGTATAAACCCGGATGATGCTCTTCTAAAATCTGCTGGTAAAGGGTATAATCTTTTTGTAATTGCGAGGGGGAATATTTTTTGGCAGCCGAAACCGAAGACTTGCCAATACCGCAACTGGTAGCAATAACACAGACCACAAACACGATCAACAATCTCCTCATATTCTTATTCTTAATGCTGTTTTAATGACTTATTGGGCTAAATGATTCCATCCCTGTGCGGTGATAGCATGTTTGCCACCTCCTTTGGTAATAATATAAACACCCTCTTCGGGCCCTGTCATATATCCCACCACACTAATTTCTTCATTTAAAACCAATTTATCATATTCTGATTGTGGAATGGTAAAAATTAATTCATAGTCTTCCCCCCCGCTTAATGCACAGGCGGTGGGATCTATTTCAAATTTAAAGGCGGCTTTTTTCATTTCTTCCGCTATAGGAATTTTTTCTTCGTACAAAATACAGCCCAGCTGGCTTTGCCGGCAGATATGGAGTATTTCAGAACTGAGTCCATCACTGATATCCATCATAGCGGTCGGCACCACATCCGACGCAGCAAAAAAATCAATAATATCTTTCCGGGCTTCTGGCTTCAGCATTCTCCCTATTACATAGGACTCACCTTCCAGGTCAGGTTGCACCCCCGGGCTTTCTATATAAATCTTTTTTTCCCGCTCAAGGAATAACAGCCCCACGTAGGCGGCACCCAGGTAACCACTTACACAAAGGAGATCTCCTTTTTGTGCGGTACTCCGTTTTACGTATTTATCCGGAGTTACTTCGCCAATAGCCGTTACAGAAATAATCAATCCTTTTTGGGAAGAAGTAGTATCACCACCGACAAGATCCACAGCATATTTATCGCAGGCAGCATAAACGCCTTCGTAAAATTCATCCAGCGCTTCCACGCTGAACCGGTTACTGATACCAATACTTAAGGTAATCTGCGTGGGTGTAGCATTCATTGCATAGATATCACTCAGGTTGACGATGACACTTTTGTAACCCAGGTGCCTGAGCGGTGTATAGAGCAGGTCAAAATGAACCCCTTCCACCAGCAGGTCTGTAGTAATGACCGTTTGTTTGCCAAAGTGATCAATGACGGCTGCATCATCGCCCACACCCAGGACAGAGGAGGCATTTTGCAGTTCAATGTTTTTTGTCAGGTGTTCAATCAAACCAAATTCACCCAGGGTGGATATTTCTGTCCGTTCCGTACTCATAGCTCTTTCTTATTATTTATTACCGCTACCATTTCATCATGAATTTTGCCATTTGTCGCTAACACTTTGTGCTGGTAAACGGAAAATTTATTTCCTTCATGATCAGTTACTTTACCTCCTGCTTCTTCCACGATCAGGTAACCGGCGGCACTGTCCCAGGCTTCCAGTTTATGTTCATAGAAACCATCAAAGCGGCCGGCAGCCACCCAGCAAAGATCAATCGCCGCAGACCCTAATCTTCTTACAGGAACACCTTTGCGGACAAAACGTTCAAAAATTTCCAGCGGGCCATTGGTGGAATTGATGTACGTATACGGGAATCCGGTTACCAGGCAGGCGTTTATGACCTGGCTTTGTTCGCTTACACGGATAGGTTTGTCATTCAGGGATGCCCCTCTTCCTTTCTCCGCGAAATAGAATTCATTTAAGTGAGGATTGTAAACGGCCGCCATGATTATTTCTCCCTCTTTTTCGATTCCGATCGACACACAGTTAAGCGGAATTCCATGTGCAAAGTTCACGGTGCCGTCAATGGGGTCAATGATCCATTTGAAGGCCGAGTCCTGTATGATCTCACCGGCCTCCTCGCTCAAAATATAATGCCCCGGGAATTTTGATTTTATCGCACCGATGATCGCCTCTTCCGCTGCATGGTCTGCTTCAGTCACCAGGTTATTAATACCTTCTTTATTGCTGATTTTAAAATCACTGTTAAAAAAACGAAGAATCTCGGCAGCACCGGCTTTGGTAGCTTCTATCAATGTGTGTTTGAGCATGGGCAAAGATAATAAACGCCCTATCGCGATGGCCAGGGAATCCGGGTAGGTAACAATAAATTACAGATGCTATCAGAGAACGATTATTTTTGAGCAAATCATCCAGGATCTCCGCCCCGGCGGAGCGGTGAACATGCAGCTTTCGGTAATCATAGTCAATTATAACGTTAAACACTTTTTGGAGCAATGCCTTCATTCTGTGCTAAAAGCTGTTAAAGGGATACAAGCCGAGGTGCTGGTGATTGATAATAATTCCACGGACGGGAGTACGGCCTATCTCAAGCCGATGTTCCCGGCCATTCATTTTATCGTTAATACAGAAAACCTGGGTTTTGCCAAAGCGTGTAACCAGGGTTTGCGTAACGCGACCGGCAAATACATTCTCTTCCTGAACCCTGATACCATTGTTCCGGAAGACTGTTTCCAGCAATGCATCGCCTTTTTAGCGGCACACCCCGATGCCGGTGCCCTGGGTATTAAAATGATGGACGGCAGCGGGCAGTTTCTCAAAGAATCCAAAAGGGCTTTCCCGGGGCCCACGACTTCATTATATAAGTTATTTGGTCTTTCAAAACTTTTCCCACGCTCCAGAACTTTTTCAAAATATCACCTGGGCTACCTGGATGAAAATAAAAATAGCGAAGTAGATGTGCTGGCAGGAGCATTTATGCTGCTGAAAAAAGAGGTATTGGATAAAATAGGCGGCTTTGATGAAATTTTTTTCATGTATGGCGAAGATGTGGACCTGAGCTACCGGATACAAAAAGCCGGGTACAGGAATTACTATTTTGCGGGGAGCAGCATTCTGCATTTCAAAGGGGAAAGCACTAAAAAAGGAACCCTGAACTATGTGCGCATGTTTTATAATGCCATGAGCACATTTGTGCGCAAACATTACGGGGGCAGCCGTGCAGGCATTTTTAATTTACTTATCCACCTGGCCATCTGGTTCCGGGCTATCCTGACCGCCACGGGAAATTTTATCCGCCGTATCGGCCTCCCACTCCTGGATGCCGGCCTGATCCTGGTTTCTTTCTGGCTGGTAAAAAACATATGGACAGACTATGTGCGAAGAGATATCCAGTATGAAAACAAATTATTGTGGATCGCCTTCCCGGCTTACACCATTTTTTTCCTGATCACGGCTTATTATGCGGGGTTATATGACCGGTGGTACAAGCGGTCAGAGTTAATTCGTTCGATGTTGATCGCTACTATTTTTTTACTGGCAGCTTACTCTTTGCTGCCGGAACAATACCGTTTTTCAAGGGGTATTATTTTATTCGGGGCGACGCTTGCATTTGTATTCATTAGTTTATTACGATGGGCCCTGATGCAAACAAATGTTTTAAGCAGTAATAAAGAAAAGGCAGGAAGCACGGCAACGGTTGTGGCTGGAACATCCGCGGAATACGGGGAAGTGCTGCAATTATTAAAAGCAGCGGGCCTGGAGAAAAGAGTGCTGGGAAGAATATCGGTAGAAGAAACAGATAATACCGCCCTTGCTCACCTGCATCAATTGCGGAAACTTTCGGTAACCCTTCCATTCCGGGAAATAATTTATTGCCAGGGGTTTTTATCCTTTGCTGGCATCATCAACAACCTGCAGCAATTGCCCGGGGGTGTTACGGCAAAAATACATTCCCGGGGAAGCGGGAGTATTATAGCAAGCATCTCCAAGGACAGTTTGGGAGAATCCGTTTCAAAAGAGAACGGGTACAAGCTGAGCGACCCCTATAACCGACGGCTAAAAAGACTGATTGATGCGGGCACTGCTTTTTTTTTCCTGGTAAGTTTTCCCGTGCAACTGTTTATCGTCAAGAAACCTGTTAATTTCCTGCGCAACTGTTTAGCTGTCCTGTTTGCAAAAAAAACATGGATCGGTTATGCTATCCCTGAAAAAAATCTGCCGGCCCTCCATCCGGCTGTCATAGCCTGTAACGGGTTGCCCGCAGCAGCAGCCGGTCAATTACCAACAGAAAGTTTGCAAATGATGGATTACTGGTATGCCCGGGACTATGAACCCATGAACGATTTAAAAATGATTGGGAAAACCTACCGCAAGCTGGGAGGTTAATACGGTCATTTCTCCCCTATATTCGCACAAATCCAACTTAAACATTACGTAACTTTAAATAAATCCTTTTCTTATCTCATGGCGACGATCATTGAATTTAAGCTTCCAAAGGCATTAGCGGCCGCACTGCGTATTCCGCCAAATGACCCACGCCGCCAGCAAATAAGAGTACTGAAGAAGCTATTGAAAAAAGCAAGATTTACTGAATTCGGGCAGCATTACCGCTTTGACGAGATTCTATTAAGCAAAAACCCCGGGAAAAAATTCCAGGAACTGGTGCCCGTTCATGATTACAATAAAATTTACCAGGAATGGTGGATGAAAACACTGGATGGTGTACCCGATGTGGCCTGGCCCGGGAAGATCAAATACTATGCATTAAGCTCGGGCACTTCAGAAGCAGCCAGTAAATACATTCCTGTCACCAGGGAACTGTTGCGGAGTAATACCGTAAATTATTTACGCCAGTTGCTGAGTTTGATACGCTATGAAGACGCGAATAAAAGAGCGATGACCAAGGGTTTCCTGATGCTCGGCGGCGCCACCGATCTTAAGAAAGGAAAAGCGGGCTGGTATGCGGGCGATCTCAGCGGGATATTGGCTAAAAAAAGACCCTTTTGGTTCCAGACATTTTATAAACCGGGCGGACGGATCGCAGCCATGACGGACTGGAACCAGAAACTAAATGAAATCGTAGAACATGCCCGGGAATGGGATATCGGTTATATCGTCGGCGTACCGGCCTGGTGCCAGATGTGCATGGAAATGGTGATCGATCATTACAAGGTCAGTAACATTCATGAGATATGGCCCAACTTCAGTTTTTTTGTTCACGGGGGAGTAGCCTTTGAGCCCTATAAAAAGGGGTTTGAAAAATTATTGGGGAAACCGATTGTCTATATAGAAAACTATCTCTCCAGCGAAGGCTTTATCGGCTATAAAACCAGGGAGCATGCCCGGGGTATGCAGCTTATTTTAAACAATAATATTTTTTTCGAATTTGTTCCTTTTGATAATACCAACTTCGATACCGAGGGAAGAATAGTGGATAATCCGGAAGTAAAAATGGTTCACGAAGTGGAGGAAGGAAAGGAATATGCGCTGTTGATGAGCACCAATGCCGGGGCCTGGCGTTACCTGATCGGCGATACCATCAAATTTGCCGACGTGGAAAAATGCGAAGTAACGATCACGGGCCGTACCAAGCATTACCTCAGTCTTACGGGCGAACACCTGAGCGTGGAGAATATGAATAAAGCAGTAGAACTCGTCAGCGAAGAATTTAACATCAGTATTCCGGAATATACCGTAGTCGGGTTTCCATATGAAAATTTCTTTGCACATAAATGGTATGTGGCAACAAACGATCCCGTGGACCCGGCCCAGTTGAAAAAGAAAATTGACGGGCACCTGCGGCTTTTAAATGATGACTATGCTACAGAAAGGGATAGTGCATTGAAAGAAGTTTTCCTGCAGGTGCTGCCCGAAGAAAAGTTTATGAAATTCATGGAGATAAAAGGAAAAATCGGCAGCCAGCATAAATTTCCCCGGGTAATGAAAGGCAAAATGCTGGAAGAATGGACTCGTTTTATTGAAACCGGCACTATTTAAACAACGACTTCCGGCAGTTCCAGGCTGCCACGGTTGCTTACTCTTAGGATATGCTTGAGGTAATGCTCAAAGGGCTGACATTTGGTTTACTGCTGAGCATTTCAGTAGGACCCGTTCTCTTTTCTATCATCAAGCAAAGTCTCAATAATGGTCACCGGGGTGGTTTTGCTTTTGTTATCGGCGTCTCCGCGAGTGATGTAACCCTGTTGCTGGTCAGCAATGTTTTTACCGAATTATTCAATAGCCTGGTTACTTATAAAACGGAAGTAGGAGTGGCCGGATGCATTTTCCTGGTATCCATGGGCATCTATTTTCTTTTTTTTAAAAAAGTCAAAGTAAACGAACAGGGAAAACAGGTATTTAAGTTCCGGAAACGGGATTACGCTAAAATATTCTTCTCGGGTTATTTTATGAATACCCTGAACCCCGCCGTTTTTATTTTCTGGATTACCACCTCCACAGCGGTCGTTACCCACAGTATCAATGACCGGATCATCATTTTCTCTACCTGTCTTATCTGGATGCTGGGCACCGATATTTTGAAAGTGTTGCTGGCCGGTAAGATCCGTAACCGGTTAACGCCGCACAATATTCACATCATAAACCGCGTGAACGGGATCATCCTTATTGTTTTTGGAATAGCCCTGATCTGGGGCCTGCTGGTATATGGGAAACGTCTTTAATTCCAGGTTCAGCTGCCAGCTTTTATTTCAGTACTTCGGTCAATTTTATACCTGCGGGAGCAGCGTGTTAAAAATTAGCTTCTTATTTTTATCGCTTAATAGAAGGAAACCCCATGACCAGCAGGGAATTTTTTTTAAAAGGATGGCGATGGATAAAAAAAATATTCATTGTCCTGTTTATTGCACAGCTGGTTTATATCCTGCTGTTAAAATGGGTGAACCCGCCGGTTACAGTTACTCAATTCGTAAGCTGGGTTAGCGGGCATGGTTTGAAAAGGGATTATATTGGCCGGAAGGCTATTTCGCCCAATGCAAAACTGGCGGTGATCGCAGCGGAAGACCAGTTGTTCCCTGATCACAGCGGGTTCGACTGGAAAAGTATTAAAAAAGCCATGCGGTATAATGAAAAAAAACCGGGGCGGGTAAGAGGCGGAAGCACGATCAGCCAGCAGGTAGCCAAAAATGTTTTCCTGTGGCAGGGCCGGAGCTGGATCCGGAAAGGAATGGAAACCTATTTTACCTTTATGATAGAACTATTGTGGAGCAAAAAAAGAATACTGGAAGTATACCTGAATGTGGTGGAGATGGGGGAAGGAGTTTTTGGTATTGAAATGGCGGCTCGCGAATTCTTTAATAAGACCGCCGGGAATTTATCCCGCCAGGAAGCCGCTCTTATTGCAGCCTGTTTGCCAAACCCCAAGCGTTTTAAAGCCAAGACCCCTTCGGGGTCTATCCTGTCAAGATCAAAAACGATTATGCGGCAAATGAACAACCTGCTCACCGACCCCGATATACAAAGAGTGATTGGCGCGGCTCCACCCGGATCAAAACGACCTATTTAATCAGCAGTTCAACCTTATCACTGTTATGCGTTGGAATATGGAAACTGCTGTTGATGGCAAAGCGGAGGTAATATTTTCCAACCGGTAAACCCGGGTAGAGAACCACTTGTTTTTCTTTATTCTCCACCATATCCTTCAAGGAGACGGGGATAAAAACGTCTTTCATCCATCCACCCGCATTAAAAATCCCGATCCTTACTGTGTCTTTTGTGGGGGATTTTTTTTCAATAAAACGTGCATATGATTCCGGAACCTGGAATGAACAGGCCAGTATAATACTATCTCCCGGCATCCCTTTGAGCTTTTTATGCGGAGTGGCAATATTTATTTTAGCAAAAGAAGAAAAGGCGGAATCATATTTATAACCAACCCACCCGATGGGAGTTTTGAGTGAATCTGGAAACAAAAACATGTCGTGGTTGTCCAGGATGTAAACGGGTTTGCCAAGCAGGGAATCTTCAAGTGGCCAGGCATTGTAATTGTTTTTTCTTTCTTTATACAAATTCTGCGAATAAGTGGGCTGGCCCGAATAGAACCAGTATTTGGATGCCCGCTGGTAGGAATTTCTGAAGACAACCGGCAGGGCATGTGTTTTTTCTCTCATTTCCTGCGGCCAGCTTTCCCAGGAATGATATCTTTTTTGGATTTCTTTCAGGGGTACGATGTCGGCAATCATCACGATCCGCCCCAGCAGCACAAGCATAAGCGTAAGAGGAAGTAATTTATAAAGCAACCGCTGCCATTTCAGTTTTTCAAGCAGGAACTGGTGGGTTAAAACAACCAGGGGTACCAGCGCCGGGGAGGTCCAGTTGCCTTCTATATGTCCCCGGAACGACATGAGAAAAAAGAAAATATAAATTCCCCACAACGTAACACGAAGTGAATGCTCCAGCTGGTTTTTAGGTCTATACAGCAGGGCGGCGGGAAATAAGATAAACCCGGCAACAGGACCCGCCAGTAATACCTGCCCGATAATATAATCGGCCGTAAAAGAGAACTTATAGGAGCTTACATTGCTTTCAAATAAATGATACCGGAAACTCACCCAGTCATGCTGGTATTGCCACCAGAGATGGGGAGCGAATAATAACAGGGCAACCAGCCCGGCCACCCAGGTTTTATAATTAAGCAATAATTTCCAGTTTGATAAAATAGTAAATACAACAATCAGCACAGCATGGTATTTACTGTAAAAAAGCAGGGCCGTTGCCAGGCCAAGTAAAATAGCCGGTAAAACCGACCGGTTGGCGAGGAAGCGTTTGTAGCACAAAAAATATAAGGCGGTAAAAAAAATCGAGGGATTATCCGGCACCGCAATAAACCCGCTTACCTGGAAGGCTGCAATAGAAAGCATGATGCCATAGAATAAAAAAGGGTTTTTTTTATCGAGCAGCTTTTCAATAATGAACAACGAACAAATATTCAGCAATAAAGGAAAAAGACGGACGCCCAGCTCATCCGGGAAAATAGCATACCCCATTTTTATCAGCAGGGCGGTCATTGGCGGGTGATCGAAATAGCCCCAGTCTAAAAACCTGGAATAGACCCAGTAATAAGCTTCATCATCCTGCAGTTCCGTGAGACCCGATTGAACCAGTCCGAGTAAAAGCCATAAGCCGTAGAAAAGGAGCCGGTGATTTTTTTGTAAAATCTCTTTCATGTCGGTTACGAAAATAACTACAAATATCAGGGGAGGTTACTTACGGCGGCAATGGCTTTTTGCAATCTTTCTTCCTCCACACCACTGATATCGGCCCACGGCACCGCCTGGTTGATCATGCTATCTTTATAAATAGCATACAGCTTCCTGCGGCTTTCAATGTCCGGGTATTCCCGTAACTCATCGGGTGTCCAGGGCAGGTCTGTATTGCATAAAAGGTACAGATCATATTTTCTTTCCACGATCTGCTCCAGGATGAACCGGTGACATTTGCCAAATACAAACTCACACCAGACTTTCATAACATACATATCCGTGTCTATGAAGAGAGGAGGATGGGGAATGGATATGGAGGAATGGGATGCGGTTAGCATGGCTGTATACTCATCTTCAAGCGCTAACTGCCCCCGGGCGATACTTAACAGGTCGTCATAAGTATAATCCGTTCCGTTCGTCAGCAGGTATTCCCGGGCAAACTCCGGGCACCACATCGTTTCGTACTGTTGGGCCAGTTGCTCACACAAGGTGCTCTTGCCGGTGCTTTCGGGTCCTATGATCACAATTTTTTTCAACGGCTTGTTCCGATTAGTGCGGAGACAACTTTTTACCTGCTGTAACTGTTATTGTAATGTTATTCAATTTTTTCACTAAAACAAAAAAACATGAACTACAATCAGTCATGTGCCGCAAAAGGCAATCAGTACGGAAGCAGGAACCTGTCTGCCGGCCAGGGAGGCCGTCACCTGTACATCCGGTCAGCGCAAAGAGCTGCCGTAAACATTTACCGGACCGAGACCAGTTTTGAAATGCTGGTGTTCGCCCCCGGCCGGATCAAAGAAAACTTTCACCTCGGTGTAAAGGGAAACGAACTCACTGTTTCCTATACGCCACCGGAAGGCTTTCCACGGTTTGAATGGATACAGCGGGAATACAGCCGCGGAGGTTTTGTAAGAACCTTTACGATCAGTGACAGCATTGATACTTCGAAGATCAGTGCCAGGTATGAGGCGGGGGTATTACAGGTAAGCCTGCCGGTCATCGCCGGTAAGGAAACCAATCCGCAGGAAATCCCGATTCAATAGTATCAGAAGTTGGTTGGTTGGTTTAAGGAAGGTGGCGGTCCGCAGGGACGGTCACCTTTTTTGTTCTTTGTATCCACTCCTTCAATCCAAAGAAAGCCATCACCAGCAGAACCAGGTAATACACACTGGTAAACACGTATGCCTTTACAAAGTATAATGGAATGGAAGCAATATTGGTGGCAATCCACCAATACCAGCTTTCTACTTTCTTTTTTGTCATCAGCCACATAGCGGTGAAGGCCGTTGCGGAAGCAAAAGCATCCGCCCAGGGAATGGCACCCGTTGCAAAGGATTTTTTCAGGTAAGTAAGTGAAAAAAATATGGCCGCGTAAAAAATGCTGAAGAATAAAACCTGCTGCCCCCATTCCTTTTTATTGGAAAAAGTAATGCTGACAACGGGGTGCAGCTGCGCGTCTTTTTTAGCCCAGAGCAACCAGCCGTAAAGACTCATGACCGTATAATAAAAATTTACCGCGGCTTCGCCCAGCAGGTGACCTTTAAAACTCAAATAGATATAGATAATCGTATTGATCAGCCCGACCGGGTACACCAGGATATTTTCCAACCGGCTGAACCATACACTGGCAATACCGGCAAACACGGCAAGGTATTCCAGCCAGCCGGTGTGTTTGATTCCTTCAATGAACTGGTGATAGATTTCCTGTAATGACAAGCGGGTTCTTTGCTGTAAACTTAATTAATAAAAAAGCAAACCTTACAGGGATAATCTAGTTGATTGTTTTGTTTTGATACTTTTTCCAGCCCTTCAAATATTTAATTCCTTTCGAAGTCTGGAAGCGTGTGGCAATTTGCTGCCAGTTCCCGTTTTTTGAAGTCCATACCAGGAAATGAAGATGCGGTACCATGGCATAACCCGTTTTACCACTCAGCGCAATGGTCTGTCCTTTTTTCACCGAATCCCCGACATTTACCAGGGCGCCGTTGTGCTGCAGGTGCCAGTACCCGGCCCTTGAACCATCGGGATGCTGTATTACAATATTATTACCATGTGAACGGTACTTGCTTTTCAGCCCGCCACGGGTACCATCTTCTTTTACCCTAACCACCACACCTTCCCGGGCGGCCAGCACTTTTGTCCCGCGCTTCATATTGAAATCCAGTGCTGCTCTTTCTTTGTGGGTAAAAGGGCTGAAATAGCCCTGGATGACCCGGAAGGTTTTCCCTTCTTCATAAGGTAGGGCATAGACATAGCTGGTATCATCTTTAATAACCCCTTTCTGCAACAGCTTTACCTCTTTACGCAACGGATTTTTACTGGCATTGCATCCTGCAAGAACAATAAGTAAAGAACCCACAAATAGTTTTACCACCATCATTGTTTTATACCATCCCTATCCGGTAAAAATAAGTTCATCCTGAAAATTTCCGGCTTCATAATTATTTAATTTTTAGCCAAACTAAAATAACGTAGCTTATCTGTCCGATTTAATAACCTAAAAACCTAAAATTATGCCAACAACAGAAGCCGTCATGACAACCCAGGATGTTGCCAACCGTTTCAATGAACTGGCCCAGACTGGCCAGTGGGACAAGGTACAGGAAGAATTGTATGCGGATGATGCCGTAAGTATCGAACCGGAGAAAGCGGCTGCCATGGGAATGACAAACGCAAAAGGACTGGATGCGATCCGGAAAAAAGGAGAAGCCTTTAACCAGATGGTAGAAGAAATGCATGGAGGCTACTCTACGCCCCCGGTGGTTGCAGGAAACCATTTCAGCGTGGCGATGGGGATGGATGTGACCCTGAAAGGCGCCGGCCGTACAAAGATGGATGAGATTGCTGTGTATGAAGTAAAAGATGGAAAAATCGCGAAAGAACAATTCTTCTTTTAACGGTTCTCAACGGGTTAGTAAGCGATTCCGGTTAGGGGTCGCTTTTTTATTTTACTTTGTACCATGCACAAAAAAATATTACTGCTGGGCAGCGGTGAACTGGGCAAGGAATTGACGATCTCCTTAAAACGGCTGGGCCAGACCGTGGTGGCGGTGGATAGTTATGCCGGTGCCCCGGCCATGCAGGTCAGCGATGATTTTGAAGTGATCGACATGCTGAATGGGGAACAGCTGGATGCCCTGGTTGCCAAACACCAGCCCGACCTCGTTGTTCCTGAAATAGAAGCGATCCGCACGGAACGGTTTTATGCCTATGAAAATCAAAACATTCACGTAGTGCCCAGTGCTAAGGCGGCCAACTTTACCATGAACCGCAAACTGATCAGGGACATGGCCAGCCAGGAATTGGGCTTGCGTACCGCCCGGTATTTTTATGCTACCAGCTTCGCCCAATTTAGCGAAGCGGTTGATAAAATTGGAATGCCCTGTGTCGTAAAACCATTGATGTCTTCATCGGGCAAAGGACAAATGGTATTAAAAGAAACCGGGGACAGGCAAACAGTATGGGATTATGCTATCCGTAATTCCCGCGGCGACATACAGGAAGTGATCATCGAGGAATTTATTTCTTTTCACACGGAAATTACGTTGCTGACCGTGACGCAGAAAAACGGGACAACCCTCTTCTGCCCGCCGATCGGCCACCGGCAGGAGAGAGGCGATTACCAGGAAAGCTGGCAACCGGTAGCGATCAGTGAAAATGATTATGCAGCGGCCTGCGATATGGCCAGGAAAGTTACCACAGCGTTGACCGGTGCAGGAATCTGGGGGGTTGAGTTTTTCCTGACAGACAAGGGAGTTTATTTTTCTGAACTCAGCCCAAGGCCGCATGACACGGGCATGGTGACCCTGGCCGGCACGCAAAACCTTTCTGAGTTTGAGCTCCATGCAAGAGCGATCCTCGGGTTACCCATCCCGGATATTAAACTTGAAAGAGCGGGCGCCAGTGCTGTAGTATTAGCCAACAAAATGGCAGATCATTTTACCATAAACGGTATGGAAAAAGCATTGGAACAAACCAACACTGATATCCGGGTATTTGGAAAGCCAACCACAAGACCATACCGCCGGATGGCCGTAGCATTGGCCTATGACCTGCCCGGTGCGGATACCAGCTTATTAAGACGAAAAGCCAAAGCAGCGGCTGATAATATTTCTATTGAATAAATACTTGCAGCATGGAAAAAATAAACCTCGCAGAAAAACTATCCCAGTTCAGCGATTACTTCAACCCGAGAATTGCCGGGGAGCTGAATGGCCAGCAGGTAAAGCTGGTAAAATTCAGGGGAGAATTTGTCTGGCATCACCATGATAATGAGGATGAATTGTTTTATGTAGTAAAAGGATCTTTTGATATGCACGTAAAAGACAGGATCATTACGGTTAATGCCGGGGAATTTCTAATCATGCCCCGTGGTATTGAACACAAACCCGTGGCACACGAAGAAGTGGAGATCATGTTGTTTGAACCGGCCAGTACCTTAAATACCGGCAACGTGGAAAATGAAATGACCCGGAGAGAATTAAAACACCTGTAATCAGGCTTCACACATTTTTTTGAGGTTTTCCAGTCCTGTACCAAACTGGTGCGTTAGATTCTTAGTGATTATTGGCCCCATCAATCTTGCCATTGGCCAGGGAAGACCGCCACTGTTTTGCCAGGTCACTTTGGTTTCATTCCCATCACCCCAGGGTTCAAAAAGCCAGTTGTCTTTCGCTTTGGATTTCCAGGGTTTCAGGAATTCCAATATAAAATGAATATGCCTGTCATCAATGCTTGAAACGGTCAGGCTGCCCACGCCAATTTTTTTTCCTTCCCAGGCATAGCGGTGCCCTGGTGTATTGGGTGTACCGGTGATCGTTTTCGCAGACAGGGGTTCTGATTGTTGCCAGGGATTCCAGGCGGCATAATCATTCAGGTTGCCCACTCTTTTTTTTACTTCATCCGCCGGTTTGCTGATGACGATCGATTTTTCAATATTATAGGTCTTTGGCATCAGGGCGGCAGCCATCAGTAATAATACAATCAGCCCTCCTATAATATAAACGATGATCATAACAGGAAATTTAGGAAAGTCAAGGTAGCGAATTGAAGCGGCTGCGACAAACCGTTTATCATTGGTGGAAGCTGCGGTAAAATTTCCCGGGCCGCAAATAAATAATTCCCTGCTGTGTATAAAACCGGGTAGGAAGCTGCACATGTTCTCCCGATGAGTTATACCCCTGCACTTCAAAATGCAAGTGCGGGAATGCAGAGTACCCGGTGTTCCCGCTCAGGCCAATCAGCTGACCTGTTTTGACGGTATCGCCGCTGCTGACCAACACACCCTCCTGCTGAAAATGCCAGTACCAGGCAGAAGAACCATCGGCGTGCAGGATCACCACGTAATTTCCATCTGTAAGATTCTCCGGTTTTAATCCCCCTTTATCAGAATCTTTTCTTGTCGCAGTCACAATGCCCTCCCTGGCCGCACAAACCCGGGTTCCATTCTTTACTTTAAAATCCAGCGCTCTTTCTCCTTTGTGGCTGAACATACTTTCATAGCCCTGCACCAGGAACACTTTCTTCTTATGTTCAAAGGGCAGTGTATAAATATAACTGCTGTCGTTCCTGAATTTCCCGTCTTTAAGTTCGCGGGTGGAATAATTCTGTTGTGAGAAAACAACGAGGGGCAGTAAAATAAAAAATAGAACAAGCTTCATAGAGAATTGCGATTTACGTGGATGACTTCTGCCCTGCTTTGGATTTTTCATTGGGAGTTGTGGCATATAAACTCATCAATACCTTTTCCGGTGTCATCGGGGCATCATAAGGTATACTGGCAGTAGGATTAAAAGCTGTTACCGCGTTACGCAAGGCAAAATACGCACCGATCCCATACAGCAGGGGTGGTTCACCGACTGCTTTACTCCGGAAAATAGCCAGGTTTTCTTTTTCTGTTTCCAAAAAATGAATGGCAATTTCCTTTGGGACGGAATAGATATCCGGCACTTTGTAGGTGCTCAGTGCATTTGATTTTAGCCGTCCTTCCTTGTCATAGACAATTTCTTCCATCGTCATCCAGCCGATGCCCTGCACCAATCCCCCCTCGCACTGCCCGATATCAATGATGGGGTTCATGCTCTTGCCAAAATCGTGAACAATTTTTACCGAGTCAATTTCATAAATCCCCCGCAGGCAATCGATCGTTGTGGTAATGATGGCCGTGCCATATACATGGTAGGTAAAGGGGTGGCCTTTCTCTTTTTTATTATCAAAATAAATACCCGGCGGGGCATAGTGAGCATGTTCAGTAAGACTTACTCTTTTTTCAAAAGCAACCCAGGCCAGTTCGTTCCAGGGCCAGTCTGTTTTTTTCCCATCGATATATAACCAGTCATCTTTTATTTCAACAGCTTCCGGTTTTGTCTTCCATGCATCGGCAGCCACCTGTTTCAATCGTTGCAGTATAGCCTGGCAAGCCAGCTCTGTTGCCTTCCCGTTCAGGTCAGAAGACGCACTGGCAGCCGTGGGCGAACTGTTGGCAATGCGATAGGTATTGGTCGTATTTATTTTTACCCTGGAGGGGTCAATGGATAAAGTGGCCGCTGCTACCTGCAATATTTTTGTATTCAACCCCTGCCCCATTTCCACCCCCGCGGTACTCACGCCCACACTTCCGTCATTGTATACATGCACCAGCGCCCTTGCCTGGTTCATATGTGTTTTGGTAAAGGAGATACCAAAACAGATGGGCATTAGTGCCAGCCCTTTTTTGTATAATTTATTTGCCGCATTAAAATCGTTTACTTCCTGCTGTAATTTTTTTACATCATAAAGTTCAGCGGCTTTGTTCCAGCATTCATTCGCTTCACTTTGCGCTATTTGTCCATAGGGAAATTCATCGCCCGACCGTAACAAGTTTTGTTGCTGGATCTGGGATGCCGGGATCTTTAACTGTTCGGCTGCTTTGGCGATAGCGGCTTCAATTACAAACATTCCCTGCGGACCGCCAAAGCCCCTGAAAGCGGTATTTGGGGGTAAATGCGTTCTGCAACTGTAGGCCGTTGCTTTTACATGGGGAACAAAATAGGAGTTGGTGCAATGAAACAATGTTCTTTCCATTACCGCCGGCGATAAATCAGCAGCCGCTCCTGCGTTCTGGTAAAAAGTTACTTCGTAAGCAATGATCTTTAAATCTTTGTTCAACCCGATTTTAAAATCAGCGGAATAAGGATGCCGTTTCCCGGTCATGCGCATATCTTCCATTCGGTGAAGACAATACTTGACAGGTTTTTTTAAATGGAAGGATGCCAGTGCACACATCATCGCCCAGGTTGTTGCCTGGTCTTCTTTACCACCAAAACCCCCGCCCAGCCGGGTGGTATCTACCTCTATTAAACTCATGGGAATGTTCAGTATTCTTGCGGCAGTCCTTTGCACGGCTGTCGGGCCCTGCGTTGAAGAATAGATCCGGGTGGCGCCGTTTTCCTGCGGAACCGCGTAAGCTCCCTGCGTTTCGATGTATAAATGTTCCTGCCCGTTGGTTTCGGTATTGCCTTCAATAATAAGATCACATGCACGCCAGGCATTTTCGGTATCACCCAGCCGGAATGTCCTCGGCGGAATGATCAGCTCTCCTTTTTCCTTTGCTTCCCGAGGATCGGTGATAACTGGCAAAGGGTCTATTACCACTTTTATTTTTTTCACAGCTGCCTTTGCTGCTTCATCTGAAGTGGCGATGACGAGGGCTACCGGCATTCCGCAAAAATGAACATGTTTATCCGCCAGCAATTCTTCATCTGCAATGATGCCCCCGACCTGGTTTTGCCCCGGGATATCCTTAGCAGTAAAAATGCGTACGACACCAGGCATCCCGGCCGCTTCTGTCATATCCAGTGATTTGATTTTACCATGTGCCACTGGTGAATCAAACACGGAGGCATAGAGGGTGCCATTTACCAGGGGAATATCATCCAGGTAAACCGACTCCCCGCGGACATGTGTGTATGAATCAATATTCTTCATGATCAATGGCCGCGGTCTTAAGCGTGGGATAATTTAAATTCCATAAAA
>JANWIJ010000066.1 GCA_025449935.1 Chitinophagaceae bacterium
TTCATCGAGGGTTACCCGGATTAATTTTTTTTGCTTTTCAGGGTCAAGGTTATATTTCTGCAGGGTCTCCAGGTTCAGCTTGGTTACAGAAAGCGGGGTTTTTAATTCATGGGTGACGGCCATCATAAAATTCTGTTGTTGATGCTGGAGCCGGAATTGACGTCTTACGGAACGGTAAACGAAAGCAGCACCGGCCAGTATCAGCAAAAGAAAGGTTACCCCTTCGGCAATATATTT
The DNA here is from genome assembly GCA_025449935.1 of Chitinophagaceae bacterium. Classification (GTDB taxonomy): domain Bacteria; phylum Bacteroidota; class Bacteroidia; order Chitinophagales; family Chitinophagaceae; genus JJ008. The sequence goes on from JANWIJ010000066.1 coordinate 238, forward strand.
CCGGGTATTTCTTTTTTCTTCTTTTACAATCCCGGTAAGCTGCTCAGCATACTGGGGGGCAGATAAGGATTCTTTTTTCAGTAAAAGATTGCTGTATTGCTGATCGGCAATCCGCTGGTTTTGATTTTCCAGGGAAATAAACCACCAGACCAAAGCGGCGATAATATAAATCAGGAGCATCCAGAAAGTGAAGGTAGTACGCTGTAATCGTCTCCGGCTGTCATCAGGCATATGCAAAGATGATATTATTCTTTCTTTTCTATACGAAGCCCGACATTCAGCACATTTTTCAACGGCTCTTCGCGCATAATTTGTTCTACGCTAAAAGTATAGTTACCCGGTCTTTTAAAATAAAACTGCTGGCCTGGCGGTGTTAATGCGATCCGGTGTTCGTAAATGTCATCCATACCGCTGGCCAGCCAGCCTTCTTCGTTGGTGGCCAGTTTCAGGTCATACCTCACTTTTTGTGCACTGTCCATGCCCGGTTGCTGTGCGTACAGGTTGATATAGATGTTATTGAAATTATACTGGTCGTTATGCCGGAGCACCAGGAAAAGTTGGTAAGCAGACGTGGTATCATGAATGGTAAAAGTAAAAGAGGGTTTATAATTGTTCTTCCAGGCATGACCGGGAATGGAAACGGATTTTTCATAAAGATCAATGGTAGTACACGAAGTAGCCACTTGCTGCAAGCCGTAAGCTATTAGCAAGAAAAAACGGATATGCCTCACGATGGTCAATAAAGTTTTTTGTAAATGTAACAAAGTACTACAGATTCTAAAATGCTAATGGCTAAAAGCTAATAGTTTTCGGGTTTTTTATAGCACATTCAGGACCTGTTCCTTGGCTTTTTCCAGTTCATCCTTCATCATCACCACGCATTTTTGAATGGTTGAATCATAGGCTTTGGATCCCGTGGTATTGATTTCCCTCCCGATCTCCTGGAGTATAAAGGAAAGTTTTTTCCCCTTTGATTCTTCTTTATCCGCCAGCAGGTTCTTGAAATAATCACAATGGTTTTTTAACCTGACCTGTTCTTCGCTGATGTCAATTTTCTCGATGTAATAAATAAGTTCCTGTTCCAGTCGGTTCCCGTCATAGTTCTCTTTCCCAACATTTTCTTCCAGCAACCGGACAATGCCTTCCCGGATCCTTTGCTGGCGGAGCGGTTCCAGTTTGATCACTTCTTCCTGTTGTTTGAGTATATTATCTATCCGTAAAAGCAAGTCCTGTTCCATAGACCGGCCCTCATCCAGCCGGTGGTTATTCAGGTTGTTGATGGCCAACTGCAACACTTGTTCGAATTCAGCCCATTCCGCTTCAGAAAGCGTGTCACTGCTGGGAGTGATCACCTCCGGTAGTTTAACCAGGGTGCTGAGGATATGGGAAGGATCGAGGTTCAGGGCAGCGGATAATTCAGCCAGGGGTTTATAATAGGCCCTGGCGAGGTCGGTATTGATCGTGACAGGTTTGGCATTACCCGTGTCTTTAAGGCTTATCATACAGTCCACACTACCGCGGCCCAGCTTTTCAGAAAGCAAACGGCGTATATCAAACTCCGAAGGTTTTAGAAAGGCAGGTAGCTTTAATTGCAGTTCAAATTGTTTTCCATTCAGGGACTTGATGTCAATTAAGAAAGTCTTGTCGCCCACATTTTTTTCAGCTCTTCCAAATCCGGTCATTGATTTCAGCATGCAGTTTTTTTTAGGATGTTGTAAAGGTATCTTAATTATTCAATTCGGCTTTTTATCATAAAAACCGGTACCCTTTGGCGTCGCCACCTGTGGTTTTATTAATCAACCCGGGTTTCACAGCAGGCATCGGGCAATAAAAAATCCCCCCGGAGTACCAGAGGGATCATTTATATAGATGGGTTAGTAAGTACGGGAAACGAATTTCCCTACACAATATTAAAAATAATTTTCTTTAATCAAAAAATATTTACAAACTATTTTATTAACATTTTTAATACTGCTGTGGATAAGCACCCTCCCTTTTTGGAGTTATCATAATAAATCAGGGGATATACATCATGTCAGCCATATTTCTTTTTTACATTCAGTTTTTTTAATTCTTTTGAAACACTTGCTTGCCGGGCATTACAGGATGTTTCGTTTTATTATTTACTGGAGTGAAATTTAAAAGATGTCCTTGATTCCATGATTTATTTTTTAAGAAGGAAGGGAAAAATGGGCAATGACCAGGGGGTAATTTTTTTTTACGGGGGAAAGAGAAAATGGAAGTTTTAGCCGCAAATCCGGAAAAGAACGGAAAGCCACCCAGCAAATGCCTGGTTACCTTTACATACATAAATTAATGCTATGCGTTTCAAAAATCCAGTTCCGGTAACAACCATTGCCCGGCTGACCGGTGCCAAACTGATTGGGCATGTAAATGGATTTGTGACGGGTATCAATGAGATACATAAAGTAGAGGAAGGCGACCTGGTATTTGCAGATCATCCAAAATATTATTCAACCTGTATTAACTCGGCGGCTTCATTTATTATAATCGACAGGGAGGTTGATTGTCCCCCGGGTAAAGCCTTGCTGGTTGTTGAGGAACCGTTTGAAGCCTACCTGAAGATCGTTGCACATTATTGCCCCTTTGCCCCATCCATGAAAATGATCAGCGATGATTTGCTGATCGGGGAAGGTACCATCCTTATGCCCAACGTTTATATCGGGAATCACGTAGCGATTGGCAAAAACTGTATGATCCATCCCAACGTAACCATATTGGATCATTGCACAATAGGGGATGATGTCATCATCCAGTCGGGCTCAGTCATTGGGAGCGATGCTTTTTATTATAATAAAAAAACAACCCGCGACATTCATTATAAGAAAATGACCAGTTGCGGGCGGGTGATAATTGAGGACGCGGTGGAGATCGGCGCCAATTGTACCATTGACCGGGGGGTAAGTTCAGATACGGTGATCGGGGCGGGTACAAAACTGGATAACCTGGTTCATATCGGGCATGATACCATCATTGGTAAAAATTGTCTTTTTGCCGGGCAGGTTGGTATTGGAGGAGCTGTCATCATTGAGGATAATGTAACCTTATGGGGACAGGTTGGAGTCAGTAAAACGCTGACCATCGGAAAAGATGCAATCGTGTATGCCCAAAGTGGCGTAAAAGATTCTATCCCCGGGGGGAAGATATATTTTGGATCGCCCGTAGTGGAAGCAAGGGAAAAAATGAAAGAGTTTGTCTGGATAAAACGGATCCCGCAGTTATGGGAAAAGTTGATGGGTAAGAACGGGAAAGGCGAATAATTCAACTACTGAAATCAAATACAATAAACATCCGCCAACCAGGAAGACCTGAATTTTTCTGCACTATCCTTAATATGGCCAGTAGTCATAAGGCAACAGGTCCGCGAGATTTTTCCAGCTCCAGTAACCCTGGTTGATCCAGTTCCGCTGATCATAATAATATCCGTTTTCTTTAATGGCAACCGGTTTTAATATATCAATATAAGATACCTGAATTCCAACGTTCGAAGGCAGGTTGAACTGTTTCAGGTAGGCATCCTCGGGTACGGCTTTGATATAGGCCACACTGATCTTATCCGGGAACTGTATTTCTACCTCATCCAGCGTATCCGAAACGGAATAATATTTCTTCAGATAAGGTTTGGTAAGCAAGCCAAAGGTTTTCTTATCATCATTGATCAGGGAGACGGTAAACCCGGATTCTTTTAGTGTACTGTCATAGTAAGCCCTCATAAAATGCATACGTGATCCAAAATAAGCTTTCTCGCGGTTGGCTTTCCAAACCAGTGCCTGGCTGACTATCCCGAGTTTTTCGGTGAAGAAACAGGTTCCCCGGTAAGAACTCAGGTCGGTTTTGTAATAGTATACAAACGAATCCAGCTGGTAGCGGATATCATACCCCAGCGCCTCATTGCTGATCAGGAGGGGTTCTGTTGTTAATACTTTTAGTTTATCACTGCGTTTATAATAAAAAAATCTTACAGCATCCGGATTCTGTATACTGCATCTTTCTGCAAACGGGGTGGCCCCGATGAAATGGTCAAGAAAAAAACGGCCATATTTTTCCCAGCCATCCTTTACTTCATTACTGCTTTGGATAACCACTTCTCCCATCGACTTGTCTTCTTTCACCAGCAGTATTTCCAGTTGCTCATTCTTGTTTTCCGTTATCCGGACCTCCTGGTTCTTATAGCCGGTAAAGCTGAAGATGAGCTCGTACCCGCCGGATTTAAGCTGGAGGGAGAACGCACCTTCTTTGTTGGAGGTTGTTCCGAGGGTAGTGTTTTGCGCAAACACACTGGCACCCTGCAGTGGTTCCCGGGTAGCAGAGTCCAGCACTTTTCCGTAGATAGTGATTTGCGATTGGCCGGTTACAGTAAGGAAAAGACAAAATAAAACGAAAGAGATCAGCTTCATAGAATAGTTGTCGTTAGTGTGTGCTAAAGATACGTTTCTTCCTGTCAGGGTTGCAGGGTGATTACGCCGGCATCGTATTTTTTACAAGCCTTTTTGATACTTTCTTCTAAGGGGATAAACGAGAACCCGGGGAATGTCTTTAGTATTTTATCATTTTCAAACCAGGTCTGGCTTACGGCCACCCGGGCGCTTTCTTTCGTCAATAAGGGTCTTTTGCCGGTAAAGAATGATTTAATTTTTTCCAACTGGCAGGCTATCCCGAGTAAGAATGGGGTTGTTTTCTTAGAAGGTCTTTCTTTCCCAAAACCATCTGCAATCGTATCCTGGAGTTTTTTGAAAGGCCAGGTATCAGCATTCAAAATAAACCGCTGTTCAGAAATATTACTTTCCATAAAAAGAACAACAGCTTTTGCCACATCATCCACATCCACAAACCCGTTAATGCCCGGTGTGTACCACTTAAAACCGTTGTAAACATTTTTGAAAATAGCGCAGCTGCTGCTGTGCCAGTCTCCATAACCTAAGATGGTGCTGGGATTTAAAATCACGGCTTCCAATCCTTCACTGATACCACGCCAAACATGTAACTCAGCCTTGAATTTGCTGATTGCATAATGTGTATTCACCTTACTTTCTTCCCATTTTTTTTCTTCGTTCACATGACCTCCATTTGCGGTTCGTCCCAATGCTGCCACTGAGCTGATATGAACCAGTCTCCGAACATTTTTTTCGAGGGCCATATTGACCACATTCGCTGTCCCTTCCACATTTACCCGGTACATATTTTTCCGGTCTTTTTTAACAAAAGATACCACGGCAGCAGCATGGATCACCGTATCTGCACCTTCCATCGCGTCTTCCAGGGATACAACATCCAGCACATCACCTTCTACCCATTCCACTTTATCCCATACCGCTCCCGGTATCCATGGGGGTAGCTTATTGCTGCGGCGGATGGCTCTCACCCGGTAGCCCTTCTCCACCAAAAGCCGGATAATGTAAGAACCCAGGAAACCCGTACCGCCAGTAATTAAAACCATTTAGTATGTATAAATCAGCAATTAATATTTATAATATCCTTCGCCGGATTTTCGCCCCAGCTTTTTTTCTGCTACATGTTGTTCCTGGATATAGGAAGGTTTTAATCGTTCGGGATTATCCAGTTGCCGGTACACGGAACAGCTTACCGCATAATTCACATCATTCCCGATCAGGTCCATCAGTTTAAATGGACCCATCTTAAAACCGGATGCTTCCAGTAAACGATCAATTACCGGAAAATCAATGTTGCCTTCCTCGACGATACGTAAGGACTCAATGTAAAAGGGCCTGGCCACCCTGTTTACTATAAAGCCGGGTGAGTCCTGGCAAAGGACAGGCACTTTGCCCATTTGTTTTGCCAGTTCAACAACCATTTGAACAGTTGCCTCATTGGTGTAAACCGTTTTGACCACTTCCACCAGCTTCATGACGGTTGCCGGGTTAAAAAAATGCATCCCGATAACCCGCTCAGGGTTTTTTATTTTTTCTGCCAGCGAGGTAACAGAAAGCGAAGAAGTGTTGCTGGCAAATATAACTTCGCTGTGATTTAATTCTGCCAGTTGATTAAATAAGCCGGTTTTTATTTCAGGGTTTTCAACAATGGCCTCAATAAACAGGTCAGCCAGGCAGGTTTGTATGTCGCTGGTGAAACGGATACGCTGCAGAATCTTTTCTGTTTCTCCCGGAGCTATTTTCCCTTTTTCAGTCAGTTGCCCCAGGTTCTTTTGCATAGCTGCCCGTGCATTTTCCAGGACAACAGTATTTAATTCATACAATACAGTATACAAACCTGATTGAGCCGATGCCAATGCAATACCACTGCCCATTGTACCTGCCCCGCAAACGCAGATGCTGTTTATATTCATGCTGGTTGTATTCCGTGTAAAGATATTGGTTGTGGATTTTAAGGTTGTGATTTGTGCTAAGTTTCTCTTACCTTAAAGCAAAATTATACTGATGGATACCAACCAGCCAACTCCACCACCAATGTATACCCCTTCTTCGGCAGCTCCCGGCATATTCACCGGTAAGATCCCTTCCACCGTTGCTTTTGGAATTGGTTTATTATTGTTTTTAATGCCCTTTATCGACATCAAGTGTAATAATATGTCCTTGCAGCAGGTGAATGGAGTCCAGCTGGCAACAGGGTTCCAAATGAAAAACAGCAGTTCGGATAATTCATATTTAGATGACCTGAAAAGCGATACCGTCGATAAAGAGATTACAAAAGCCACCACCAAAACAGATAAAAAAGAACCCAACCTCTATGCGATGATCGCTTTGGGCCTCGGAATTCTTGGACTTGTATTATCATTTACGAACGCCAAAGCCGCGATTGGCGGAGCCATGGTCACAGGAATTGCTTCTGCCGGTGCCTTAATCGGATTGATGCTCGACATAAAAAAGAAAGTAAAACTGGATATGCCCAGCACCGGGGGTGATGGAGATATCAGCGAGGGGTTGGATAAAATCGGGAAAACAGTAACGGATAAAGTTAACATTACCGTCGATTTTACCCCCTGGTTCTATATTGCTGTTATAGCTTTCCTTGCTGCTGCATTCTTCTGCTACAAAAGAATGTCAGCCACCAGAACGGTAAAGTGATCGGGTCGTTATTCATCAAATAAAACCAACCAACATGAACAGAAAACTGTTTACCACCGTTTTTGCTGTAATTCTTATTGGTAGTTTTTTTCTCCCTTATCTTAAGTTCGGCGCCGCGGGAAGCTCCAGTGGTTTTGATCTCGTAACCGCCAGCGGGGGGAGGGGTGAGTGGCAGGACATGCTGATGAAATACATCTGGATACTGATCCCCCTTTCAGGTATCCTGCTTCTTATCGGGGCAATGAACAATGAAAATTATATTTTCGGGCGGGGATTGTGGACATGGCTGCCCCTGCTGACGGTGATCTTTGTTATTGTAAAACTTTACCTGGACGCCAAAAACATGAACGGCGGCCGTTCTGTTTCGGTAAGTGACCTCGTAAAAGTATTTGGTATAGGTTTCTGGATAGCAACCGTCGCATCGCTTCTTCTTGCATTTTATAATCCACGATCAAGGTAATACATGTCAATTAGTTTTAATAAAGCTGTTTCCACATAATGCCCGCTATTTTACCCGACTGATAAAAAAGGCCATTAACTTCGTGCGCAATTAAAACTAATGCGACATTTCTTACTTATCATTTCCTGCTCTTTTGTTTTTAATGTACAGGCCCAGACTTTTGACTGGTGGGCTAATAACGTAAACTGGGATGGGGTGACCCACTGGAGCAGGTACCTCGTGTATTCACCGGGTTATTTCGGTCCCAATGCATTACCCGTTCCGGAAATCGGCAATGGAAGTATTGACAGTGTTACTTCCGCGGGTATTACGGGTAATCTGCATTTCAGTAAGGGAGACAATACCCAGAACATCAAACTATCGGGTAATTTTTGTATCGCCAAAAATGCTGTGTCTTTGAACATTGCCTATATTCCTTACGAGTGGTTCCAGATGGATCACGCTACAAAAACACGCCGGCGCATCTACTACCAGTATTATGATAATAAAAGTTGCGACGGTGATTTTTACCTGAATACGGTTATCCAGCTCTTCAACAAATGGAGAAAAGATATTCACCTCGCCCTAAGGATCGGCTACCGGTTTCCTGCTTCTTCAGCCTACGGTGCTGCCAGGTACACGGATGCTCCAGGGTATAATATTGATGTAACTGCAGGTAAGGTACTTTCGCCCGGCGGACCCTTAAAACTGGTGGCCATGGCGGGTTTTTATGCCTGGCAGACAAATGATGATGACCTGTTCCAGGATGACGCTTTATTGGTGGGGATTGGCCTGGAGTACAATAAAAACAGCTGGCGGTTACAGGTTAATAATTGTGCATATTATGGCTACCGTGCCAACGGCGATGATCCGATGGTATTCAGGATCGGAATTGAAAAAGGCGCCAAAAGGATCACCGGCATCCTTCGGTTTCAGCAGGGTCTGAAGAATTTTGATTACTCGAGTTTTGAGGGAGGTATGAAGTACAACTTTAAATAATAAGCAGGAAATTGCCAGCCAACCATTCGCAGGTGCTACCGGGAATTGTTTTACATTTAGGTCAGCATAAATCTTTAATTATGGACAGGAAAACATCTACAGCTTTATTTGCCCTCCTGTTATTTGGAAGTTTCTTTATGCCTTTTTTTACCTGGCAATCTTTTGAATTGAATGGATTTAATTTTATTCTGTCCGGCCATACACCTCTCTACAAATATTTTTTATCCGTAATTCCCTTGCTTGCCCTGGTCCGGCTCTTTGGTGCCCTGATGAGTGAACATTTTTTACTTACCCGGAAATTACTTTCCTGGATCCCGCTAATGACCTTGTGTGGGATTTTTATCGTGATTTACATCAATGGAAATACCGGGACCAACATTTTTGAGCAAGGAGGCATTTTCCGCAATACCGGTTCAGGATTCTGGCTGGCATTAGGGTTATCATTGCTGCTGGCATTTGACAGGCCCAGGCCCCAACACCAGTATTAATCGACACACAAATTTTTTTATAATTCCCGGTTCCAGCCTGGATTGCTCAGGTGGCGGACGTAAACTGCTTCAGGAACCGGAGATCGTTTTCACTGAACAAACGAATATCATTAATGCCATATTTCAGCATGGCCGGCCGTTCGATACCCATTCCAAAAGCAAAGCCGGTGTATTTGGCCGGGTCAATATTACAATTGGTCAATACATTCGGATGCACCATGCCGCAGCCTAAAATTTCTACCCAGCCGGTTTTTTTACAAATATTACAGCCGCTGCCGCCGCAGATAAAGCAACTAACATCCATCTCAGCACTGGGTTCGGTAAAAGGGAAATAGGAAGGGCGGAAACGAACTTTTACATCTTTCCCATACATTTCTTTTACAAAAAAATACAGTGTTTGTTTCAGGTCAGCAAAAGACACTTTCTCATCAATGTATAAACCTTCTACCTGGTGGAAGAAACAATGGCTTCTTGCACTCACCGTTTCATTACGGTAGACACGACCCGGAATAACTACACGAACCGGGAGTTTGCCCTTTTCCATCTCCCGGATCTGGACATTACTGGTATGCGTCCGCAAAACCCAATCCGGGTTTTGCTGTACATAAAATGTATCCTGCATATCCCGTGCAGGATGGTGTTCAGGTAAATTAAGTGCGCCGAAATTGTGCCAGTCATCTTCTATTTCCGGTCCATCCGCCACGGCAAAACCTAATCGCTGGAAAATAGAAACGATCCTGTTTCTCATTAATATAACTGGATGTCTTGAGCCAATGGGCAGGCTGTCACCGGGCAGCGTAAGGTCAAGGGCGCTGGTTGCAGGTTCCTGGCCATTGGAAGCAGATTCTTTCAGGGCTTCATATTTATTTTCAACAAACTGTTTGAATTCATTCAGCAGTTGACCCGCCTCTTTTTTGTTTTCCGCAGCAACCTGCTTCATTTCACCCATGAGGGCTTTTACAATCCCTTTGGTACCGAGGTATTTTATCCGGAAGTCTTCCACTCCTTTCGCATCAGACACAGTAACCGCCCCGATCTCCTTTTTGTAAGTTGCTATTTGCTCCAGCAATTGTTCCATAAGGCGGCAAAGATAAGTAACCTGTCCAGAAGGATGGGCCGGCCTATCGTAAGAAATCCCTGAAAGCCACTTCGGGGTTTGCTGTTTCATCTTAACTTGCAGCTATGTCAGACTACCTCAATATTGCTGATTTTCTGTCGCCTGTCGATCTCCACGCAATTTCTCATGACGAAAGTTATAAAGATGGGCAGCTGGGGAAGACCATCACCGTAAACGGCGAAGAATTTCCTGACCTGGATGAAGTGCAGCTGGTAATTGTCGGTTGCGGAGAACAGCGGGGAAGCGGGCTGATCCATGGTCAAAGCCAGGCCCCGGATATTGTGCGCCGGCATTTTTATTCCCTCTATTACTGGCACCCGGATATCAGGATCGCGGATGTGGGTAATATTAAAGCTGGCTCTTTATATACAGATTCATATGCTGCTTTGAAAACGGTGGTACAGGAATTAATGAATGACGGCAAAACCGTCATCATCCTGGGTGGTTCGCATGATCTTACCCTTTCTCAATACAATGCGTACGCAGAAAATAAGAAAACTATTGAAGCGAGCTGCGTAGATGCCCTGATCGACCTGGACCTCGATTCTCCCTTCAAGCATGAAAATTTCCTGATGGAAATGTTGACGGGGGAACCCAATTTCATCCGTCATTACAATCATATCGGGTTCCAGAGTTATTATGTGCATCCGCGGATGCTCGAAACCATGGATAAGCTCAGGTTTGACTGCTACCGGGTGGGTCATGTAAAGGAAAGTATTGACGAGATGGAGCCGGTGATCCGCAATAGCAATCTTTTGAGTTTTGATATAACGGCCATTGCCAATTCCTATGCGCCGGCGAATACTCTTTCACCCAATGGATTTAACGGGGAAGAGGCCTGTGTGCTGATGCGTTATGCGGGCATGAGTCCCCATGTAAACAGTATCGGTATTTATGGATATGACGCACAGCATGATAAAGATGAGCTGACGGCCAAACAGATTGCCCATATGCTTTGGTATATACTCGATGGCCGCAGCCGCGGTCGCCGGGAAGCGCAGCTGGATGAGAAAGACTCCTTCAATGAATATCACACCGCCTTTGCCGAGGTAGAGACTACTTTTTTGCAAAGCAAAAAAACGGGGCGCTGGTGGATGCAGCTGCCCGATAAGAAATTCATTGCCTGCAGCTACAAAGATTATTTGCTCGCCAGCAGCAACGAGATACCCGAGAGATGGTTAAGAGCCCAGGAAAGGGGATGATTGATCACCAGCCGGACGCGGGTGAGCAGCCCGGGGTCCGGCCGGTTCATGCGGAGCTTGCCGAAGTATGAAATATGATAAATTCAATTTCAGCAATCAATTTTCAATGCTCAATAAAGGGGAAATTATTAAAGCCGGTATCTGCTCGTATGGCATGAGCGGCAAATTGTTTCATGCACCATTCCTGGATGCCCATCCCGGTTACCAATTAGCAGCCATTGTCGAAAGAAACCGCCAGGATTCAAAAGAAAGATACCCCGTGGCGAAATTATACCGCTCGGTGGAAGAATTATGTGCTGATAAGGACCTGCAGTTAATCGTTGTCAATACGCCAACCCATTTGCATTTTGAGCAGGCCAGGATGGTCTTGCAGTCGGGTAAGCATATGGTGATCGAAAAACCGTTCACCATTGCAGTAAAAGAAGCGGAGGAACTGGCGTTACTGGCAGATAAGAATAAACTTTTTCTCGCGGTATTCCAGAACCGCCGTTATGATGGCGATTACCGGGCCGTTAAAAAAATATTGGAGGATGGTTTAGTGGGAGAACTGAGAGAGGTGGAGATAAGGTATGACCGCTACCGGCCTTCTTTTGGTGGCAAACCTCATAAGGAAGGGGAATTGCCGGGTGCCGGCATACTGTATGACCTTTCACCTCACCTGGTGGACCAGGCAATCCAATTATTTGGTTTCCCCAAAGCATTATTTGCAGATGTCTGGAAGATGCGGGAAGATGTGGCAGCGCCGGATTATTTTGAACTGCTTTTTTATTACGATAAACTACGGGTAAGACTAAAAGCCACCTGTATTGCCCGGGAATCAACTTATGCTTATGTATTGCATGGTATGAGAGGGTCATTTCTCCAGCAGCGTTCCGATCTGCAGGAGCAGGAATTGTTGGCAGGCACAAAACCCTCCCTGCAAGACTGGTGTCCTGCACCGGTTACTCCGGATGGACTATTGCATACAGAAATAAATGGCGAAGTGGTACGAAAAGAAACAACCTCTTCTCCCGGGAATTATATGGGCTATTATGATGACGTGTACAAAGCATTGACCGGCCAGGGACCCAACCCCGTACCGCCAGCCGACGGGATAAAAAATATGAGGATCATTGAAGCAGCTTTACAGAGTATGAAAGAGGGAAGCGTTGTGCAATTCAGTCAATAATTAGTAATTAAGAATTAATAATTATGAGAAGGTCCTTTAAGTTATACGGGTTTCAATTATTACTTATTAATTCTTCCTTATTCATTTTCTCCGCCTGTTCTGTTCAAAAAGGAATTTCTGCATCTGCCCGGCAACTGGTGCTGAAGGATAGCTCCTTGTTAAAAGCACATGTCGGCATCAGCATCTTTGATCCAGCCACGGGCAACTTTTTATACAATTACCAGGGCGATAAATATTTTGTACCGGCCAGCAATACCAAAATTCCTACCTGCTATGCGGCGATGAAGTATTTGGGAGATAGTTTGGTAGGGCTGGAGTATTTAATTTCAGCAAATGGGTCGATTGATATCCGTCCTACCGGAGATCCCACTTTTTTACATCCTGATTTCGCTGATCAACCGGTATTTTCCTTTTTAAAGAAACAGCACGCTATTATTTTCACCCGTAATAGCCGGTCGGTGTCTTCCTTAGGAAGTGGTTGGGCATGGAATGATTATATGGAGGCTTATATGGCCCCCAAAAGTCAACTGCCTGTATATGGCAATCTGCTCAGGTTAAAATGGATCAATAAAGACAGTGTCGCAAGAATTCCCGGGTATTTTAAACCGAAAGAAATCTTTTCTGGTAAGACCTTTCCCGATGGGTTTGATCTGCACAGGTCTTTTGGGCAAAATGATTTTACGGTTTTGAATGGAACAAAAAAGCAACACTCGGTGCCATTCGAACCAAGTGTCGATGTTATCCTGCATCTGCTGGCCGATACTTTAGGTATTAAAGAAATTGGCTTAAGTTCTGAGTCATTGCGATTTGCAACGTACAATGTCATACACTCTCAGGCTACGGATTCAATGCTAAAATTAATGATGCACAGGAGCGATAATTTTTTTGCGGAACAATCCTTGCTGATGGTAAGTAATCAACTGTTGGGTTATTTATTTGATTCGGAAATCAGGGATACTTTGTTAAAAACAGATTTTAAAGACCTGCCCCAAAAACCAAGATGGGCCGATGGCTCCGGACTCAGCCGCTATAATTTATTTACCCCACAGGATTTTGTTTTTATTCTCAACAAAATGAGAAATGAGTTTGGCATGGAGCGGATCAAAGTCATTCTGCCCACCGGCGGTGAAGGAACCATCAGCAGTTATTACAAAGCCGACAGCGGTTATATCTACGGTAAAACAGGAACCCTGAGTGGCGTAGTCGCTTTCAGCGGTTATTTATATACCAAAAAGGGAAAGCTGCTTATCTTTTCCACCCTCGTTAATAATCACCAGGCTTCCGCCACCGCGGTAAGAAAAGCAATCGAAAAATTTTTGCAAAGGGTGAGAAATCAATACTAGCAGATCCTCACTTCCCAAACATTCTCTCCAGCTGCTCCCGCTTAAATTCGAGGAAAGTAGGGTTGCCATCCGGTGTTGCATTCGGTTGCTCACAGGCAAACAGGTCCGTTACAAGTTGCCGCATTTCCCTTTCAGTCAGCCGGACACCGGTTTTAATGGATTGTTGCCTGGCCAGGGAACGAACAAGCTTTTCCCTCCTGGAAAATTTCACCTCGGAACTAAAGTGCTTATACTGTTCCAGCAGCACATCAATAATATGTTTTTCATTACCGGGCTCTACATCAGCCGGTGTAGCCTGGATGACGAAAGTGTTCTTACCGAATGGTTCAATAAGATAGCCCAGCAGTTTCAGGTCATCCATAATTTCTTCCATCACAGCTGCATCAGCAGGTATCATCTCCAGGGTTGCAGGAAACATGCTCCGCTGTGCAGCTACCGGTTTGTCTTTACTCGCAGCTTTCAGCTGTTCATACACCACTCTTTCATGCGCCGACTGCTGGTGGATAAGGAGGAAGCCGTATGCTGAAGGAACCGTTATATAAGAATTCAGCAGTTGGGTTAATTCAGTATCTGCGGGTGGCAGGTAATGGGTGGCAGGGGAGGGGTGAAGATTCCCGGGTGTTCCCTCACCACTTTCCACCGGCGAGGTGCCACTCCCGGTTCCATAAATATCTTTCCATGGTCTTAGATCACTTTTCTCAATAAAATGTGCCTGGTGTTTCTGGGTAAACCCTTTGTAAATGGAACCGGAAGCGGCCGCCGACTTTTTTTCTTCGGTAAAAGGTTGCTGAACAGATGCCAGTTGTTGTATGGAAGCATCTAAATCAAAATCAAGGGTGGGGGTTATACTAAACTGTGCCAGGGCATGTTTTACCGCTGCCTGTACAAAAGCGTAAATTATTTTTTCATCTTCAAATTTAATCTCCTGTTTGGTAGGATGCACATTCACATCGACAACGGCCGGATCCAGGTCAATAAATAAAACATAGAGGGGAAAACTATCCGGGGGGATCATTTCCTGGTATGCATTCATCACGGCATGGTTCAGGTATGGGCTTTTAATAAACCGGTTGTTGACAAAAAAATATTGATCCCCTCTTGTTTTCTTTGAAGCTTCGGGCTTTCCCACAAACCCATAGATGTTCATGTAATCCGTTTCTTCCCTGACAGTTACCAGTTTGGCATTATAATTATTCCCCAGCAGCTGAACAATACGTTGCTTCAGGCTTCCCGCCTCGAAATGAAATAACTGCTGCCCGTTGCTCGTCAATGAAAAAAAGATACCGGGAAATGATAAAGCTACCCGGGTAAACTCATCAATGATATGCCTTAACTCTGCCGCATTACTTTTCAAAAAATTCCGCCGTGCCGGTACGTTGAAAAATAAATTTTTCATGGCAATGCTGGTGCCGGTTGGAGCTGCTACCGGCTCCTGCTTTCTGACCACGCTATTTTCTACTTCAATATATATCCCGGTCACATCCTCTGCTTTCTTTGATTTCAGTTCCACCTGGGCCACGGCAGCAATGGATGCCAATGCCTCTCCGCGGAAGCCCATGGTGCGGATATGAAATAGGTCCTCAATATTCCTGATCTTCGAAGTGGCATGCCGTTCAAAACACATCCTGGCATCGGTTTCACTCATTCCGCTTCCGTTGTCGATGACCTGGATCAGGGATTTGCCTGCATCCTGGATAATGAGTTTAATCTCCGTTGCCCCGGCATCTACTGCATTTTCCAGCAATTCTTTGACGGCACTGGCTGGTCGCTGTATAACCTCTCCGGCAGCTATCTGGTTGGCAATATTATCAGGCAATAACAGGATCTTATCTGGCACAACAACTTCTTTAGCCGCCAAAAATAGTGAATTGCCTTTTAAGCAACTCTTCACCAAAGCTTTGCATCAAATGATTTAACTTTAAAACTCTTTTGGTTAACTATAATAAGCCCATCATGCGACTATTAAAAGTCATTTGTTTCCTTTCGCTTTTTGCACCTCTTCTTGCCGAAGCCCAGTATAAAAGCAGCTTAACGGCCAAACAATGGACCGATAGCGTGTTTAAAAGCCTGGGCAATGACGAGAGAATCGCGCAGCTCATGGTCATCCGGGCACATTCCAATCTTGGTCCGGATCATGTAGCCAAAGTGGTGAATGATATCAAAAAATACAA
>JANWIJ010000067.1 GCA_025449935.1 Chitinophagaceae bacterium
CACTTTCGGATGGTGGAGTAAAGCCTTGTTGTCTGTTTCCGTTATGCTGTTCTTCCGGGCCCAGTCGCGGAGATTCGGAAAAGAGGGAACGATCAGGGCGCTTACAAATTTCCTATCGGCACCTACCAGCATCACCTGTTCGATAAATGGGGATTCTTTCAGTTTGTTTTCAATTGCCAGCGGTGCCACGTATTTACCACCACTGGTTTTAAATAATTCTTTTTTCCGGTCCGTGATCTTCAGGAAATTATCTTCACTGAGTATTCCAATATCACCGGTATGATACCAGCCGTCGGTAATTTCCTGGGCGGTCAGGTCAGGTCGTTTATAATAACCGATCATGACATTGGGCCCCTGGCAAAGTATTTCGCCGTCTTCAGCGATTTTTACAGCGACCCCGTCAATCAATGGACCTACCGTTCCAAACCTTCTTCCATTTTCCTGGTAACGGTTCACGGAAATTACAGGTGATGTTTCTGTCAGCCCATATCCTTCCATAATGGGGATGCGGGCAGCCGTGAATATCCGTATCAGCCTTACCTGGCAGGCAGCACCCCCGGTCACAATACATTTAATATTATTCCCCAACCCTTCTCTCCACTTACTAAAAATGATTTTGTTGGCAATACCCAGCTTCATATT
The DNA here is from genome assembly GCA_025449935.1 of Chitinophagaceae bacterium. Lineage (GTDB taxonomy): Bacteria > Bacteroidota > Bacteroidia > Chitinophagales > Chitinophagaceae > JJ008. The sequence goes on from JANWIJ010000067.1 coordinate 643, forward strand.
ATAGAGGGCACCCTGGTTTTTATTGATCTCGAATTTTTCGGCTAGATCATGTGCCCAGAAAAAAAGTTTCTTCTTTATCCCGGTGAGTTCGTTTCCTTTCTGCATAATGCGGTCATACACTTTTTCCAGCAACCGGGGAACGGTCGTAAACATATTTGGCCCGACCTCTTTCAGGTTGTCCCCGATGGTTTCAAGGCTTTCGGCATAATAAATAGAAGTGCCCCTGAAAAGATAGAGATAGGTCACCATTCTTTCGAAAATATGGTTCAGGGGTAAGAAGCTAAGCGAACGTAATTGCTCACCCGGCGGAAAACAGGGTATGCAGGCCATCACGTTTGAAAGAATATTCCGGTGAGACAGCATAACCCCTTTTGGAGTTCCGGTTGTACCGGATGTATAAATAATCGTCACCAGGTCTTCATAACTGATCTTATCTGAAATGGGTTTTATCCGGGATTGTAATTCAGGGGTGCTCAATGCGGTAACTTCTTTCCAATGCCGGGCATTGGCCACATGTTCGAATGTAAAAATCTCCTTTAGCGCCGGCATCCTGTCTTTTAAACTCAATACTTTCAGGAACAGGTCTTCATCATTCACAAAAACCATTTTTACCTGGGCATCTTTCAGCACAAATTCTAACTCGTTAACATTGATGGTTGGATAAACGGGCACCAGCATAGCCCCAATCTGCTGCACGGCCATATCCAGCATGATCCATTCCGGGCGGTTCTTGCACAGGATAGCCACTTTGTCCCTTCCTTCCGGTGTCATGTCACCACAACCAATACCGAGTGCCAGTAAACCAGCACTGAGGTTGTCTACGATTGTTTTGACTTCCGCGGTGCTGTATGTTTTCCACTGACCGGCCTCTTTTCCTGCCAGCATATCCGTTAACGGTTTTCGTTCGAGATGATAACCGATACAGTCAAACAATCTCCTGGGTTCTGTCATGTGCAATCGTAGTTGGATGAATTAATCAGTGGCCTAACCGGCAATAGTTAACCAATTTATGGAAAAACTGATATATAAAAAAACGGCCCCTGTTTGCTGATAGGGGCCGTTTTGAGAAGTATTTGTGTATTTAGTTTACCTGGTAGTATTGTCCCTGCGGCATCCGGAATACCCGGCTTTTCTGAAAAGTAGTAAAACCATTGTATTCATCCGGGTGGGTTTTTGTCCAGTTGTCATACGCGGCTAAATTTTCGGATGCCCCGAATAACCATTGATTATAGGCATCAAACAACCCATCCTGCAATAACTGCCGGTGATAATCAAACAACTTGAAAGGATACCGGGTAGCACTGGTGGCAAACCAGTCAAGGATAAATCTTGTCCGGATCATGGTCAGCACTTCCGTACTGATTCCTTTATCCGCCAGGGATGATTGTTTGCCCATCCCGGTTAAAAAAGCTTTTGCAAACTCGCTTTTATTTTTTTCTTCTCCTTTCAGCAGGTCGGCATCCGTAAAAAGTTTTTCTTTATACCCCTGCAGCAACAATTGTTTCATGGCAGCACCGCGTTCACTCAGGCTTTCCATGTTTACAAAAATTTCGCCATAGATAAGGCTCCATGCTTTGTCCTTTGAATAGAAATAAAATTGAGCCGCATTATAATAATTACCGCCGTAGGCCGGGTCTGCTTTTATTCCCAGTTCCCATTGTTCGATGGCGGAATAATCTTTGGTTGACCAGAGCAATTCGCCGTATTCGCTGTACAATGGGCCGCTTTTTGGAAATTTCTTGAGACCTTTTTTATATAGTTTCTCACACTCTTTTACCTGCTCCAGCGCCTTGTACACGTTCCCGGCAATCTGGTAGGTTACTACATCGGCATCATCCCGTTCTATCAGTTGTTTAACACCTTCCAGTGCTTTTGTGTAATCCCTTTTCAGGTAATAACTCATCACCAGGTCCTTTTGCATTTCCAGGTTCTTGCTGTCCTTCTGCAGGGCCCGGGTAAGGACAAGGATGGCATTATCGAAATCACCGGAACGCATAAAAGTCTTGGCAGTTTCATGCATGGTTTTGGGATCTTCCGGCTGGGAAATCGCGGAAAGTGATAAAATCAGCAGGGCAAACAGGGCCGCGGCAAAACGGGTAAGATTTTTCATATTATTCAATTAAAAAAAGAAAAGACGTCATCTGGAACGTCTTTGTTGCAAAATAACGAATATTTCTCCAAAGCCCTGTTAAAGCAGGTGGGTAAGCAATCCATCCCGCAACTTTGGTTCAAACCAGGTGCTTTTAGGTGGCATAACACTCCCACTGTCTGCTATGGCGAATAATTGTTCAACGGTGACGGGGTAGAGGCTAAAAGCGACTTTCATCTCCCCGCTGTTTACTCTTTTTTCCAGCTCTTTCAGCCCGCGGATACCTCCTACGAAATCAATCCGTTTATCGGTTCGCTGGTCTTCTATGTCCAGGATTTTATCCAGGATATTGTGGGATAAAACGGAAACATCCAGGATCCCAACCGGGTCATTGGTATAGGTGCCTTTACGGGAAGTTAATATATACCATTGCTTGTCGATATACATGCCGAACTCGTGATGCTGCATTGGTTTTACCGGTTCGGAACTCAGGGTAACAAAAAAATCATCCTGTAAAAGCCCCAGAAATTTTTCTGTACTTAACCCGTCAAGGTCTTTCACCACGCGGTTATAATCCAGGATCGCCAGCTGGCTGGCCGGGAAAATCGTAGTAAGAAAATATTTTGCTTCTTCACTGGCCGGGAGTTGCTTGCTGACCTTAGCCGCCGAAGCGGCCCGGTGATGACCGTCAGCGATATAGGTAAAGGGTACATGCGTTTCAAATAACGTAGTTATTGCATCCACCGTTGTATCATCGTTGATCACCCAGATGGCATGCTGGATACCATCCGAAGCGGTAAAATTATAAACCGGTTGCTGCGAAGACTGCCAGCTGCTGATAAGGTCATTTATTTCCGCCACATCGCGGTATGCCATGAATACATTTCCTGTCTGGGCTTCAATCGTCCGCATATGATCTATCCGGTCTTTTTCTTTTTCGGGACGGGTGAATTCATGCTTCTTAATAATATCCTTAAAATAATCTTCTACTGAAGAAACACAAACCAATCCTGTCTGGCTTCTTCCCTTCATGACCAGCTGGTAAATATAATAACAGGGTTTATCTTCTTTGAACAGGATCCCCTTGCTGATCAGTTGCTCCAGGTTGGATTTTGCCATATCATAAACTTCCTGGCTGTGGATATCAATGCCGGCCGGTAAATCAATCTCCGGCTTGGTAACATGCAGGAAAGAAAAGGGATTGCCGGCCGCCTCGGTTCTTGCTTCCTCACTGTTCAATACATCGTAAGGCGGTGAAGCCACCTGTTGAGATAACTGTTGCTGCGGTCGTAATGCTTTAAATGGTTTAATGATGGCCATGGACTTCTGGTTAATTGATTTACTGATTCATGGGGCTGACTATTTTCGGATGAATCATTCTTTTATTTTTTATTAGCAAAATCTTTCATCAGGTCTGTGATCGCCATTACACTTTCCAGTGGCAGCGCATTATACATGGACACCCGGAAACCACCCACGCTGCGATGCCCTTTTACACCAACCATCCCTTCTTTTTTGCAGAGGTCCAGGAATTCTTTTTCAAGTCCCGCATCTTCCATGATAAAGACAGCATTCATATTACTGCGGTCTTCTCTGTTCACGGGGCCTTTAAAAACCGGTAATGCATCAAGGGTGTCATAAAATAGTTTTGCCTTGGCATTGTTTATTTCTTCAATAGCCCCGATTCCACCTTTCTCTTTTAACCAGCGCAGGGTGAGCATAGCCACATAGACGGCAAATACGGGAGGGGTGTTCAGCATACTGGCCTCTTTTATATGATTCCGGTAGTCTAGTATGGTGGGTATTTTCCTGGAAGTATTTCCCAGTATCTTTTTACTGACGATGACCAGGTTTACCCCGGCCGCGCCCATATTTTTCTGAGCGCCTGCATAGATCAGTCCGAACTTATTAAAATCCAGCTGCCGGCTGAGAATATCACTGCTCATGTCCGCTACCAGTGGCACGCCTGCATCATAAGGAAGCTGGTGCCATTGAGTGCCGGCGATCGTTTCGTTGGTGGTTATATGTAAATAAGCAGCAGCGGGATTGATTCTTAACGTACGCGGGATAGCCCTAAAATTATTTTCTTTGGAGGACCCTGCAATCTCAACTTTCCCGAATAAGGTGGCTTCCTTAATAGCTTTTTCCGCCCAGGTACCTGTCTCGGTATAGGCAGCAACACCCAGTTCATCCAGCAAATTCATCGGCACCTGCATAAACTGGGTGGTGGCACCGCCGTGGAGAAACAAAACTTCATGATCATCATCCAGGTTCATTAATTCTCTGACCAGTGTCCTGGCTTCTTCCATCACGGGTTGAAACAAAGGAGTACGATGACCGATCTCCAGGATCGATAAACCACTGTCATTAAAATTCAAAATGGACCTGCTGGCTTCTTCAAAAACCTCTTTGGGTAAAATGGAGGGGCCCGCACCAAAATTATGCAGGGTGGATTTCATTGTTTCAATCATGAGTTAAAGGGGATGCCATAAATGAAGTTGCAAATGTAGGAAAATAAAGCCCCCCTCAGGGTAACGGGGTTTCATGTTCACGACCCCGGATAGTGCCCCGTTTCCAGTCATTATTCAGCGCTTCAAATTCCTCCAGGTCCGCTGCTGTGAACGCCGTATTACTTAAGGCTTTAAGATCAGGCTGGCCGGCATTGATCCAGGCAGTATACCAGAAAGAAGCGACCGCATAAATGGATTCCCGCATTCTTCTTTCTATCATGCCCATCAGCTTTGCATCATACGCTTTGGAAAAAGAAAATGAATATTGCCGGATGGTGATCCCGTTGCGGTCTTCAAAAGAATACTTCTGATCCCCCGGGAAGTTTTTGGCCAGTTCTTTTTCAAACAGCAGAACGGTATCTGCGGCCGCGGCACTCTCCAGCACTTTTCTCCAGATAAAGCCGGCCGGGTTTTTTATATATTCCGCCTTGCCGGTAAAGAAATCCCATTCCTTCTCCGCCAGCAATTCCGGGATACGGCTTTCCCAAAAACCGTGAATACCTTTTTGATCCGTATGCTGGCCGTTATGATTGCTGCAGGCATGAAGGGGCACATGCGAGTCTGCCAGGTAGTGGCCGATTTCTGCAGAATATTTTAAAATCTTAACCGGGTTCTTTTCTTTAAAGGCATCCGTTAGCCGGGCTAACATAGTTTGCAACCACCAGGGAACAATGCCATAGGTATTCAGGCTGTCTTCGGAATATTTTGCCACCGCATCGGTCCATTTCCTGGGCAGTTCATTATAAGGATAGGTTCCGTAATGATCTATATCGATATAGTGTCTCGGCCCTTCTTCCGCCACTGCATACCTTCTTTTGTCGGGATCTACCGCGTGTTCGGAGAGGAAATCAATCCGCGGTTTATAGAAAACCATCATTTCCGGTGGTAACAGGAAAACGGCCAGGCCATTGATTTTTTTATGCGCATAAAAACCCCAGCAAAAACAGGTCTGACCCAGCAAAAGGCAACCTGCTATAATCAGTAATTTCTTCACGGCCACTTATTTTTTTTCCTCAACATGCTCCAATACTTTCCTTTCAGCGTCCAGGTCCACCACACCACCGGTTACCGCATACTTCATCGCTTCACCGGCAGAAATATGTTCTATTTTCCTGACTTTGTCTTTTGGTAATATGTACAACTGGCCGGCAAAATTGTAGGCCTGCGGCACATACACCGCCACTTTATCCGCACCCATTTCAAATTTTTTCATTTCGTCGTCGGTCAAAAACCCAATGATCCAGACATCTTCCGAAAACACACTGGCTAATACCGCTTTATTGAATTTTCGTTTATCGCCGGCAAATGCTTCAAAAAAATCTTTGGTAGACGTATAAATGAATTTAATCCCCGGTGTTCTTTCCATCCACTGGTCGAAGAAATTGATAAAGCCCCCCATCAGGAAGGTAGAGCTGACCCAGCCCACCAGGATCACAAACAAAATAATGATGATAAAACCCAGCCCGGGAATATTGACGTAGGGCCTGAGGATACTGTCCACCTTATCAAACAGCCAGTAAAGTACATACCCGGTGATGCCAATGGGTGCCAGGATGATAAGACCCTGTATGAAAAAGCGGATTATCTGCTTTACCGTGGTCCCCGGCTGCCTCTTTAATGCCTTGCTCATAAGCTGATTTACAGGCTAAGGTAGCGTAAAAACAGGCGGATAACCCGCCAAAAAATTCGGTGAACGGTCAAAAATAAGGGATGGAAACTTTGGTAACGAAAAAAGTTTCCATAGTTTTGTGCCCTGATTTTGAAAGAATGGAGACAAAAGAAAGAATAGCATTAAAGGCCGAAGAGTTGTTTTTGCAGTACGGGATCCGGTCCGTATCGATGGACGATATTGCCAACAACCTGGGCATGTCCAAAAAAACGCTTTACCAGTACTATGCCGATAAGGACGAACTGGTGGAAGCCGTGGTGGACCGGCATATCAATGAAGTGGAAGGCGATTGCATTAATTGCCGGGAAGGAGCAAAAGATGCTATTCACGAGATTTTCCTGACCATGGAGCATATCATGGAAGAATTAAATAACATGAACCCCATGCTCCTGTACGACCTGGAGAAATTTCATTTTAAGGCGTACCGGCGGTTTAAAGATTACAAGGATAAATTCCTGCTGCAGATTATCCGTAACAATATTGAATGGGGGATAAAAGAAGAATTATACCGGGCGGACCTGAATATAGATGTGTTGTCAAAATACCGGATTGAGTCGATCATGATCCCCTTTAACGTAGCTGTTTTCCCACCCGCAAAATACAACCTGGCCCGGACCTCGGAAATAATGATTGAAAATTTCACCTATGGACTTGCCACCATCAAAGGACATAAACTGATTCAGAAATACAATGAACAACGTCAAAAAAATCCTTTTCATGAAGAGAGTAAAAAATAAAGTGTGGCTTTCGGGGCTGGCAATGATCCCGGCTTTTGTTTTTGGACAAAATCCATCGCGTAACAATATTGACACCGCAAGAATTACCGGGCATGATTTTTCTGTTCAGCAGGCAGTGGCCTATGCCACCAAAAACAATGTAAACGTAAAGAATGCACTGCTGGATGTCCAGTACCAGGAACAGGTAAACCGGGAGATCACTTCCAGGGCTTATCCCGGTATTAATGCAAGTTTGAGTACAACCTATAATCCCAATGTTGCCACACAGGTCTTACCCAATTTTATTTCGCCGGCTACTTACCAGGTGCTGGTCGACGAGGGCGTAAAGGACGGTAACGGGAATCCCATCCAGAAACCCACGGACTTTGGCTTCATCGCCGCGCAGTTTGGTACAAAATTCAGTGCCAATGCCGGTATCAGTCTTAACCAGGTCCTGTTTGACGGGCAGGTCTTTGTTGGGTTGCAGGCGCGGGGTGCCACGATCCGTTTTGCCCAAAAGAATGCAGAGGTGACCGGTGAAATGATCAAAGCCAATATCTACAAAATATATTACCAGTTAGTGGTTAGTAAAATCCAGGTTGAATTGCTGGACGCCAATATTGCCCTGTGGGAAAAAAACCTGAAAGATACCCGGATCATTTATGAAAATGGTTTCGCGGAAAAACTGGACATAGACAAAGTGACCGTTATACTGACCAACCTGCAAACGGAAAAAATAAAAGTGCTGAACACTATTTCCAACGGGTACTACGGGTTAAAAACACTGATGGGAATGCCGGTCAGGGATGAATTGGTACTGACAGATACACTGAATGATGAACAAATAAAGGAAGGAGTGCTGGAGAACAGTATTTATTCCTACGAGGACCGGAAGGAATATCAATATGCACAGATCGGGAAAGAACTGAACAATTATAATATCCGGCGCTATAAACTAAGCCAGATCCCGACGGTATCGCTGAGCGGGTTGTATGCTAAAAATGCGCAGCGTGATAAATGGAATTTTTTCGGGAAAGGGGAATGGTACACTATTTCAAACGTGAACCTGAATGTTTCGATACCGATCTTCAACGGCTTTTATACCAAATCTAAAATTCAGCAGGCAAAAATTGACCTGCAAAAAACAGAGAACCGTATTGAAGCCTTGAAACTTTCCATCGACAATGAAGTGGAAACCGCCAGGAACAACTTCCGTTCAGCGGTGATCACGATGGATTTCCAGAAAAAGAATATGGAGCTGGCCGAGAAAGTTTACAGCCAGACCAAAAAGAAATATGAGATCGGAACCGGTTCCCAAACAGATATCAATACGGCACAAACGGGATTGAAAGAGGCCCAAACCAACTATATCACGGCTTTGTATGATGCCATCATTGCCCGGATCGATTTTATGAAAGCCACCGGGAAATTAGATTAATCAAACCATTCAAGACTTATAAAATGAAATATATGAATAACATGCTGAAGATTTCGCTTACCGTATTCCTGGTTGTCTCGCTGGTAGCCTGTGGTGCCGGTGCAAAAGATAAAAAAGGCGATACCGGCGATATGAAAGTAAAGCTGGAAAAATTAAAGAAGGAAAAAAGCACGCTGGATGCCGAGATACGCCAGCTGGAAGACCAGATTGTAAAAGCGGATCCTTCAGCGGCACAGGTAAAAAAATTAGTGGCTGTTGATACACTGCGGGTGCAGGACTTTGCCCATTATATCGAATTACAGGGGAAGATTGATGCCGAAGGGATGGCTTATGTAGCTCCCACCGGTCAGGGCGGCCAGGTAAAAGCTGTTTATGTAAAAACAGGTCAGAACGTAGGTAAAGGACAACTGATCCTGAAACTGGATGATGCCATGGCTAGACAGGGTGTGATTGCCGCGCAGCAGCAAACCGGCCAGCTAAAAGCAAGACTTGCCCAGCATCAAACTATTTATGAACGCCAGCAAAACCTATGGAAAGAAAATATTGGATCGGAATTACAGGTGATCAATGCGAAAGCGGATGTGGATGCCCTGCAAAGCCAGTTAAGAGCCGCGCAGGCGCAGGTGGCTATGGCACAGGAACAGGTGAATATGTCAAATGTGTATGCAGGTATCAGCGGAACCATTGATGAAATGAATGTGAAAGTGGGTGAGTTCTTTTCACCACAGAGCGCTGCCATGCCGGGCGCAGGTATCCGCATTGTCAACAACAACAATTTAAAAGTGGTGACCAATGTACCCGATAACTATGTGGCCAAAGTGAAAAAAGGGGACCAGGTGGAAGTTGTCGTAGCCGGAAGCGGAAAACCAGCTTACAAATCGGTGATCAGCGTGGTTGGCGGATCGATCGATCCAACTACAAGGTCGTTTACAACCGAAGCAAAACTTCCCGCGGATCCCGCGCTGAAACCCAACCAGACCGCCACGATGAAGATCCTGGATTACGAGGCAAAAGCAGCCATTGCTGTCCCCGTGAACGTGGTGCAGAGCGATGAAAAGAATAAATATGTCTACGTAATGGAAAAGGCAGGCGATAAAATGATCGCGAGAAAGAAAATTGTCATCGTCGGCGAAGCTTATAATGGCTGGATGGAAATAAAAAGCGGTCTCGCGGGTGGTGACCTGATCATTACGGAAGGATACCAGACCGTTTATGATGGACAGTCGGTGAGTACGGGGAAGTAGTGAATGGTGAATAGTGAATAGTGAATGGTGAACCTGCCTGCCGGTAGGCAGGTGGTGAATGGGGAGTAGCAAGTGGAAAGCCTGCCTGCCGGTAGGCAGGGGGAGAGTGGGTAGTGGATAATCGGGTGGGTGACAGCGGATCCTAACTGCCGCATGTTCGCTGACAAACAAAACCAATTGACGAAATAAATAATTCCAGATGAAAATTTTAGAAGGCGTTACAAAAAAATTCAAAGAATTCAAACCAACCAGCTGGTCGATCGATAACCGGACGGCGATTTATATTATTGCTATCCTGATCACTTTATACGGACTGACAAAGTTCAACTCCATGCCGAAGGAACAGTTCCCGGATATCGTGGTGCCCACCATTTCCGTGGCGACGGTCTATGTAGGTAACTCACCCAAGGATATTGAAAACCTGGTGACCCGGCCGATAGAAAAACAACTGAAAGGCATCAGCGGAGCCAAGGTGAATAAGATCCAGAGTACCTCGCAGGCCGATTACAGCCTGATCGTAGTAGAATTTGATACCGATGTAAAAACAGAACTCGCCAAACAGAAAGTAAAAGATGCGATCGATAAAGCAAGAACTGATCTGCCAACCGACCTGACACAGGAACCGGATGTGCAGGAATTCGCTTTTAGTGAAATGCCCATCATGTTCGTGAATATCAGCGGTGACTACGACGCGATGAAGCTGAAAGCCTATGCCGATAAAATGCAGGATAATATCGAGGAGCTAAGTGAAGTAACCAGGGCGGAGATCGTGGGAGCACCGGAACGGGAGATACAGGTCAACGTGGATCCTTATAAAATGACTGCCTCGCGGATCAGCTTCATGGATGTGGAGAATGCCATCGCCAGGGAAAACAATGACATCACCGGCGGATTGATCGAAGTGGGCAATATGAAACGTACCCTGAAAATAAAGGGACAATTTGCTACCATCGCCGATATGCAGGGGATCGTTGTACGAAGCAGTGCGCAGGGAGCTTCTGTTTATTTAAAAGATATCGCTGAAATAAAGGATACGATAAAAGATAAGGATAGTTATGCCCGCCTCGATGGCAAGAACGTGGTTACACTGAATATTGTAAAACGCTCCGGGGAAAACCTCATCGCCTGTGCGGATAAGGTGAAGGCCGTAGTGGCAGAGATGCAGAAAAATGAAGAATTGCCCCGTGACCTGCGGGTGGAATTTACCGGCGATACCAGCCAGCAAACAAAAACGTCTTTTAACGAACTGATCAATACCATTGTTATTGGTTTTATCCTGGTACTGCTGATCCTGATGTTCTTTATGGGCGTTACCAATGCCTTCTTCGTGGCGCTGAGTGTACCACTGAGCGTATTCGTGGCCTTCTTATTTCTACCCATCGCCGATGCGATCATCGGGACAACGGTTACCCTGAACTTCATTGTGCTGTTTGGATTATTGTTTGGGCTGGGTATTATCGTGGATGATGCCATTGTGGTGATTGAGAATACCCACCGGATATACAATAACGGCAAAGTGCCCATCATCCGAAGTGCCAAGGAAGCGGCGGGTGAAGTATTCATTCCCGTGCTGGCGGGTACCGCTACCACGCTGGCACCTTTCTTTCCGTTGTTGTTCTGGAAAGGACTGATCGGTAAATTCATGATCTACCTGCCCACCATCCTGATCCTTACACTGGCAGCCTCATTGATCGTAGCGTTTATTTTTAACCCGGTGTTTGCCGTCAGCTTTATGAAACCCGAAGGAAAGGAATATGAAAAACCAAAAAAGGCCGTCTTCCGGAATAAATGGTTGATCGTGTTCGCTATCGCAGGCGTCCTGCTCCACCTTGCTGGCATGCATGGGCTGGCCAATTTCTTATTGCTGATGGCCATCCTGATGGTCTTTAACGCGTATGTGCTGAATGATGTGATACACGGTTTCCAGAAAAGAGTATTGCCCAGGCTGATGAACCGTTATGAAAAACTCCTGCGGTGGATACTGGTGGGAAGAAGACCGGTCTATGCATTTATCTCCCTGTTTGGCATATTTATTTTTTCGGCGATGATGTTATACCTGAGTGTGAGTACCGGCAGGACCAAGTCAACCTTTTTCCCTTCTGGTGATCCGCATTTCGTGTACGTGTATTTAAAATTACCCGTGGGAACGGATGTCAAATACACGGATAGTATAACGAGGGTGCTGGAGAAAAGAGTGGAGAAGGTATTGGAGAACGAAAAACCCGGTGCCCCCGGAAGTATCGTGGAAAGTATTATCTCCAACGTGGCGGTGAGCGCCAATAACCCGAGAGATAATAACCGGAGTATACAGTCCAACCTCGGTCGTATACAGGTTTCCTTTGTTGACTTCGAAGAGCGGCACGGCAAAAGCACGATGCCATTTAAAGAAGCTATCCGCGAAGCCGTGCAGGGAATTCCCGGTGCCAGCGTGGAAGTGGCCCAGGAAGATGGGGGACCGCCCACCGACCCGCCCGTAAACATTGAAGTGGTGGGAGATAATTTTGAAAACATTGCGTCTGTCGCTTCCCAGTTGTTTAATTATTTAGATACGAACCGGGTAAAAGGCATTGAGAACCTGCAACCCGATGTGGACCTGAATAACCCCGAGATCACGGTGAACGTGGACAGGGAAAGAGCGATGATGGAAGGATTGAGTACGGGGCAGGTAGGTATGGAATTGCGCACCGCGGTTTTTGGAAAAGAAGTCAGCAAGATAAAAGACGGGGAAGATGAATACAAGATACAGTTGCGCTATACCGACCTGATGCGTAATAATATCACCGACCTCATGAGTATGCGGATCACCTTTATGGATATGAATACCATGCAGGTAAAATCCATCCCGCTCAGCTCGGTGGCCACCGTTGATTACACCAACACATCCGGCGGGGTAAAAAGAAAAAATGTGAGGCGTACCATCCAGTTGCAGGGGAATGTACTTGACCCGACCATGGTGGGACCGATTAACGCGGAACTGCAGTTAAAGATCAATGATTTTAAGAGCAAGGTGAGCATACCTCCTGATGTTACCATCCGCCAGAGCGGGCAGAGTGAACAGGAGAAAGAAACCCAGGCATTTTTAGGTACTGCCTTTATCATTGCGATCGGGCTGATCTTCCTGATCCTGGTACTTCAGTTCAATTCGATGAGCAAACCCTTTATTGTCATTACGGAAATATTTTTCTCGGTCATTGGTGTTTTGATCGGCTATGCGGTAACCGGTATGACCATCGCCACCATCATGTTGCTGGTGGGTATCGTGGGCCTGGCCGGTATTGTGATCAAGAATGGTATCCTGATCATTGAATTTACCGATGAACTGCGTGGCAGGGGTATGCGTACAAGGGAAGCCGCTATACAAGCGGGTAAGATCAGGATCATTCCTGTTTTGTTGACAGCTGTCGCGACGATTCTTGGTTTGTTGCCGCTGGCCGTTGGATTTAATATCGACTTTGTGGGACTGTTCCAGCACCTGCGCCCCAATATTTTCTTTGGCGGTGATAGCGTAGTGTTCTGGGGACCGCTTAGCTGGACCATCATTTTTGGACTTATCTTTTCTTTCTTCCTAACACTAGTGATGGTTCCAAGCATGTATTTGATTGCCGAGCGACTGAAAAGACCCATGCACCGGTTCTATGGAACGAAGTTTATCGCACTGCTTGGTTTCCTTGGTCCTTTCTTTTTCATCTTCGCGGGAATCATGTTCCTGGTGCGCAAGCTGCAGGGTAAAAAAGTATGGCTGGGAAAATTAAGACCCGCCCCTAAAAATATAGCATAAAGAAAAACCGTGGTTGGTTTTGGTTTGAACAAGCGGTCCGCCCAGGCGGATCGCTTTTATTTTATAACCACAAGCGAATAAAAAAAGCGTCCCCGCAAGGAGGACGCTTCTGGTAAAAACAGATTATTATTATTAAAAGGCTTTTTTCTGCATGGGTTTGCCATCTACATCAAGCTCCACAATATCATAGCCCAGTTTTTTTACACCGTCATAGATTTTTACTTTATCGCCTACCAGTAAAATATTCATCTTTTCGGGGTTCAGCATTCTTTTGGCTACCGCATCCACTTCCGCTTTGGTCAGTTTAGCCAGTATTTTATTCTGCTGGTCCACATAGTTGGCCGGTAAATTATAATCGAGTATCCGCCCGATAAAGCCCGCTTTTTGCAAACCGGTCTCATAACTGCGTGCATCCCGCTGGCCCAATGAATTTTTCATGAACTTCAGTTCCGCTTCACTGATGCCATTCGTCCGGTAGTTGCTCAGCTCTTTCATCACTTCCACCAGGGCGCTGTCTGTCGCATCAGCCCGGATACCTGAACTGAAAGCAAAATCACCGCTGAACTCATCCCCGCTCACCGTGCTGCGGGCTCCATAGGTCCAGCCCTTGTCTTCGCGCAGGTTAAGATTGAGACGGCTGTTGAAATCGCCTCCCAACGCGTAGTTAGCCAGCAGCGAACGGTAATAATCACCGGTAGCATCATATTTCAGCCCGGTGGCATAACCTACGCGGAATTGCGATTGTGCTGCCTTGGGAATATCAACGAGGAAAACTTTTGTTTTGTCGATCGCCTTCGGTGTGCTGTTTACGGCCGGCAGCGAAACTTTTTTGTTAGGCAGTTTATCCAGGAAGGCCAGCTTCGGAATGATCTCATCTTCTTTTACATCACCCACCACCACTACTTTGGTACCCCGGGAAGTAATAAAATTATCATAGTAAGCCTGTATATCCTGCAGCTTCATGTTCTGAATGGTATACTCCGTACCATTTTCACTCATGGCCAGGATATTATCGGGGCCATAATTTATTTTGGCAAATACCTCGCTGGCTACCGCGGCCGGGTCGGCTTTAGCCTGCTTGAATCCTTCGAGGTTTTGTCTTTGTATACGTTTGAAAGCCGTCTCGGTAAATTTCGGATTGAACAACCGCTCTTGCACCAATGTTAATGTCTGGTCCAGGTTCTTTTTCAATGATTGTACGCTAACCCTGATCCCGTCGCGGGAACTGCTGAAATTAACGGAGCTTCCCAGTTTTTGCAGGGCCAGCGACATTTCTTCGGCCGTAAAGTTCTTCGTGTCTTCATTCATCATGGAACTGAAAACACCGGCAAGCCCGATCTTCGAAGTATCGGCGGCCTGCAGCAAATGACCGCCGGGTATGGTGATGGTTAATGTAACCGTGGGTATCTCGTTGCTTTCGGTACCAATCATTTTAATGCCATTGGCCATGTCTTTCCGCCAGAACTTCGGCACTTTCACGATGGGGTTGGGTCCATTGCCCGGTGTTTTTGCCCGGTCAAAATTATCTTTGGCTTTAGTATATTTTAACCCGGCATAACCATAATCGGGTGCCTGGTAAACCGATGAATCAATTTTATAGTTATCAGCCGCAGCAATCAATGCTTCCTGCCCTTTGGGTAATACGCTCAGGTAAACAGCCGGTTTATTTTTGATGTATTCATTAAATACCCGCATCACATCTTCCTTTGTCACCGATTGATACATTTTGATCAGGTCAGCCACTTTATTCGGGTTGCCGGTAAAGGTTTGAAAAGAAGCCAGCTGCGAAACTTTTCCGGATACACTTTGCAGCCCGTTTATCAGTTGCGATTCAATACCGCCTTTAAATTTCGCGATATCATCGTCGGTAACACCCTTTGCCGCGAAAGATGCTAAAGCAGCACGGTAGAGACTATCCATGGCCGCGAGTGATTTACCCACTCCCGGAGTGATCCGTACAGTAAACTCACCGGCCAGTTCTGATAACTGGCTGAAGGCGCTTGCCTGCAATGCTTTTTGTGTTTTTACCATTTCCTGGAAAAAAATGGAGTTCCTTCCCTGCCCGAGTACCTGGGCAAGACAGGCCAGTGCTCCCATATCCTTATGGTAATTGGGAACAGTTGGATAAGAAACCGTAAGTAAAGGAAGCTTGGCGTAATTATCTACATATGAAACATAGCGGTCGTTTTGTAAAATAACCGGTGGCACTACCACGGGACTCACTTCGGGTCCGCGGGGAATAGCTCCAAAATATTTATCGACCAGTTTTACAACATCTTCCGTTTTTACATCGCCGCCCACTGAAACGGTTGCATTGTTGGGACCATACCAGCGGAGGAAAAAGTTTTTCAGGTCGTTTACGTTCACCCGGTTCAGGTCTTCCACGTACCCGATCGTTAACCAGGAGTAAGGATGACCATAAGAATATAAATTCCGTGAAGCGATTTCACCGGCCAGCCCATACGGGCGGTTATCATAATTCTGTCCCCGTTCATTCTTTACGGTGGAGCGTTGTATTTCGAATTTCTTTTGCGTTACCGCGTCCAGCAGGAAACCCATCCGGTCCGCTTCGAGCCAGAGCATTTTTTCCAGCTGGTTGCTGGGTACTGTTTCAAAATAGTTGGTCCTGTCGCGGTTGGTGGTCCCGTTCAGGGTGCCGCCGGCGTCGGATACGATCTTAAAATGCTGTTCATCGGCTACGTTATCACTTCCCTGGAACATCATGTGTTCAAAAAAGTGGGCAAAACCTGATTTGCCGATCTCTTCACGGGCAGAACCCACATGGTAGGTAACATCTATGTGCACTACCGGATCGCTGTGATCTTCATGAACGATCAGTGTAAGTCCGTTGGATAACACATACTTTTCATAGGGGATCACGATCCCGTTGTCCTGCTTTTTTACTTTTTCCACCAGTTTGGCCTGGCTAAAGGATGCCGCGGCAAAAAGCAGCAGGACCGCTAAAATTCCCAATCGCTGTTTCATAGACTTTTATTTGTTTTTGGATAAACTGCCAGCCGGCAGCCTGGCAAATTAAGTAAATCCGGCCTTTAACCGGTTACCATTTATCAATTTGAAAACAGCGCCGGGTCATCCCGATGCCTAACTTTGAAAAAAATTAAAACATATGAGCCAGGCACCCCGGGTAAACCATGAAATTGATTATAAAATATATGGTGAAGAACTTCAATTTGTAGAAATAGAACTGGACCCCAACGAAACGGCCATCGCGGAAAGCGGCGCCATGATGATGATGGATGACGGCATCCAGATGCAGACCATCTTCGGGGATGGTTCCGCCCAGCAACAGCAAACTGGCTTTTTGGGTAAACTGATGAGTGCCGGCAAGCGGGTGCTCACGGGGGAGAGTTTATTTATGACCACCTTTACCAATGCCGGGCAGGGAAAAAAGAAAGTGAGCTTCGCCGCTCCTTACACGGGTAAGATCATCCCGATGGACCTGCAGCAGCAGGGTGGAACGATCATCGCGCAGAAAGATGCTTTTCTCTGTGCGGCAAAAGGAGTAAGTATCGGGATTCATTTCCAGCGCAAACTGGGGGTAGGCATTTTTGGCGGGGAGGGATTTATCATGGAAAAGATCGAAGGGGATGGGATGGCTTTTTTGCATGCCGGTGGTTATATCATTGAGAAAGAACTGAAAGCCGGGGAGATATTAAAAATAGATACGGGCTGCGTGGTCTGTTATACGCCAACCATGCAGTTTGATATTGAATTTGTAAAGGGCATCAAGAATTTTATGTTTGGCGGCGAAGGCTTGTTCTTTGCCAAACTGCAGGGCCCCGGTAAAGTATGGATACAGTCATTACCCATCAGCCGCCTGGCCGGGAGGATCATCGCGTACGGAACATACAAGCGGAAAGAAGAAGGCAGTGTACTTGGAGGATTGGGGAATTTGTTTGATGGAAGAGAATAAATGATTGCCATGATGAAGAGCGGAGTTCTCTTATTTTTTATCCTGTCCCTGTCAACAGTTGTTTTTTCCCAGCAAACAATACAGGGCCGTGTAGTGGATTCGGAAAACGGGGGCGCTATCGGCAACTGGAATGTTTTTATCAGCAATACTTCAAAAGGGACCGTTACGGACAGCCTGGGCAATTTCGTACTCGGGAATATACCTCCCGGGAAGTATGAATTGGTTGTTTCCTGCATTGGCTTTGAAACCAATGTTTTTGCTTTCAGTAACGAAGAACTTCCGCTGCAACTGAAAGTGGAATTGCTGAGTAAGGCAAAGGAACTTGAAAGCGTAATCCTCGAACCTTATACCGAACAGCCCTGGGACAAATGGAAGGGAACATTTTTCCAGGAGTTTGTTGGAACAGGGGGCAATGCTGACCAATGCAAGATTCTGAATGGAAACAGCATCAAACTGTGGTTGTATGAAAAAAGCAACCGGCTGATCGCTGAGGCCACGGAGCCCATCCTTATTGAGAACAGGGCATTGGGGTATACCATCAGCTACCAGCTGGAAGCCTTCGAGATCAACCTGAATAAGCGAACTACTTTTTTCCTGGGCTATCCCTTGTTTACTGAACTGGAAACGGGCAATACCCGCAAGCATGGCCAATGGCGCGGAAACCGGGTTGATGCCTACCGGGGTTCTGTCATGCATTTTATGCGCAGTGTGTACAGTAACCAGTTGATCCAGGAAGGGTTTGAAGTAAAGAGGATGCTGAAAATCGCCCATGCGGAAAAAGAAAGAATAAAGAGAGATTATGAGTCCAGGCTGGTAAAAAGCGATAAGCGGGGATCTGTGCACGGATCGGCTGTTGAATTTGGAAAAAGCACTGCAGGTTTACGTAAAGACACCATAGCTTATTATAAGCACCTGATGTACCAGCCTGATTCGGTTGTCGTATATGATTCAACCATATTGACAGGGGATAACCTGGTAACTTCAGAAGAGGGCGGTTTTTTTAAAATTGCGCGGTTCGGGAATTCGTTGCTGATCGTTTATAAACTTGATCCCGCTGACCCCAGGACGGCCCGCCGATGGTCAAGCATGCAAACACTGGCGGGGAAAGAGATCATTATTGGAAAAAATGGAAATTATTATAATAGCCGGGACCTGGTTTTTACCGGGTACTGGACCCTGACCGAACGGGTGGCCAGTATGCTGCCATGGGATTATGAAGCGGGTAAATAGTAGGCAAAACTTTTACGCCGGGTACCCCGCACTAGCCGGCTGTGAAATGCGGCGCGTCGCATTCCCGCCAATACTCGATGATGGTCTTTATGGTATGCTGTAGTTTATCGACGGTATTGGCTTTTACGAAAAAACCCTGAACGGATTGAGAATAGGCATCGATAACTGCTTTTTGATTGGAGGTGGTTGTAAAAAATAAGTAGGGGATACATTTTAAGTTCAGGTCTTCATTGGTGTGAATTTTTTCCCTTAATTGAAAACCGCTTAATTTGGGCATGTTAATGTCGGAAAGGATAAGAAACGGTTTAATTTTGGTATCGGTCAGGTATTTAAGGGCCGCCTCTCCCTCGGAGAAAAAGCCGATTGAATTTTTGTAGTCTAAGGATTTGAAAATATCAACGAGGATTTCCTGGTCATCCGCATCATCTTCTATCACTACAATGGGTCCATCTTTGTTCATGCCTGTTTCAAGAAATACTTAAAGTATTTAATAATTCAAGTTAAGCCTTTTA
>JANWIJ010000068.1 GCA_025449935.1 Chitinophagaceae bacterium
AACGGGTTTTGAAGACGGGAACTATGAGAAAACCATCAACCTGAAACTGAAAAAGGATAAAAAGAAGGGAGTTTTTGGTAAGGTAAATGCCGGGGCAGGCAATAAGGAACGTTACGAAGGAAAGTTTAATGTCAATTCATTTAAGGGAGCCAGGCAATTCTCTGCCATCGGTATGGGGAATAATACCAATGCGGAAGGATTCTCCTTTATGGATATCCTCAACTTTACCGGCGAACTGGCGAGAATGCAACGGGGAGGGGGAGGCAACCTTAATATTAATGTATCGGGCGAAGAAGCGGCTGCCATGGGCATCAATTCGGGAGGCAGGAACAACGGGATCAATACGGCCTGGGGCGGGGGACTTAATTATAATAATATCATCGGTACCAAACTGGACTTCCAGAGTAATTATTTTTATAACCGCTATAATCCTAACCAGGAAAGCCATGTCCAGCGGCAATATTTTTTACCCGACTCATCTTATTTCTACAACCAGAACTCGATTGCAGATAACGGGAGTAATAGCCATCGCCTCAACCTGAATGCGCTATACCAGGTTGATTCGACCAGCTCTATCCGCATAACCCCTTCCTTCAGTTACCAGGAGACAAATAACCGCTCACAAACAGATTACCAGACCCTAACAGAAGATAAAGGATTGACCAACGAAGGTTTCAGTAACAATAGGTCAACCAGCGAAGGATATAATTTCCGCAATGATATTACCTGGCGGAAAAAATTTGCCAGGAAAGGCCGGACTTTTTCTTTGTCGATGCAAACAAGCCTGAATGAAAGTGACGGGGATGGCAGCCTTTCGTCTGTCAACAGCTTTTATACTTCCACTGGTTCATTGCTGAAAAAAGATACACTGAATCAAAAAACCACTAGCCGCGGCGACCTGCGGGGCTATAACGCCAGGGCGGTGTATACAGAACCGGTCTGGAAACGATCCTTACTGGAATTCAGTGTAAGCAAAAGCAATACAAAAAGCACCGCTCAGAAAACAACCCATGATTACAATAAGCTGAATGGCAAATATGACCAGTTCAATCCTTTTTTAAGCAACGATTTTGAAAATACCTATGGTTATACAAACGCAGGTATCCGTATGAGGACACAGAAGAAAAAATATAACTACTCCTTTGGGGCTAATTGGCAGCAGGCGGAACTGGCCGGTAAAATAACCACCGGGACAAAAGATTCACTGATCAGCAAAACGTTCAGGAATATTTTGCCAAACGCAAGGTTCCAGTATAGCTTCAGCCGGTACAGAACTTTTTCACTTACTTATGGTACTTCTACCAACCAGCCAGCCATGTCGCAATTGCAGCCGGTACCCGACAACAGCAATCCACTAAATATAAGGGAGGGAAATCCTGACCTGAAACAGGAGTACAACCATAATATACAGGCCAACCTGAATATGCTGAGCCCTTACAGGAATAAAAGCTTTTTCCTGTTCCTGCGCGGGCAGGTCACCAACAATAAAATTGTGAACTATGATACCATCAACCAGCTGGGTATAAAGAGAACACGCCCCGTGAATGTAGATGGGGTATATAATCTTAACAGCGAAATCAGTTATAGTATGCCGGTCCGTTTCCTGAAAGGAAATGTTGAACTGAGTAGTAACACCGGCCTCTTTAAAACCAGGCAATTCATTAACGGAACAGGCAATAATATAAAGACCTTCTCACTCGGTCCTGATATCCGGGTGGATATGAACCCGACCGGGAAACTAAATATCGCTGTGGGCGCGGGTTTTAATTATAATAAAACAAAATACTCGCTGCAGTCAGCCCTGAACACCAATTACCTTTCACAGGAATACAATGCCTCCATCGATTGGGAAATGCCAAAAGGTTTTTTCTTTTCCACCGACTTTACCTATACTGTCAACAGCCAGCGGGCCACGGGCTTTAATTTGAAAGTGCCACTGTGGAATGCCAGTATCAGCAAGCAAATGTTGAAATTCAACCGCGGTGAGCTGAAGCTCAGTGCCAGGGATTTACTGGACCAGAATATCGGGATCAGCCGTAATACCAACAACAACTATATAGAAGATGCAAGGGTATTGACCTTACGGCAATTCTTCCTGCTCAGCTTTACCTATAGTTTGAGTAAGACGGGACTGAATAACGCGGGGAGCGGGGGCGGGATGAGGATCATAACGCGGTAGGCTTAGATTCCTAAGCGAATCGGCATTCGGTTTATTTCTTTCATAAGAATAACTGTATTCGATTTGCCCCGTGAGCCAGGATGGCTTTTCCGGCTGGCTTATACAACCAATCAGAAGATTGAGAATGAAAATTTTTGGAGCAAGCGCCATCCTTTTTTATTCAATGACTGAAATCTTAAAACAAGGATAAAGGTGCTTTCTTCCTCATATCTAAAAACTAACGGCAATTGAAGCGGTCATGAATATATCCTTTTTTACAAGACTGTTGTCTTTGATGAAAAAAGGATCCTTACTTTTTAACACTCTCCCTTCACCCCGCAGCAATACGTTTTTTACCGGGGCATAATCTATATTCATCGAATAGCCGGCGGTTTGAAAACCGTTAGGTGCCGTAGTTGTAATGATAACCCCTTTCTTATCATTATAATGTTCAACTCTCCCGGCGATTGTCCACTTGTCAGTGATACAATATTTTAGAATTCCCACCGGGGAATACCAGGTATTGTGACCCCGTGCAGGCCGGATTTTTTCTTCAGATCCAATATCAAAACCCAGTGTAAATCCAATCTTTTCGGTGATAAAAAAGATGGCATAGATGTTATGAAAGTACCTTAACAATCGCGCACTGTCGGGCTTGTCTGTTCCAACGAAGCTGCTGTAGTTCAGCCACACTTTATCCGATGGTTTATACTGCAGTTGTGTGCCCCAGCACATGAGCGAATTGCCATTTACTCTTGTAATGCGTTGCCACCCGTTCAAAGCCATGCCGCTGAGCAGCCATTTGCCATCATCTGTAGTAAAAGTAATTTTTGCCCCGCCTTCAAAATACGGAGTATTTTCGGCCATGATACTTCTCGTCAATGTCCAGGACTCTTTGCTGGCAGCACTTTCAAAACCGATATGTGAAGGGAGTATGCCTGCATCCAGCCAAATATTTTTCCTTTTGCTGAGTTTGACACCAAGGCGGGCTTCAAAAATATTCTTTAATACGCCGGGCTCTTCTGCATAATTGGCATTCATATAGGAGCCTGCGGCAAGAGCAAGATTAGCTCTGATCTGCCTGGTTGTATAGGTTGCTTTTACATAACCAAGGTTCAGGGTAAATTCATTATGCCGGTTATGACTGTAAATAAAATCCGGCCGGTTGCCATCCCCTGGCTTATTAAAGTCATACTGGTAATAGACATCGGCAAAACCAGAAAAGGAAAGAGGGTTTTTAACGGTACTGTCCTGTGATATTAGATAAACCGGGAGAATATGCAGTATAATAAAAAAGGCTGACCGGGTCATAGTATAGTTTTATTAGTTGTTCACTCTTGTTAATTCAATCTGTTGTACGGGATGATATACCAGTGGGACGTCCTCAACTATTACATCACTTTTATCGAGTCCAAATGCTTTTTCATCACTTTGGCCCAGGTCTTTAAGAAAGAAATAGCTATTGAGGAGTAAACCATCTTTCAGGGCAAACTCGTTTTCTACGGATAGGAATTTTTCAATCACAATGAACTTAAAATCAGGTTGTGTATTGTATTTGGTGGAACCATCCGGACGTATATGCAGACTTAATTCTTTTTTAACTACCAGTTCCTGCACGATCTTTTTAAAATACAATTCGGTTCGCGGCTGAATACGGAATCCGGCATTGATCGTAATCTTGATTACTTTGTCATCCAGCAGCTCGGATACATCATACGTAAGCGTGTATGGATGCTCTGTACGGTTTATATGAACAAACCAGTATACATCGGCCCGTTTGGGTTTTTTGGAAAAAATCGAGTTGATGATCTTCTCTTCCACCTGGTGGCGGTTATTGGCTTTTGTCAGGTAAATAAGATGTGTTGAGAATTTCGGAATATTATCATCCTCGCTTAATTCTTTGATGGTTGGCGCATATTTACCCAAGTCAGCAAACCTGGTAAAACGGTTATTGATCTTCCGGGCATAAAACCACACGTACATGACGAGGAAAATGAATAGCTCGAAAAAGAGGAACATCCATCGTTCTTTTATCTTGGCTACATTGGCTGTAAAAAAAGAAATTTCAACCGTTGCAAACAAAACGAGAATGCCCAGGACAAACCATTTCTTCCATTTTAATTTATAAAAAAGATAATAGCTTAATAAGATAGTGGTCATCATCATGGTGATGGTGATGGAGAAACCATAGGCTGCTTCCATGTGCGTGGAATTGCGGAAGTACAAAATCATCAGAATGCAGCCGGCCCAGAGAATCACGTTCACACTTGGAATATAAATTTGACCCTTCAGTTCTGAGGGTTGCCGGACACGCACCCGGGGCCAGAAATTCAGGTTCATGGCCTCGCTGATCAGGGTATATGATCCGCTGATAAGCGCCTGAGATGCGATTATTGCCGCCGCGGTTGCGATCACTATGCCGGCAATCAAAAACCAATGTGGCATAATTTCAAAAAAGGGGTTTCGGCCCTCCAGCAGTGGTTGTCCCTGGTGCATGAGCCAGGCTGCCTGTCCAAGATAGTTTACCACCAGGCAGATTTTTACAAAAGCCCAGGTGAGGCGGATATTTTTCCGGCCGCAGTGTCCAAGATCGGAGTACAGCGCTTCAGCACCGGTTGTGCACAAGAACACAGCTCCCAGCAGCCAGAAACCACCGGGATATCTTGCCAGCAATTCATACGCATAATAGGGATTTAGTGATTTTAATATCCCGGGATAGTGAACGATTTGGGAGAAGCCAAGAACAAATAGCATCGTGAACCAAATGACCATCATCGGCCCAAAGGCCCGCCCAACTTTTTGTGTACCGAAACGCTGAAAGAAAAACAACGCTGAAAGAATAACAATGACAATCGGGACAGTAGAAAGATCCGGAAAAATCGATTCCAATCCTTCCACCGCCGAGGCAACGGAGATGGGGGGTGTTATAATTCCATCAGCTAATAAGGTGGTGGCTCCCAGGATGGCAGGAATGACTAATTTTTTTCCATAGCGCCGCACCAATGCATATAACGAGAAAATACCGCCCTCCCCATCATTATCGGCTTTCAATGTAAGCCATATGTATTTTATTGTTGTTTGCAATACCAATGTCCAGAATACACAGGAAACACCACCCAATACCAGGATTTCATCAATTTCTTTCTCACCAACGATAGCTTTAAGCACATATAAGGGGCTGGTACCAATATCGCCGTAAATAATGCCCAGGGCTACCAGCAAGGTGGCAATAGTTATCCTGTTCGAATGAATGCTATTCGATTTCATGGTAATTATTATGTATTTGTGATTACTCTTTTGCGATAAACCGATAGCCCACCCCAGACTCTGTTATGATATAGGCTGGACGGTTAGGATCCTTTTCTATTTTTTTTCTTAATTGTGCAATAAACACCCGTAAATATTGTGACTGGTTGATATAACCCGGGCCCCACACTTCGCGCAGCAGGTATTGATGCGTTAATACTTTGCCTTCCTGCCGCGTAAAAAGGCTCAGCAATTTATATTCAGTCGCTGTCAGCTTCACCAGCTCATTATTTTTCTTTACAGTCCTTGTCGCAAGGTCAATTTGTAAATCCTTACAATCAATCACCGGATTATTGTCCTCCGGAGCCGTACTTCGCAAGGCGGAGCGGATACGGGCCAGCAACTCGCCGGTACGAAATGGCTTTACGAGATAATCATTGGCGCCATTATCCAGTGCTTTTACAATATCATCTTCGTCGTTTTGCACCGAAAGGATAAGCACAGGGTTGGTGTACCATTCCCTTAATTTTTTGAGGAGGTTATGTCCGTTTTCATCCGGTAATCCCAGGTCAAGAATGATTAAATCCGGGGGGTGACTTGCGGCGATGCGGAGCCCTTCTTTTGCCGTCTCTGCAGATTCCACATTAAAGTGATTGCTCTCCAGGGTAATTTCCAGCAGCCTCCTTATCTGCACTTCGTCATCTATTACCAGTATTGCAGCTTTATTCATTTTTCAGGTTATTTATATAAGATGTTTCAGCAGGGATCATTATCGTAAAGCGGGAGCCATGGGGTACATTTTCCAAAAGAACAGTTCCGTTATGGGACTCTACGAAACCTTTTACAATGGAAAGTCCCAGCCCGGTGCCGCCTGTGCTGGAATGATCCAGGCGATAGAACTTGTCAAACACTTTTTCCAGTTCACCGGGCGGAAACCCAGGACCACGGTCTTCAATGACTAATGATAAATAACTATACTCATTTTTTATTTCACTATGCTCCCTGGTTGCGGTATCGAGATTGTAAATTCTTTCAGCATGGTTTTTTGCCGAAATAGATATGTCAGCATAGTCCGGTGTATATATCGAGGCATTGTACAGCAAATTGTACAATACCTGCTCCATCAGTCCATAATCAAGCCTATACAAAGGAAGGTTTTCTTCGATATGGATAATTGTTTTGTGATTCTTCAATTGCTGTTCCAGCCGGTTGATAACAGCGTATATGAGCTCACTGATATCGTACCAGTCTTTTTTGGGCTGAATAAAACCCGACTCCAGCCGTGACATACTCAGCAGGTTTTCTACCTGCTGGTTTAACCGTAGAGCTGCAACGGATATATTTTCTGCCAGTTCTTTTCGATTGTCATCCGACAGGTTGGATTGTGCAGTAATCAGGTTGTCAGTAGCGCCCACGATCGTGGCGATAGGTGTTTTTAATTCATGTGATAAGGAATTCAGCAGGGTATTATAGAGTTTCACCGTTCTTGCTTTTTCTTCCTTCTCTACTACTTGCTGTTCAATCTTCCGTATCCGGTTGGTAAGTACGGCATTGATAAAAGCAATGATAAAATACATGAGAAAAAGAAAGCCATCTTCCGCGGAGCCAATATGAAAGGTGAATTTGGGAGGAATAAAAAAGAAATTCCACGCAAGGGCACTTAGTAAAGAGGCGGCCAGAACAGGCAGTATATCAAATACGATGGCGATTAAGGAGACGGTTAACAACAGGATAAAGGCAACCACCTTATATCCCAGGTAATCAGAAAAAAAATAACAGATGCCTGACACTACTAAAATGAGCCCGATGCCGGCAAGAAATTGGTTTGCTTTACTGATTTTCGAAAGTTGACGTAGCATGCCTAGAGGAATAGAATACAAAGGTAGCTCTGCCTTTATAAGGTTGGCATAAAATAAGGGGGAGGACGTGTAAAGATTTTATAAGGAAATGGGGTTAGAGAGAAATATTTCTTCCCTTACTTCTCCAGCACCAGGTAGCCCCTGGCACCCACCGTTACCACATCATCTCCCTTCAGCTCAAAAGACTTGCCGGTAAGCAATTGGGTATAATCCGGTTCTTTTCACCAATGGGGTGAATAGGCATCAGCCAGATGATATCAATACCCATGTCTTTGAGACGCTGCAGGTGGGACTCAAAAGCTTTGAAGGTCCCCTCGGGTGTAAACTGTCGCAGGTTCACTTCGTATATCGTGGCATTTTTGCTCCATTCAGGATGTTTCAGCTCCACGTATTGTTTAGGTTGATAGCGGTCGTCACCGGAGGAAGCGGTCTGGTTGTCCTTAGTGCCGGATTTACAACTAAAAAAAAAGACGGCCGCTAAAATCGTCACGTATTGTTTCATGCAAGAAAGTTTGTTTCAAATCTAATATGGGGGACCAACAATCACTTTTTTTGTTTAACTGACTTCAGGTACTCAAGACTCTTTTTTTCTGCCTTTGACTGGATCCTGATATCATCAGTGAATAATTTCCTGCGCAGCGATTTATAAATGCTGATGGAATTTTCCAATGCCCTGATGATCGACACCCGGTCATACCGGGCTACCGTGATCTTTAAATTCTCCAGGTCGGCTAAACTCAATTTCTTCTCCACTTTCCGCATTCCCCTTGGCAATGTTTTACTTTTCACCTGCAGCAGCGGTGTCAGTACCATAGCCCGCATGAAACCAAGGCCGTCAATCGTTTCAAAGTATTCCCCACGGCCAACTTTGGAAGCAATATAATGTACCCAGGTCCAGAACCGGTCTTCTATCCACTGGTAATCTACCGGGGGCCACACTGCTTTTGTTGATTGAATGACCTGTGTTAACGCGTTGTTTCTTTCAAAAAGAACAACGGGGTTCTCTACGCGGTCATAAAGTTCCGGCAGGGTTATAAATTTTATGTCTACGTGAAGGAGGGGATTGTCATACAAACAAATCAATACCCTCGGTTCGGCAACATGTTCGCCGGTGAAGCCGGAAATAAAATCACCGAAATGTCGGGCATAGTCCAGCATCTTTTCCTTGTTGCCGCCTATTTTTTCCCCGGTAACAAGAATAAGATCGAGATCAGAATATTCATCTAGCTCATTGGTGATCCATGAACCGGCGGCTGCCAGGCCAACCACACGACTGTCATTCCTTATGACCTCCACCACCTTTTGGGCAAATTCTTTTTGCATAGTCTGGCTAAAGATAAAAATTGCCGCAGGGATAACAATAGAAAGCCCCCTGCATTTGCAGGGGGCCCTGTTCATGGCTAAGGTTTATGTTTAATTCATACGTATTACCCGGTTCCCGCCCTGGTTATTGCGCTGCATTTCTTCCATCATCTTTTCTCTTTCTTTCCTGAATTCTCCAGGGGTATAATGTTTTTTACCAGCCGGTTCTTTTATAACCGACAGGTCCGCTTTTTCGCTGATACCAGTAGCTTTGAATGTCTGGCGGCCATTGTTAACATCCATTTCAAGGATCAGTCCCGGCAGTTGACCCTGGTATTCGGCTGGTCCCGCCGATACTGGTATGCTGCTGGTAAACCAGGCCGTGATATTCGCGGTATCCTGTATTTCTTTCCTTTCCACATTACCGTTTTCCACATTCATCATGGTGCGGGTGCTGATATTGGTGGCAGTGGCTTTCATACAGGG
>JANWIJ010000069.1 GCA_025449935.1 Chitinophagaceae bacterium
ATGGGGTTTTCTAATATGCGTGCCGAAGAACCTGCCTACCGGATTGCCAGGCTGGTTTACGGAGCACTTTAGCAAAACCTTTGCACCCGGCTGATGCAGGTCATTGCTCAGGGGCAAGTAAGCCGGTAAATTTGTGGCCCAAATGAGAACCCCTGTTACCATATTTCTTTTGGTGCTGATGCTGTTTATACAAACACCGGCCGGGCAACTCCTTAAGCTCCCTTTTCTCATTGAGCATTTTATGAAACACCAGCAGCAGGAAGGGGTCTCACTGGTTGCCTTTTTGCAGGAGCATTACACATCGAACCACAAGGATGCTGACTTCCCGGAAGATGAGCAATTGCCTTTCAAGAACATAACGTTTTATACGATTGGTTATGCCGTTGTTCCGGGTGTATTTAAAACAACCCCGATACCTGGGTTACCCGCGGTTAAAAAATGTTTATTGCCTGAAACATACGTGCCACAAGAAAATTTAGCCCGCATCTTTCACCCGCCAAGAGCGTAGTTGCAACGCTATTGCCCATTACGGGCCTGTAACAAACTCTTATTCATTCAAAAACATATTTTATGAACAGCGTACAAGTGCACCTGGCGTTAACGCATGTGCCGGTCATTCTATCATTAACGGGTTTAATAATGCTCATTGCAGCATTCTTTATAAAAAATACTACACTCACCAGGACGGCTTACATTTTACTATTGGTTGCTGGTGTTGCCGCTGTACCGGTTTACTTCTCCGGGGAAGGTACTGAAGAGGCCATAGAAAAATTACCCGGGGTATCGGAAGCCATTATTGAAAGGCACGAAGAAGTGGCGAAGTTGGCCATGATTTCTATTGCCACAGGGGGACTGCTTGCTTTAGCAGCTTTGTTTACCTTCAGGTGGCAAATGGCAGCCCGTGTGTTTAAAACACTCATCTTGCTGCTTGCTATTTTGTCCGGTGGTTTAATGGTACAAACAGCACATCTCGGCGGACAAATACGTCATACAGAAATCAGGGATGGCGCTGTCATGCTGAATGTAAATGAAGCAGGTGGCGGAAATGAAAGCCAGGGTAATGATAAACAAGAAAAGGATAATGATTAATAATTAAAAAACATGAAATGAAAAAACTATTGATATTCCTGGCAGTTGTATTAGCCGCTTGCGGCGGCCAGGTAAATAAGGAGCAGCACGACCATGAAACTGTAAAAGAACAAGAACAAAGCGGCGGGTCCCCATCATTGAATAATGGCCGTAAATGGAAAGCAGATGAAGCCACCAGGAAGAACGCAGCTGAAATGGCGCAGGTTGTAAATGATAGGGCGTATGCGGATGCTGCTAAAAGAATGCAATTGTACGCGGCCCTTCAAACGAAAATTGACACAATGGTTAAACAATGCACCATGCAAGGACCTGAACATGATGCTTTACACGTTTGGCTCACAGGCGTATTAGGGGATATGAAGGAACTTAAAGAAGAGGCCGGGGAGTACAACGAAGTACGTGCAGATTTGAAAAAGGATATTGAGCAATTCAACACATTGTTTGAGTAAGCAACCGGAACTCCTGCCCATGCAGGAGTTCTTTTTAGTTTCTTTAGCCTGGCGAACAGCTTAAATCGGGAGAGGCATCGCGTTTGCTTTTCCCCTATGGTTTAGTCCTTTCCCGCTTTGCGGGAGGGCGGAGTCCTTGCGTTGGCGGTATTGCTGACAGACACCCTTTTCGAAATAGATTCTGATCCGGGCAAAACCTTTGTAACCTTTCCTTTTTCTGTTTACTCTAATTGGACAGTAACAGATTAAACAACGTAAACATGGAAAGTAAAAACCCGCAACCCAGGCTAAAGCAAACGTTCAACCTGCTAAAATACACATTCGGCATCGTGCCCATTGTAGCGGGCGCTGATAAATTTACCAACCTGCTTACTGACTGGGAGCAGTACATCAATCCTTCCATAGCCAGTATACTCCCCTTTTCCGGGGCAACTTTTATGATGATTGTAGGAGTTATTGAAATTATTGCCGGGATTATTGTGTTGAAAAAAACGGAAATTGGCGCCTATATTGTCGCAGCCTGGCTAACCGTAATTGCTTTAACCTTATTGCTGGGTTTCAACTATGTGGATGTAGCTGTGAGAGACCTTGTGATGGCAATTGCGGCCTTTTCATTAGCAAGAATTTCCAAAATAGCGGGGTAACTCATGGAATTATACAAAGAACTTTCAGAAACAGAGATTGCCCGGCGGGTTTTAGAGGGAGAAAAATCTCTTTACGAAATTATTGTAAGGCGATTTAACCCTTACCTCTATAAGGTTGGCAGGTCATACAATTATAGTCACCAGGACACACAAGACTTAATGCAGGACACCTTTATTGATGCCTATAAAAACCTGTTTCAATTTGAGGGTCGTTCGGCGTTTAAAACATGGATTATCCGGATAATGTTGAATAATTGCTTTCGCAAAAAAGAGAAATTCAGGTTTAAAAAAGAAGTTATGCACGACATACAGGACGAGTCAAAACCATTGTTCGGGCCGTCGGATAATGACAGTTATAAAATAGTTCAAACCCGTGAGTTGGGAAACATCATTGAAAAGGCGCTTGGCAAAATACCGGAGGATTACAGGATGGTCTTTTCTTTAAGAGAAATAAACGGGTTGAATGTTGCTGAAACAGCCGACTTATTGAGTATTAGCCAGGGGAATGTAAAAGTCAGGCTTAACCGTGCTAAAACTATGTTACGAACCGAAATTGAAAAATCATATGCAATAGAGGAACTGTTTGAATATAATGCTGTTTACTGCAATGCTATGACAGATAAAGTAATGAGCCTTATCAACAACCTTTAATGTTTTGCCATTGTAACCTTTGGAGTACTCGTTTACTCAAACTTATAAGAACAATAAATATATTTAAAATGAAAAAGCTACTATTACTTCTTGTCCTCTTCGTGGCAGCAAACGCTGTAAGCGGGCAGCAAATGAAGCACGCTGCCATGGAAGGCAACACGTCAGACAAAATAGCGCCGTTGATAAAGAACCCAAAAGCGGTTGAACTCAATAAGGCCATGCGAGAATTGTGGAACGCGCATATGTACTGGACCCTGATTACGGTTGATGCTTACTTCAATGACCCCAAGGGTGTAGCGGCCAAGCTGAACCGGTTATTGCAGAATCAAAAAGAAATAGGCGCCGCAATGGTACCCTATTACGGACAGACTGCCGGCGATCAAACAGCAAAACTATTAACTGAACATATCCAATTGGCTGTTCCTGTGCTGAAAGCGGCAAAAGAAAACGACAAAGAAGCCCTGGATAAAGCTGTTAAAGACTGGTATGCGAATGCCAGGGAAATTGGAAGTTTCCTTGCTTCTGCGAACCCCAAAAACTGGACAGCAAAAGAAACCCAGGGGGCTTTAGAAATGCACATTACGCACACAATTGCTTATTCAGTAAGTATTCTTAAAGGCGACTATACACAATCTTTCGGAGGCTTTGAAGAAGCCTTACACCACATGGTTTACCTGGCAGACATATTAACAGAAGGAATCGTGAAACAGTTTCCGGATAAGTTTAAATAAGCAACGCAACTTTCGATTGTCACACCCTTATTAAGAGATAATCTTTCTTAGTAAGGGTTTGTATTTTATTAAGTGTGAATTAATGTAAAAGCATTGTCACCTGCCGCGAACACAGCTATTGCCGGTAGTGAAGCCGGGCGGTGAAACTCCGGAGGTTTGCCTTGCAGTGGTTCAGACCGCTGAGACAGGTTTTAGTTTGACTTTTTGTTGCTAACTTCAGATTTATAAATTCAATTGGGCAGGTGTTCCGGGCTGCCGATATTCAAATACCGCCACATCGCCAGGCCGAAGTCGTTACCCGCAAACATTCAGCGAAACCCGGCAAAGAGAATATGAAAATAACCTACAGCTTTGACAAAAGACCTCCAGCAGACCAGATAATTGAACTGTACGACAATGCCGGTTTGCCACGACCGACCGGCGATAAAGAACGGATACAAAAAATGTTTGATAATTCGAACCTGGTCGTTACCGCCTGGGACAATGATCTGTTAGTTGGAGTTTCCCGTTCCATTACTGACTGGGTTTGGGCTTGCTATCTTTCTGACCTTGCGGTCAGACACGAATACAAAAAGGAAGGAATTGGCAGACAACTCATAAACCTGACGAAGGAAAAAGTTGGCGATCAGTCGATGGTTTTGCTTTTATCAGTTCCCACGGCAATGGAATACTATCCAAAGGTTGGATTTGAAAAACAGGAAAGTAGCTTTATAATCAACAGGGCCGCCTGGAAATGAGACTCAATCAACAGGTGTAATTCCAGTGGGCATTTGCCAGCACGCGCATTGAATGAACTCCTTCTTTCGAAAATACCCGATGCTAACCGAATCTTAAAATAATAATATGGAGCGCATCAAACACTTCTCAAAATGAAGAACACTTTCCTTGCTGGCCTCTTTTGTCTGGTACAATACTCCTTGTACTCTCAAAACAACATTGAATACAGGAAACTCATTCAGAAAGGCGATTCTTTCCGCCAGGAAAGGGATTTTAAGAATGCCGCTATCGCTTATTCTGCAGCCATTAGGATTGGGGGAAGCTCAGCGACCAATGATGACAGGTGGAATGCTGCCTGCTACTGGATGTCCGCCAATTACGCTGACAGTGCCCTTGAACAATTGACCGGGGTAGCTACATCCAAAAACCTGACGCTGGAGTATATAAAGGATATTACAACTGATGATGAGTGTTTCTCCGCGCTGCATAAGAATCAGCGTTGGAAAGATATAAAAGAAACCATGTTTCTCAACATCTGGCGAAAATATGAAGCCGACTTGAAAGCAGCTGTTGGAAATGATTTTAGCAGAACACGTAACCCCAAAGAAGTTGTACGGGCATTGGAGCAACAGCCCGACAGTATTTTAATGCACCTGAATGAACCCGCCTTTACTTTTTTGAAGAAAAAAATGTATGATCAGGCACGCAAGTATGTTAAAGCAGGGGTTGATAATTTTCCGCAGAATTACTGGGTTAACCAGCATATGGGAGACATTTACAAAGCGATGGGGGATTCAGAAAGAGCGTTTGCCTATTATTCAAGGGCATTGAATGTAAAATACAGGAACTCTTCTGTGTACGCGGACACCACTTTAAGTGTCGTTAAGGAATTGACCTCGGATTATGATCGCTTATCCGGGTCATTTCACCGCAGAGCCGTTCCATCCGACCTGTTGCTTTTTATTGCTTCAAGCCGGCTTTTGCAAATGGGAAAGCTCGATGCAGCCTATACCTTAGCCGAAATGAATATGAAGTACCACCCCCACAGCGGCAGAGCCAACCGTAGTATAAGTAACTATTATAACAAAAAGGGGGATAAATTAAGCGCGGAGGAGCACCTTAAAAAAGCGTTGATATTTGAGAATGACCTACCGTATAATTTTTTCGACTCATCCTTTAATGCTTACGGTTTCATTAAGTCAAAATATGAAAACATATCGAAACAACGTAGTGGAAAGGTGCTGCCACCCGAAGGTATTGTCAGCAGCCTTGCTAACCAGTTTATGATAAGGAAGATGTTCCGCAATGCAGAGCAGTTGTATTCACTGAATATTCAAAATTATCCTTACAGTTCCGGGGCTTATACTAATATGAGCGCCTGTTACAAAGCCATGGGGAATAATGAAAAAGAGGAGCTACACAAAATGCGGGCGCAGGAATTAAAGAAGAACCCTGTTTTCCAATCTTCCTCCCCAAGAGAAGTAATGGCGGACACGTCTTATGATGTTTCGGTTGCGAGCCCTGTTTGTATTAAAAACTGCCCGGTAATTTGGTTTGATGAAGCCCACAACAATTATCATACAGCAAGCGGTCGATATAAACCTTTAGCAAATCTTTTGTCTAATGACGGGTTTGAAATTGTCAAGGGACTTACGCCAATTACAAAAAGGACGCTGGTTAATACCAATTTAGTACTCATTGCAGCACCGGGTCATATAAGTAACGACGAACTTAATATCCTGAACGCCTGGATCCGGCAAGGGGGGTCTTTGTTTACCGTTACCGATCATAGCAATTTTGGCTTTGATGGTTTATTGGAATCGTTGGGGGTCGGAACCCCTGAGACGGAATACACAGAAGATTCGATTCATGCGAGGATATTAGAAGACGGAATCACAAAAAATCCGAGACACCTTGTTTTTTCAGAAAAAGACAATTTACTGGGCGATCACCCGATCATTAAAGGAAGAAATGATTCAGAAAGGGTAAAAATAGTTAAGTCCTTTTCCGGAAGAACAATCATTGCGCCGCCGGGAAGTTCGGTACTTCTCCGGTTAGGCGAATCTGCGGTGGATTATTTAACGATTGAGCCCTTATTACGTACGGTGGAAACCTCAGTAGCCGTACAATGTAAAGGGCAAAGAGTATATGGAGTGGCTTTTGAACTTGGCAAAGGAAAAGTAGTAGTAGTGAGTGAGGCCGCAATGCTCACTGCCCAAATTTGGATGGATGGAACTCCTGGCGCAGGTATGAATGTCCCGGGGTCAAATAACAAACAATTTGCATTGAATATTGTAAGATGGTTAACCGGGTATTTAAAATAATCAAACCAGGCCCCGCATCATTTTCAAAAATGATTTCAGCAAGTGAAAGCAATTATCTACACTAAATACGGGGGACCCGAAGTGCTGCAGCTCAAAGAAGTTGAAAAACCTTCTCCGAAGGATGACGAGGTTTTGGTAAAAGTCTGTGCGGTATCCATCAACGACTGGGACTGGGGTCTTCTCCAGGGTGACTTTATCAACCGCCTGTTAAATGGTTTGTTTAAACCCAGGCGAAAAATCCTGGGTTCCGATATCGCGGGACGAATAGAAGCCATTGGAAGAAACGTGACGAGGTTTAAGGCTGGTGACGAAGTGTATGGTGACCTGAGCGGCCAGTGGGGAGGTTTCGCGGAGTATGTTTGCGCGCGGGAAAAGTCTTTGGCTTTGAAACCGGCCGGGATGAGTTTTGAAGAAGCAGCGGCCATTCCCCAGGCGGCCATGCTGGCGGTGCAGGGTCTTATTGATAAAGGAAAAATTCAACCGGGACAAAAGCTATTGATAAATGGTGCGGGCGGAGGTGTTGGCACTTTTGCCATCCAGCTGGCCAAATTATACGGGGCTGAAGTAACCGGGGTTGACAGCGCCCCTAAACTGGGAATGCTCCGCTCCATGGGTTTTGATCATGTCATTGACTATACAAAGGAAGATTTCACGAAAAATGGAAAGGGTTATGACCTGGTCCTGGATGTGAAGACAAACCGTTCGATGTTTGCTTATGCCCGTGCATTGAGCCCAAGGGGAGTTTATGTTACCGTGGGAGGTTCCATCGGCAGGCTTCTCCAGGCTTTATTGCTGGCGCCATGGATTTCCCTCATTCAAAAAAAACATTTACGCATCGTTGCCCTGAAGACAAACAAGGATTTATTGTATATGAACCAGCTTTTCGAAGCCGGCAAGATCAAAGCGGTCATAGATGGGCCTTACAAACTACAGGAGGTTCCGGAAGCAATCCGGATTTTCAGCAGGGGAGAACACAAAGGAAAACTGGTAATAACCGTCCCCTGAGTATCATACCAATTACTGATACCCGTCATAAGGGGTCATTCACTACCGGTTTTACTTTGTAATGAACTACTCATCATTACAATGCTACAGCGGGTTTTGCTTTGCTGCGGTATCCTTTCTTCGCTCCTCTATATTGCGATGAATATTTTTATACCCGGCGGGTTTGAAGGGTATAGTTCTGTTTCTCAGACCGTCAGTGAGTTATCAGCTATCGGGGCCCCGACCAGGGCGGTATGGCTTCCATTGGGCGTAATCTATACGTTACTTTTTACCGCCTTTGGATTTGGACTGCGGATGGTATCTCATCAGAATTACCGCCTGCGGCTTGCGGCCACCCTGGTTATCATGTACGGCGTTATCAGCCTTGCATGGCCCTTTGCACCGATGCATCTGCGGGGAGCTGCGTTTACATTTACCGATGCGATGCACATCACCCTGGGAATTATTACCATGCTTCTTATGCTGGCGATCATGTTTTGCGGGGCAGCCGCATTCAGAAAATGGTTCCGGGTTTATTCTATCCTGAGCATTATCCTGTTCCTGTTATTTGGTACACTGACCGGGATAGAAGCTCCCCGGATAGCGGAAAACGGGCCAACCCCATGGATCGGCCTGTGGGAGCGGATCAATATTGCCGTTTTTATGCTATGGATAATCGTGCTGGTCATTGTTCTATTGCGGGGACGTCATTCTGATCCTCCTTCCATTCACGCTAATTAACTTTGCGGCTAATTTATCAGGAATGACCTCCATAGCCAGGACCGGCATAAAAGAAGCTCAATTACTATCGGAAATTGCAAAACGCAGTTTTATTGAATCACATGGCCATAGCGCTGACCCTGCGGAAATCAACACTTATGTTACCGAAAAATATAGCCTGGACGTGTTTAAAGCAGAATTGAGCGACCCCAACAATATTTACCATATCATCTATAAGGATGATCGTCCGGCGGGTTACTCAAAAATTGTTTTCGATACCCCCTATGTCAATAGCCAAATAAAAAATATAGCGAAGTTCGAACGGCTTTATTTATTGAAAGAATTTTATGATTTAAAATTGGGCTCAGCGCTCTTCCGGTTTAATATTGATCTTTCAAAGAAAAATAATCAATCGGGTGCCTGGCTCTTTGTCTGGAAAGAAAACCAACGGGCGGTTGACTTTTATAAAAAGAACGGCTTCCGGATTATAGGAAGTCATGACTTTAAAATATCCGAAACATATTCAAACCCGAACCACCAGATGTTCCTGGAGTTCTGAACCAGCTATGGTTATGGGGTCCGGCTGATCTCAGCGATCACCATCTGGTTACACTGGCTTTCTCTTTTGGCAGGATTGATAAATTTTATGTCCAGCCGAGTGATCTCGAAGTCCACCGTAGAGAAACGGTCTCCCAATGTATAACCAGCCTGCTTAATTTCTTCCTCGTTTCTCATATCATAGAGCAGCCATACTTTTTTACCGGGATGCAATACAGAATCGTCAAAGGTTTTGCGGATGGATTGGGT
Source organism: Chitinophagaceae bacterium (assembly GCA_025449935.1). GTDB lineage: Bacteria > Bacteroidota > Bacteroidia > Chitinophagales > Chitinophagaceae > JJ008. The sequence goes on from JANWIJ010000069.1 coordinate 9,117, forward strand.
ATAGAAATTAAAGGAAGAACTATACGTCTCTTTCCAGAAGTAAACATTGCCCCGATCCAGTTTTCCTTTTGTGGCAAAAGCCAGTTCATTACCGCCCTGGTATTTCAGCAGCTGCGGGTAAAAGTTGGTGTTCAGTAAAAAGAAACAAAAAGTCATAACCGCTACTGACAGGCAAACTGCTTTTTGCAGGCGGGTGAATGTTTCGCTTCGTATAAAATAAAAAAAAGCCGCCAGGAACCCGATGGCCCCGATGATCACAAAAAGTTTTTTTACCGGGAAAGCCCAGAAGGTAATCACCCCCACTACCAGCAACAGCATCACCGCCACGATAAGCTGCAACAGGTAAATGATCTTTGCCCATTTCGGGTCCGCCTGTTTGCTGATTATAAAGGCGGCTGCCAAAACCGAAGTGGCAGGGAAAACAATATTCAGATAGTGGGGTAATTTGAAACCGGACAGCGAAACGACCAGCAGCACCGTGATGAATACACCGGTTGTGAGCCATTCCGCTTTACGTTGCAAAAAGTGAGGAAGGCGGACGGCTATGGCTATAAAACCCAGGACACTCCAGGGCGCAAAGGCCCAGAGAAAAGAATGAATAAAAAAGAAATAATCATTTTTGGCATCGCTCCCCATCTCCCCGCTAAAGCGCTCCACGCTTTGGTTAAGCAGAATAAACTTTACCCCATCAATATGATCTTTTCCCCGCACCATTTTTTCCGGGTGCAGGTTGTATTGCAGGTAATAACAATAAACAACGGGGAAAATAAAAAGACTGAAAAGC
>JANWIJ010000070.1 GCA_025449935.1 Chitinophagaceae bacterium
AATATCACTGCCCTGATTACTGACCTGCGTGATCTGAATAAAACAGCTTCGTTATTGAAGGCTAACCCGGCTATTAAGATGTTGTACCTGGAAACACCGGCTAATCCGACTATACAATGCGTTGACATCGATGCCCTCGGTAAACTGGGGAAACAATACAACTGCATAGTTGCCTGTGATAACACTTTTGCCACACCCTACCTGCAACAACCCTTTCAATATGGTGCGGATTTCATTGTTCACTCCACGACCAAATTTTTAAACGGGCATGGTACAGCCATCGGGGGTATTTTATTAGGGAAGGATACAGCCTTTATGAAAACGAAAGCCACGAACGTCCACCGGCTGCTGGGTGGCAATTCCAACCCTTTTGATGCCTTCTTATTGATACAGGGAATCAAAACCCTGGAAATAAGGATGGAAAGGCATTGCCACAATGCGATGGAAGTTGCGAATTTCTTATCCTTGCACCCGGCAGTTGGGAATGTGAATTACACCGGGCTTACATCACATCCCGATCATACTACGGCCATGAAACAGATGCGGCACCCGGGGGCGATGCTGAGTTTTGAACTAAAATCCGGGCTGCAGGGAGGAATTCAATTCATGAACAAACTGAAAATGTGCGTCAGAGCCGTTTCACTGGGTACCTGCGATACACTGCTCTCCCACCCGGCATCCATGACACATTATAGTGTGACGCCGGAAGAAAAAGCAACATATGGCATCACGGATGGATTGATTCGGATGAATGTGGGTATTGAAAATTTGCCGGATATTATTGCTGATCTTACGCAGGCCCTGGATTAATCTTACCGTATTCACTACTTAACCATAATAAAACATTTATCATGAAGCAATCACTGGTTCTTTTCTTTTTTTTAATGGGTGCGGTTACCTGGGCACAAAAAAAAACCACTGTGGCAGATCCTTTTGCCGGGCTGGATACCGCGTTTCAGCGGGTCTTGAAAGACAGGAAAGCGGCCGGGTTTGCCGTAGCCGTTGTCAGCAAGGATAAAATCCTTTATGCAAAAGGGTTTGGTTACCGGGATTATGAAAATAAAATTCCGGTGACAGCAAATACCTTATTTGCTATTGGCTCCTGTACCAAAGCATTCACCTCTTCGCTGATGGGCCTGCTGAATAGAGAAAACAAGCTGGACTATGATAAGCCCGCCCGCAGCTATTTACCGGAGCTTCATTTTTTTAATGATAACCTGAACGACATGGTAACCATCCGCGATATTATGTGTCACCGCACCGGCTTACCCCGACACGATTATTCATGGTACCTGTTTAATTCATCCTCCCGTGACAGCCTGTTGCAGCGGGTACAATACCAGGAACCCACAGCGCCGATCAGGCAAACCTGGCAGTACAATAATTTTATGTTCCTGCTGCAGGGCATGATCGCTGAAAAACTTACGGGTAAAAGCTGGGAAGAGTATGTAAGGGAAAAAATCTTTGTCCCCCTGGGCATGCAATCCTCCAATTTTTCTATTCATGACCTGAAAAAAAGCAAGGATGGCGCTTTGGGTTACCGGGTTCATAAGGACAGCATCATCAAAAAAATTGATTATTATGATATCAATGCCATGGGGCCCGCAGGAAGCATTAACAGCAGTGTAACGGAAATGGCTAACTGGGTTATGACCTGGATAAACGGGGGAAAATTCAAAGGCCAGGAGATTTTGCCGTTTAATTATGTGAAAGATGCCATGAGTTCGCAAATGGTAATCGGTGCGGGGCTGCCGGACAAAGAAATACCCGATGCACACCTCGCCAACTATGGATTTGGCTGGATGATTTCCTCCTACCGGGGTCATTACCGGGTAGAACATGGCGGTAATATTGATGGATTTTCCGCCAGTACCAGTTTTTTTCCCAGCGACAGTATCGGTATCATCGTACTATCCAACCAGAATGGATCTGCCATACCGGGTATCGTAAGAAATATGCTCTCCGACAGGTTGCTCGGTGAAAAACCAATCAACTGGAACGGACGTGTCAATGATGCACAGGAGAAAGCAAAAAAAGCGGAAAAGGAAAGTGAAAAAACTAAAACCAGTAACCGGAAGGAAGGAACCAAACCTTCCCATGCTATAAATGACTACACGGGGCTTTACCAGCACCCGGGCTATGGAACCTTTGAACTGATCAACCGGAATGATTCCCTGGTCATGTTAACACAGAATGGAGATACCTGGCTCCGGCATTATCATTACGATGTATTTGAAGCTTTATCCATTGATAAAGATGAAGGGATTGACACAACAGAAAAAAATACTTTGAAAATCCAGTTCCAGATGTCCCCGGCCGGCGATATTTCCTCCGTTACCATACCCCTGCAGGCGGGGTTAAAGGATATTGAGTTTTCCAGGAAAGCCAAAACAAAAGAAGTAGCTGCCACGGACCTGAAAAAATATGAAGGCAGTTATGAATTCTCCCCGGGCAATGAAGCCAGGTTTTACATTAAAGGAGAAAAAACCCTATACGCATTTGTGGAAGGACAGCCCGAGTATGAACTGGCCGCAACCGGTAAACACCAATTCGAATTAAAAATCCTGAAGGGTTACAGCGTGCAGTTCGAGGAAAATGAAAAAGGAGAAATTGTTGCCGCAAATTTTGTGCAGCCAAACGGGACATTCAAAGCAACAAAAAAGAAATAAATATGAAAAAATATGCTGCTCTCCTCCTTCCTTTATTTCTTATTGCCTGCAAAGCGAAAAAAGAGTATGATGTGATTATCCGTAACGGGTTGATATATGATGGGAATGGCGGAGAACCTTATAAAGGAGATATTGGCATCCGGAACGATACGATTGCCTTTATCGGTGACCTCTCCCGTGCAAAGGGAACCAGCGATGTGGATGCGAAAGGAAATGCGGTTGCCCCGGGATTTATCAACATGCTGAGCTGGGCGAACGAATCACTGATACAGGATGGCAATTCCCAGAGTGATATACGGCAGGGGGTAACACTGGAAGTCATGGGTGAAGGATGGAGTATGGGCCCTTTGAATGAGTACCTGAAAAAGCAACGGCAGGAAAGCCAGTCGGATATCGTGTATACGATCGGATGGAATACCCTGGGCGAATACCTCAGTTACCTCGAAAAAAAAGGTGTGAGTTGCAATGTGGCATCGTTTGTAGGCGCCACTACCCTACGGATGAATGTGATCGGTGAAGATGACCGTGAACCAACCCTGGCGGAAATGGACAGTATGAAAGCATTGGTGAGGCAGGCGATGGAAGAAGGGGCCATGGGAATTGGCTCGTCACTAATTTATCCGCCTGCATTTTTTGCCAAAACCCGTGAGCTGGTTGAACTTTGCAAAGAAGCATCAGCTTATGGCGGTTCATATATCAGTCATATGAGAAGCGAAGGGAACAGGCTGCATGAGGCTGTGGAAGAACTGATCACCATTGCAAGGGAAGCAAATATTCATGCTGAGATCTACCACCTGAAAGCAGCCGGGAAAGATAACTGGTCAAAAATTGACAGTGTTATACGCCGGGTGGAAAGAGCAAGGTCCGAAGGGCTGAATATTACCGCTGATATGTATAACTATATTGCCGGCGGCACCGGGCTTACGGCCAGCCTGCCCCCTGCCCTGCAGGACGGCGGGTTTGGAAAATTGATCGAACGGTTAAGAGATCCCGCTACGCGGCTGCGAACAAAAAAAGAAATGAATGCGAAAACCGATGAATGGGAAAATTTCTTTTACGCGGTAGGTACGCCGGAAAATATCCTCGTGGTGGGATTCAAACAGGATAGCCTGAAAAAATACACAGGGAAATCGTTAGCGGCCGTGGCAAAACTGCGGGGTCAAACGGCGGAAGAAGCTGCTATGGATCTTATCATCCATGACAGCACCCGGGTCGAATGCATTTACTTCCTGATGGATGAAAACAATGTGAAAAAACAAATTGCAATTCCCTGGCTGAGCTTTGGCAGTGACGAAGGATCCTATGAGCCCGCCGGTGTTTTTCTCAAATCCAATCCTCATCCCAGGGCTTACGGAAACTTTGCCAGGCTCCTGGGTAAATATGTAAGAGATGAGAAGATCATTTCGCTGCAGGAAGCTGTCCGGAAACTTTCGAAGCTCCCGGCTACGAATCTAAAAATTCAAAAAAGAGGTGAATTGAAAGCGGGCCATTATGCGGATATCGTCGTATTTGATCCCGCCCGCATACAGGATAATGCAACATTTGAAAAACCACACCAGTATTCCGGGGGAATGATTCATGTTTTTGTCAATGGGGTCCAGGTGCTAAAGGAAGGTGAGCATACGGGTGCAAAACCCGGCAAGTTTGTAAAAGGCCCCGGGGCCAAATTGGCAGCATCGCGATAAGAAAAGGTGGCGGTTGGTTTTGAAAAAAAAATCTGAGCCTATAAACATGTATTGAACAATGAGTATTACAATCCGGAGAGCAGTAAAAGAAGATTGTCCGCGGTTACTGGAATTGATCATGGAGCTGGCGATTTATGAAAAAGCCCCGCAGGAAGTAACCGTTACCCTGGATCATTTTACTGAGAGTGGTTTTGGGAAAAGGCCCGTATGGTGGGCATTTGTTGCTGAGGAAAATGCTATAGTACAGGGATTTGCTTTATATTATATCCGCTATTCAACCTGGAAAGGGCAACGGATGTACCTGGAAGATATCCTGGTAACGGAAGAAGCAAGAGGCAGGGGGGCAGGGAAATTACTGATGGACCGCCTGATAGAAGAAGCCAGGGAAAAAAAATTCAGTGGTATGATGTGGCAGGTACTTGACTGGAATGAACCGGCAATAAATTTTTATAAAAAATATAATGCAGCGCTTGATAATGAATGGATCAATTGTTCGCTGAACTTCAGTTATTAAACCATTTGTTGTGATGGGCCATATTGATGACTTCCGCCCGGGACTGTACATGCAGTTTGTCATAAATATTGGCGATATGCTTGCGCACCGTCAGCACGCTGATATCCAGGATTGAAGCGATTCGTTTGGCGTCCGAACCGTTGACCATGTGTTTTAATATTTCTTCTTCCCGGTTGGTTATCATTTCCGGTAATGAATGCTTCACGGTTTCGGCCTGGCCCATTGAAGATTTGCTCATGAGCTGCAGGGCTTTTCTTGCAATAGCCGGGCTCATGGGTGCGCCGCCAAATTCCAATACATTCATCACGGCTTCCTGCAATACGGCTGCGGGTTCGTGCTTTAATACATAGCCCGAGGCGCCTGCTTTGATCGCCTCAAATATTTTCTCATCATCGTCAAACACGGTCAGCACAACAAAATGAATCAGCGGGTAAAGCGATTTTGCTAAACGGATGGTTTCGATTCCATCCATTTTGGGCATCTCCAGGTCCATGAAAATGACCTGTGGCAGTTTTGTCAGTGGCACTCCTTTAAGTTGTTCA
>JANWIJ010000071.1 GCA_025449935.1 Chitinophagaceae bacterium
CCAGATTCTATCCGCGGAAAGAGCGGGCGGAAAAGTTGTGGTGAAAACAGAAAAATGCAAATTCACCGATGTATTCTCGGATGCCCACTTGCATTTCAAGGAGCATTATGACTGGAAAGATAACAGCGAGGCCATGCTCAATAAATTTAACCTGAGTTTTGGCAACACAGCTATTGCACAGGGTGGTGACGATGCTGTAACGCAAAACCTTTCCTATGAAGGGGACCTGGCGGGTTATCATATTTCCATTTCGCTGCGGCCGGAAGGAGGCCGGAAGCTGAATTACGAGATTGTAATGAGCCGGCAGAATGCCGGGCAGGCTAATATTACTTTCCGTGGTTTTATCAGTGATTATGATAATGAAACCGAGCTAACGGTGGCCAATTCTGAATTGCAACTTTTTCGTTCACAGAATCAAAACCTGCATGGCGAGGTGGAAGTATTATTTGCCGCGGTAGAATTGGGAGAAGAGGGTGAATTGATCAATATTCCATGGACTATGTTTGAAAGACCCATACTTATCGGGGGTATTCCATTTATGTTCCGGACAAAAGCCAACGTAAAAGTTTTTCCTTACATACAGGAGAATGCCAGCAGCCAGGGAAATTTCAAATTTACCTATGACAGCGATATCGGGTTCCAGTACAGCGGTAACGCCGTAAATGCAGAAGGTAGTGTGGCCTCCAATACTATGGAAGTGATAGGAGAAACATTGTCGGCATCGATGATGGGAAATGGTATCGGAATGGGCGTTGAGTTTCCCCGGTTCGAAATTGCTTCTCTCGGCGAAATTGTTGTTCCTTATTTTTTAATGAATACCGCAGTCGATACGCAGGTGGATACCTATGCACCCTGCCAGATGGGTAATATGCGCTGCAAGCTGGTAGCGGGATTATCATTGAGTTTCTTCGGTGCATCCTATAATGCAGAACGTGAATTATGGAAAGCGCATAAACGCTGGGAAAGAGAAGGAGGAAGGTGTCCGCCGAAGGAGGATTAAGAAAATTAAAAATCCAGATATGAAACAATTACTTATCCTGATTAGTCTTTGTGCAGGTTGTCTGGCGTTCTGTTCAGCCCAGCAACTTGATCCCAAAAATGTCAACAAAACAGGTCAGAAAGATGTACAACCGGGTCAGCTGAAACCATTACCTCCGCCGCCGCAGAAAGTTTCGTTCAATGCTGTTATCTCGGAACCCCGAAGCGCGGTTCCTTCCTACGATGATGGGGGTAACCTGGCCCGGTTTAATGAAATGCAATGGAACGAAGCCAATGGATTCAATGCAGCCACCGGGGTGTTCACAGCTCCTGCACTCGGCACCTATTGTTTTACCGGGAATTTTTCCCTGGCAAAGTACGGGTGTATTGCTAACCAGATTTCCTATTCTCTAACTGCCATGAAGAACAGCACCCAGGTCGTGGAGTCTTTTAACCTGCCTGTTGCAACGGGTACTATTGATGCCTTTACCACGGAGAATATTATTTTCCTGGTCCAGTTAAACCAAAATGACAGAATTACTTTAAGACCTTCAGCCACTGCCTGTACAGGCGGCCATGTGCCGATGCTTCGCCGCGTTGTTTTCGGCGGCTATAAGGTCAATTAATTGTTGCTCCATCAAGAGACAGCAAAGCATGTATCATTTGCCAGCAGCGCTGTTGATTTTATTGCCCCAACTGAGGTGATTTTCCATTGGCAAATCATCCTACCCGGTATTTTGCGAAACAAATTTCATTAAAAAGCTCCGCAGTATTAAACATTTTCATGGCATGTCCTTTGTCAATATCTCCGCATACGTTCATTTAAAAAACAAACTATGGGAGATGTAAAAAATATCAGCCGGCAGGAGGCGAATAAAAAAATCAAAGAACTGGCAGAAAAGGCAGATGTCTGCTTGTTCACTACTAAACTATCAAGCCTTCCACTCACCACCCGGCCCATGTCAACCAGGGAAGTGGATGAGCAGGGAAATATCTGGTTTTACAGCCGGAAGGACAGTAATAAGAACCGGGAGATCCAGGCTGATAACCGGGTACAGTTATTCTATTCGAATCTCACAGGTTCAGAATACCTGAGCCTCTATGGAAAAGCAACCATTATCAAAGACGAAAAGAGAGCAAAAGAACTCTGGTCGGCTATCGCCAAAACCTGGTTTAATGAAGGATATGATGACCCGGAGCTGACCTTACTGAAGATTGAACCCATAGAAGGTTATTACTGGGATACTAAAGATGGAAAAGTAATCAGCCTGCTGAAGATGGTGGCTGGGGCTGTCATAGGAAAGGAACTGGTAGAAGGCGTGGAAGGGAGTTTAGTAAAATGAGACAACCTGTAAAGGTGATGATTATTTAGATCGCTGCATCATTTCCAAATTATCACATATCCAAATTCTCCGGTTACCCCATATTGTGAAACACTTTCTGGACATCTTCATCCTGCTCCAACCGTTCGATAAGTTTGCTGACATCCGCCGCCTGTTCATCATTCACCGGGACAGTGGTGGAAGGTATCCATTCCAGTTCTGCAGTGATCGGGGTGATCCCCTTATCTTCCAGGGCCTTCTGCATGTTTCCAAAATCGGTGAAGCCGCACCGAACCACTAAAATATCTTCCCCGTTCTCACCGGTGCTTTCTCCCAGCTCTTCCAAACCAAAATCGATCAGCTCCAGTTCCATGTCTTCTGCATTCAGTCCTTCCGGCTTTAATTTGAACACACCCATTTTCTTAAATTGAAAAGCGACGCTCCCGCTGTTCCCCATAGTGCCATGTCCTTTCGTAAAATGTGATTTCACATTTGCCACGGTTCTTACATGGTTATCGGTGGCGGTTTCCACTAATATCGCTACGCCATGCGGGGCATACCCTTCGTACAGTATCTCATCATAGTTAACCAGTTCCTTTCCCTGCGCCCTTTTGATGGCAGCTTCAACCCGGTCTTTCGGCATGCCAACACTACGGGCATTTTGAAAGCAGCGGCGGAGGGCCGCATTGGAATTCGGGTCCGGACCCGCGGCTTTGACGGCAATCACAATTTCTTTACCGATCCGGGTAAAATTCTTGGCCATTTTATCCCAGCGGGCAAACATCGATGATTTACGTACTTCAAAAATTCTTCCCATGATATGAGTATATAATTTGTAGTTTATAGTGTATAGTTCAAAATTGTATGTTCCATCAACGCAACCAGGCAAGTGTATTAGTGGGGTGCAAATTTAAGACAATAGCCGGAAATGAAAAACCGTCCCGCCTCAAGGAAACGGAACGGTTTAGAAAACAAATTTGTCTGGTGGTTACTTATCTTCAGCCCTGCCCAGCTTACTTGCGTAAAGGGCCATATGTACCACAGCAAAAATCAGGGAGATATACAGCAAAGTTCTGTCAGCATCGAAGCCTACCGTATTTTGATGCAGGAATCCCACGATCGCCAACAGGGCTGCCAGCGCAATGCCCGTGGTCCGGGCCAGCTTCATTCCTTTCCTGCTGCTGGTACCATTGCCGAGGTGACTGTTTTTTGCTCCATATACCAGGTAAATGTCAAGTCCGATCAGCATCCACACCAATAAACGTATCCAGGTATCCATGGGCAGGAACACCATCATGAATAAACAGGTAGCAATGCCTAAAATGGGAACCAACGGTACCATAGGCGTTTTAAAAGCCCTGGGTAATTCCGGCATTTTTTTCCGCATTACCCATACCCCGATACAAACCAGGATGAAGGCAAACAATGTTCCGATACTGGTCATTTCTCCCACCACTCTTGCCGGTACAAACGCGGCAAATGCGCTGACAAAAATCATGAACAGGAAATTATTCTTTGCCGGTGTCTGTGTTTTCGGATTTACCGCGGAGAATATCTTGGGGATCAAACCATCTTTACTCATACTATAGAATACACGGCTTTGTCCCATCAGCATTACCAGGATAACCGATGCATACCCAAAGAGAATAGCGACTACAATGGCACGGTTTAACCAGGGATAATCTGGTTTAACTACACCGGATGCGTCCACGCTTCCCATATGGTCGATGGCAACAGCAACAGGCGCGATACCATCCTGGCCTTTAAAGGTGGTATAGCTGGTGACACCCGTCATAACATGTGCAAACAGGATATATAAAACGGTGCATATAAGCAATGAACCTAAAATGCCAATCGGCATATCGCGTTTGGGATTTTTTGCTTCCTGGGCGGCAGTACTCACCGCATCAAACCCGATATAGGCGAAAAAGACAATAGCCGCGGCGCGGATAATACCGCTGAACCCGAAATCGCCAAACTTACCGGTATTATCAGGGATATAGGGATTGTAATTATCGTTATTGATATACTGCCAGCCGAGAATAATGAATGTGAGCACTACCGCTATTTTCACCACAACGATGATGCTGTTGACAAAAGCGCTTTCTTTTGTTCCGCGGATCAGGAGCAGGCTCATCAGTACAATAATAAATACAGCCGGCAGATTAATTACACCACCGTCCCAGGGGCCAGCGATAAGTTCAGAAGGAAGTGTTATACCAAATCCGTCCAGGAACCTGACCAGGTAACGGCTCCAGCTGATACCAACGGTTGCTGCACCTACCGCATATTCCAGGACAAGGTCCCAACCAATGATCCAGGCCATGAATTCACCCATCGTAGCATACGAATACGTGTAGGCACTTCCGGCAACTGGAATCATGGAGGCGAATTCAGCGTAACACAAGCCGGCAAAAAGACAACCTAATCCGGCAACTACAAATGAAATGGTGATGGCAGGTCCTGCATGATTGGCAGCGGCCATACCCGTTATAGAAAATAAACCTGCACCGATGATGGCGCCGATACCCAATGCGATCAGGCCCCTGGCCCCAAGCGTTTTTTTCAACGTGTGGGTTCCGGTTTCGGCTGCTTCCGACATTAAAGCACCCATCGGTTTTCTGACAAATAAACTCATGAGTTGGTTTTTATTTAAGTGACTAAGTTAAGGAACGTAAAAGATTTTTAGTTTTTAATCGTTTTTTGGCGGGACACCGCAATATAGTATAATGGAATACCGATCAGGACGATGATTAATCCCGGCCAGGTGAACTGGGGTTTATAAATGATAAGCAGGATACAAAATGCCAGTCCCATTAATACATATAATACAGGTAATACCGGGTAGCCAAATGCTTTGTAGGGTCTTTCCGCATCGGGTCTCTTCTTCCGTAAAATAAATATGCCGATGATGGTAAGTATGTAAAATAATACTACTACGAACGAGATCATGTCCAGCAATTGTCCGTATTTGCCGCTCAGACTCCAGATGCTGGCCGCGATACACTGTATCCACAAAGCAACCTGTGGTACTGAATGCCGGTTTAGTTGCCCGACGTTTTTGAAAAACAATCCATCTTTCGCCATAGTATAATACACCCGGGCGCCGGCCAGGATCAGCCCGTTGTTGCATCCAAATGTGGATACCATGATCAGTACTGCAATCAGGATAGTTCCGGAATCAGGAAATATTTTGTTGGCAGCCGCCACCGCCACCCGATCCTTCTCGGCATAAGCCAGCTCGTTCAGCGGAAGTACATTCAGGTACATGAGGTTAGCCGAAACATAGATGATGGTAACGATCAGTGTGCCCAGGAAAAGACTCAATCCAATATTACGTTTGGGGTTTTTCATTTCACCTGCAATAAACGTCACATTATTCCACGCATCACTGCTAAAGATGGAGCCCACCATCGAGGCCGCAATAGCGCCCATTAATGCCGCCCCGCCAATACCTGTCCAGGATATAGCACCCCCCTCATCCACGCCCGAACGGGCGGCAGTAAAACCGGTTGACCAGTTCTGCGACCAGTAACTTTCTTTAACAAGGATAAATCCAAACAGGATGAGACCAAAAAGTGCCAGCAATTTTGCAGAGGTAAACAGGGTCTGTATGAATTTCCCTTCTTTGATACCTTTGGAATTGACATAAGTCAGTATGACAATGATGGCGATTGACACCAGTTGCCCCGAATAGATCCGTAGAAAGCCAAGGTCAAAGAGAAAATATTCATTTCCGAGTTCGGGTACCAGGTAGCTGAGAAATTTTGAAAAGGCCACACCCACGGCGGCTATCGTTGCGGTTTGGATAACGGCAAAAAAGCTCCAGCCATACAAGAATCCAATCAACGGGTTGTAGGCTTCCTTAAGATATACATACTGTCCGCCTGCTTTGGGAAACATCCCGCTCAGTTCACCGTAACTAAGGGCGGCACTCAGGGTCATGAACCCTGTGATGACCCATACAGCGATCAGCCATCCGGCACTCCCCACGTTTCTTGTTATATCAGCGCTGACAATAAAAATACCGGATCCTATCATCGACCCGGCTACAATCATTGTTCCATCAAATAATCCAAGTGTTGGTTTAAACCCGGTTTGTTGATCACCCATATTGTTAGTTTAGGAAAGACAGTGGTTTTTAGCAGGCGGTAAAATACATATTTCCCGTAAAAAGGACTCAAAAGAATTATAAACGGCCGGCTGCTAACAGATTTCCGGGATTGGTTGTAAACCTTTAGTTTTGAGACCTTACTGTAGATTAATATGAACAAACGAAGAGCCGGTCTGTTTGCCCTTGGGCTTTTTACAGTGCTCGCTATTATCCATTTTATAGACGGACAGGGTTGGGTCGATTTTTCCCCGGAAGCATTGATGACGATACGCTGGATTTTTGTGGCCAGTCTCGTTTTGTTTGCTATTTATAAAAGATCGCTCACAACCTGGATCCTGGTGGCCATGGCGATCGGGGTGGAGATCGGGCTTGATTTCCCGGCCTTTTCACAAAATCTTTCCTTTCTCAGTAAAATATTTCTCCGGTTAGTAAAAACGATCGTGGCTCCTTTATTATTTGCCACCCTGGTGGTAGGTATTGCCAGTCATGCCAACCTGAAACAGGTGGGACGGATGGGATGGAAGTCGCTCGTGTATTTTGAGGTGGTGACTACCATCGCCCTTCTTATCGGGTTGTTATTTATCAATATCACCAAAGCGGGTGTTGGAATAAAAGTACCAGAGAGTCTTTTGAAGGAATTGCCTGAAGTAAAAGTAAAAGGCTGGCAGGATCATATCATTGATATTTTCCCGGAGAACATCATTAAATCCATTTATGAGGGCAATGTGTTGCCGATCGTTTTATTCAGCGTTGTATTTGGTATTGCACTGGCATTGCTGAATGAGCATAAGAAAAGGCCGATGCTGAATTTTGCGGAAAGCCTGGCAGAAACCATGTTCAGGTTCACCAATATCATCATGTATTTTGCTCCTTTTGGGGTGGGGGCCGCTATTGCTGTAACCGTCGGGCACCTGGGAATTGATATTTTAAAGAACCTCGCCTTATTGCTTATCACCTTATACCTGGCTTTGATCGCTTTTTTATTATTGGTGTTGTTGCCCGTGGCGCTATGGGTGGCAAAAGTGCCGGTGAGAAAATTTATCCAGGCCATCCGGGAGCCGGTGTCGATCGCATTTGCCACCACGAGTTCAGATTCAGCGTTGCCAAAAGCACTGGAGAATATGGAAAAGTTTGGCGTGCCGAGGAAGATCGTTTCTTTTGTAATACCGACCGGCTATACATTCAATCTTGATGGCACTACCCTGTATCTTTCACTCGCATCCGTATTTGTGGCACAGGCGGCAGGCATGGATTTGTCTTTTGGTGAACAACTCATGATTGGACTTACATTAATGCTCACCAGTAAAGGAGTAGCGGCCGTACCCCGGGCTTCGCTGGTTATATTAATAGCCACTGCCACCACGTTCCATTTCCCGCTTTGGCCTATTATGGCTATTTATGGTATTGATGAACTGATGGATATGGCCCGCACATCGGTCAACGTAATTGGTAATACGCTGGCCAGTTGCGTTATTGCCCGGTGGGAAGGTGAATTTGATGATGAAAAGGCCCTGGCATTCAGCGAAGCAAAGGCAGATGCCATACGTGAATAATAATTTTAAAGAATATACCTGATGGAGTTAATGTATTTGTTAGAAGGGTTTCACTGGAGCCAGTTACTGCAGCCACAATTTTATATTGAAAATGGCGGTCTTTGGTTGTTGCTGTTTGTCGTATTTGCCGAAACCGGTCTGTTCGTCGGATTTTTTCTGCCGGGAGATTCCCTGTTATTCGTAGCCGGCATCTTTGCCCATAAAATGCCCAGTGGTGAGCCGGGTTTGGCTTACCAGTTTCTGAAACTGATCGGGATGGGGGGCGTGAGAAATGAATTTGTGGATTTATTTGTGCTGGTAGGGCTGATTGCTGTTGCAGGAATCTGGGGCAACGCGGTTGGTTATTGGACAGGAAGAAAAGTCGGACCAGCTATGTATCAATGGAAAGACAGGTTTCTTTTTAAGAAAAGATACCTGCACCAGGCACATGATTTTTACGAGAAGCACGGCGGCGGCGCTATCATCGTGGCCAGGTTTCTTCCTTTTATCAGGACGTTTGCCCCGATCGTGGCGGGGATTGTGAAAATGGACAGGAAGAAATTTCATTTTTTTAATATTGTTGGTTGTGTTGCCTGGGTGTTCACCATGATTTTCGCGGGCTATTTTTTACAGAAATGGATCCTGACACAGTTTGGCTTTGACCTGAAAGATCACCTCGAACTGATTGTACTGGGGATCGTGCTGGTAACGACAGCCCCAGTCATTATAAAACTCATTACCTCGAAGAAGAAAGGACCGTCGAATCTACCTCCACCCGCCGATAATATACTTCCCTGAGTTATGAAGAAGCAATACGGTATTTTATCCATCCCGGTTATTGTGGCAGCCCTGGGCTATTTTGTTGACATTTATGATTTGCTTTTATTCAGCATTACCAGGGTGGGTAGTCTCCGGTCGTTGGGTTTGTCAGACGCGGAAATACTAACACAGGGCGAATCGATCATCATGTGGCAGATGGGTGGCCTTTTGCTCGGTGGCATTATCTGGGGAGTGATGGGAGATAAAAAAGGAAGACTGAGTGTATTATTTGGTTCCATCATTTTGTATTCACTGGCCAATATTGCCAATGGCTTTGTGCAAACACCGGGTCAATTTAAAATGATCCGTTTTATTGCGGGGCTGGGTCTTGCAGGCGAATTGGGTGCCGGTATCACCCTGGTGTCGGAACTGATCCGGAAAGAGAAAAGGGGGATCGCCACTTCTTTTGTTGCCGGTATCGGGTTGACGGGCGCGGTGGTGGCTTTCATCATGAAAGAGAATTTTGACTGGCGTACCTGTTATTTTATTGGCGGTGGCCTGGGGTTGGCATTACTGCTGCTGCGAATCTCTGTCTTTGAATCGGGAATGTTTCATGAAGTAAAAAAAATGGAAGTGCAGCGTGGAAATTTTTTCATGTTGTTCACCAATGGCCAGCGGTTCAAAAAATATTTATTCAGCATCCTCATTGGGCTGCCTACCTGGTTTGTGATCGGGGTGCTGGTTACTTTTTCCAAAGAGTTTGGAGAAAAATTCGGGATCACCGAAAAAATTGATTCGGGCAAAGCGATCATGTATGCTTATGCGGCAATTTCAATTGGGGATATATTGATTGGATTTATCAGCCAGTGGTTAAAAAGCAGGAAGAAAGCCCTGTATCTTTTCTATTTCATCACAGCCGTGTTCATGGTATTGTATTTTACCGTGCAATGGAATGGCTCCGCGGAAAAGATGTACTGGATTTGTGCAGGACTTGGTTTCGGCACCGGTTTCTGGGCCATATTTGTAACGATGGGGGCCGAACAATTTGGTACCAACCTGCGGGCCACTGCCGCCACCACCATTCCCAATATGGTAAGGGGTATGCTAACTATATTTATCCTTCCGTTATTTCAATGGCTGCGGGAAATGCCGGGGGTTGGTTATGTGAATGGAGGCATTTACGCGGCTGTCATCATTATGACGATTACTATTTTTGCTGCCATCATGTCCAAAGAAACCTATAATAAGGACCTCAATTTTGTTGAAGAATAGTTGATTGTTAATATAGGGGCTGCATTCCTTTTTGAAATATCAGCCCGGAACCCTGAACGCCAAAGTATGAAATTCCTGATCATCCGTTTTTCTTCCATCGGGGATATTGTTCTCACGACGCCGGTGATTCGCTGTTTAAAAAAACAGGTCCCGGGCGCCGAGGTACATTTCCTGACCCGGGATTCCTTCCGCGACGTGGTCGCCCACAATCCCTATATTGATAAGGTGCATGTCCTGGCACACAGCTGGGAACTGATGCTGGAAGAATTGAAGACGGAAGCGTATGATTATATCATCGACCTCCATCGCAATACGAAAACCCGCCGGTTAAAAAAACAATTACAGAAAAAAGCATTCTCCTTTTTCAAACTCAATATTCGAAAATATATCTACACCGCGTTCAAAGTTAACACGCTTCCCCAATTGCATATTGTTGACCGGTACCTGAAAACTGTTGAATCTTTCGGTGCAAAAAATGACGGGGCCGGGCTGGATTATTTTATTTCAAAGCAGGAGGAAACAAAGAAAGAGGATATACCCGGTTCTCACTACGCAGGATATATTGCCTGTGTGATCGGGGCAGCACATGGTACCAAACGCTGGCCCGTGCATAAATGGAAAGAATTTTGCCGGCAACTGGATCACCCCATCATTTTGCTTGGGGGGAAGGAGGATGCAGTCAATGGTGATGACATTGCCGCTACCGACCCGGTAAAAGTGTATAATGCCTGTGGAAAATTCAAACTGAATGAAAGCGCTGATCTCATCCGGAAAGCAAAAATGGTCATCACCCATGACACCGGGCTGATGCATATCGCGGCGGCATACAGGAAACCCATCCTGTCTCTTTGGGGAAACACCGTACCATCTTTCGGGATGTACCCGTATTACGGTAACCGCTACACCGATGTGCAGTCATTCGATATCCTCCAGGTCAATAAACTCTGGTGCCGGCCCTGTTCAAAGATCGGGTACGACAAATGCCCCCTGGGTCATTTCAAATGCATGGAAAAGATCACAACACTGGAAGTGTTGGAAAGAACCAGGCAAAGGTTATAAATAGCTTGTAGTAATACATTACTTTGCCCGGCTCTTAAAGTTTCCTCCCTCCCGCCATCAGCGGGGTGGGATTAAGCCAATATCGCTAAAGCCGCAAATAGAATAAAGAAACCGGCAATAACCAATCTTGCCTGGGCATCTTCACTCTGGACCATTAGTCTAATTTTTTTCATAACCTGATTTTTTAGTTTTCAAATAGATTTAATAACCAGGTTTTCAAGGAAGCTGGGTAAGCGGATATTCAGAGAGGATAGGGGAAAAGAAAGTGTAGTGGGGCAAAAATAGAAAATAGAAATTTTATTTGCAAGAGAAACCAATGATAATTTTGCTTTAAGTAAAATAACTGTATCGGAAAAATACGATTCAGTAAAAAATCAGCATGTGGCGGCAAGATTGTAATTTTAAAAATGCCCCGCTTTTTTATTCTTGTTGTATTTCTATCTGCTTTTAAATCAGCCGCTAACTGCCAGCCAGCTGCAGACGCCATCGATTCATTCCATATTTATGATGATGTAAAAGTGACCATTGACCGGCCGGCTAAAATGTTTAAAAACAGGGAAACCATCATTACATTTTTTGCCTTGCCGAATGGGAATACGACGGAACAAACGATGGGAAAGAAGATGGCAGGCGGGGACGACTGGCATTTTGATATCCAGCATATCCGGGCCCAAACCAGGTTTATCAGGCAGGAATTAACCCGCAAGAATTTTGTGGTTGTCTACCTGGAGAATAAATACAGGAGCTGGCCATCCTGGAAGCAAAAGCATCCTCATTTTAAAAAGGAAATCCCGCACATGATTGATTCACTCGCGGGCCTGGTGGAAGGAAAAAGAAAAATAGTGTACCTGAATGGTCACAGCGGGGGCGGGAGTTTGATTTTTGGTTACCTGGCTGGCGTGGGGCAAATACCTCCCCGGGTCAAACGTATCAGTTTTTTGGACAGCGATTACGGCTATGACAGCAGCTATTATCCCGGGCTTCGCCAATGGCTGAAAGAAGTAAAGGGAGCGGCCTTAAATGTATTTGCCTATAATGACAGCGTGGCATTGTACAACGGTAAGCCGGTGGTTTCGGCTACCGGCGGCACCTGGTACAGGAGTCATTTACTGTTAAAGCATTTGCAGGAAGATTTTGTTTTTTCAAAATCAGTGACGGACAGCCTGGTTATTTACAGGAGCAATGACAACAGGGTGCAATTCTTTTTTAAACACAATCTCAACAGGGGAATTTATCATACACAGCAGGTAGAGCTGAATGGCTTTATTCACTCCGTGCTTAGCGGAACCAGGTTTGATTCCAGGAAATACAACTATTATTCAGGCCGCGCCTATAGTCACCTGATTCAGTAAACTAAAAGTCGTAATCGATCCCGGTGGAAAATGAATAGGGCGTGCGGGGTGCTGCGCCTGCCGGGAACCGGTCATGCAGGTAATTCCATTTCACCGACAACGCAAAATGAGGCGATGCTTTCACTTTTAGGACTGCCTGGTTAAGGATGCGGTAATCACTTATTTTTTTTAATAAAGGCTGCAGGTAGGTGGTACTGATCAACTCTACATTTGGGTTAGGCAACCAGGTAAAAGAAATATAACTGCTGTTTCGCCAGTCATGATGGGTAACGACAGGATCCGTCTTTTCTTTTTCTTTTTCAAACATCAGGAGTGAGCCTGCATTCAACCTGAAAAAAGCGTGTTTGATCATTTTAAACCGCGGACCGGTTCCCAGCAAAAACCGGGAATCGATCTGGGTGATATCATTATTCTGGAACTGGGTAAACACTTCCCAATGCAGCCAGTTGCTGACTTTTCGGTTATACCGGAGATGAATATAGTAATTGGAAATATTTTCCGTCTTTCCAACTTTCAAAAAATTGTAATTGCCCAGCAATAACCACAGCCCTTTGTCATTGCTGGTTTTGTATTGAAGATGCGTTTCGGCTTCCAGCCCGAATATCCGGCTGGTATTTTGTGTCAGGAACATCCCTAATCCAAATCCACCCTGCCAGCCTGCGGTGTCGGACTCCATTCTTGCACTTTCTGTATTTACTATTTGTGCGCTTAACGTTATCGAAACGAAGGCAGGCGCAATAAAGGATAAAATGATTTTATTCATGCACCGGGACTTGACAAATAGCCTGTTTGAAACAGGACAGGAAATTGTTTCCTGATTTTTGCCTGCTGTTTTTCCCCCAGATTTTCAAAGTATTGTTTATGTTTTTGCAGGCAAATATCCTTTAATGCCATTTTCTGACCCTCCTGCACCGCAGCCGTTGCTGTTTCCTTTGTGTCTTTTGGTACATCCCCGGTGAATTCAACTTTTATCGCATCCTGCATTTTGCCGGTTCCGAGGTAGCTTTTCCAGAGCCGGCTTCTTAATTCTTTTGCCAGGTCAGCTAACACCATTGTATCCCTGCCCATGTATGCCATTCCATAGCTGCTGACCGTGATAGTAATAACTTTCACGGGGCCAATGTTTGTTGATGCTGCTGGTTCTCCAGATACCTGGTTGGCAAACGCGGCAAAGAGCAGCAGTAAAATCCATCGGATCATAATACTGATTTTAACGTTACATCTTTAAAGTTAGTAATCTCCTTTTTTATCAGCCTTAAAAAATCAACCCGCAGGGAGCGGGTTGATGCTAACAATATGCGACAACAAAAATCATTTCATGCCTTTGGTGGCTTCCATGAGCGGGTGCCGGTCAATATACTGTCCAATAAAGTCTACTTTACCCGCGTCATTGAAATGGTTGGTATTATGCATCCAGAATTTTATATTCTTCCCGTTCTTGTAGGTCACGTCCGCCATGGCCCAGTAAAGAACCCATTTCCCGGTTGGAACGACGCCGGGTGCCTGGCTTTCGTTCGCCATCAGCGGGAGCATGATCTCGTTGGAGAAACTGATGGACTGAATAAGTTTCCAGCGGCCGTTATAGTAATCTTTCACGGCTTGTTTGCCGATTATGCTGTCACCACCGGAAAAGACATAGCGGATATTGTCATCAAAATTAGCGGTCATTCCATCTACGTCGCCTTTTGCAAACGCGGCAAATGAGTTTTTAACAGGGGCACCTGCGCTTAAATCAAGCAATTCGGAAGCAGGTTTTTTGTCGCTGGTTGAAACGGTCGTTGACGTCGTGTCACTATCGGTTTTCTTGTCATCCTTTTTTTCGCTGTTACAGGCAAAGAGCAAACTGCATGCCGCCGCGAAAATGAAAATCTTTTTCATAAAACATTTTTTGTTTGGTTAAAGAATAAGGGGGTGGACAGGAAGTGCGTCTGGATGGGGCGGAAGAATAAGAAAGCTAAGAAATAAGGACCGTTCAGCCAATTTTTAGTTGGCCTGCACTTATTCTATTTCACTCAGTTCCAGCCAGCGGAGTTCTTTTTCATCAATTAATTTTGTTACCTCGCCGATGCGGACTGCAAGTTGCTGCAACTCTTCAAAGGCGGTATCACCGCTGTTTAGTTTCCCGGTAACGATTTCTTTCTCCTTTGTCAGGTCTGCGATTTCCTTTTGGAGGGAGTCAAATTCTCTTTTCTCCTTAAAGGAAAACTGCCG
>JANWIJ010000072.1 GCA_025449935.1 Chitinophagaceae bacterium
CCAGCATCAGCAACCATTTCCAGTCCAGGAAAAGCTTCCACTCCTTCCGGTAAAAAATATAAAACAGTGCCGCTACTGCCGGTACAAATACTGCAATATGCCCTTTGGTGCAAAACCCGAGTGCTAATCCCAGTGCTGCACCCGCCATATAGAGCAGTTTTTTTTGTTGTATAAACTCCACCAGCTGCCAGGTACAAAAAGCAATACAGGCTGTCAGGATAGCATCCATCCGTACATCATTGTTGGCAAGGATATACGCAAAAGCGGAAGCCACCACCAGCGCGGCCAGTCTTCCCACTTCCACATTATATAAGGCCTTTCCCAGGCGGTAGGTGGAATAAGTGCCGAGTATGGTAAACAACAGCGAAGGAAACTTGTAGGCAAAGGTTGTGACACCGAAAATCTTATAGCTGAAAGCACAGAGCCAGAAATGTAAATGTGGTTTATCCAGGTAATCCCTGCCATAATCCACCAGGTTCACATAATCGCCGGTGAGGTGCATCCGCAAAGCAATATTGGCGTGGTGGGCCGAATCATTATCCATTAGCGGAACAAAGAGCCCAAAGCAATAGACCAGTCCCAGCAGGAAAAACAGGAACCGGTACGTGTTGCGGGAAAGAAAAACAGTATCCAAGCCTTTCGATTTTATGCAAAATAAACAAATGGCCCAGAGTTTTATGAACGGGCCCGGAAAGAAAGCAATGTTTGTTAACTTGGAAATCAAACCAGCACATGAAAAAATTATTTATGGCGTTCAGCGCCTTTTTGATCGCGTCAGCCGCGCTTGCCAACCAAACCGACAGCATACCTGCCGATCCCAACGATGTTTCGTCTGTTGATGCCCTCATTAAAGCCGTGTATGCTGTTATTTCCGGCCCCGCCGGTGAAAAAAGAAACTGGGACCGGATGCGGACCCTGTTTGTGCCGGATGCACGGATGATCCCCACGGGTAAGAAACCAACAGGCGAAGGAGTGAGAAGAGCACTGAGCGTTGAAGACTATATTGCCAGCTCAGGCCCTTTCCTGGAAAAAAATGGATTTTTTGAAACCGAGATTGGCCGCAAAACCGAACAATACGGGAATATTGTTCATGTTTTCAGCACTTACGAGAGCCGGAAAACAAAAGAGGATGAAAAGCCCTTTATGCGGGGGATCAACAGTTTCCAGTTGTGGAACGATGGCAAGCGCTGGTGGGTGATCAATATTTTATGGGAAAGTGAAAGCAAGGAAAACCCCATTCCTCCAAAATATATAGGGTCAAACTGATCTGAGAGACGCTATCAAAGAGGCTACTTTTTCTTTGATCAGGTCACGCACCCTGTTGAAATCCTCTTCATTCATTTCTTTTGGATCCGGGATATCCCAATCAATGAATTGCTTCGCAGGCATCCAGGGACAGGCATCCCCGCAACCCATCGTCACTACGGCGTCAAATGGCCCGTATTCTTTTACCTGGTCGAGTGATTTGGAACGGTGTTTTTTCAGGTCGTAACCCAGTTCCTTCATGGCAATGATCGCTTTCTGATTGATCCTTCCGGAAGGACGGGAGCCGGCGCTGTAAGCTTTCACCGTGGCGCCACCCAGCATTTTGGCAAAAGCCTGGCTCATCTGGGAGCGGTTACTGTTCTCAATACAAACAAAAAGAATCCTCTTCGGCATCCGGTAAAGGTAAAGAGCCGTCGGACAACGGCTCTTTTTAGTTTTTAGCAGCAACCCCAGTCGCTTCCGCAGCAAATACTTCCTGCTTCACAACAACCGGGATCCTTCTGTAATTGAGTGTTCTTTTTCATGGCTTTACTTTTTATAATTAAGAAATATAAAAACATGTTTAGCAACAGCCGCTCCCCGGCTCGCAACAGTTCCGCTCATCTTTGGCGGGCTTTTCAGCGTACACGGTTATGCTGGTGATCCGGGTGTTGCTTTTCTTATAGTTTGCAATTTCTTCTTCGCTGAAATAGTTTTTTAAAATTTCATCCGGAACGGTGATCGTTTTATCCTTTTGCAGGGTAATATTTTTAAAACCGGCTTCTTCAATAATTCCAAGGTATTCTTTCTTTTGAACGGCACCTGAAACGCAGCCGGCATATAGTTCAGCCACTTCTTTCCATTTTTCCGGCAACTCACCTTCGAGTACGATATCAGAAATCGAAAAGTGGCCACCCGGTTTTAAGACCCGGAAGATTTCGCCGAACACTTTATGTTTATTGGGAACAAGGTTTAGTACACAATTGCTGATCACCACATCCGCTTTTGCAGCCGTTACCGGCATGTCTTCAATATCGCCCTGGCGAAACTCGATATTGTTCAGCCCCAGTTTTTCAGCATTCTGACGGGCTTTTGTGATCATGGCATCGGTAAAATCAATCCCGATAACCTTTCCGGTTTCCCCGGTTAATTTCCTGGCTACGAATGCGTCATTCCCTGCACCACTGCCGAGGTCTATCACCGTGTTACCTTCCTTTATTTTCGCGAATTCGGTGGGAAGCCCGCAGCCAAGACCCAGGTCGGCTTCCGGGTTATACCCCCCGATTTTTGTGTAATCATCGGCCATGATATTGTAAATATCATCACCGCAGCAGGACGAGGTAGCACCGCAACAGGAGGATTGATTCTCTTCTTTGGATTGATTGGCGATGGCGGTGTATTTTTCACGGACCACGCGCTTGATGTCTGTACTTGTGTTCATGGTTATACTTTTTTTAGTTATTAAATCAGCAACAGGCTTTTTCGTTTTTTACTTTCAGGGTGGTAAAAAGGGAATTGAATTCGGTATTGAATTTTTCAAAAGCTTTCCAGTTGATGCAGTAACAACTGCGGGGACCGTCAATATTTCCGTCAATCAGCCCGGCATTCTTTAATTCTTTCAGGTGCTGGCTCACGGTGCTTTGTGCCAGGGGAAGGAGTTCTACAATGTCGCCGCAAATACATTCATTCCTTTTCGCCAGCACATTCAGGATGGCGATGCGGGCGGGGTGACTTATCGCTTTGGCAAAGGCGGCCAGCGATTGTTCTTTGGGGTTGAATTCTTCTTTCTTGTTGAAGGCCATGTTTTAAATCTTATATCGCAAATATACGATAAGCAATTTCATAATTCCAAATATTTCCCGGAATTTTTTTTCAGGACCCCCCGGCGGGGGATTTCCGTTTGACCCCGGAAATGATAATACCGGATAAGATAATGCACAGCATACCCGAAAGGGACATCCAGTCCGGGAAAGCATCCCCCAGCGCCATGCCAATGAATACGGAGAAGATAATGTTGGCGTAACCGATGGCGGAAACTACCCCGGCTTTATCAGCGCTGTAGGCTTTGGTGACAAAGTATTGCCCGAAAAGAGCGGCAAGGCCCAGCCAGGAAACATAAAACCATTCAATTCCCACCGGCCACTTCCACCTGATAAATAGAATATCATCGGGGGGAAGATTAGCGGCATACCCGGTAAGCATAAAAATAACAGGGATCAGCACGCCGGTTCCAATAAATGACAGCACAATAATTCTTGCATCATAATGACCCGCCAACCGGTTCACGGTGATATAGGCCAGCGCCGCCGTGATTCCCGAGATCAATCCCGCTACATGGTAATACCAGGGAAAATGCATGGCCGGTTTATAGATAAGGAGCATCCCGATAAAACCCAGCAGCACCGCCAGCATAACATAGCGTCCATGGTATTCCCGGAACAGGAGGAATGAAAGAACCGCAATGAATAAGGCAGAAGTAAGATTGTAGGTCATGGCGGTACCCAGCGGAATGTGCAGGATACAATACAGCAACGTGTAAAGCGCTATTGTTCCCATCAGGCCCCGGAAAAGAAGCAGGTGAAACTTTCCTCCTTTATTTACCGGGGGTTTAATAATAAACCCGGCCAGCAAAACCAGCAAACCAATTGCATTTCTCCAGAAAACCAGCTGTCCGGCACCAAAACTTCCTTTCAAAAGTTTGGCGGCGCCACCCATCAGCGAGAAACCAAGCGCTGCGAGCAGCATATAAAGAATTCCTTTGTATCGGGAATCAACGGTCATCAGAAACGGGATAATTTTTCAACGGCAGCTTCCAGGGTTTCTTCTTTTTTTGAAAAACAAAAGCGAAGCACTTTATCATCTTTTCCCTGCTGGTAAAAAACCGAAACCGGAATGGTTGCCACACCGGCTTCCTTTGTAAGACGGACCGCAAAATCTTTATCGCCCTCATCGCTGATGCGTTCATAAGTGCCGCAGATAAAGTAACTGCCATAGGAGTCAGCCATGGTAAACCTGGTTTGCTCCATCAGCTTTTTGAAATAATCTCTTTTCTGTTGCATAATGGAAGACAAGGAAAGGTAAGCCTCCTTTTTATGCAGAAATTTGGCCAGGGCAACCTGCGTGGGTGTGTGACAGGAAAAACAATTGAACTGGTGCACTTTCCTGAACTCTTTACTCAAGGGTTCCGGGGCAATGCAATAGCCCAGCTTCCAGCCGGTACAGTTATAGGTTTTGCCAAATGAAAAACAAACAAAGCTTCTTTGCAGCAGGTCCGGGTAGCGTAAAATACTCTGGTGGGGGATCTCATCAAAAATGAGGTGTTCATACACTTCATCGCTGATGATGAAGATATTTGTACCCGCGGTGATCTTTCTTAATTGCGCTATATCCTCTTCGCGGATCACGCTGCCGGTAGGGTTATGCGGCGAATTAACAATGATGGCTTTTGTTTTGGACGTAACCGCTTTTTGTACAGTGGTCCAGTCAATATGATAGTCCGGGTAAACCAGGTTGATGGTGACAGCCTTTGCGCCATTGATCTCAATATTGGGGATATAACTATCATAAGCCGGTTCAAACACAACCACTTCATCGCCGGGCTGGAGAATAGCGGTAAGTGCGGAATAGATAGCATAAGTTCCCCCCGGCGTAATGGTGATTTCTGTATCAGGATTGATACGGGCCTGGTAAAGGAAAGCCGCTTTCCCAGCAATGGCTTCCCGTAAAGGCATCCAGCCGGGCATCGGGGGGTACTGGTTAAAATCATTTTTCATTGCTTCATTCACCAGTGCTACCAGTTCTTCACTCATCGGGAAATCCGGAAATCCCTGGCCCAGGTTAATGGCATTGTGTTCACTGGCAAGGCGGCTCATCACGGCAAAAATCGTGGTGCCTACAGCGGGAAGTTTGGATTGAATATGCAAAACAGGTTGTTTTAAAATAAAAAAACAGCTTCCTGTAATAAGAAGCTGTTGCTAAGGTCTGCATTTCCCGTCAAAACTACCGGACCGTAATCTTCGCAAACCGTAATTCTGTCTTAGCCATCATGTGCTGCCGCCAGGAAGGAATGAATAACTCATTCTTTACCACGAAAGCATGCCGGGGCATTAATATCGTTTCATCATTATTGGAACCGATTATTTTCCTGGTCATTTTACCCGTGCCGAGGTCAATGGAAACGCCATATACGGTGCTTCTCTTCCGGAAATTGTATACGGTCTTAACCTTATTGCCATATTCGGGGTTAACATTGTTGCTGTTATGATCATTCATGATAATGACCAGGTTGTTATTATTGATAAGACTGGAATAGGAAGAATAATAAGGCATACCGCCGCGGGATGCAAAATAGCCGCTGTAATCATAACCAAAACTAATCCCTGAACCATAGCCTGACCTGCTGGTCCGGATCTCTTCCACCTGCGATTTGGGCAACGCATTCAGCCATTTAATGTTGCCGTCCTTATCCGCGTTGATCACCAGGATGTCCTGGTTTGTGAAACGGTGGACGCTGGTCGTGGTGGTGTTCCAGGTCCTGGTGGTATTATTATACGAGGAACTGGTGTAAGTATAGTGGGCATATTTGGAGACCTCGCTGGTGATGATCACCGAGTTATCCACGGGGTTGATATTAACTGACTTGATGACAAAACTATTGGGGAATTCTTCCTCATCATCGTCATCCTTCGCTTTCTTCGCCTGTTTCTTTTCTTCTTTTGAAAGGTCATCATCGTCCGCCTCATCAATGAATCCCTTGCCGAGCATCCCGGAATTTATTTCCTTGTAAGAACTGAGAACCAGGACCCCTTTTTCGGGATCCACCTTGTTGATATAAAAACCATTCAGGTCTTCCTTTTTGGCTGCATTGCTGTAAAAACCGGCCAGCAGCATTTCGCCCCCCGGCTGTTCTATCAGCTTCCCGCTGATGACGTATTTGTCATCCGAATCAATTTTTACATCGGTTTCCTTTTTACCATCCTGGTTATAAATAGACATTGCGTATTGCTTAAAAACCAGTCTTTTCTTTTTCTTTTTTCCGTACTGGGCCTCTTCGTATTCCTTTCCCAGTAAAATGATTTTATTGTTTTTGGTGTATTGCACATCCTGCAAGGCGTAGTTGTCAGGATTAAAGGATAGATCAATAATGGCCGATTCTTTTCTTTTCAGGGATTTGTCCAGCAGGTGCACACCAAGGGTGACTTTTTCCTTTCCTGAAATATTGCTGACCATTAAAAAACTGTTTCCATCCTGGACAGGTGTGATCTTCATCTCGTAATCATCTTTTTTACTTTCCAGCTGGTAGCTTCCCAACTCGGTAAAGTCTCCCGACAGGTCCCCAGAATTCTTGTCAACCTTTGCCCCATAGACTTTGAATAGTTTTTCTTTCTTTTCAAAATCAGTGGCAAACATATAAAGGTCATTGCCGAGGGTTTGAAAGCTCTGGAAGTCCAGGCCCTTCAGTTCTTTTTTATATTCTTTGTCGAATACTTCGGCGAAGTTTTTATCGAGCTTCATCAGCTTGATGCTGGTACCGTAGCTGGCACCGATGATGAAATAGCCTTTCATCTTTACACGCGACTCGGTAAAATAGAGGCCGGTATTATCAGCAGCCACTATATCAAGGTCGGCTGTTCCTTTTTTCAGTTTTATCTCTTCCCCCAGCGTCATGCGGTAGCTGGTCTGTGCCGTTTGGGAAAAGGCGAAAAGGGAGAAACAGCAGGCCGCGAGGAGTAAACAACGTTTTTTCATATGGTAGTTTTTGAGGCCGCTAAAGTAATTGAAAGTCCGGGGGAATAAAATAGTTCCCTGTCAAAATAATCCTAAAGAAAAACGTGCCTGGAAGGCCTTTAGATTCTCCGCCCGGGGCCTTAGGCATGCCGCGAATGAATAAAATTCTCTTGTATCTTTTATTTTGAAAGCTGAAAGCGGTTGTATTTTTTCAGGATTTCTTTTACCCGGTCATGCGGGAGGGCAAAAAATTTATTATGGTTGATGCCCTCCATGTCTTCAGCTGCCACCAGTGTATTAATGATGGCTTCTTCGGTTGCTTCAACCGTAGCCTTAAAAACCGGGTCCAGCCGCCATTTCGGAAGGACTTTCCAGGTTTCCTCTGTTGATTTGGGATTGTATTGGGGCATGGCAGTGGAGAGCGCCAAAAAAATCTCTCCCGATCCATCGTGGGAATAGGTTCCTGTCCGGGCAATCCCGTGCGTGATTCTTTTGGCCACTTGTTTTAGCTGACCGGGCAACAGCGGGGCATCCGTTGCGACAATAACGATGACCGATCCGTCTTTCCTTTTTGGATCATGCACCACCGCTTTCAGGTCCTTTATTTCTTTTCCTACGGGAACACCAGCGATCGTCAGTTCATTCCGGCCACCAAAATTAGCCTGCACAAAAACGCCGACAGTATATTGCACGGAATCAATCATAAATGTGCGGGAAGCCGTACCACTCCCGCCCTTAAACCCGTATAGTGCCATCCCGGTGCCACCGCCAACATTACCTTCGGCTACCGCGCCGTCTTTTGCACTCTCCAATGCCTGCCATACATGTTCTTTTTTTACATGATAGCCATTGATGTCATTCAGCATGCCATCCCATGTTTCACCCACCACCGGCAGCCCAAAAGAAAAGTCAATAAAAGCGCCGGTTGAAAACTTTTTGAAACACCATTCTCCGATGGCATCCCTTACTGTTCCTACACTGTTGGTATTGGTAATTCCAATGGGGCCATATCCCGTTCCGTAGTCTTCGATATACGGAAGACCGGTCATTTCACCATCCCCGTTCAGCGAAAACCAGGCAGCTGGATAACTTCCGTCCGTTTTTCCTTTTGGAAGTATTACGGTCACGCCGGTTCTGACCGGTCCCCTGCCATATTCCAGCTTCCCGGTGTCTTTAATAATGGTAGCATATCCCACTTCAACACCCGGCACATCGGTGATGCTGTTATTTTTTCCGGGACTGCCATCAAAGGGAATTCCCAGGTCGCGGGCCCTGTTTTTCTTTTGGGATAGCGCCGGCGGGCCGGATAAAAAGATACTGAAGAGAATCAACAGGAAGGAGGAATATATATTCATAAAAGCGATTAGTGGGTTTCACCGGTCAAAGATCAGCGTATAATAGCAGTAGCTTCTATTTCAATCAGGTATTCGGGGGCAATCAGGCCTTTCACTTCAATCATACTGGTACAGGGTTTAATGAGGGAAAAGAATTCTCCGTGTGCTTTTCCATATTCTTCCCAGCGCGAGATGTCAGTAACAAACATTCTTGTACGCACTACGTCGTTTAGTGTGGCACCGGCTTTGAGTAAAATCTTTTCAATTTTTTCAATGATATACTTTGTCTGCCCGTAAGCGTCATTTTTCCCCACGGGCTCGTTGTTTTCATCAACAGCCACCGTCCCGGTCACTTCGACAAGGTTACCCACTTTAACGGCACGGCTGTAACCTACAATATCTTCCCATTTTGCCCCGGAGGAATAATTTACTCTTTCCATGTTTTCTCTCTCAGTTTTTTATTTCCACGTTTTCCTGTTTTATCAGCGATTCCCCATTCATCCGCAATAATACCTGCGCGACGGTTACCACATCTTTCTGGCAATAAGTAACAATGCGTGGCAGGTTCTTTTCTTTCCAGTACACTTCCCACACCATACTTCCGTCAATATCATCCTTGGGTGTTTGAATACCTAATGTGTGCGCCAGCAGGTTCAGGGAGGTATAACTTTTAAAATCCCCAAATTTCCAGAGCTCCATGGTATCAAAGTGATTGATCTCCCAGGGTTTTTTCCCCGAAATGTTTAGCAGCGTGGGAACAGGGAGACGATGAACAATCATGCGCCGGCATAAATAGGGAAAGTCGAATTCCTTGCCATTGTGTGCACAAAGGAATTTTTGTTCGCCCGTAGCCCATTTGTTCAGCATATCGCTGAACTGCTGAAGTAATAATTTTTCATCATCGCCGGAAAAACTCTTCAGCACTATTTTTTGCTGGTCACCTGTGCCCTGCAATACACCGCAGCTGATACAGATGATTTTTCCAAACTCTGCATAAATGCCGGCGCGGGGGTAGAGGGTCTCATTGGTTTGTCCTTCGTGGTACTTTACAAGAGTATTCGATTTGGTATCCCACAACTGTTTCCAGTCTTCCGGCAGGGAAGAATAACCGGGAAATTGCGGGACTGTTTCAATGTCAAGAAACAGGATATTGTTTACAGGAAAGACTGGCATAGATCATTTTTCTCCTCTAAAGTAAAAAACCCCGGATAAACCGGGGCTACTAGTTTTGAGGTATTTATTTTATCAGAGATATTTATCACCCATATTCCGTTTCACATCAGCCACGTACTCTTTTATCTCCTGCTCCTTTTCTTTCTTACAGACCAGTAAGACATCCTTGGTATCCACCACGATAAAATCATCAAGTCCCTGCAAAAGAACCAGCTTATTATCAGGAACATGCACGATGCAGTTTTTGGCATCCACCGCCATCACTTTTTTGCCGGCCACTGCATTTCCAAAATAATCTTTTTCCATGTTTTCCCAGGCGCTGTTCCAGGTGCCCAGGTCGCTCCAGGAAAATGTGGCAGGGATGACATACACGTTTTCAGCTTTTTCCATCACCCCAAAATCAACCGAAATAGTGGTGCACTGCGGGTATATTTCTTCAATGGCGGCGGCTTCGGCCGGCGTATTAAATTTATCCATCTCGGCCGCGAACAATTCATAGATCTCCGGCAAATGCTTTTCATAGGCCAGCAGGATGTTTTTTACTTTCCAGGTAAAAATGCCGGCGTTCCATAAAAAATCGCCACTGGCAATAAAAGTTTTGGCCAGTTCCAGGTTTGGCTTTTCCGTGAAGGTCTTTACTTTATATACATCAGGAGCCGCTTCAATGGTTTCGTGCTGGATATAGCCATAGCCGGTGTTCGGGTAAGTAGGTTTTACCCCAATTGTCAGCAAAGCATTGATATGGTCGACAAAACTCAGCGCCTTTTTAGCTGTTTTCAGGAACTCATCCGTTTCCAGTATAAGATTGTCTGCCGGGGCCGCGATCATCACGGCGTTGGGGTCCTTCATTAAAAGCTTAAACGCCACATAAGCAATACAGGGTGCTGTGTTTTTCCTGGAAGGTTCGGCGAGGATATTTTCATCACGCAGTTCAGGGAGTTGTTTTTTCAGGATGGGAACATATTCATGCGCCGTTACGATCACAATATTTTCTGGCGGCACCACTTTGCTGTATCGTTCAAAAGTATGTTGAACAAGTGTTTTGCCCGTACCAAGGATATCCAGGAACTGCTTGGGAAAATTTGTCCTGCTCATCGGCCAGAACCTGCTTCCAATCCCCCCGGCCATGATGGCAACGTAATGATGTTTGTTCATTATTATTTGTGAATGGTGAACCTTACCGGGCGTTTTACCCCGATAAATATCACCGGTTAAATTATTCCTTCCCTGACCAGGTCATGCAAATGTATAATACCTGCATATTTTCCATTTTCTGAAACAGCTAATTGGGTTATTTCATTCTTTCGCAGCATATCGAGGGCATCCACTGCCAGTGCATCCGCATCAATCGTTTTTGGATTGCCCGTCATGATATCCCCCGCACTGACGGTATCTATCGCCGTATTTTTTTCCAGCATTCTCCTCAGGTCACCATCGGTAATAATGCCCAGCAGGTTATTCTCTTTATCCACCACGGCTGTTATACCCAATCTTTTCCGGGTCATTTCAACAATCACTTCTTTTAAGGACTGTCCCGCTAATACTTTCGGACTTTCATTATTCACATACAAATCGGCAACCCGCAGGTACAGTTTTTTTCCCAGCATTCCACCCGGGTGAAATTTAGCAAAATCATCGCTTTGAAATCCTTTTAGCTCCATGAGGCAAACCGCCAGTGCATCGCCCATGACTAGTTGGGCCGTTGTACTGGTAGTTGGCGCCAGGTTGTTGGGACAGGCTTCCTGCGCCACGGTTGTATTAAGAACAATATTCGAGTTTTTTGCAAGAAAGGACTCCATGGTACCCACCATCCCAATAAGGGTATTGCCGAAATTCCTGATGAGGGGAACCAATACTTTTATTTCAGGACTTTCACCGCTTTTGCTGATGATCATGACCACATCATCCTGCTGTACCATGCCCAGATCGCCATGGATCGCATCGGCGGCATGCATGAAAATGGAAGGAATGCCTGTCGAATTAAAGGTGGCTACAATTTTTTGAGCTATTACAGCACTCTTGCCAATACCGCTGATGACAACCTTTCCTTTACAGGCAGCAAGAACAGTTACCGCTTTTTCAAAATCATTGTTGATAAACGAAGCCAACCCTGCAACGGATTGTGCTTCTAACTCAATGGTTCTGAGAGCAACTTGTTTTACGGAAAGTGACATGATTGAAAGCCGCAAATTTAGAGGTTTTGTCATGAAGTATCCGCAATGCAGGGGCTGTCCGGGAATTTTAACTCTCTGCCTTTCTCTAATACGCCAATCAACCGTAAATTCGCGGTTCTTGTCTGCCCAAGGCAGTCTTTGTGAAGCGAGGAAATAATGTGAAAGGACCTCTCCCCTGGAATCGAAGCTTGTGGATCTACATGGTTTTAGCAGATAACCCTCTGAAGTCCCGACC
Source organism: Chitinophagaceae bacterium (assembly GCA_025449935.1). Taxonomy (GTDB): domain Bacteria; phylum Bacteroidota; class Bacteroidia; order Chitinophagales; family Chitinophagaceae; genus JJ008. The sequence continues at coordinate 11,889 of JANWIJ010000072.1, forward strand.
CTTCAGACAGAAGAAACACTTATTTCCCTGCCATTTGCACCCACTGACGGAAAATATGTCTGTGCAGGACGCGGCGGGCGGACAAAAAATGAGTATCTTAATTAAATCAGCATTTATAGCAAGTGCGGTAGAATGAAGTAAAAACTTCGGCGAAAAAAAAGCGTAATGGGAACAACAAAAAAGGCTGCCACAAAAGCTGCCGGTGCGGCAACTGCAAAGCCTTCAAAAATTAAGGAAACAAAACCGGTATCCAAACGATTCGATCTTCACAAATCTTTGCAGGAACATTTTGGGTTTAATAAGTTCAAGGGAACACAGGAAAAGGCCATTGAGTCATTAATGGCCGGCCGGGACACGTTTGTTATCATGCCAACAGGTGGCGGGAAAAGTTTGTGTTACCAGTTGCCAGCCATGGTTAAAGAAGGAGTTGCCATCATTGTCTCCCCGCTCATTGCATTGATGAAAAACCAGGTGGACCTGGTGAGGGGATACAGCAGTAATGATGAAGTGGCGCACTTTCTTAATTCCACGCTTAATAAGCGGGAAATTAAAGAAGTGCATGATGACCTGCTTACTGGCAAAACTAAAATGCTTTATGTAGCCCCGGAAACACTCACCAAACAGGAAAATCTTGAATTCTTTTCCGATTTAAAAATATCTTTTTTCGCGGTTGATGAAGCCCATTGTATTTCAGAATGGGGGCACGATTTCCGGCCGGAATACCGGCGTTTGCGGGAAATGATGGTCCAGATTAACCCCGATATCCCGGTCATTGCCCTGACCGCCACGGCTACCCCCAAGGTGCAGAGCGATATTGTTAAGAATCTTGACCTGCGGGAGCCTAATATTTTTATCTCTTCTTTCAACAGGGCCAACCTTTATTACGAGGTATTGCCAAAAATTAAAAAGGCGCAAACCGATGAGAATATTGTCCGCTTCATCAAAGGGATGGGAAAGAAAAGCGGGATCATTTATACGCTGAACAGGAAAACAACAGAAGAACTTGCCGACATATTAATGGCCAATGGCATCAAGGCGGTCGCTTACCATGCCGGACTTGACAGCAAACTGAGGTCAGAGCGACAGGATTTATTTTTAGGCGAAGACGTGCAGGTGATCTGTGCTACGATTGCTTTTGGAATGGGTATCGACAAACCGGATATCCGGTTCGTCATTCATTATAATATTCCCAAGTCCATCGAGAATTATTACCAGGAAACGGGTCGTGCGGGCCGGGATGGCCTGGAAGGGAAATGCGTTCTTTATTATTCACATAAAGATGTAAGCAAACTGGAGCACCTGATGCGTGACAAACCGCTAAGTGAAAGAGAAGTGGGTGCGCAGCTGATAAACGAAACAGTGGGGTTTGCGGAAACGGGAGTTTGCCGCCGCAAAGTACTGATGAGTTATTTTGGAGAAGTCTATGAAAAGGAAAACTGCGGCCAGTGCGATAATTGCCAGCACCCGAAAGAAAGAGTAGAAGCAAAAGATGAAGTGGTGATTGTATTAAAGGGCATAAAAGCACTGGATGAAAGATTTGCTACCGAATACGTGGTGCAGATCATCAGCGGGAAGCTGACACCACAAATTCAAATGTTCCGGCATGATGTGCTTGAAGCCTTCGCCAGCGGTAATGACAGGGATGCTCATTTCTGGCACTCGCTTATCCGGCAACTGTTACTGGAGGGATTGCTGGTAAAGGATATCGAAGAATACGGCGTCCTGAAATTTACAAAGAAGGCAGAGGCCTTCCTGAAGAAACCAAAGTCCTTTAAAATTGTTTTGAATAATACGTATGACGATGCGAATGCGGATGATGAAGAGGGTACCGAAGTAACCATGGGTACCGCAATGGATGAACAACTGATGACCATGCTGATGGAACTTCGCCAGAAGGAGGCTAAAAAGAAGAACCTCCCGCCTTTTGTCATATTCCTTGAGTCATCCCTGCAGGACATGGCCACATTTTATCCCATTACCATGGAAGGACTGGAAAAATGCCAGGGAGTGAGTAAGGGTAAGGCGATGAAGTATGGACGCCCCTTTGTTGAACTGATCAGCAAGTACGTGGAAGAAAACAATATTGAACGCCCGGATGATTTTGTGATGAAAAGCGTGGTGAATAAAAGCGGGAGCAAAGTATATATCATCCAGAATACAGATAAGAAGGTTTCCCTGGAAACCATTGCTAAAAACAAAGGATGGCGAATGGATGAGATGCTGGAAGAAATGGAAACCATTGCTGCCAGCGGTACCAAGCTAAACCTGGATTACGCGATAGATGAAATGCTGGATGAAAACGACCAGGATGAAATCATTGAATATTTCAAGAGTTGCGAGACCTCGTCTTTGCAGGTAGCCCAGGAAGAGCTTTCAGAATACAATTTTAACTGGGAACAGCTGAAGATCATGCGGATCAAGTTCTTAAGTGAGTATGGGATGTAGACGTTGGAAGCTGACAGGTACTGGCTTTTAGCCGGCAGGCTGTCCTTTTGTTCCCGATACAGCGGGCACGCCCAACCCACACTCCCATTCCATATTTAAAGGGCATTTCGCCTCTTTTTTTCTCAAAACCTGCCTATATTTGCTGCCCGATTGGAATTTGGGACCTAAGGCCTGGAATTTTGATCAGATGGTGCGGTATCCGCCAGAGGCGGAAAAGGGCTGAATAATTTGGTGCGGTAGCTCAGTCGGTAGAGCAAAGGACTGAAAATCCTTGTGTCGGCGGTTCGATCCCGCCCCACACCACGACAGGGACTCAACTAAAATTGAGTCCTTTTTTTTATGTGGTACGTGTATGTTTTATATTCGGTGGCAGGCGTTAAAACTTATGTTGGGTATACCAATGATGTAGAAAGGCGCTTATTTGAACACAACGTGAGTGAGTCCCGGGGATTCACATTGCGATATAGGCCCTGGCAAGTGATTCATAGCGAATCATATATTAGCAAAACGGAGGGAATAGGTCGAGAGAAATTCTTTAAAACAGCCCGTGGGCGGGAAGACCTTAAAGTGTACGTAAAACAATTTTTAGACAATGGAGGTGCGGTATCCGCCGCGGCGGAAAAGGACTGAAAATCCTTGTGTCGGCGGTTCGATCCCGCCCCACAGCACAGAACCGGAAGTAAAAGCTTCCGGTTTTTTCGTTTTAACGCGTAATTCGATTTATCTACGACTGTATTGTAGAAGGAATTCTACAATAAACCCACTCAACCGCATTCCAAACCCCCTTTTTGGGCTGGATCTAACTTGGTATGGTATTAAGTTATAATAGCCGGAACAAATTTCATCACCTAAACTTTACAACATGTTACGCTGGACAGTCATTTTCCTGGTCATAGCACTTATTGCTGCTTTATTTGGTTTTGGCGTCATCGCATCCGGTGCGGCCGGTATCGCCAAGATCCTGTTTTTCGTATTCCTGATATTGTTTATTGTTTCGCTCATAAGCGGCCGCAAAACAGTATAGCAGCGGAAAAGTAATTTATCGTTCACCAGATTGTAAAAATTAAAACAAGCGTATGAAGACCTTGAAAAGAAAACTGATGCTTTCCCTGGCCGCAGGCCTTTTGGCTATTCAATCATGGGCCCAGGATAAGGGGCTGGACGTTGATGTGGATATCAATAAAAAAGAATCGGACTGGTACCAGCAACCCTGGGTTTGGATAGTAGGGGGAGCAATTTTTGTTCTATTGCTTGTGGCTATATTAAAAGGCAGTGGTAAGAAAGAATAACCGCAGGCACCAAACCAGCAACTAATTAATCATTTGTAACCCGGGAAACAATAGCTGTTGTTTCCCGGTTGCAATTAGTCCTCTTTTCTCCTCACAATTAAATACCACTCACGATCGAGGGGCAGGTACCCGTATTCATAGCAGTAGTAATATATTTTTCCTGCTTTGGTGGTATATAAATGAGTGACATATTTAAAAAGAAACCCTTTTTGCAACAGTTTCTCCTGGGTTACTTTCGCTGTTTCCTCTCCTTCCGGTAATAACTCTTCCAGTATCCGGCGGTTCTTGCTAAGGGCATTGTTGACGTTCCGCATCTGGTTATTCGTCATCGCCTTTAACTGGTTATTATAGTTATTGCGGCAATAATCATCACAGAATTTTTTGTCTGAGCGTCCTTTTAACGGCTTATCACACGCTAGGCAGGTTTTTATAGCTGTTTTGGGCTGTGGCATAGTGCAGGCAAGGATTTCAACCCATAAGTTAGTCATTTATTGTTTACGTACAACCGCTTACAAACGGCTACATCCGTAAGTAAAGGGTTAAAAACCGGCTTCGCCTACCTGTCCATTCATCTTTGCGTTGTCAACCGGAAATGACGTCACCGGCTGGCTGGGATAACAAAATTTAAAACCGTCACGGCGACCATAGCCGGGCACAAAACTTAAAACGATGTACGCATTAAAAAACAAAGTTCAATTAATTGGTAACCTGGGCAACGCTCCCGAAGTAAAAACATTGGAAAGCGGCAAAAAGATGGCCCGGTTCAGCGTAGCCACCAGTGAAAACTATCGTAACGCCAAAGGCGAGAAGATAACCGAAACGCAGTGGCATAACCTGGTGGCATGGGGTAAAGTAGCCGAGATCGCCGAAAAGTTCCTGACCAAAGGAAAAGAAGTCGTGATTGAAGGCAAGCTCATTAACCGTAGTTATAGTAATAAAGCCGGCAATAAGAAATACATTACCGAGATCCAGGTGAATGAGTTGCTGTTGCTGGGAGCTAAGACAGCCGAATAGATAGTGAAACGAATAGTTGTTAAGAGGTCGTCCCCATGGGGTGGCCTTTTTTTATAGGATAAATGTTTGCTACCGGCTGTTAGTATATGAAGGGGTCATGGATAACAGCAATGAATTATCAGTAACTATAGATGGATAAATGATGAATGACTATTGATCGGTTGTTGAATGTTATTAAGCATCTAACCTTAATTATTCACATTTAACGATAATAGATTTGTTACATTAAAGTTTATATATATCTTTTCATATCAATACTTATTAACCCATTATGTCAACCCTTATTAACCCTGCTTATCTTACTATAAGCAATCATGAAATCGCCGAAGTGCGTCAAAAATTATCCAACCGGCAAAACTCATTATTTGCGCTCCGCCCCTATCAGGCGGGTGAAGTGATCGCCAGTTTTTCGGCCGGTACTATTTCTGCTGAGCCCACTTACCTCACCGTACAGGTGGGTACCCGCAAACACATTACCCTGCAACCTGAATTCCTGCAGTATATCAATCACAGTTGTGATCCGAATGTTTTCTTTGATACATCCTCGATGCAGCTGGTAGCATTAAGGGAAGTGCAGCAGCAGGAAGAAATGACCTTTTTTTATCCGTCGACCGAGTGGAAGATGACACAAACGTTTAATTGCTATTGCGGAAGCCCCGTTTGTATCGGGGAGATAAAAGGTGCGGCGTTTCTATCCAAGGAAGCAAAGGATAAATACCGTTTTACTGATTTTATTCAACAACAACTGGCCAAACGTGCGGCCAGAAAAGTAGCGTGATTGTGATGAAAATACCTGAAGCCACCCGGTTATTGAAACCCTATACAGTCTGGGTACTTGCGCCTCACCTGGAATCTGATGACCCCAACATCCAACACTATTATGATTTTACCCAAAGTATAAAAGAGTATACCGGGGTATTCCAGGAACTGAAAGCTGAATGGAAATGGCAGCCGGTTACACTCGATAATTACAAGGATATAATCCGTTCCATTGCCATCAGTGCAAATGGTAAAACACCCCTGGTATTAAACCTGTGCGACGGGGACGAGGTAAATGGCACTCCCGGTCTGTCTGTTATACATGAGCTGGAGAAGTATGGACTTATATATACCGGGTCTGACAAGCATTTTTATACTATAACAACTTCCAAGATTCCTATGAAGAAGGCTTTTGATAAAGCCGGGGTTCCTACCGGGAACTGGAGAGTGATCACTGAAAAAAAGGGATCCATAAAGGGAATCTGCAAAAGAGTCGGTACACCTGTTATTATCAAACCAGCAGTGTCCGGCGGGAGTATGGGTGTTTCAGTTAAAAACGTAGTGCATACAGAAGAAGAGCTTGCAAACAGAGTGGAAGAAATATATAAGGGCTACCATGGATGGAACCTGTTGGCGGATGGCCTGTTTGCCGAACAATTTATTACCGGCCCTGAATTTACCACCTTTATCACAGGGTCTGCTGACGACCCGGATAATTGCCGGGTATATGAACCGGTAGAAAGAGTTTTTCACCAGTCCTTACCGGAAGCCGAGAAATTTTTATCCTTTGACCGTCTTTGGGAAATTTATGAAGAAGAATCACCGATGCCGGCAAACGAGAATTTTTATGAATACCGGTCTGTGGAGCCATCCCTGGTCCCAGCGCTGAAGCAATTGAGCCTGGATGCCTATCGGTCCTGTGGTGGAAAGGGTTATACACGGATTGATATCCGCCAGGACGCAGTCACCGGGAAATTGTATATGCTGGAAGTAAATGCCCAGTGTGGACTAAGCGAGGATGAAGACTATACTTCTATCGGGGCCATTTTGAAGGTATCGGGCATTTCATTTACAGAAATTATTGCCGAAATATTGAAAGACGCCTTACGCAGAAGTATGATCAAGCCTGTCTCCGGCAAAAAAGCAAAGAATTTAAAATCTAAAAAACCGTTACGGTTAAGTAAGTAACCGTGTACTTTATATAGGTTCTGTTATTACCTTAGTGTGTCATGAAAGTTTGTGTACTGCAACCGGATTATTCGACTACCGGCGTAGATTATAAAAACTACGACCCACCCCGGGATTTATCAGCATTATTGCCCGGTACAGAAGTACACAATGTATTTCTTAATAAACTTACCACCTACAAGCAACTCAAGGAACTCGGCCGGCAGGGGTATGATATTTTTGTCAACCTCTGCGAAGGTTACCTCGAATGGGAAGTACCCAGCATTGATGTCATCTATACATTAGAACTGTTAAACCTTCCTTTCACGGGGCCCACTACAAAGCTCTATGATCCTCCAAAGGAATTGATGAAATACCTCGCTTATTGCGAAGGAGTGAAAACCCCGGGCTATGTGATCATCCAAGAGTTGAAGGATGTGGAAGAAGCGGTTAAGCATTTGGCCTTTCCACTTTTTGTAAAGCCTGCCAAAGCGGGGGATAGCCTGGGAGTGGATGAACATTCGCTGGTGCATAATAAAATAGAGCTGCAGCAAAAATGTATCAGTATCCTGGAAGAGTACGGGCCCTTGCTGGTTGAAGAATATATTGAAGGGAGAGAGTTTACGGTCCTGGTAGCTGCCGATAAGGATATACACAGCTGTACTGTTTTTCGCCCGGTGGAATATTTATTCCCCGAGGGAAGGGAATTCAAAACATATGCCTTAAAAACATCCGAACTTCATCCGGATTGCAATGTGCCCTGTGATGATCCCGTTTTGGATCAGCAACTCAGGGCTGCCACGGAAAAGATCTTCAAAGGATTTAACGGTGTAGGTTATGGCAGGCTTGATTTCAGAATAAACGAAAAAAAAGAGATTTATTTCCTGGAGATCAATTTTACCTGTTCGGTCTTTTACACGGATGGGTTTGAAGGTTCCGCGGATTATATCCTGAAACATGACGGTATTGGCCAGGCCGGGTTCTTAAAACATATTATTTCGGAAGGGATCGCCCGTCACCAAAGAGGTAAAAAGCCTTTCGTTATGAAAGGGAATTCTATTGCGGGTTATGGAATTTATGCCAGCCGGAAAATAAAAGATGGGGAAACTATTTTTAAAGGAGAAGGCCGGGCGCAACGAATCATTACCAAAAGATTTGTTGAAAAGAACTGGAACGAGGATGAAAAAATGCATTTCCGGCGTTATGCCTACCCGGTAAGCGAAGAGCTTTTCATATTGTGGGATGAGGACCCCTCTGAATGGGCGCCGCAAAATCACAGCTGTGACCCGAATACCGCCTTCGACGGGCTGAATGTTTTAGCGGTTAAAAATATTTCAGCAGGTGAAGAACTTACCTTGGATTATGCTGAGTTCCTGGATGAAAACATGGAACCATTCCAATGCCGTTGCGGAAGTACGCAATGCCGCGGCGAGATTTCCGGCCTGGCGGCCAACTCGCTTACTATAAGAGAAAAGGTGCTTAAACAGGAAGCCTGACAACATTCTTCTTACCTCAGACCCCGTAACACCTGCTTGCTTCCGTCATCAAGCGCTTTCCTGGCTGCATCATCTACTTTGCCGTCATATTTTCCACTTACATTGGGCTGAACTTTCACAGAACCATCAGCTAACTTTTTCAGGGTAAGCGTTGCCTCCATATTAAATGAGCTGGCCGCATTGGGATCTGTATTCTTTATGGCTTTCAGCAAGCCGCCTACCTTGCTTGCCTGTTTGATCTTTGTAAATTCGGTGGTAAGGGAATAGTCACAATTATTTTTTCTTGCATCTTCCTCATCGGTAACCGCGATGGCTTCCACAGTTCCATTATTTAGCGTGCCGGCCAGGTATTGCTGCAGGGAGGAAACATCGCCAAGACCATCGCCACCGGGCGCCAATACACCAATCCGGATCATCCCCGGTTTTTTCTGTTCGGTCGGGTCAGTATTGTTCTTGTCGTTATTATTGTTTTGATTCTTGTACTGGTTTACCATGGCATTTACATCAAATTTATCCTGCAGCTCATCTTCGCTCTGAGCCAGCGTATACCCCGGGGGAATTTCAAAAAGCATGGAGTCTAATTTTGCAGTTGAGAACTCCAGGGTTTCAAGCGAGGTGGTAAATTCACTGGTCTGTGCACCTTTTCCACCCATAATGATGGTGCGGGTTTCTGTTAATGGAAAGCCCAGCTTCCCCTTCCCGCTTCTACGGGTTACATAACGGTCCTGGCACTCGGGCTTACTATAGGTTGCCTGGGTGCTGGTTGCAGGACGGTAAGTAACCGGGCAATTAAACTGGGGCAGGTCAATGTACCAGCCATCTGTTTTGATGATAAAACTATCCTTCATGCTACAGGCATCAGCGGAGGGTTTCATCTTATTATAGGTCCAGATATGTCGTGCGGTTAATCCATGCATTTTTTTACGCTCGCCGGTATCGGTAATGCTGTACCACATGGTAATTACCCCGCCTTTACGGGTTGTGCTATTCTCTTTCGCAGGAACCGTTTTGTTTTTCGCGGGGGTTACAGGTTTTGCATCTTCATCTATCACTTCATCTGTTTCTTTTGAAAATGGTTCAATAAAATAAAGTTTCTTCTTATCATTGATCTTGATCGTCCGTTGCAGGTCGCACTGTTCAATGGTTGTAGGAGTGCTCATACCCATCAGGCCGGCACTTTCTGTTCTTTTACGCATCCCTTTTACATATACGGTTGATTCGGATTTCATACCGGATATCTCATTTACCTGGCGGATCTTATATTGTTGGGCAGTAGCTGTATGAACGAAGGATAAGAGTGCAATGACAGCAGCGTAGAAAAAGAGGAAAAACTTTTTCATATCGGTTTGTTTTTATAAAGGTAATTATTTGCTCAACCCGGCGTGTACCGAAATGAATGAAACGGGAATATCCATACTTCAACCGCGGTTCTGATGAATAGCAAAAGCTTATAATATATTAATCCCGGTGCTGAACGGCGTTAATCCAATTCAGCGAAAAGATTCCGGAAAATACCCGGGATCTGGTCATGCAGGTTGCGCTTGCCAGGTTGAGGCTTTTGGGAATGCTCACCTGCCCATAAAGACCATCAGTATCTGGACATCGCTGGGGTTGATTCCCGAAATTCGGCTGGCCTGCCCAAGGGTCCGTGGTTGTATCCGGGTGAGCTTTTCCCGGGCCTCATTGCCAAGGGAGGCAATCTTTTTATAATCGAAAGTTTCCGGGATTTCCAGCTCCTCCAGCTGGCTCATACGTTGCACCAGTTCTTTCTCCTTTTCAATGTACACGTCATATTTTACCTGTATGGAAGCTTGCTCAAGGGAGTTTTTTGAAAAAGTTTTTAATTCCTCTTTGAGCCTGGGGAGGGCATCTGTAAATGCAGGCAAGCCCACATCCGGGCGCAATAATATCTTCTGTGCCTTTTGCTTCTCTGTAATCAGGGAAGAATTGATCGAAGAGAAATATGGATTTATTTCTCCGGGTTCAACCGCCATTTCACTGATGATCGCCTTTATCTTCTCTACATCAGATCTTTTTTCTATGACCTTATCCATTCTTTCCTGGGAAGCAAGTCCAAGCCGGTAACTTAATTCTGTCAGTCGCAGATCAGCATTGTCCTGCCGGAGCAAGGTTCTGAACTCGGCTCTCGAGGTAAACATGCGGTAAGGTTCGTCTGTTCCTTTACTGATCAGGTCATCAATCAAAACACCAATATAGGCTTCGCTCCTTTTTAGAATGAGCGGGTCAAGATTTCTAATTTTTTGATTTGCATTGATACCTGCCATCAATCCCTGGCAGGCAGCTTCTTCATACCCGGTAGTTCCATTGATCTGCCCGGCAAAAAATAAATTCTGGAGACGCTTGGTTTCAAGGGAATACTTCAATTGCGTCGGGGGAAAAAAATCATATTCGATTGCATATCCCGGGCGGAACATTTTTGCATTCTCAAAGCCAACTATATTACGAAGAGCTTCGTATTGAACTTCTTCGGGCAGCGAGGTGGAAAAACCATTGACATAGATCTCTACCGTGTTCCAGCCTTCTGGTTCTATAAATAATTGGTGTCGTTCCCGTTCTGCAAAGCGGTTGATTTTGTCTTCAATACTCGGGCAGTACCGGGGTCCTACTCCATCAATCCTTCCACCGAACATGGGACTACGGTCAAATCCTGTTTTTAAGATATCATGTACTGTTTGGTTGGTATAAGTGATCCAGCAACTTCTTTGTTTCTTTGGCTTTTCAGTATCCAGGTAGGAAAAACCTACTATCTCTTCATCTCCAGGCTGTTCTTCCATTTTTGAATAATCCAGGCTCCGCCCATCAATACGGGGAGGAGTTCCCGTTTTTAAACGATCGCTTTCGAAACCCAGAGAAACCAATTGTTCCGTTAGTCCCGTTGCGGCTTTCTCCGCCATTCTCCCGCCTCCAAAATTCTTCTCTCCTATGTGGACAATACCATTTAGAAAAGTTCCATTGGTCAGAACAACCGCTTTTGCATTTATCTCATGCCCCAAGCCGGTTATCACACCTGAACATATGCCGTCCTTTACCAGTAAACCTTTTACCATATCCTGGTAAAAATCGAGATTGGGAGTATTCTCCAGCATTTCCCGCCATTTGATAGAGAAAAGCATCCTGTCATTTTGCGCCCTGGGGCTCCACATGGCGGGACCCTTGCTCCTGTTGAGCATTCTGAATTGTATTAGCGACTGGTCGGTTACAATTCCTGAATAACCACCCATTGCATCTATCTCTCTCACAATCTGTCCTTTAGCAATCCCACCCATTGCAGGATTACAGCTCATTTGAGCAATAGTCTGCATATTCATGGTTATCAACAAGGTACGGGAACCAAGATTTGCCGCCGCGGCCGCCGCCTCACAACCAGCATGCCCAGCTCCTACCACTATTATATCATAATCTGGAAACATAAGTTGGCAAAGGTAAGTCCGAAAAAGCTCACATCATGTTTCACATGGAACGGTAGTTGATCATTTCACGTGGAACATTATTTTGGGAAATATTGGAGATAAAAATCTTCCTTGATTCTCATCAGCTGTCTATCATTCTTGTTTTTGTCGCCGTAGCCGCAAAGGTGTAAGGCGCCATGAAAAATGACCCGGGAAAGCTCAGATTTAAAAGAATATTGAAGTTCCCGCGCATTTTCCCTTACCCTGTCAATGCTGATATAGACTTCAGCTTCGATTTCGGGTGAACCGGAAAGGTCGAAAGTGATAATGTCTGTGTAGAAATCATGGTCGAGGAACTGTCGGTTAATTTCAAGAAGGGCGGCATCAGTGCAGAATATATAATTCAAGGATTTAAGCCTTTTCCCTTCTTTTTTAAAGATCACCTGGATGTTTTTCTTTAACTGCGTTCGGTTAGTCAGGCTAACTTTTACATTTTGAAAAAAGAAGCAAACTTTTGATTTTGAAGAAGAAAGAGGCATAATTTCAAAATTCGTAAACAAAAACAAACTAACAAGGGTAGTTTTGTCGAATGATTGTGAGATTATCTGAATTGAAACCCGGCCAGGAAGGTATAATTAAAGAATTCAACAGTAATGAGATCTTTTTAAAGCTGATGGAAATGGGATGTTTGCCGGGGGAGAAGATCCTCCTGGAACAAATTGCGCCCCTTGGAGATCCCATTTCAATAAGCGTTTCAGGATATCATCTAAGCCTCAGGCTCAATGAGGCGGAGCATATCTTGGTTGAATTAAATTATTGATTATCAATTTGTTAAATGAAAATCGGTCTATATTTTGGCTCCTTTAACCCGGTTCATGTTGCACATCTTATTATTGCCAATCATATTTTGAATGAAACCGATATCGAAAAAATCTGGTTCATTGTCTCTCCCCAGAATCCATTCAAAACCTCCTCAAACCTGTTGAACGAATATCACCGGCTTCACCTCGTGAAGCTGGCTATTGAAAACGATAACCGGATGAAAGCCTCCGATATAGAATTTAGCTTACCAAAACCCTCCTATACGACCAACACGCTGGCTTACCTGAAAGAGAAGCACCCGGAACATGCGTTTTGCATCATTATGGGAAGTGACAGTTTTCAAAACCTCAACCAATGGAAAAATTACGGAGTGATAGTAAAGAACCATCCCATCTATGTTTACCGGCGCCCGGGCTTTGAAATGGAAAACGGGGTCAATGCGAACCTGACCATCGTGGAGGCACCCTTGCTTCAACTTTCGGCTACACAAATCCGTAAGTATGTGAAAGAAGGAAAATCAATCCGCTACCTGGTTACAGAGGCTGTGCGGGAGGAAATAGAAAAAGGCGGTTATTACAGGAAATAAGATCAGAAAATAAAACCCAGCAGGAGGCAGCCCAATACAATTAATGGTGCTGCGATCTTTGTATAATTCAGTAGTAAGAATGTTCCCAAAATAACAATTACATTGATGGTGGTGCTGACGGGCTTAAATTCTGAAAAAGAAATATCCTTCATGATATAAAAGGTGGAGGCAATCATAATACCCACAACAGCCGCATTAATTCCTTCCAGCGAACGATAGACCGCCGCGTATTTTTTAAGGTTATTCCAGATTGGAAAAAAAAAGAGGACCAACAGGGCGCTCGGCAGAAAAATTGCAATCATACCAATAAAACAACCGATTACCTGCATTTCAGGGCCCATATCTTTCAGGGCCATCCCCCCGGCAAAGGCGGCAATAGAAAAAACAGGTCCAGGTACCGCCCTAACAATTCCCATCGCCGTATACATATCATTTTCGTCTATCTGCACAGCGTTGGGATTTTTTTCTTTGATGGCTTCCGGCCGTATACTCCATTGTTCATACATCATGGGCATCAGCACCTGCCCCCCTCCGAAAACAAGACTGCCCATCCGGTATGTGTTTTCAAAAAGATTAATCGGCTTCCGGTTGGGCCATTCATCTTTGCGGGCCAGTTCACTGATAATACCGGCCGCAATAAAGATGATCCCAAACAGCCAGAAATTCCACCACTTTATTTTCCTCGGTTTCTGTTCGACCTGTGGAATCCGTTTACGGCTCAGGTTGGTACACACACCACCGGCGATGATTAATGCGGGGATTACCCAGGGTTGACCGAATAAAAAATAAGTGACAGCTGTTCCAACTATCATGATAATCCAGGTGATGGTATTCTTTACGGCCAGCGGAAAAGCTGTAAAAGCAGCATAGGCCAGGAAACCTGCCGCCATCGGGGGAATAAATTTAAAAATATCAGTGCCCAGTTGTCTTTTATCGATGTATTGAAGCAAAAAAGATAAAGCGCCCATTAGCAGGCAGGCGGGTAAAATCCATATCAGCAGTGTTAAAACAGCGAGGATAACCCCCCCTCTTTTATAACCAATTAATGTAAGTGTCTGGGTGGAGGATGCTCCCGGCAATAACTGGCAAAAAGCATTATATTCCAGTAATTCTTCTTCCGTTACGTATGGTCGCTGGTGAACAAAGGTTTTCATCATCATCCCCAAATGTGCCTGTGGACCGCCAGAGGCAGTAACACTATGAAGCAAAACAGCTTTTAAGAATGGAATATGGCGAAGCAGCATTGGAGTTTAAATATAAATAAAATCAACAAAGGAGTAATTGATTAAGCAAAACCCCTTTTCGGTAAATTCATAAAAAAATACACATGAAACCAGTCCTGATAATATTTTTCGTTGCCCTTTTAACCACGACCCTGCAGGCACAGAATGAAGTGGCCAGGTTAAAAGAAAAAATTTCGCAGGCAGCAGATAAAATAGAAACAAAATGTATTGCCTGGAGAAGAGACATACACGAACACCCGGAACTGGGTAACAACGAATACCGGACGGCCAGGCTCGTTGCCGACCATTTACGGAAACTGGGGATGGAAGTAAAGGAGGGGGTAGCAAAGACGGGAGTGGTTGGCATTCTCCGTGGAGGCAAACCCGGCCCCTGCGTTGCCTTGCGGGCAGATATGGATGCGTTGCCGGTTGTGGAACGGGTAAATATTCCCTTTGCTTCAAAAGTAAAGGCGAGGTATAATGGACAGGAAGTGGGGGTGATGCACGCCTGTGGTCATGATGCACACGTGGCGATGCTCATGAGTGCTGCAGAAATACTCTCGGCGATAAAAAGTGATTTAAAAGGAACAGTAAAATTTATTTTCCAGCCAGCAGAAGAGGGTCCGCCGGAAGGCGAGGAAGGGGGTGCCGCACTAATGGTGAAAGAGGGCGTTATGGAAAACCCTTCCGTAGAAGCGATTTTCGGCCTCCACATTGAATCGGATATCGAAGTTGGGAGAATAGAATATAAATCAGGAGCTTTTATGGCTTCATCCGATTGGTTCACCATAAAAGTAAAAGGAAAAGGGAGCCATGGCTCACAACCGTGGAAAGGAATTGACCCTATTCAAATATCAGCACAGATCATACAGGGCCTGCAAACCATCGTAAGCCGGCAATCCGAATTGACAAAGGCGCCTGTTGTCATTACAGTTGGAAAAATTCATGGGGGAGTAAGAAACAATATTATACCGGAAGAATGTATCCTGGATGGTACGATAAGAACACTCGACAATGTGATGCAGCAACAGGTGCATGAACGAATAAAATGGACAGCAACCAAGATCGCAGAAGCCTCCGGCGCAACCGTGGAAGTAACGGTTGATACAAAAACACTGGTAACGTATAATACGCCCGAACTGGTAAAAAAAATGATTCCATCCCTGCAATCGGCTGCAGGAGAAAAAAACGTTTCGGAAAGGGAATGGGTAACCGGGGCGGAAGATTTTTCTTACTACGGTACAAAAGCCCCGGCATTCTTTTTTTACCTGGGGGGTATGCAGAAAGGCAAAGACCCCAAAAAAGCACCACCGCATCACACGGCCGATTTTTATGTGGATGAAAGCGGCATGAAAACCGGTATCAAAGCATTTTGTAACCTGGTTATTGACTATCCCAATACAAAATAATTAATATGAGGAAGACCAAGTTGTTATTGATATTGCTTTTTACAGCAATAGCTGCACAGTCGCAAAAACCAGATAAACGGCTCCAGCTAAAACTGCAGGAAGCCATCACCGGGTTTAAGGGAGAAATAGGTATTTATGTAAAGAACCTGAAAACGGGAAGGACCGTGACTATTAATGCCGACACCGTTTTTCCCACGGCCAGCATTGTGAAAGTGCCGATACTGGTGGGCATTATGGATAAAATCCAAAAACAGGAGCTGCAATACGACTCCGCGTTGGTTTACACAGATTCATTATTGTATGAGGGCGTTGATATCCTGGGATCATTCAAAAACGGCGAGAAAATCTTACTTAAAAAAATAATCATGCTGATGCTGACCACCAGCGATAATACAGCCAGTCTGTGGTTGCAAAGCCTGGCCGGCAAGGGAACCCGCATCAATGAAATTCTTGACAGCCTTGGATTTAAGGATACCCGGGTAAATTCCAGAACTTCCGGTCGCGAAAATAACAGGACCCAGTACGGATGGGGGCAGACAACTCCAAGAGAAATGGGGATGCTGTTTGAAAAGATCTACCGGAATGAAGTCTTTTCTGCTGCTGCCTGTGAAAGAATGATGCGTTGTCTTGGCCGCAATTACTGGGATGAAAATGAAGCGATCTCCCAGGTTCCGCCGACTGTAGAGGTGTTCAGTAAAAACGGCTGTGTAAACGCCGTGCGCAGCGAAGTGTTACTGGTTAATGCGCCGGGAAGTCCCTATGTTTTTTGCATTTTTACCAAGAACAATAAGGATACCAGCTGGACGCATACGAATGAAGCCTGGACACTGGCCAGGAAACTCTCTGCTTTATTATGGAATTATTTTGAACCGGGTCTTGCCTGGAACCCCTCAGTTAATTAAAAAGCATGACCGCGGATAACCTTAAAAAGATCCGGGAGAAGTTTAAAAAATATGCAGGTGCTGACAAGCTCTGCGGTTTCAGCGCCTTTTTAATAGCAGGAGACGCTATCGAACAATTCTGTGGCGGGACTCTTTCCCTGGACAACGGCGAGCTTGTAAATAATGAAACCCTTTTTGAAACCGGGTCACTATCAAAACCCATCACTGCATCCCTATTTGCCGTGCTTGAAGCAAAAGGTATTATTGATCCCCGGAAAAGCATCCGCTATTACCTGGAAAGCACATACGCAGTAAACCCTATCCTTGACCAGGTAAAAGTTGCCGGTATCCTTACGCATAGTTCCGGACTGCCCCGTATTCCATCCACATTTATCAAGCGCATGGAGGACACCGGTAACCCATATGAAGAAATAGAAAAATCAGACCTGCAGGAATATTTAGCACAACCCGATGGCTTGCGAAAACCCGGGACGTACAGGTATTCCAATTTTGGCTATGGAATCCTCGCGGAGATAGTAAAAATAATTTTCAATGAACCTTTTGATAAGATAACTGATACATACTTGTTCAACGAAGTAAAGATGAAAAGAACGGGAACATTGAATCGCTTCAAATCAGATACAAACATAGCCACGGGGCACACGTCTAAAAACGCTGTAACCCCTTACTGGACAGGCGAAATGCTGGATGGGGCCGGTTCGTTTCTATCAACCAGCAATGACATGCTGAAGTTTCTCCAGCTTCATATGGGATATTATGATACAGCTGTTTCGGCCGCGGTGCTGAATACGCAGGAATTAAGAAGCGGGGGAATGGGGCTGGGCTGGCATTATAAGAAGAACTTCCTGTCACGTATTATGGGTTATCATGGATTCGCCTGGCACAATGGGATGACGGGAGGGTTTACCGGCTATATGGCATTTCACAAAAGGAAAAGAACCGGGATGTTGGTCCTGGCCAATAAAGCCATTATACTGGACCACTGGTTTTATTATTACGCCAGCTTCGCGGGACAATAGATTACTTAAAGAGGGCATAGGTCAGCAAACTCATCAAATAGGCCAACCCTGTCATGTAGAGAAGCTGGATCAGCGGCCATTTCCATGTCTTAGTTTCCCTTTTAACCACGGCCAGTGTGCTCATGCATTGCATGGCGAATACATAGAATATCATCAATGATAAGCCCGATGCCAGGTTAAAGACCGGTTTCCCGTCTGGCCTTGTGGCGGCTTTCATTTTTTGTTTCAGCAACAGGCTTCCTTCGTCTTCGTCTCCCACACTGTACAGGGTAGCCATCGTTCCCACAAAGACCTCCCGCGCAGCAAAGGAAGTAATCAGGGCAATCCCGATTTTCCAGTCAAAACCTAAAGGAGCAATAGCCGGTTCGATGGTTTTTCCCATTATACCTGCATAGGAAGTTTCCAGTTTAGCTGTCTGGTATTCTTTATTCAGCTGCTGTGGATTTGCACCGGGTTGTGATTTTAATTGTTCATAGTGCTGTGAAACTTTTTGCATACTGTTTCCGGGTCCAAAAGAACAAAGGGCCCATAAAATTAAACTTATCACCATGATCACTTTCCCGGCATCCATAACGAATATCCGGGCCTTGCTAATCATTGTAGGAAATATATTATTCCATCTTGGCGAACGGTAAGTGGGCAGTTCAAGAATGAAAAAACTCTTTTCCTTGATTTTAATAAACCACTTGGCTACATAGGACACGATCAATGCCATGATCAGCCCCAGCAGGTACAGGCCCATCATAACAAGACCCTGCACGCCTAAAAAACCAAGTAAATATGTTTTGGGAATCACCAGGCCGATTAAAATGGTATAAACCGGTAGTCTTGCCGAACAACTCATCAGGGGAGTCACTAAAATGGTGAGCAGTCTTTCTTTCCTGTTCTCAATATTCCTGGCACTCATGATAGCGGGCACCGCGCAGGCAAACCCACTGATCATCGGCATCACACTCTTTCCATTTAACCCGACGGTTCGCATCAGCCGGTCAGATAAAAAACTGATACGGGCCATATAGCCGGTATCTTCCAGCAGGGTTATCAGGCCGAACAGGATCATAATCTGGGGTACAAAAACCAGGATGCCGCTGAGGCCGGCAATCACTCCATTTATTAATAAATCAGTCCACCGGTTGTCTGGCAGGGAGAGAGAAAGTGACTGGCTGAGTTTTGCGAAACCGAGGTCGATCCAGTCCATCGGGTGCTGGGCCAGCCAAAAAACACTTTGAAAAAGAAGGAATAACACAGCCAGCAGGATCATATACCCCCAAACCCGGTGCAATAATATATCGTCCAGTTTTTCTGTAAACAAAGTTTTCTGCAACGGATCCGGTTCAGATACCGTTTGTTGCATGATGAAACGTATGCGGCTATAACGCTGCAAGATCTCTTCCGCCTGTGTTTTGGTGGGAATAAAGTTGTTTTTCAGTTCTATCTGCTCTATTTTTTGCTGCATCACTTCATCCATCCCAAATGATTCATGGTTGATGAGATAATGGATGGCAGCATAATCGCTCAGGTGGGGGAAATGTTTTTTTACTTCTTCAATGGAAGTTTCTGCCAACGATTTATTATCAATAAAATCCCTGGCCGGCGACTGATACAAATGCTGTGCTGTTTGTTCGATGGCTTTCCTGAGCTGGGTAACTCCCTTATTCTTTCTCGGGTTCACCGCTACAACCGGAACACCCAACTCTCTTTCCAATGCAGGGATATCAATTTTAATACCTTTCCGGTTAGCGAGATCCATCATCGTCAAAGCAATTACCACCGGGATTTTCAAATCAATGATCTGCGTACAAAAAAGAAGGTTCCGTTTCAGGTTACTGGCATCCGCGATGGCCACTACCACGTCCGCTTTAATATCCTTATCCTGGTTCAATAAAACTTTATAGCTCACCCATTCGTCCATGCGCTTTGGGTATAAACTGTAGCTCCCGGGCAGGTCAATTACCTGTGCGGTCACCGTTGCAGATAACGAGGTGGTGCCGGTTTTCTTATCGACGGTCACACCCGGGAAATTTCCCACCTGTTGGTTTAGCCCGGTGAGGCAATTAAAAAGGGAGCTTTTTCCGCTGTTAGGATTACCAACCAGGGCAATATGTAAACGTTTTTCTTTCACGCAGGTAAGCCCGTGCCTGTATAAGGCAAGTCAGCAAAAATAGAGTTGAAGCCATTAAGCGCCTTACGAATTGCGATTTTTAAGCACCCTGATCTGGAAATAATTACCGAAATATGTTTTGTTCAAAGGACAAAAAACAAAACCGGTCAATACCTTTGCCTCTACTAACCTGACAGCTATGGTTTCTTTCTTTTTTTCTAAAAAGACCTTATTTGGTAAGCTTTTTTTCCTGGGAATAGGCCTTGCCACCTGCTCCCCGTCAAAGCAAATCCCCAAAGCGGATACAGAAACGCTGAATAACCTGAAAAGACATATACAGTACCTGTCCGACGATAAGTTAGAAGGAAGAAGGACCGGAACCCCGGGAGAGCAATTGGCAGTAGATTATATTGTCAGCCAGTTCAGGACATATGGCATTTTGCCAAAAGGAACCGAATATTATACGCAATCATTTCTTGTAAATGACGGCAAAAAAATAGACCCGCTTACAGAACTGGTCATAAACGGCAACAGGCTGGAAACGGGGAAGGAATTTTTCCCATTTCCCTACAGCCCGGATATGAGCCTGGAAGCATTGCCGGCAATCGCGGTGCAGGAGGCTGAAATGCCATGGTTTTTTGACCTGAAAGAAACACTGGAAGAAAATAAAACCAATCCACACTTCGATCTCCACGACTATATCCGGATCAATTCAAAAAAATCAAAAGACAGGGGTGCCTCGGCGGTCATTCTGTATAACAGCTCAGCGATTGATGATAAGCTGGTGTTCGAGGGAAAAGACCGGTCAGAGCAGCTCACTATCCCGGTGCTGTATGTAGCGAAAGCAGCAGCGCAAAAATATTTTAACGATAAAGCAGCGAGCCTGAACATAAAACTGCGGGTAAGTATTGGTCAGAAAAACAGGATCGGTTACAATGTCATTGGGTACATTGATAACAGGGCGGCAACTACGGTGATACTGGGCGCGCATTTTGATCACCTGGGTTACGGGGAAGACGGGAATTCCATGCTGAGGAATGCTGAACAGGCCATGATCCATAATGGTGCGGATGATAATGCCAGCGGGACATCGGCATTGATTGAACTGGCCCGAAAATTAAAATCTTCAAAAGCCAGGAATAACAATTATCTGTTTATTGCTTTTTCCGGGGAAGAGCTGGGATTGTTCGGATCAAAATATTTTACCGAAAATCCCACTATCGATCTGAAGCAGGTGAATTACATGATTAATATGGATATGGTTGGCCGGCTGAATGACAGTTCCAAAGCGGTAACCGTTGGCGGCTATGGAACATCGCCTGCCTGGAGCGAATATTATCTGGCACCAGCTTTAACCGGGAAAAGACAGGACCTGCAATTCAAGAAAGACAGCAGTGGCACCGGCCCCAGCGACCATACCTCTTTTTACCGGAAAGATATTCCCGTGCTTTTTTTCTTTACGGGACTGCACACAGACTATCATAAACCAACTGATGATGCGGATAAAATTAATTATGCCGGGGAACAGGCGATTATTATGCATATATATAACCTGGTTGAATCATTGAATGACAGGGGCAAACTGGCTTTTTTGAAAACAAGGGAATCGCAGACAACTACCTCTGCAAGATTTAGTGTTTCCATGGGTATCATGCCGGATTATACTTATGCAGGTACGGGTGTCAGGGCCGATGGGGTTACGGAAGGCAAGCCGGCGCAAAAGGCCGGGTTGAAAGCAGGAGATATTATTACCGAATTGGGCGGCAACAGCATTTCTTCACTCGAAACCTACATGCAGGCGTTGGGGAAATTTAAAAAGGGAGACAGGGCCAATGTAAAATTCAAAAGAGGAAATGAGACCCTGGAAGCAATCGTTGAATTTTAAGATGTAATTTGTAAAAAGCCTGCCAGGCAGGATATTATTATGGCAGAACGCAGTACAAAATTATTGCTGGATAATAAGGAAATGATCGGGAGCTTTTTTGAAGACGCCCGGCTGCTTGGCATCATGGCGCCCGTGAAGGATTACCAGTTTTGCTGGCACCTGAACAGTTCACTGGGGATGGATTTCCGGATCAATGATATCGAGATACAGCGAACCAATAAAAAGCGAAACTATTTTTTCGCCGTCTATGAATACAATGAACCAGCCGGTTCATTAACCCATTATGTGTACAACAACCAGTTTGACGGCGAATACCTGTTACCGGAATTCCGGCATCTTGATTTTTTATGGCTGATGAAAGGCGACGAGGTTTCTGATGAATCATTGCAGCAGACTATTCACACCATCAAAGCCATCAACAATGTGCAACTGGTGGTTGAGCTGAAAGCGGAGAAAATTAAGAACAAGGAAAACCTGGTTTTTTAAGTTAAAATCATCGTCATGTGGGAAGAAAAAAATAATAAGCTGTATAAAAAATTCCAGTTCAGGAATTTCAGCGAGGCATTTGCGTTTATGACAAGGGTGGCTATTGAGGCGGAAAAAATGGATCACCATCCTTTATGGACCAATGTTTATAATACGGTCGAATTGTGGTTAAGCACACATGATGCTGGAGACATTGTAACAGAGAAGGACCGAAAACTGGCAAAAAAAATTGATGCAATCACCGAAAGCTGATTTTAGGATTCACGGGTCCGGGTAGAGGGGCCTGAATAGTGTAAATCTGCATTCCGCCAAAACACACACACTGCCCATCGCAGCTACTATATTGATGGTTCGGCCGGCCGCCTTTGGTTTCAATGAAGAAACCGCGGCCAACAATTATTTCCAATCGAATCCTGCCATCCAAAAAGACAAACTCCAGCAAAAGGCATTGGCAGAATTTGACAACATGGTTAACGTATTGCAATCTCATGAAATCGACGTATGGGTGATAGAAGATACCGTGGAACCCCCAAAACCAGACGCTATTTTCCCCAACAACTGGCTCAGCACTTCCCCGGCAGGAATTATTGCGGTTTTCCCGATGTATGCACGCAACCGCCGCGCAGAAAAAAGAGATGATATCCTGCAAAAATTGTCAGAAGAATTTATCATCCGGGATGTGCAGGACTGGAGCGAATATGAAGTGGAGGGAAGATTTTTAGAAGGAACCGGCAGCATGGTGATCGACCATGAGCACAAAATGATTTATGCGTCGGTCTCCGAAAGAACCAATCTTTCGGTACTCGAAAAATTTGCCGCTACCAACAGCTACCAGGCCATTGTATTTTTGGCAACCGATAAGAATGGCCAACCTGTTTATCACACGAATGTGGTGATGGCGCTGGGAGAAAGCTTTTGTGTGTTATGTGAAGAAGCGATTGAGGAAGAATGGGAGCTGATTGCAGTAAGACAATTACTTGAGTCCACCGGTCATGCCATTATTGCTATCTCCCGTGACCAGATGCACCGGTTTGCAGGAAACATGCTGGAACTGAAGAACAGGAAAGAAGAGAAATTCCTGGTGCTCAGCCAAACTGCTTATGATTCATTAAGAAAAGAGCAAATCGAAATGCTGGAAGCCTATGCCAGGCTGCTGCCCATTGCCGTACCCGTAATCGAGGAAGTTGAAGGCGGCAGCGTAAGATGTATGATGGCCGAAATATTCTTAGAAAAAAGATCTAGGGCTTCACCGTAACAATTTTTTCATTCTTATTTATCATGCGCCCTACAGGCTCCGTGTGAAGTTCCATATTTTCCTTTTGCAAAATTTCTTTCACCTCCCCGATGTTAGCTGGCTTTACACTGACCAGTAGCCCCCCGTTCGTCTGCGGATCGGGTAGAAGTGTAAAAGCTTCCATTACATTCACCCCTTTTTCAAATTTTACTTTATCGCTGTAGCTGCTCCAGTTTCGGGTGGTGGCATCGGGGAAAATGCGCTGGCTGATGTAATCTTTCACTCCGGCAGCGACGGGTATTTTGTCATAATATATTTCTGAACTCAGCCCGCTCCCCTCCGCCATTTCGATCAGGTGACCCAGCAAACCAAAACCGGTAACATCGGTCATGGCAGTTACAGCTTCCAGCTTCCCCAGTTCTTCCCCGACTTTGTTAAGTGCGGTCATCTGCCCGATCATTACGGCCAGGTGTTCTTCTTTCAACAACCCCCTTTTCTGGGCAGTAGATAGAATACCAACGCCAAGCGGTTTTGTGATGAATATATAATCTCCCTCCTGTGCGGTGTTATTCTTCTTTAAATGATCAACCGGTACAATTCCTGTTACTGCCAATCCAAAAATTGGTTCAGTCGAATCTATGCTGTGTCCCCCGGCTAGTGGAATACCCGCTTCGTGGCAAATGCTTCTTCCGCCTTCAATAACTTTTTGCGCCAGCTCAACAGGCATTTTTTCTACCGGCCAGCCCAGTATGGCAATCGCCACCAGGGGCTTCCCGCCCATTGCATACACATCGCTGATGGAGTTGGCAGCTGCAATTCTTCCAAAATCGAAGGCATCATCCACAACCGGCATAAAGAAATCGGTCGTCGATACCAGGGCCATGCCATTTCCGAGATCATACACGGCTGCATCATCTTTGCTGTGATAACCTACCAGTAATTTGTTGTTGTTGGGTAAAACCAGGCCGCTTTTTAAAATTTCATCTAAAACCCGGGGGGCAATCTTACAGCCGCAGCCGGCACCACGGGAATATTGGGTGAGTTTTATGGGACTTGTGTTTACAAGCCCTGAGTCTTGAATCATTCAGCAAATCTCGGGAAAACTATTTCTTTCTTCTGAATACTACGCCGGCATTCTTCTGGTAGTCGGCACTGAAACGGAGATTGTAAACATCATTCCCGTCACGAACCACCAGTAAGCCTGTATTAGGAGGATATTGTCCAAGGTTTTCCGCGAACAGCACCAGCGTGAACTCATCGTCTTTGCCCGGCTTCAGGTAAATGGTTTTTTTAATGGCACTGGCTTTTAACCCTTGTTTGGCAAGAATCACTTCCCCATTCATAAACACACTCACCGTATCACCGTCTATCACCCCATTATCATAAAGAGAGATAACAAGACTGTCTCCTTTAAAATTCACCTCCTGGGTGAATTCAGATTTCCTTCCTTCGACCACAGCGGCATTTTCGGTTATATCCGCTTTCATAGCTTCGGGCTTTACAGCTATAGCTACCGTTTTGTTTGCAACATCATTTTTGTCTGTACCTGGAACCGGGGTTGTATTCGATTTGACCGGGACCGTACTGGCTATGTCTTCGCTGCCGGATACGGCCGTTGTTTTTTGTGGGCCGGGATTGGAGACCGTATTCTTCGCTTCCGTATTATTTTTTGCTGGCGGTTGTTTGGTAAAGGAAGGTTTTTGCCCAGCTATATTACTTAAAGTATCATTTTTAAGAACAGTTTTTCCGCGGCTTTCAGGTTTTATTTCGTTCCGCGCGGTCACAGGATCATTTTTCTTTAGTTCACTTACTTGTTGTTCAGTCATCGTGTTATTCGCCTGGATTTTTTCGGCCGGCCGGGTGTTCACCGCAACAGTATTGGCCGTAACAGGCTTCGTCGTTGATTTTGGTAAATCAGTAACTGGTTTTTTTACTGCGTCAGGCTTTTCATCTTCCGTCCTCGCGGTCTCTTCCCGTGTTTCGGCTATCGGTAAAGGCGGCCCTGTTTTTTTTGTATCCGTGATTGTTGCAGCAATTGCCGGGTCTACATCGGTCCGTTGCTTGCTGGTCTGCGGTTTAACTGCCAGGCTTTCCGTATTGTTTTTGAGTTGATCAGCTGCAGGACTTTTTGCAACAGCTGCGATTGTATTTTCGGGGCTGACTACTTTTACTACCGGGATACTTTCCTTTCTTTCCTTATAGAAAGCTACTTTGTCAGCCAGGTTGAGCTCCTCGAGGTGAGGGAAAATTTTGGAGGCGTTCAGGTCTTTTTCTACGGAAAGATCAACTTTACCGGTGACGGCATAATATTTCTTTGTCGCATTTGTTTTCCAGGTACCAGCCAGGTACCAGGTACTGTCAGTTTGGTTGCGGAGAAATGTGCTGGTAACTTTTATTCCTTTATCCAGCTTTCCACGGAAATTATAAGAAATGATCTCGTCGTCGCTCACTTCGCATCTGTCACCCTCGATGATACCTTTCACTCTTTTTACAATATAGTACAACGTATCATTTACAATGAACTCGCTCCGGGAATAGCCATATACCTTGCCCCTGTATTCCGTCAAAACGATCTCAAATGACTGGTCTTTCCTGACCGTACTGCTGTCATTACTTAAAGTGCCCACCCATAAACCGGTAAGACTTTGGGCAAAGAAGAAAAGAGGGAATAGCAGGAAAAAAGCCAGGAGACTAAGGCTTTTAAGTTTGGTATTCAGTTTGGGTTGCAAGAAGGCTGGCATTTTCAGGGGTTACGGATTTACAAACTACAGTATGTAATAACGAATTTACCCCTTCCCGATTGTGTAATCCTTTCAAATAATACTTGTCGTAGTATTTCAGTAAAATCTCGAAACTTTCGCTGATTTTGCCCTCATTTAGGAGTAAAATGGCTGTTTTTGCGTTCAAATTGCCCAATTTTTGACTTATCCGGCCGATGGCTTCAATCATCTTTAACCGGTCCAGGTTGCCGTATTCCAGTACCAGGTGTCTTATTCTTTCTTCAAAAGGGATATCCAGGAAATACAACTTCGACTCTCTCATAGATTTCCACAGGTCATGGGGAATATTTACCAACCCGATTCGCTGGCTTTCATCCTCGAGCCAGATGGCTGAAGGACCCGGTAAAGAGGATTTTTTACTCAATTCTGCACCCAGTAAATTTTCAAACATTTCCTGTGTGGGCTGTGCCGGCATACCAATATTTCCAAATGCCGAACCCTTATGCCCTGCAATTTCTTCCAGATCTATTATCAATTCGCCTTTCTTTTCAAGCTCTTTGAGCAATTCAGTTTTTCCGGAACCCGTATATCCGCCCAGCACATTGAAAGAATGAGGAGAACGGAATGTATTTAAAACATAATGACGGAATTTCTTGTAGCCGCCAGTGAGGGTATAAACTTTAAATCCATAAAGGTCCAGCAGCCAGGCTACGCCCGCACTCCGCATTCCTCCTCTCCAGCAATGGACGAGAACAATCCGTGGCCCCGGATGAATGGCGGAGTCCTGGATGGTAACGATTGACTCAGCCTCCTCTACCATTTTTTTCATTTTTACACCAAAGAAGTCCAGGCCGGTTTTAATTGCTTTTTCGCGGCTTTCCTGTTTGTAGGTTGTTCCGACAACTTTTCTTTCTTCATCGGAAAATAAGGGGAGATTGTGTGCGCCTGGAATATGCCCATGTTTATACTCGCCGGGGGAACGGACATCCATGACAGGATGCTGCTTTGCCATCTCAAGAAATTGTTTAATATCTATTTTTTCTATACCCATGGAACGGTCAAAAATAAAAAAAGGCAGTGTTTTGCACCAGCCTTTTACTTATAATATCCATACTGTTTCAAACCCTGTAATCAACGGTTCATGCTCGCCAAAAACTCTTCATTGTTCTTGGTTCCCTTCATCCGGTTCTGCAATTCCCGCATCGCTTCCTCGGTATTCATATCAGTCAGGTAAACCCTCAGCAGGTTCATTCGCTGTAATACATCCTTGTCCAGCAACAGGTCATCGCGCCGGGTAGAAGATGCCGTAAGATCGATAGCCGGGTAGATCCGTTTGTTGGAGAGTTTCCGGTCAAGCTGCAATTCCATATTTCCGGTTCCTTTGAATTCTTCAAAGATCACTTCATCCATTTTACTGCCGGTATCAACCAGGGCTGTTGCAATAATCGTTAATGATCCACCACCTTCGATCTTGCGGGCCGCGCCGAAAAATTGTTTCGGTTTCTGCATGGCATTCGCTTCCACACCGCCGGACAACACCTTACCCGAAGCTGGGGCAACGGTATTGTGTGCCCTTGCCAGACGGGTGATGGAGTCTAATAATATCACCACATCATGACCGCACTCGACCAGCCGTTTTGCTTTTTGTAAAGCAATCGTGGAAACCTTTACGTGTTTTTCAGCCGGTTCATCAAAAGTAGAAGCGATCACTTCACCCCGGATGCTTCTTTCCATATCGGTCACCTCTTCCGGGCGTTCATCCACCAGCACCACCATCAGGTAACACTCCGGGTGATTCTCAGCTATAGCATTCGCCACCGCTTTCAGCAGCATGGTCTTACCTGTTTTTGGCTGTGCCACGATCAATCCCCGCTGACCTTTACCGATCGGTGTAAACAGGTCCATGATACGTGTTGAATAATCGGAAGGTGTTGTAAAGAGATTTAATTTCTCAAAGGGGAACAACGGAGTAAGATAATCAAAAGGTACACGGTCCCTTACTTCTTCAGGACTTTTGCCATTGATGGTATCTACTTTCAGTAACGCAAAATATTTCTCTCCTTCTTTGGGCGGACGAACAGCACCATGCACGGTATCACCTGTTTTCAAACCAAACAGCTTGATCTGTGAAGGAGAAACATATACATCATCAGGAGAGGACAGGTAATTATAATCCGAAGAACGTAGAAAACCATACCCGTCAGGCATCATTTCAAGAACACCTTCGCTTAGTATTACTCCATCAAATTCAATATTGAATTGCTGGTCACGGCGGGGAGGATAAAATTTATTTTGCCCCGCACCGGATGGGTTTTCTGCCGACTGCTGATTGCCTTCATTAAGAATCACCTGGGCTAACCGGCTTTCTTCTGTTTTATTTTCTATCTCCGACTCTGTTTCGGTTGGCTGCATGTCAGCAACATCCTCAGTGATCACTTCTTTCTCATCCGGTTTTTTACGGGTTCTTTTTACTACCGGTATTTTGTCTTCTTTTTTTGGAGGCATATGGACTCTTTTAGTAATTATTTTTTCTTCACCGCCACTTTCTACCACAGCTTCTTCACTGCTGATACCGGTGCTGGTCTTAATAATGCGTTTACGTTTCCCATCTTCGCTGGGTTTGGCGCCTTTCGAGCCGGCAATGGCCTGGCTATCCAGGATCTTATATACCAGGTCCTGTTTACCGAGTTTTTTGGCGTTGGGTATTTTGAGCTGCTCAGCAATGTCAAGCAACTCAGGAACGAGCATATCGTTCAGTTGGAGAATGTCATACATACAAAAATCTTGAGGTTAATCACGACTCGCAGTCACCAATCTTAGAATCTGAAAATTTTGAGTTTATTGTTGAATGAAATTGGCGGGTAAATGTGAGCTAAATACTTGGGAGAACTATGTTTTATCAGCCTCTTTCCGCTGCAAGTATACGCCGATTTTGTCAAAACCAAAAATTTCTTGTCCAACACGCTGTGTGCAAGGGAGATGGGAGCATAAAGCAATCCCACCCGGGAAACGCAGCGTTCGCTGATGAATCTTACCTTTGCTGCTCTCAAAAAATCAAAATGTTTAACAAAAGGACCAGGATTAAAGAACTGCTGGCACAGGAACCGGCAGGACAGGAAGTAACGGTAATGGGTTGGGTACGAACTTTCCGCAACAACCAGTTTATAGCGCTGAACGACGGCAGCACCAATAATAATATACAGGTGGTGGTGACGCTTGGAAGCCAGGACGATGATTTTTTGAAACGAATCACCACATCTGCTTCCCTGAAAGTAACCGGCACTGTTGTTCCTTCATTGGGCAAAGGGCAAAGAATGGACCTGAACGCCACCCGGATTGAAATACTGGGCGACAGCGATGCAGAGATCTATCCATTGCAACCCAAGAAACACAGCCTTGAATTTTTACGCGAGATTGCTCACCTGCGTTTTCGCACCAATACATTTGGTTCGGTGTTCCGTGTCCGTCATGCACTGGCATTTGCTATTCATAAATTTTTTAATGATAAGGGATTTGTCTACATGCATACACCTATCATTACTGCCAGCGATGCGGAAGGGGCCGGCGAAATGTTTAAAGTAACCACGTTGCCATTTGACGATACACCCCGGAATGAAGAAGGCGCCGTAAATTTCGCGGAAGATTTTTTCGGAAAGGCCACCAACCTGACGGTTAGCGGTCAACTGGAAGGAGAACTGGGTGCAACCGCATTTGGTGATATTTATACTTTTGGCCCCACGTTCCGGGCGGAGAACAGCAATACGACAAGACACCTGGCCGAATTCTGGATGATAGAACCGGAAATGGCGTTCTCAGACCTGGAGGATAATATGAACCTGGCTGAAGAGTTTATCCGGTATATCATTAGATATGCTATGGATAATAACCGGGAAGACCTGGAGTTCCTGGCACAACGATTAGCCGAAGAAGAAAAACAATTACCCCAGGAAAAGCGGGGAGAATTAGGGCTGATTGAAAAACTGGAATTTGTACTTAACAATGATTTTGAACGCATCACTTATACGGAAGCGATTGATATTTTAAGAGAAAGCAACTATAACAAGAAAAAGAAATTCCAATATCCTATTACCGGCTGGGGCATGGACCTGCAGAGCGAGCATGAAAGATACCTGGTAGAGAAGCATTTTAAAAAACCGGTCATACTTTCCAATTACCCCAAGGAAATAAAAGCCTTTTACATGCGGCAGAACGAAGACGGGAAAACGGTGGCCGCCATGGATATCCTTGCTCCGGGGATCGGGGAGATTGTGGGGGGATCACAGCGGGAGGAACGGTTCGAAAAATTACTCAGCCGCATGAAGGACATGCATATTCCCGAGGAAGAACTCTGGTGGTACCTGGATACAAGACGCTTCGGTACCGTTCCCCATGCGGGGTTTGGGCTTGGGTTTGAAAGGATGGTCCAGTTTGTAACCGGGATGACGAATATCCGCGATGTAATTGCTTTTCCCCGGACACCGGGAAGCGCGGAGTTTTAGGCTTTATTATTCCGGCAGGGCATGCAAAAAAACTTTCATGTGTTTTTTTATATACCCATTGCGGGGTATTGAATGAATCATAATAATGCCTTAACTTTCCAATACACCAACTAAACTTCTTTATGAAACGCATCATCCTGGTACCGGCATTAATCCTCATATCTATAGCGGGATTTACACAAGCAGAGACCGAGAAACTTTTCACTGCCGTTAAAGACAATGACCTTGCCGCGGTGAAACAGCTTGTAGCAAAAGGAGCGAATGTAAATGCCACCGACAGTAACCAGGCAACTGTCTTAATGTGGGCAGCCTATAAATCTGATCTGCCGGCCGTTCAATACCTGGTTAGCAAAGGGGCGGATGCTAAGAAGAAAGGCGTAATTTACCTGAATGCAGAAAAAACCGGTTATTATGGAAACCTCCTTGGAATTGCAGCCGGGGAAGGCAAGCTGGATATCCTGAAATTCCTGGTGGAAACCAGTAAAATTGATCTTGAAGACAAGGAGTATGATCCTGAAGCAAAATCGGATGCAGGCTGGACGGCTTTGCAATGGGCGGGATCAAACGGGCACACGGCCGTAACAGAATACCTGATAAAAAAAGGCGCCAACGTGAATGCGAATCATACTCCGGACAGGGGAACCCCCTTAAGTTACGCGATGCAAAATGCAAAATTTGATGTCGCCACCCTGCTGGTAAAAAACGGTGCCGATGTTAACCTTAAGGATAATAACGGCGTTGCCCCGTTAATGTATGCTGTTGTGCATAATAGCCTTGAAATGGTCATTTTTCTCTGGCAAAATAAAGCGGAACTGAATGCTGCTGCCAATAATGGCGCCACGGCACTCAATCTTGCCACGCAGAGGGGATATACCGGTATCGCTGACTTTCTTAAAAATCCAACAGAACC
The DNA here is from genome assembly GCA_025449935.1 of Chitinophagaceae bacterium. GTDB lineage: Bacteria > Bacteroidota > Bacteroidia > Chitinophagales > Chitinophagaceae > JJ008. The sequence continues at coordinate 43,265 of JANWIJ010000072.1, forward strand.
CCCAAAGAGACAGTAGAACCCATTACTTCTTATTATTATAATTACCGGGTGAAGTGTCAGGCAATTAACATAGCCCTTATCCAGGCGTGACTGACACTGGGAAAAAAATTTCTCCCTTTTTAATGGGCGGCAGTGTGCTGGTGGAGTTAATCTTATCAGCGAATAAGTTCACTTCAGCCTCCCATCAGAATTATATTGATTACCTGTGCAGGCATCAAATTATAAAGTGTAACTTCCTAGAACACCATTTTTTTCACCGTGAGAAAAGTATTCCTGTCTGCGCTATTATTCCTGCTGGGGTCTTCCGCGTTTTCCCAAAACTGGATGGATCTTTATAAGCAGGTGATGAAGCATATACAACAAGGAGAATACCAAACCGCTATCCCCATTGCTGAGAAGGCAATGGAAATTGCCAAAAGGGATTCGGGTGAATTGCATCTTGTTTATGCGGGGTCGGTAAATATAATGGGCGTTTTGTATTACTATACCGGCAAATATGAAAAGGCCGAATCAATGTATCTTCTCGCCAAAGATTTACGTAAGAAAATATTCGGAGAAAATCACCCGGAGTATCTTGTTACACTGAATAACCTGGCAGCGTTGTATAAAGACATTGGGAAGTACAGCGAAGCAGAAAAATTGCACCTGCAGGTCATTGAGGCACGGAAAAAAATACTGGGTGAAGCCCATCCTGAATATGGACGAAGCCTTATTAACCTGGCTATTTTGTACAAAGACCTTGATAAGTATGAAAAAGCGGAGAAGCTATTTATACAAGGCACGGAAATCCTGGTAAAAACCCTCGGAGAAGACCACGCTGATGTGGGAAACTGCCTGAACAACCTGGCAGTGCTATATGATAAGTTGACCTTTTACCAGAAAGCTGAACCATTGTTACTTCGGGCGAAAAATATCCGGGAAAAGCAGTTAGGCAAAAATCACCCGCTCTATGCCCAGAGCCTGAATAACGTGGCAGAATTATATGTGACCATGGGGCGCTATGAAGAAGTGGAACCCATGTACCGCCAGGCGCTGGACATCAGGCGAAAAGTTTTCGGAACGGATCACCCGGAATATGTGCAAAGCCTGAATAATCTCGCCAATTACTATATTATTTTAGGTCAGTTTGAAAAAGCAGAGCCTTTACTGGCAGAAGGCAGGGATATTCTCAAGCGGGTGTTGGGAGAGAATTCCCAGGAATATGCCGCTTGCCTGAACAGCCTGGCCTATTTATACAAAAGTCTTGCAAAATTTGAAAATGCCGAAATGCTGATGGTCCAGGCAGCAGCGATATGGAAAAAAATACTGGGTGAATGGCACCCGGATTATGCCAGTGCGCTAAGTAATCTATCGATCTTGTATACTGCGTTGGGTTACTTTGAAAAAGCAGAACCATTTTACCTCAAAGCAATTGAAATTCAAAAAAAATCATCAGCAGGTATTAATATTGGTTTGGCGCAAAGTCTTTTCAATTTGGCAGGAATGCAGGGTTTAGTTAAAAAGTACGGAAAGGCCGATTCATTATTCAAAGAATCAGGAGAAATTTTCGGAAAGTTACTGGGCGAAAATCATCCATCTTTTGCAGGCAGCCTGAATGAAAGAGCTAAACTTTATATGATAATGGGGCAATATGCGAAAGCCGAACCAGTATTGCTCCAGTCTTCGGGTATCATCCTGCAAAATGCCAGAAGAATTTTTACAACCTTGTCTGAAAAAGAAAGAATAAATTACCTGGCCCGAAATATTCTGCTGATAGACGACAATGGAAATCTTTTGTCCAAATATCCCCTTGCATCCCCGGCTGCTCAAATTAATAGCTACAACCTGCAACTTTACTTAAAAGCGGTCAGCCTGGCAGATTCAAGAATCAGGCTCGAGGCGCTGCAAAATACCAGCGATACTTCACTCCGGCATCTATATGTGCTTTGGCAGACTGAAAAAAATATGCTGGCCAGGCAATATGCGTTACCGGTTACACAAAGGATAAAGAATTTGGATAGCGTAGAGGCCGGGGCAGAGAAAATCGAAAAGGAGCTTTATCGTATATCCGCTACGTTCCGAAACCTCCAGTCAACCTTCAATGTTTCTGTTCCTGATGTTCAAAAAAAACTGGGTCAGGATGAAGCTGCTGTAGAGTTTATCCGGTTCAGGTACCGGGGAAACAACGACACGATAAATGTTTTATACGCCGCAAGCCTTTTGAAAAAAGATGATGTGGCCCCACAGTTTATTCCATTATTTGAAGAAAAAGAACTTGAAAGTATTTTGAGCGGTGCGGGTAAAACATCAGCTGCCATGGTTAGCAGTTTGTACAGGATGCCCGGCGCCGGCAATAAGCCAGCTTCTTCCCATGGCCAGGAGCTGTATAAACTAATCTGGCAACCACTGGAACCATACCTGAAAGGAATACGGAAAATTTCTTACTCCCCCGCCGGTAAGCTGTATGGTATCGCTTTTCATGCACTACCTGTAGATGGTACCAACTTATTAATAGATAAGTATCAATTGAATCAATATACCAGCACCCGGCAGGTGGCTCTGAAAAAGGAAAACGGGGATGTCAGGCCGGAAAATTTAGTTTTATTCGGCGATGCAAGGTTTTCAATGGACAGCCTGGAGCTGGCGGTTTTGAAAGATCGAAAACGACCGGATAGTGGTCAGTTGGGCGCAGTATATATTCCATCAACAAGAGGTATTTATGGCAACTCATGGCCCAATTTGCCGGGTACGGCAGAAGAAGTTAACAAAATCAGAGTGTTATTTGACAGGCATAAAATTACCACCGAATCATTTGTTAAAGCAAAAGCGACTGAAGAAAAACTGAAAGCTCTTAGCGGCAACTCCCCGCAAATATTGCATATCGCCACACATGGTTTCTTTCTTCCTGAACCCGATGAAAACCAAAAGCAAAATGTATCCGGCGGCCAGAATACCTACACGCTTGCAAATGACCCTTTGTTGAGAAGCGGTCTCATTCTTTCCGGTGGCAATTATGCCTGGAGTGGTAAAACGCCTGTTGGGGGAGTGGAGGATGGCATCGCCACGGCATACGAAATCTCACAACTTAATCTAAGTAACACGGAGCTGGTTGTGCTCAGCGCCTGTGAAACGGCCCTGGGTGATGTAAAAGGAAGTGAAGGCGTGTTTGGTTTGCAAAGGGCATTCAAAATGGCGGGAGTAAAAAAAATGATTGTAAGTCTTTGGAAAGTTCCCGATAAGGAAACGGTCGAACTCATGACCAGCTTTTATGGTTATTGGCTAAGGGGAAAAACGATTAACGATGCCCTTGCACAGGCACAGGCGGATATGCGGAAAAAATATCCTCCTTTTTACTGGGCGGCATTTGTGCTGGTGGAGTGATTTCAACATTCTTTTTACCAGGTCATAGCAGAAAAGATTGTGTAAATTAACGGTACCAATCAACCAAACCCTGCTATGAAATTCATCCTGGTTTCATGCATTTTCTTTTTTTCCCTGCAGGCCAGGTCGCAGGACCTGACCGACCTGGTGCTGGAAGCCGGTCAGTTGTTTCAAAAAGGAGAATATGAAAAAGCAATCCCCCTGGCAGAAAAGGCAGTAGCTGAGATCGAAAAGATCATGGGGCGGGATAACATGTTTTACCGTGGTATGCTAACCGTCCAGGCCTACAGTTACTCAAAAACATTCCGCTACGATAAAGCTGAACCCTTATACATACAACTTTGCGAGCTGCATAAGAATTCTTCTGATCCCGAAAAAGAACAGCACTATTCCACCTGCCTGAATAACCTGGCCAATTTATACAATGACATGGGTCTCTATTATAAAGCAGAACCCATCATGATTCTATCAAAGGATATCACAAAGCAGCTATTCGGGGAAAACGATTCGGCTTATACCTACAGCCTCAATAACCTGGCAGCCCTGTATCATTCTACCGGCCAATACCAAAAAGCGGAGCCCTTGTATATACAGGCCAGGGAAATACGGAAAAAAGTCTACGGGGAGAATCATCATTCCTATGCGACCAGCCTGAACAACCTGGGTACGCTTTACCTGGAAATGGGTCAATCGGGAAAAGCCGAGCCGCTTTTCATCCAGGCCCGGGACATATGGAAGAGGACAGAGGGCGAGTCGGGTGCCGATTATGCCATGTGCCTGAATAACCTGGCGTCCTTATACGAAGGGCTGGAACAATATCAAAAAGCTGAACCGCTGTACAATCAATCCAAAGAGATCAGGAAACGATTATTTGGTGAAACGCACCCCGACTATGCGATGAGTCTGAATAACCTGGCCAGTATGTATGCCAAAATGGGGCAGTATAAGAAATCGGAAGTGTTGATCGTACAGGCCAAGAACACCTGGAAAAATGTGCTGGGTGAAAACCACCCTAATTACGCGACAAGTATAAACAACCTCGCCGCCCTGTACCGGAAAAGCCAGGCACAGTATGAGCAGGCGGAGCTTTTATATAAACAGGCTATTGACCTCAGGAAAAAAATTCTTGGTCCTTCACACCCTCTTTGTGCCGATTCTGAAAATGACCTGGCCCTGCTATATTCAAATATGCGTCAATATGCCAAAGGCGAGCCATACCTGCTAACCAGCAGCAAACTGGTATTGCAGAATATGTTGAACACATTCACAATACTTTCAGAAAAGGAAAAGGGTAACTATCTCAATTATAATTTTGTCATCACAGAATCAAACAATAGTTTTTTATATAACTACCCCGCCGCTTCACCGGCCCTGATAAAAAGCTGTTACAACCTGCAGCTCGGATTCAAATCCGTATCGCTTTCAGATACCCGCAATATGCTCGAATCCGTCAGGAATATGAAGGACACTACTATACAAAGAATATTTAACGCCTGGCAAAGCAATAAGGTCTTACTGACCAAACAATACGCCCTGCCGCTCAGCAGCCGGATGCCTGGATTAAAAAGGACCGAGGAAGAAACTGAATCACTGGAAAAAGAACTGAACCGCCGCTCCTCCGTTTTCCGAAACCAGCAACAGGCACTGAAAGTATCAGCCGAAAATGTGAGCAACAGCCTGGATACAGATGAAGCTGCGATAGAATTTGTCCGCTTCAGGCTATACAAAAGCAACTGGACCGACAGCGTTATCTATGCGGCATACATACTCCGGAAAAAAGACAGCATTCCAACCTTTGTCAGGCTTTTTGAAGAAAAACAACTGGAAAAACTTTATAGCCGGAAAGGGAAAACCGCGACCGTATTGGCAAGGAATCTTTACACAGGAATTGATTCGGTAAAAAAAATCAAACCTACACCCGGAGATAGTTTGTTTATGCTGGTTTGGCAACCACTGGAACGATACCTGGAAGGAATAAAAAAGATATCCTATTCACCGGCAGGCAAGTTGTACGGGATCGCTTTTCATGCCCTTCCCTGTGGACCTGATCAGCTCTTGATTGATAAATACCAGTTGCAGCAATATGTAAGTACCCGGCAAATAGCCCTGCGTGTGCAGGAAGATTTTATGAAGCCCGGGGATATTGTTTTGTTTGGCAACCCCAGTTTTACAATGGACAGTTCAGCCATATCCAGGCAACGGAAGAGCCAATTCCTCTCCAGTACTATTCCGGCGGATAGGGGAACCCGTGGCTGGCTCTGGCAGGAGTTGCCCGGCACTGCAGAAGAAATAAAGATCATCAATGATCTTTTCTTGCAGAACAATATCCAGACAAGCATGTTTACAAAAGCGGAAGCTTCTGAAGAAAACCTGAAAGCATTCGGGGGCCGGTCGCCGCATGTTATGCATATCGCTACACATGGTTTCTTTCTGCCTGAGCCGGATAAACAATTAATCAATGCCAGGCCAGACCAGGCTTTCAGTTATTCCCTGGCAGACGATCCCCTTCTCCGCAGTGGTTTGATTTTAGCCGGTGGTAATTATGCCTGGAGCGGAAAAAAACCCGTTGAAGGTGTGGAGGATGGTGTAGCGACTGCATATGAAATTGCCCAGCTGAATTTAAGCCGAACCGCATTGGTTTCTTTGAGTGCCTGCGAGACAGGACTTGGAGATATACAGGGCAGTGAAGGCGTTTTTGGTTTACAAAGGTCGTTTAAAATGGCCGGGGTTAATAAAATGCTGGTCAGCCTCTGGCAGGTGCCGGATAAAGAAACAGTGGAGCTTATGACTTCTTTTTATTCTTACTGGCTGGGTGGTAAATCCATTTCAGCCTCTTTTTACCAGGCCCAGGGTGAAATGAGAAGAAAATATCCTCCCTATTACTGGGCAGCGTTCGTGCTGGTTGAGTAATGAAGAAGTCTTTTCAGCATCGCTATTCATGCACACACATCACCGGGATATGCGCTTCAAAAACCAGCTGTTTGGTAGAGCTGGGTTTAAAAATTCCTTCCAGTAATTTATGTTTTTTGGGAATGGTGATGATGAGGTCAAGGTTATTCTTTTCAGCAAATTCATTGATACCGTCTTCCACGTCTGCATGTTCTATAAAATGGTATGCAGGTTTAAACTCGCTGAATAACGTGTGCAATAAGGCAGATTGCTCCGGCGTACCGGGTTTAAAATGCCGGTCTTCATGATCTACATTCAAAATATGTAACTCAGCATTAAAAGCAGCCAGGAATTCCTTTATGAGGTGGGCCGGTGTTGTTTGAACATCTTTAAAATCACAGGCCAACCCGATTTTCTTAATACCGGTGCCAAATATTTTTCCCGGTGGAACACATATCACGGGCCATGAAAGATGGCGGATGGCTGTGAGGGTTGTACTCCCAAACAATACCCTGTCAAGCCCCGAATGGCCTTTGGTCCCCATGACTACGGCAAAGGGTTTTACTTCCGAACATAAATTTTCCAGTTCATCTACAGTGTTACCCAGGCTGGTTTTTGTATATATTTTAATTGAGCCGGAAGTGATATGCTCCACTTCTTTTTTTAATAAGGCCATTCTTTCTTCTGCTCCTTTCTGCAATTCTTCTACCGAAACCAATACCAGCGGAACATCGGTGTAACTGATGGGTATCTGGTACGCATGGAAAAGCAAGATATCTGCCTGCGTGGATATTGCCATATCAATTCCATAATGCAGTGCATTTGTCGCCACTGGCGAAAAATCGGTCGGGATGATAATTGTTTTCATTGCAAAAAATTATACCTAAAAGTATCAAGAATGATACCCGATTGACATGAGACTGGTCAGGAATCTAAATGACTTTCTTATGGATTTGATACTCAGCAGCATCTACAATGAAAAATACAAATGACCAATCATCATCTTCAAACAGCCCGGAAACACAGGCCAGGTATTAACCAAAAACCCAAATCCAGTCCCGCTATTGATATGACCCCCATGGTGGATCTTGGGTTCCTTCTGATTGCTTTTTTTGTTGTTACAGCAGAACTTACGCGGCCTGCTTCGATGAATTTAGCTATGCCGGTGGATGGGCCTCCTTCAGAACTCGCCGATTCAAATACCCTGACTTTCCTGCTGGATAAACAGGATAGGATCTATTATTACCAGGGCGGATGGAAAAAGGCAAAAAAGACAGCCGCTATTTTCAGAACAGACTACTCTGCCCGCGGCCTCAGGAAAGTAATAACTAACAGGCAGCGGGATCTTGATGCTGTTAATAGAAATACGGGACACAACGAACTCATGTTGCTGATTAAAGCTTCAACGGGGGCTTCCTACAGGAATGTAGTGGATATCCTGGACGAGGCAACTATTAACGTGGTAAGAAAGTATGCCCTTGTTCCGCTTTCTCCCGGCGAAACCGATTGGTTAAAGCGTGCAGGGGAGTAGTCTTATTGCAGCTGATACTATTTGATTTATATTACAGGCATAGTTTGTAAACTATGTTTTTCGGCAGCCTATTTTCGGAAAGAAACACAGCGGTCTTTGCAGGAATGGTTTTCTTAGCCTGCCTGGTATACCGGGTAGCGTTAATTTTTTTTCAGCACCCGGATGCCGGCGGGGTGGAAGGGAATGTTATTTATTTTATTCAACGATTGCTGGATGGTCAGCCACTTTATACTGATCCGGAAAAACCGCCGTATGCGATAGCCCAATACGCCCCGCTTTATTATTATATCGTTGCCGGGATCGCCAGGTTATCGGGTATCGGGCCAAATGAGATACTCCCGGTTTTTATCACCGGCCGGATCGTTTCACTCGTTTTCAACCTCGCGTTTATCCATATTGTTTACCGGGTAGCGAAAAACATTTTTGAAGTTTCGCGGGAGCGCAGTTTAATTGCCTCCTTCCTCGCTTTTATTTTCCTTGAAATCACATCTTTTGCCCGGCCCGATTCCCTGTACCACTTCCTGTTTTTTCTTGCCCTGTATGCATTTATGTGTACGCAGAAAACAAATAACGGGAAAGAGGAAAAGAATAATCGGTTGCTTATCCTCTCTGCGGTCATAGCAGCCATAGTACTGTTCACCAAACAATCAGGGTTGGTTTTACCCCTTGTCATCGGTTCCTGGCTAATCTGGCAAAGGAAATACAAGGCAACTGCGCTTTTTGCCGGGTTCTATTTTCTGACGGTACTCCTCTTTATTTCCATCATTCATTTTATTAACGGGACAGGTTTGTTTTATAAAAACGTAGTGCAGGGAATAGATAATGGGATCAGCCTGGGCTGGTTCAGGACCGTTATTTTGCCCGACTTTTATTTGCGGTTTGGACTTATTCTTATCCCACTCTTTCTATGGATGACAGCCGCTTTACAAAAGGACAGGAACATCATTACCCGGTTTGCTGTTTTTTCCCTCATCATCCTGTTTATTCTCAACAATGCCCTTGCCATTAAAAACGGTTCCAACCCCGGATATTTTACAGAATGGTGGACCCTGCTTTTTGTTTTGTCTGCATTCTATTGGGAAAAGTTATTTGCTTTGGGAAGAATACCCGGCGCAAACCTTCTTGCCGGTATTA
>JANWIJ010000073.1 GCA_025449935.1 Chitinophagaceae bacterium
CTCCGCCAGCCATACTGGATGCAGTCCGCCATGCTGATATTAAGACCTTGGAATACAGTCACAGCGCAGGAAATGAAAGCTATCGCCGCAAGCTGGTAAAGTATTATAAAAAAGTGGGGATTGATATCAGGTATGACCAGATCATCATAACCACCGGCGGCAGTGAGGCCATTATGTTTGGATTCTTTACCTGCCTGAACCCGGGAGATGAAGTGATTATTCCTGAACCCTTCTACGCCAACTATAACGGGTTTGCCTGCGCGGCCGGGGTGAACGTGGTACCGATTACATCGCAAATCTCAACGGGCTTTGCCCTGCCCCCTATTGCTGATTTTGAAAAAGTAATTACGGGAAAAACAAAAGCTATTATCATCTGCAGTCCTAATAACCCGACGGGGTACTTATACAGCCGCGAAGAGATGGAGGCGTTGAAGGATATCTGCATCAAACATAATTTATACCTGTTCAGTGATGAAGCATACCGTGAGTTTTGTTACGATGGTGAATATGTCAGCGCCATGCATTTAAAGGGTCTGGAGGAACATGTTGTGCTGATGGATACTATTTCAAAAAGGTACAGTGCCTGTGGTGCCCGGCTGGGCGCTTTTGTAACCAAAAATAAAACCGTGTATGATGCGGCCATGAAGTTTGCACAGGCCAGGCTGAGTCCGCCCGGGTTGGCTCAGATCATGGGTGAAGCGGCAGTAGATCTTCCGGATCATTATTTTGATGCCCCCAAAGCCGAATACCTCCGGCGTAGAAATTTACTCGTGAAACGTTTGAATGAAATGCCCGGTGTTTTTTGTCCAAATCCCGGTGGAGCTTTTTACGCGATCGCGAGGTTACCTATTGATGACTGCGATAAATTCTGCCAGTGGCTACTCGAAGAGTTCTCCTATAATAATCAAACGGTGATGCTGGCCCCGGCCACTGGTTTTTATGGCACACCCGGGTTAGGAAAGAATGAGGTTCGCCTTGCTTATGTGCTGAACCTGGATGCCATAAATGCAGCAATGGATTGCCTGGAAAAAGCTTTGGAGCAATACCCGGGAAAAATAAAGCAGGCACTGAAGGCTCAAACAGCTCAATAGCATTTATCACCCAGGCTCCGCTGTGAAAGACCGCCGATTTTTTTATGCCGCCTCCCTGCCTTTTCCTTTACCCTGCTCTCTCTTTTCCCTTTTCACTTTGAATGAATTTCCTGTTATATTTATATCATTATTCAACCAAATCATGCTTTATGAAAAAGGTACTCTTTCTGCTGTCCTTCCTATTGACAGGCATCCTGGTCATGGCCCAGCAGGTCGTGAGTGGTAAAGTGACCGATGAAAATGGTTTGCCCCTGGCAGGTGTTTCGGTAAAATCAAAAAAAACCGGTAAAGGAATGATCACGGCGGCGGATGGTACATTCCGTTTTACAGTAAGCAGTGCCGGTGATCAGCTGGAAATATCTTCGGTTGGATATAAAACACAAACAGTTGCGGCCGGCAGCGAAATATCCATTACACTGGAAGGAGCTATCGGGGAATTAAACCAGGTTGTATTGCTGGGTACACGACGGCTGGGCCGGGTAAGAACAGAAACAACGGCTCCGGTTGATGTGATCAACGTGGCGCAGGCCTCTGCCCCGACGGCCAGGATGGACCTCAGTTCTGTGTTGAATTATGCTGCTCCTTCATTCAATTATAACAAACAAAGCGGAAGCGATGGCGCGGATCATGTTGACCTGGCCACCCTGCGCGGTCTGGGACCAGACCAGACATTGGTACTGGTAAATGGAAAGCGGCGTCACCAGACGGCGTTCGTGGCTGTTTTTGGTACAAGGGGCCGCGGCAATACCGGTACTGATCTGAATGCCTTGCCTGCTTTTGCTATTGACCGCGTGGAAATATTAAGAGATGGCGCTTCGGCGCAGTATGGCTCAGATGCTATTGCCGGCGTTATCAACCTGATCACAAAAAAGAATATTAATAAAATAACCGCGTCCATGGGATGGGCTGGTTATTATGACCCCAAATTCAATACGGCATTTGAAGAAAGCCTGCAGTATGATTATGAGCATGCCGGGAAAGTGGATGGCAATTCTTTTTCTGCCAATATAAATTTTGGAATGGCCATAGGTAAGAAAGGCGGTTTTATCAACCTTACTTTTGAAGCCCTGACCACGGGTAAAACATTCCGCCAGGCATTAAAAACGGAGAACTACCTGGAGGATGATGACGCGATGTACCTGGATATTTACCGTCGTGGTCATGGGGATGCCGGGCTGAATTCGGTTGGTGCTTTTTATAGCCTGGAAATTCCTGTTAAGAAAACTACTTTCTATTCCTTCGGCGGACCCAATCATAAATCATCCGATGCTTATGCCTTTACCCGAAACTGGTCGGCAAGGCCCGACCGCTTTCCCACGGATAATAACGGGGACCTCATCTTTGTAAAAGAGATTATGCGGGTTGGGAGTGATGGAGAAATATGGTACAGCCCGCATATTCAAACCAAGATCAATGATTTTTCGGTGACGAATGGATTAAAAGGGGTTTGCCATAACTGGAACTGGGACCTTAGCAATACGGTGGGAAAAAACAATTTCCATTTTTATGGTGATAAAACATTCAATGCTTCTTCCGGGGCCACACAAACCCATTTTGATGACGGGGGTTTTTCTTTTTTGCAAAACACGTCCAACCTTAACCTGAGCCGGGAGTTTTCCAGCAGGTTCAACCTCGGTGCAGGTGCGGAGTTCCGGTATGAGAATTATAAGATCTATGCCGGTGAGGAAGGCTCCTACACCAATTACTCTACGGGGGATAAAGCAACAGGCGCCCAGGGGTTCCCGGGTTACCAGCCTGCCGATGAAGTAAATGCCAAACGGCATGTGTGGGGTGCTTACGCGGATATTGAATATGATGCAACGCCTGAATGGCTGATTAACCTGGCAGTGCGGGCTGAAGATTACAATGATTTTGGCTTTACGCATAATTATAAACTGGCAACCCGGTACAAAGCATCAGGCGATATTAATATAAGAGGTTCTGTCAGCACAGGTTTCAGGGCACCTTCCTTACAACAGATCAATTTCAGTTCTTCTTTTACAACAGTACAGGCGGGCAATATCGCCGAAGTAAAAATTGCGCCGAATTACAGTTCGCTGGCCAAAGCCGCGGGCATACCGGAACTGAACCAGGAAAAAAGTGTTAGTGCCGGGCTCGGCTTCACCTGGAAGGCAACAGCTGAACTGAATGTAACACTGGATGGTTACTGGACAAAGATCAAAGACCGTGTCGTGCTGAGCGGGCAATTTGATGGCAGCGATCCTGACCTCGATCCCAGCCTGAGAGCACAAATGGCTGCGCTGAATGTAACGCTTGCGCAATTCTTTGCCAATGCCGTGAATACAACGAATACCGGGGTGGATATCGTAGTGGATTATAATAAGAAAGTGAAAGAGAACCGCATCCGGGCATTGTTCACCGGTAATTTCCAGGGCATGAAGATCAACGAAATCAATGTACCCGAAAAACTCAGTGGCTCTGAATTTTTACGCCAGACATTTTTAAGTGACCGTGAACAAAAATTTATCCTGGCCTCTGCTCCCAAAATGAAAGGGGCCCTGAATTTTGAATATGGGATGAAAAAAATAAATCTCGGCACCAGGCTGACTTATTTTGGAAAAGTTACCCTCCTGGGATATGGACAGGATGGACTGGGCATCAACCCGACAGTACCGCTTGATAATGGCAGTGGAGATGTACCCGATCGCTATGATTACGGCGGAAAACTGGTGACGGATCTTTATATCAGCCTCCCGGTTTCAAAGACCACTACTTTTTATACGGGAGTTGATAATATTTTCAATACACATCCTGATTTTGGAGTCGTGAAAGGAGCCAAAGACTGGGCTTATAATACAGAAACAGGTGGTGCCTGGGATGCTGTACAGATGGGAAGCAACGGCAGAAGGCTGTTTGCACGTTTAGCTTTTAGTTTCTAAGGTTTGCTTGTCCTGATAAAAAGAGAGCCGCTGTTTACAGCGGCTTTTCTATTATTCCCGTGATGAAAAATGAATACGCCTGTTCAGCGGGTGTTCTTTTGATCAAATTATATAAGTTTACGGTATGCAAATTATCAACAGTAATCCTGCTGATATTGAGACGCTCCTCCGGTTCTATGACTGGGGCAGGGAACTCCAGCAGGAAAAATCAAACCGTCACTGGCAGAATTTTGACCCGGCCGTGTTGCTCAAAGAAATCGCCGAAAAAAGACAGTGGAAAATTATGGAAGATGACCAGGTCACCTGCGTTTTTCTAACGGCCTATGATGATCCATATATCTGGGGTGAAAAAAATAAGAATCCTTCGGTGTATTTACACCGCATTGTCACTCACCCCCTGCACCGGGGAAAAAATTATGTAAAAACGATTATTGAATGGGCGAAAGGACACGGTAAGCAAATGGGTAAGGAATACCTCCGAATGGACACATGGGGGGATAACCCAAAGCTGATAGACTACTATATAAAATGCGGTTTTAATTTTCTGGGTATCATTACCCCGGACACAACGGCCAACCTGCCCGCTCATTACAGTTGTATTTCGTTAAGTTTATTTGAAATAAAGATTGATTAAAGGTATACTCAGGGTTTGATTTGCGCCAGGTTTCCGGCAAACAGGGCCGGTAAAAAATCTTTTTCCAGGTCAGAAAATTTTACAGGAGGAGCCGGTTCATCCCCATATTCATTCAGCGTTAATTTCCACCAGCCAACATTTTTCCAGCGACCCAGCTTATAACCTACATGTTCATAAGTGGCGAAATATTCAAAACCGCAGCTTTCATGAAAGGCAACGCTTTTTGGGTTCGGTAAATTGATGACTGCATACACATTCCTGAATCCCTGTTTTTCCAGTATGGCAAACAGGCTGCTGTATAAAGCCCGGGCAATGCCTTTTTGCTGGTAATCATCATGGATATAAACAGAACTTTCGGTACACCATTGGTAGGCGGTCCTTTCGCGATGTCGGGTGGCATAAGCATACCCGGCGATTACTCCATCCTGTTCATACACCAGCCAGGGCCAGGTTTGTAAATAGGTACTGATCCTTTGAGCAAAGTCGCTGACTGAAGGGGTTTCCGTCTCAAAGGTGAATGAAGTATTCTCTATATAGGGAGCATATATCGACAGGATGCCGGCCGCGTCCTTTTCCGTACAAAGACGAATCGAATTCATTATAAATTATATTTTATTATAATGTAAGATATTTTTGCTCATTCTTATAAAAAGTACTATAAAATAGCTAAAATGATAGTTATTTTTGGGAATAAACGCATTTTTTAATGGATACACTTGAAATAATTAACAAAAAACCAGTTACACAGCTTTATAGAAAAATTGCCATCATTCCCGCGGTCATTCTTTTTCTATTGATATTTATCAGCGTGGCGGCTCCCTCCGTTTCCGCTGGAATTACCAGCTACCCCGAAATCAGTTTTGCCGATACCGCCTGGATGCTGACAGCCACGGCCCTGGTGTTGATAATGACCCCCGGTCTTGCTTTTTTTTACGGGGGAATGGTCAGCAAGAAAAATGTCATCTCCACCATGCTGCAAAGCTTTATCAGCATGGTCCTGATATCCCTTTTGTGGGTGATTGTAGGATTTAGCCTGGCTTTCGGTGATTCGATCGGGGGCATCATTGGTGATCCCCGTTCCTTTTTTATGATGTCGAATGTGCTGGAGGGCGCCCCGTGGAAATTAGCTCCTACGATTCCCCTTGTCATCTTTGCTTTTTTTCAATTAAAGTTTGCCATCATTACCCCGGCACTTATTACAGGTGCCTTTGCCGGAAGAATTAAATTTACCTCCTACATTTTATTTATTTGCCTCTTCTGCATTTTTATTTATGCACCACTTGCGCATGCTACCTGGCATCCCGACGGCATTCTTTATAAATATGGTGTCCTTGACTTCGCCGGGGGAACGGTGGTACATATGAGTGCCGGTTGGGCAGCCCTTGCCTGCGCCATTTACCTGAAACGAAGAAATGAACCCAATCACAGCCCCGCCCGCATCACCTATGTCATGATAGGAACCGGTTTGCTTTGGTTTGGCTGGTTTGGATTCAATGCGGGTTCTGCGTTTGGCGCCAATAATCTTGCCGGTACGGCACTGGCTACCACTACAACCGCATCTGCCGCGGCCGCTTTTGCCTGGATAGCATTCGATATGATAAGAGGTAAGAAACCAACTGCAATGGGCACTTGTATCGGCACCGTAGTAGGATTGGTAGCGATCACACCGGCAGCCGGCTTTATCAGCATTCCTCATTCCATTACTGTAGGAATTTTCAGCAGCATTGTCAGTAACCTGATGGTGGAACTGCGCAGCCGCACTTCCATTGATGATACCCTGGATGTATTTCCCTGTCATGGTGTGGGAGGTATCATGGGTATGTTGCTGACAGGTGTATTTGCTTCACAAAATATCAACGCGGCCAATACCACCGGGAATGGTTTGTTATTTGGCGAAACCAAACTTTTCACGGTGCAACTCATTGCCATGATCGGGGTTTCCGTTTTTGTTTTTGCCGCTACTTTTTTATTATTAAGAATCACCAACTGGATTACGCCGCTCCGGGCGACCGGGCAGGAGGAAAAAGAAGGCCTTGACAGCAGCCAGCACGGAGAAAAATTGTGATCCCGCATAATTTTACCCGGGTCTTTTGAAATCAAATTGATTTCAATCTTTTAGCACAAATGGCTATTTTTGCCGCCCGAATGCCGGGGTAGCTCAGCTGGTTAGAGCATCGGATTCATAACCCGAAGGTCGGCAGTTCAAGTCTGCTCTCCGGTAC
>JANWIJ010000074.1 GCA_025449935.1 Chitinophagaceae bacterium
GAAGACTTCTTTTATCCGGCCGGTCATGTTATTGGCACGTTGCTGTGTACCGGTAATCATTCCCACCTGGCTGATCATTTCACAGGCATCATGCAGGGTGCGGATATCACTGATCCAGACGGGATAAAGTTTTTCAAGTTCCAGGATCTGCTCTTTTACGTTTTCTTCCTTATTGACCAGGATGAGGTCTGGTTGCAGCTGGTGAATGATACTGATGTTTGCCTGTTTTGTTCCACCCACCCTTGTTTTTGTCCGGAACCACTCACCGGGATGCACGCAGAATTTGGTAATGCCAACCACCTCTTTGTTAAGGCCTAAATCAAACAGTAATTCCGTTTGGGAAGGAACCAGCGATATTATCCGTTCCGGGTGTCCGGGGAGGGAAACCTTTCTTCCTGTTTGATCAATAAAACCAGGCATGCAGTTATTTGCTGCAAATTACTGAATGAATAAAATTTGGGGAGGTTGATTGCCGGGATTTTTAGTTCACCGCGCCTCCTGCTAAATTACTTTAGCAGGAGGGTTCCGGACTTTGAATTCTTTTCATGGATTTGGACACGGTGACTCAGGGTCGGTCTTCAAGGATCTTTGGACGGTTGGTTTTTCGGTCTGGACGTTGGATCTTAACTGGTTTTTCTAAGGATTGGTTTTGGTTTCTTTCTTTCGGTATTGGATGATTGGAAGACAAAAATAATTGGCAGAACCTTAATAATAAAGAGCAAAACAACCCTTTTTTCAGCTGTCGGTTTTTCCTGATTCTATCGTAAAATGGCCCTGCTGTGAAGGAGAAAAAAACGAATGACT
Organism: Chitinophagaceae bacterium; assembly: GCA_025449935.1. Classification (GTDB taxonomy): domain Bacteria; phylum Bacteroidota; class Bacteroidia; order Chitinophagales; family Chitinophagaceae; genus JJ008. The sequence continues at coordinate 805 of JANWIJ010000074.1, forward strand.
TTATCGTAGATATACGAAAAAACGCTTTGCAAAGGTTCGCGCAATTGTTTTCAATCAAGAATGCCGGTTATTGTGCTTAATTCCCGAGGGCCTGGATCACATCGTACTTGGTGACGATATGAAAATTGCCGGCTTCATCTTTGGCCAGTACCGCACCATTTTCCTTGTTGATCAGGTTTTTTAGTTTCTCAACAGGCGTATCAAATGATACCAGCGGGAAGGAAGGCTCGAGTACTTCCTGCACGGTAGAATTCTTTATCTCGGGGTTGTTGAATATTTTCTGGAACAAACCTCCTTCGCTGATGGCGCCGAGCGGGCCATTGCCATTCATGACCGGTATTTGTTCGATATCATATTTCTTCATTAACTCAACCGCCTCGAGCACGGTTTGGGAAGGTTCAATAGTGATTAAACGTTTCGCACCCCTTGCACTTACCACATCCCGGAAAGTTTTCACATCCAGGAATCCACGTTCGATCATCCACTGGTCGTTATATATTTTCCCGACATAACGGCTGCCATGATCATGGAAGATGCAAACGACAAGATCCTCTTTTTTTAATTTGCTTTTCAGTTGCATCAACCCCTGTATACAACTACCCGCGCTGTACCCGCAGAAAAGCCCTTCCTCTTTGGCCAGTCTCCGGGCCATCACAGCGCCATCTTTATCCGTCACCTGTTCGAAATAATCGATCACGCTCATGTCATAATTCTTCGGAACAAAATCCTCCCCAAAGCCTTCGCTGATATAAGGATGCACTTCGTTCATATCAATTTCACCGGTTCGGAAATATTTTGTGAGCAATGAACCATACACGTCAATCGCCCATACCTGGATAGCCGGATTTTTTTCTTTCAGGAATTGTGCTGCACCCGTGATGGTTCCGCCGGTGCCGGCAGTGCAAACCAAATGGGTGATCTTTCCATCCGTCTGGTTCCATATTTCGGGACCGGTCGTTTCATAATGAGCCAACCGGTTTGCCAGGTTATCATACTGGTTCATGTGGTAGGAGTTGGGCACTTCTTTCGCCAGCCTGGCCGCCACACTGTAATAACTCCGCGGATCTTCCGGCAATACGTTCGTCGGGCAAACAATTACTTCGGCACCAACCGCTTTTAATATATCTGCTTTTTCTTTGGATTGTTTATCGGTGGTTACGAAAATGCATTTGTACCCTTTCACCACGGCAGCCAGGGCCAGCCCCATCCCGGTATTTCCGCTGGTACCCTCAAGAATGGTTCCGCCTGGTTTAAGCTTACCTTCCTTTTCAGCCACTTCCACCATTTTCAACGCCATGCGATCCTTGATTGAATTACCGGGATTGAAATAATCCACCTTCGCCAGTACAGTACAGGGAAGTTCCCTGGCAATTTTATTTAACCGGATCAAAGGGGTATTGCCGATTGTTTCTAATATATTATTCTTGATATCCATAGCAAGCTTTATTCTAGGATGCAAAGGTAATGAATGACAGGCAGTGCCGGGATGGTGAATGCCGGGTGGGGAAAACAAAAGCCTCTTCAAAAATGAAGAGGCGTACCGGACCTAATGATATTTCTATCACCAAGCATTATTAAATTATTTGAGCATCCGGTCCCTGCCCGGGTAAGATTCTTTGCGGAATTCTTTGCGTTTGTTGCCGAGGTAATTGTCAAGCAGGAATAACCCGAGCACTACGTTGATCATCATAAATGCATTCACCCAGGTATTGCTGAAGAATTTGCTGAAATCAAGCTGGGGGATATTCTTGGCAATGGTGCCACCTTCACCGGCGCTCCAGTCCATTTGGCCGAAACCATAGACCAGGAAACCAGTCACCAGCGTGATAAAAAAGAAGCCAAGACCCCAGATTATTTTTTTATTGATATAGGATTTGGTGGCCGGCGCTATATGCAGCTTTGCAATTTCCTCCATGACGTTTTTCGTAAACCGCATGGAAGGCGCCTCCAGCTGGGAAGATTGCAGCAATTTGTTTACTTCGAGCAACTCACTGTATTTTGCTTTCCATTCCCCGTCTGTTTGCAGTAATTGCTCAATGACGGTTTTTTCTTCCGCCGGTGAAAAGCCGTCAATATAGTTCCACAAACGGCTTTCTATGTTAGGTTGTGTATTCATTACAACGTCTTTTTTAAAATTAATTCAGATCTTTTACCTCTTCTGCAAAATGAACTTCCATTTTTTCTTTCAACCGGGTCCGGGCCCTGTGTAACCGGACTTTGGCTGTATTGGTTTCAATTCCTAATACCTGCGCTATTTCATCCAGCGTTTGTTCGGCTTTATAGAACAAAGTTATGATCTCCGCGTCGTCGGGGTTTAGCATCGAAATCGCCCGGCTCACCATCGTTACCTTTGACTTTTGCTCCACGAGGTTGGCCCGCATTCCCGAATCCTGGTTGTCCGCTACTTCAAATACTTTTTCGTTATCCAGCGAATGAATATCCAGTTTCTTCTTCCTCAAAAAGCTGATGCAGGTATTATTGACTATTGTATAAAGCCAGGTGGTAAATTTGGATGCCCCCCTGAAGTCGGCCAGGTATTTATAAGCCTTTATAAACACATCCTGCGCCACTTCCTCCGCGTCTTCCCGGCTTTTTACCATCCGGAGTGTCAGCGTAAAAACATAGTTCTGGTAACGCTCCACCAGCCCTGCATAAGCCTGGTGGTCACCATTTAGCACTTTGCTAATGATCTCAGTATCATTCAGTCCGGTTGACATGCTGATAGTAAGACTACAAGATAACTTATTAGGTTACAGTACAAGGTACGGTAATTTCAAAGCTCTTATAATAGGGCAGATCAGCTATTTTTAAGGGGGCTGTAACCGGCCGGGGCCGGGCGGAGTCATAGTTACTGTAAACCGATTTATAAAAGTTCTTTAAGTCTGTAACCTGGTTGAAAAACCGGTGGTCTAAAGAACAAACAACAAATTATTAATAAATAAAACTGATTTTATGCACGGCTCAGAAGCTTTAATACCGATTGTAATGTTTGCTGGTGGATTTGCGATGATATTTGGCATTTACTACCTGAGGACCCGCCAGAACCTGGCTATGATTGAAAAAGGAATGAATCCCAAAGAATTCGCCAACCGCCCGGCCCCTTATAAGAACCTGAAATGGGCCCTGCTGCTTATCGGGGCAGGTATTGGATTGTTCTTGGCTTATTTACTCGACCAATATGTCCTGCTGGGAAACGCCAATGACCCGAACCGTTATAATGATGACAGGAATGTGCCCATCTATTTTGCGCTCATAGCAATCGGCGGCGGTCTTGGATTGTTTGGTTCATACAAGATTGAAAAGAAATGGTGGGATGATAATAAAGACCGGGTATAAATAGTTACTACACCCCTTATCCGCAAGGCCGTTACAAGCCTTGCTCTCCAACTGGCACAAATCTACTTGTTGAAAAGTAGATTTGTTCTTTTTAAAAAAAAGAAAAATCACTGCCATGCGAAAATTTCCCCTGGTGCCGGTATCTCTCTTTTGTATTGTTATGTTGGCTTCCTGCCACCGAAGGAACAGCGCCACCACCATTGTAATAAACAGCGAAAACGTATCAATAAAAATTAAGTATGCAGGCCATGTACAATTTAATCAGGACTCAACAACCATTGAAAGCATTTCGCCCGGCGGGTATCTCGAGTTTAGGAAAAATGAGCAAGAAATAGTTGCGGAAAACAACCGGGACGGTAACCTAACTATTGAATTGTACAATGAACGGAAACCAATAGCACTTGATAACGCAGGCAAAGAATTCCTGGCTGGAGCGGTAAAGGAAATGATTGAACATCGCGTAGGGTCAGTCACGGCAGCAATCGTGCAGTAACCTTCAGGCCATTTTTTATTTATTTCCGTTTATTATCTCCACCGCTTTTTTTATCGCATGATCTTCGCTGTTCAGCACCTGGTAAAAACCGGTACTCCTCCACCGGTAACGGGCCAGCAACGCCTTTAGCCGGTGCTGCAATAATTCTTTCTCCCGGCCGGTGACCGAGGAAAAATTCACGGTGTCACCGGTTGCAAATTTTACCAGCCCTTCCCACATTTCATTGCTTTTATTGAACCGTCCGAGGTAATCGGTTGCAGTGGCGTACTGATCAATTTCTGTTTTATGCTGCAGGTAATAATTGTAAACATAGCGGCTAAAACTGCTGTTGTTGATCAGCCTGAAAGTACTTTGCAGCGAACGGCTGGTGTCCAGCGGAACAAAAACAGTAGGGGTGATGCCATCCCCGCCATATAACGTATCTCGGCAATTATTGGTGAATTTTTTCCCGTTATGGCTTTTAATTGAATCAGCAGAAAGCAGTTCACCATTTGAAAAACGTTCCCACAGTTCATCCATGTATACTTTTCTCCCTTTTTCGTACGAACGCTGGATACTTCTGCCGAGCGGGGTATAATACCTCGCCACCGTGAGCCGCATGGCAGAGCCATCAC
>JANWIJ010000075.1 GCA_025449935.1 Chitinophagaceae bacterium
CAGATCATAGAATATACCATAAAACCGCTATTAGGTATTTCAGTTTACTGGATGACAGAAATAACGCAGGTCAGAGACCAGGAATACTTTATTGATGAGCAGCGTTTCGGGCCCTATAAATTCTGGCATCACCAGCACCATTTCAAAGCTATACCGGGAGGTGTGGAGATGACGGATATTGTACATTACAAAAATCCCTTCCTGGTCCTTGGCAAACTTGCCAATACACTTTTTGTAAAAAACAAATTGACGGGGATCTTTGCCTACCGCTCAGCCAAAGTGGAAGAATTATTTGGTGTATGGGAAAATGGATAGCCCTTATTTTATTCCCGCCCTTTTCTTCAGCTCTGCTACCGGCATGACCATCAATCTCCCGACCGGTTTATTATCCCGGTAAGTGATTACTTTCATCGCGGCGGCATCTTTTGGTACGGTTAAAGGAGTGGAATAAGCCGGGTAAAAATTATCCGGGAATGAATTGTCAAAACTGTAGTGCACCGATAATCCTTCAATTTCCGTAGCCAGCTTCACAATAATTGTGGCTGTATCTTTTTTGCTCACTTCAAAAATCGCATCATACATGCTTGGGGCATATTTAACCGCGGCGGCATCCAGCCGCTCAAAATGTCTCTCCACCCGTGAAACAAAATCATTCCAGTTTCTTTTTTCTTTCGGACTCCAGAGCGCTTCGGCAATGGCAAATCCCCTTGGCCATGTCATATATTGCGCATGACGCATATTATAAACCTGTTCGGTCCACAGGTTGGCCTGTCCACCTTTTATCAGTGCAGGATCTACGCCTTCGGGCAATGGCTCAAACTGGTAAGCTTTTTTTAACCGTAAGGACGCATATACCGGGGGTTCCAGCACGGCATCACCCTGCATATAATCTATATAAGCAAAATCGGTAGGGCTCATCACCACTTCATGTCCCTGTTTGGCAGCTTCGATTCCTCCTTTCATTCCCCGCCAGCTCATCACCGCGGCATTGGGTGCCAGGCCACCCTGTAATATTTCGTCCCAGCCGATCATTTTTTTTCCTTTTGCATTGATAATCTTCTCCACCCGTTTTACAAAATAGCTTTGCACTTCATCGAGGTCCTTCAGTTTTTCTTTTTGCATCAATGCTTTTATCTGCTCCGTTTTTTCCCAGAAGTTGCGGGCCGTTTCATCACCACCCATATGGATATATCCGAAAGGAAATAATTGTGCTACTTCAGTAAAAACTTTATCGATAAAATCATACACTTTCTCATTGGCGGGGCAAAGCGTATTATCGAGTGTGCCATAAAAATGCTGGCCACCACCGGGCCAGATCATAAATTGTTCCCCGGAATTAACCGCATAGGTTCCGGGTGTGCAGGATAATTCGGGATAGGAAGCAAGAGCGGCGAGACTATGACCCGGAAAATCTATCTCGGGCAGGATATCTACATACCTTTCAGCGGCGTAGCGTACTATTTCTTTTATGTCTTCATGTGTATAAAAACCACCGTAAGTTCTTGGTTCATCCGCGGCGGGAGGAGAGAAGCGTCCAAAGGTCCCGGTCTTCTCCACCCGCCAGGCACCCACTTCCGTCAGCTTTGGTAAACTTTTTATCTGGAGCCGCCAGCCCTGGTCATCGGTAAGATGTAAATGCAACAGGTTGAATTTATATTTTACCATCTGGTCAATATAATCCTTCACCTGCGGCACAGTAAAGAAATGCCTGGATACATCCAGCATCAAACCCCGCCATCCAAAACGCGGGCTATCCTGTATTGTCACTACGGGGATTTTCCATTGGCGGGGCGACAAATGTGTATTGCTTTCAATTTCTTTGGGAAACAACTGCAGCAATGTTTGAACGCCATGAAACATCCCGGCAGGGTTCATTGGGAGCGATACAAGTGTAATAGTTTTTGGGGTAACCTCCAGCGTGTAGCCACCCGGCGCAGGACTGCCGGCGCGGGAACCAGCTGTTTTTAGAAAGATGGAATTTGGTTCAGCGGCTGTCCCTTTTTTAATAACAGGTTTAATCCCGGAAGCTTTTTCAATCCGGGTAGCCAGGTGACCCGCAATTTTTCTTATTTCTTCATCGCCGGAGAAAATAATAGACAGCTTGCCGGAAAAAGTGAAATAGCCTTTTCCCTGCAGGAGGTAGACGGGCTGGGGAATAACCGCGATGGGCGGGTTTGATTGGGCAAATCCCGGAAAACTAAGCAGCAACAGCCCAACAGCAAGCAATGATTTTCTCATAAAATAAAATTAGTTACAAGATAATTCTTTGGTCGTAACCCCAAATAAAAAGGTTGATAAGAACACTTACCAACCTTTAATAATACAGTAATATCCTGGTACCATCGTACTGGCCATCCCCACCTGCTATTTCCTATCCGGGCATCCTCGAAATATATTTCTCAATTTGTTTTATCTGGTCAACGATCTGCGGCGTCGTAGGTTTCAATGCTTTTGCTTTCCGGAAAAAATCTTTGGCGGCCCTGAATTCCCGTTTGTTCATCATGATGCTGCACATCTGGAGATAAGCGGCCGATTCGTTTTCTTTATCCGGCAGTCCTTTACGGATGGCACCGCGGATATAGGACTCTGCCTGTTTCAGATCATTTTTTTGCATGTGGAGCATTCCCATCTGCAACATACTCGCTCCTTCTGCTTCTTTCATCGGCATGCCCAGGTCTAACCCTTTTTTCATGTGTTTTTCCGCGCCGTCAAAATCCTGTTTCATCATAGCGATATTCCCTTTCAGTGTATAGTACACGGAACGGATGGGTTTGTATAGAAGGTTGGGAAACTTTATGGAGCCCAATACTTTTTCCGCGCCGTCCATATCCCCGCTCTCCATGTATTGCTGTATCAACCGCAGCGGGCCAAAAAAGAAATGACCCAATACAAGGATCAATCCCACCAGGTATAAGGGAAATGCGGGCCAGAAGCTGGCCGAGTAATTCACATAACCGCCCAGCGTCATCAACCCCAGACCAATCCAGAGGCGGTATTTTATTAAAAGGTTATAGAATTTCATCCGTAAAAATTAAGGGATGCAAAGATAGGGCAGAATAGCGCTTTTAAAGCCCGGATTGATTATTTTTGCCGCCCCGGTCCCGTAGTTCAATGGATAGAATAGAAGTTTCCTAAACTTTTGATACAGGTTCGATTCCTGTCGGGACTACTTTGTTTTTGCCGGGTTAAACTTTTGACACCCCGCGGTAGCGGGGTCGGGACTACCAGTTAACCAAGCCCCGCGAAATATAAGATTCCCGGGGTTTTTCTTTAGATATAAACATGGATCCCGGTTATCGCAGAAATCATTTTTATTATCAGTGGCTTTTCTTACTGTATTCATTACATCCATTTACTTCTTAGCTTTAGATTCCCGCAACTAATAAGCATGAACTATTTATGATGAAGAAATCAACCGGCAACGGGTTCCATAATTTTATACCTGTTTTTTGCGTTTTTCTGTTCTCCTGTAAAACCAGGGCAGATAAATCCGTGGAAGCTCATCCCAGTGATTCGATACACTCCTGTATGAATCTGCCTTCAAGAATAGTTACCAGCGATACCGGTAACAGGATTGCCGCTTCTGCCGATAGCAGTTTCGCCGGGATGGTATATATACCCGCAGGTTCCTACATGATGGGAGCAGATAATAGCCAGGCGAGTTCTGATGAGTATCCAAAACACGAAGTGGAGCTTAATGCTTTCTGGATGGATGAAACGGAAGTGACGAATGCCCAGTTTCAAAGATTTGTTGCTGCTACCGGGTATATCACCACCGCTGAACAGAAACCTGACTGGGAGGAATTAAAAAAGAATGTCCCACCCGGAACAGCCAAACCGCCCGATAGTGTGATGGTCCCGGCATCGCTGGTATTCAGGCAAACGGAAGGTCCTGCTGATCTTCATGATTTCAACCAATGGTGGAGTTGGGTACCCGGGGCCAACTGGAAAAACCCCGCAGGACCTGGTAGCAATATTTCCGGGAAAGAAAATTATCCGGTGGTACATGTCAGCTGGTACGATGCAATGGCCTATTGCAAGTGGTCCGGTAAACGCTTGCCAACAGAAGCCGAATGGGAGTTTGCCGCCCGGGGCGGGTTGAGTAATAACATTTATCCATGGGGAAACCAGCATGTAAATGAAGGCCAGCCTAAAACCAATAGCTGGGAAGGAAATTTTCCTTATACTAATGAAGAGAAAGATGGTTATACCAGGTCTGCACCGGCAAAATCTTTTAATTGTAACGGGTATGGTTTGTACAATATGGCCGGCAATGTGTGGGAATGGTGCCATGACTGGTATGACGCCAGTTATTATGGGAGCCTGAAGAATTCGAAATCAAATAATCCGAAGGGGCCTCTCCAAAGTAATGACCCGGAAGATCCCCATACTCCAAAAAAGAGTTTGCGGGGCGGTAGTTTTTTATGCAATGACAGTTATTGCAGCGGCTACCGGGTTGCCCGTCGTATGAAAAGCAGCCCGGACACCGGGTTGGAGCATACAGGGTTTCGCTGTGCCAGGGATGCCCGCAAATAAATTTAGTGCGAAGAAAAAACGGCTGATTTTCCTGCTGAATGGCGGAACATGCTTTTAACACAGTATCTCCCTTTCTTTAGTATAATAAACAACTTGTTTTTGTAAGTTACAGCGTCAAAAAACCCAAACCTCCGGCTGTTGAATGAAATTGAACTGATACAGGGACTTCGAAATGGAGATGAAACCGCGTTCAGATATTTGGTGGATACCTACCAGGACAGGGTGTTTAATACGGCCATCGGTATTGTTCAAAACGCAGAAGACGCGGAGGATGTGGCACAGGAAGTTTTCATACAGGTTTATCGTTCCATTCATAATTTTAAAGAGGAGTCAAAATTGTCGACCTGGCTATACCGGATTGCTACTACCCGTGCACTGGACCTGTTGCGGAGCCGGAAAAGCAAGAAACGTTTTGGGTTTATACAGCGCCTTTTTGGTGATGGCAATGAACCCCTTCATGAACTGCCTGATTTTAACCATCCGGGTGCAGCCCTTGACCGGAAGGAAAATGCGGCCAGGCTGTTTAAGGCTATTGCCGAACTGCCTGAAAACCAGAAGACAGCTTTTACCCTGAATAAGCTGGAAGAGCTTAGTTACCAGGAGGTAAGCGAGGTTATGCAGACCTCGGTAGCCGCCGTTGAGTCCTTAATGCACAGGGCAAAGCAGAACCTGAAAAAGATATTGGAAAAGAAACTGGCTGAGTAACCCCCGGGGACGAAGGTTTTGGGCCTTCTTCCCGTCAAAATTGATGTTATATGGATACTGGAAAAAATAGGAAAATTGAAGAGATACTGGGAAGCTTTGACAATGTTCAAAGGGCCCCGGCTCCTGATTTCTTTTATACCCGCCTGAAAAGCCGGATGGAAAAAGAAATACTTCAACCAGCCGGCAAAAGGCCCCGGGTGCTCCGGCCTGTTTTTGCCCTGGCTGCCCTCGTCCTTGTGTTGCTGATCAATGCCGCTGTTATCCTGAAAGGAAATGCCGGTACCGAGACAACAACAGGCGACACGGATACCAGCCAGTATTTTGCAGCGGAATACAATTTGAATGATAACAATCCTATCCTTTTTGATATAAACCAGGATAAATAATAATGAAGAACTCCAATAATAAAATTCTCTCCATCGCTGTTATTCTGCTCCTGCTCACCAACATTGCTCTCGTGATCTTTATGGTAAAAGGTAAGGATAAGCAGGATGATAAACGCCGTGGCAACCGCGAACCCTTTGAAATGATGGTGAAAGAACTGAATATGACGGAACAGCAGCAGACGGAGTATAAGCAGCTGAAAGACGAGCATCTTAAGAATATCAAACCATTGTTTGATTCTGTTCGCGCCGCCAAAACAGCTTTCTTTGGCTTATTGAAAGATCCCTCCGTAAACGA
>JANWIJ010000076.1 GCA_025449935.1 Chitinophagaceae bacterium
ATCAATGGCAGGTAAGGGTGTGGGATAACAAAGGAGGTGCTTCTGCATGGAGTGAACCAGCCACTTTCCAGGTGGCATTGCTTAATAAGACAGACTGGAAAGCAAAATGGATAGAAGCTGATTTTGCAGAGGATTCGGTTACCAGGCCAGCCCAATACTTTCGGAAAAAGTTTGCTGTCGGTAAGAAAATCCTTTCAGCAACGGCTTTTATTACCGCTCATGGCATGTATGAGGCGGAGATTAATGGAAAGCGGGTAGGGGATTATTACCTCACACCGGGCTGGACAAGTTATAATAAAAGGTTGCAGTACCAGGTATATGATGTCACCAGCCTGCTTCTTAATGGTAACAATGCGGTTGGTGTGGCGGTCGGGAATGGCTGGTACCGGGGATTCCTGGCCTGGCAGAACAATAAGAACGTTTATGGAAAAACGTTAGCATTATTATTTCAACTTCAACTTACTTACAGTGATGGTAGTACGGAGTTGGTTGTTTCCGAAAATAGCTGGAAATCTTCGCTGGGCGCAATTACCTATTCAGAAATTTATCATGGTGAAACTTATGATGCCAGGGCCGCAAAGAACGGATGGTCATCTCCCGGTTATGATGATAATCAATGGTTCGGAGTTAAGGAACAGGGATATGGTTTTGATAACCTGCTCGCCACTTATAACGAACCTGTCAAAAAACATGAACTATTTAAGCCGGTAAAGATTTTTAAAACACCAGGTGGAGAACAGGTGATCGACTTTGGGCAGAACCTGGTAGGATGGGTGCTGGTAAAGTCAAAGGGAAATGCAGGAGACAAAATCACGATCCAGCATGCCGAAGTGCTGGACAAAAATGGAAATTTTTACATTGAAAATCTTCGGGTAGCCAAAGCAACAGCCCATTATATTTTAAAAGGAGGAGAAGAAGAAAGTTTTGAGCCGCGTTTTACTTTTTATGGATTCCGTTATATAAAACTGGTTGATTATCCCGGTGAACTAAAGCCCGAAAATTTTACAGCAATTACCTTGTATTCCGACATGAAACCCAGCGGGAGCTTTACATCTTCGAATCCGCTGATCAACCAGCTGCAGCATAATATTCAATGGGGACAACGCGGAAATTTCCTCGATGTACCTACTGATTGCCCGCAGCGGGATGAAAGACTTGGCTGGACAGGCGATGCCCAGGCATTTTCCCGTACTGCGGCGTTCAATTTTGGAGTCAATAATTTTTTTGGCAAATGGCTGAAAGATGTAGCGGCTGACCAGATAGAGGGTAGTGTTCCGTTTGTAATACCGAATGTGTTGGGTCCAAATTCCGCGGGATCGACTGGTTGGGCAGACGCGGCGACGATCATTCCCTGGAATATGTGGCTGGCTTATGGTGATAAAAGGATACTCGAGAATCAATATGAAAGCATGAAAGCATGGGTGGGTTTTATGGAACGAAACAGCACCAGTTACCTTTGGAACAAAGGATTTCATTTTGGCGACTGGTTATTCTTTCGTCCATTTGATGATAACGATGGGACCTCTGCTGTTACAGATAAATACCTGATTGCGCAATGTTTTTTTGCTCATTCAACCAACCTGGTTATTAAAACAGCGAAGGTGTTGGGAAAAACGGATGAGGCGGCGAAATACACGACCTTACAAAAAAACATTAAAGATGCATTTGTCAAGGAATACCTGACGCCAAATGGGCGTTTGGTATCCGGTACACAAACCGCATATGTTCTCGCGTTGAATTTTGATATGCTTCCTGAATCACTCAGGAAACAGGCAGCGGAAAAATTAGCGGATAATGTAAAGCGATACGATAATCATTTAACCACGGGTTTTTTGGGTACACCTTATTTGTGTCACGTGCTTAACCGATACGGCTATACGGATGTCGCTTATTCTTTATTAATGCAGGAAAGTTATCCATCCTGGTTATATCCGGTAAAAATGGGTGCCACCACCATTTGGGAGCGATGGGATGGCATAAAGCCGGACAGCAGCTTTCAAACACCGGGTATGAATTCCTTTAACCACTATGCATATGGCGCCATTGGTGACTGGATGTATCGTGTCGTTGCGGGTATTGATACTTATGAGGAAGATCCGGGCTATAAGCACATCAGGATTCAACCTCATATTGGAGGCGGGTTAACAAATGCTTCGGCAAGCCTGCAAACGTATTATGGAAAAGTAGCAAGCGGATGGAAAACTGAAGCCGATAAAATCATAATAGATACGGAAATTCCCGCCAACACGAAGGCGACGGTTTATCTTCCCGCTGTTAATGCGGATATGATAAAGGAAAATGGAGTGGCACTGTCTTCGTCGAAAGATATAGAGGTAGTTGGTACTGAAAATGGCTGGGTGGCATTAAAAATTGGGTCAGGCAAATACCAATTTACAATTTCTAAATAAAAGGGGAAGCTATTCATATCTATATAAAACTTATTAATGATGAAACGTTACAGTCTCTGCATTTTTCTTATTATAAATTCAGTAATACTGCAATCGCAGCCTGTCAATCCTTCGCTTCGGAGTAAGACATGGTCGGCAAACTGGATCACTGTTCCGGGCGAACCCGCCAAAACTTATGGAGTATATTATTTCAGGAAGAAAATTTCATTGACTGAAAAACCCGATACTTTTATTGTGCATGTATCCGGCGACAATCGCTATGCGTTGATGGTAAATGAAAAATTAATTTCACACGGACCTGCAAGGAACGATTTGAATCACTGGAATTTTGAAACAGTTGACCTGGCGCCCTTACTTGTGCAGGGCGATAACATAATTTCGGCAGCAGTTTGGAATGAAGGAGAATACCGGCCCGAAGGCCAAATCTCTAATCGAACAGGGTTCTTATTACAGGGTAACACATCCAAAGAGGAAATTGTCAATACCAACAACACCTGGAAATGTTTGAAAAATACAGCCTATAAGCCATTAGCAGGTGGTATTGGTTATAATACATATTATGTCTCCGGTCCGGGTGAAATGGTGGACATGCATGCTATGCCAGATGGATGGATGAAAAAAGACTTTGATGATAGCGCCTGGCCCACCGCCGGAAAGATAGGATGGCGTGGCGCCACTCCAAAAGGAGCAGTGGATATAGCAGACTGGATGCTTGTTCCTTCACCGTTGCCACAAATGGAGTTAACTCCACAACGATTCCTTGCTGTAAGGAAAGCAGACGGTCTTACAATTTCCGGTAATTATCCTCTTCAAAAAGGAACACTCACGATTCCTGCTAATAGCTACGCTTCGTTTCTTCTCGATCAAACTTTTCTTACTAATGCCTATCCATATATTGACTTCAGCAAGGGAAACAATGCCGGTATTTCCCTCACTTATGCCGAAGCCTTGTTTATAGAAAAACCTGACGGACCGGGAAAGACAATTCGTAAGGGTAACCGTAATGAAGTAGATGGGAAAATTATCGCTGGTAGAAAGGACAGTATCATTTCCAATGGAAAGGACAATCAACATTTCAGCACGTTGAGTTGGAGAACCTTCCGGTATGTATTGGTGCAGATAACCACAAAAGATGATCCGCTGATCATTCAGGACCTGTTTAGTATATTTACCGGTTATCCATTTAAGTTTAATGCAGGTTTTGCCGCGAGTGACAGGTCGTTGGATGAAATATTCGTGGTCGGCTGGCGTACTGCACGTCTGTGTGCCTGGGAAACCTATATGGATTGTCCTTATTATGAGCAGTTGCAATACATCGGTGATGCAAGAATACAGGCATTGGTGTCACTTTACAATAGTGGCGACGACCGGCTGGTGCGCAACGCGATCACCCAAATGGATCAATCACGCATGGCAGAGGGAATTACTTTAAGCCGGCACCCTTCTTTCTCTCCGCAGCAAATTCCAACGTTCTCTCTCTGGTATATTGGAATGGTGCATGATTACTGGATGTACCGCGGGGATAGCTTATTTGTAAAAGACAAACTGCAGGGTATAAGGGATGTGCTGTGGTTTTTCAGTAAATACCAGCAAAAGGATGGCTCACTTAAAAACGTGCCTTATTGGATATTTACTGATTGGGTGGAAGGCAAAACGGGATGGCCCGGTGGAGTGGGGCCCATTGGCGCCGATGGCAGTTCGTCATTATTGGATTTTCAATTGCTCTGGGCTTTGCAGATTGCTGCTAAGCTTGAATCGGATTTAGGAGTACCTGCCATGTCGACTACGTATAAGCAAAAGGCTTCACAGCTTCAGAAAACGATTCAACTCAATTACTGGAACGCTGATAAAAAACTGTATGCCGACACCCGTGACAAGGATCGCTATTCGCAACACGCCAATACCCTTGCCATTCTCACCGGAACAATAAAGGGTAACGCGGCCACTGACCTGGCAAAAAATCTATTGACAGATAATTCCCTGGCACCCGCTTCCATTTATTTTAAATATTATCTCCACCAGGCATTGGTGAAAGCCGGGCTGGGAAATGATTATATAAAGTGGCTGGGTAAATGGAAGGAAAATATTGCAATGGGAATGACTACCTGGGCAGAGATTTCGGAAATTGATAATGCCCGTTCTGACTGTCATGCATGGGGCTCCAGTCCGAATATTGAACTTTTTAGAACCGTTTTAGGCATCGACAGTGAGGCGCCCGGTTTTTCAAAAGTAAAAATTGAACCTCATCTGGGTGAATTAACGAGTGCAATTGGTGAAATCCCACATCCTGCAGGAAAGCTTGAAGTAAAATATGTTTATAGCAACTCACAATGGAATGCAGAGATAACGCTGCCTTTAAAAATAAGCGGTCATTTTATTTGGAAGGGAAAAACCTATTCAATAAAGGAAGGAAAAAATGTTTTTAAGCTGAATTAGCAGAGTGTGAATGATTTAAGCAAAAGAAGAATTATTATCGGCAATCCAGGAAGATTTAAAAAAAATCGAAACGAAATTTATGACGAGTAAAAGCAAGCGTTTTACCGGGGTTTTTATTGGGTGTTTAATACTTATCGCACCCGCATTTAAAACCGGGCCGGAATTTGATGTTAAAGCTCCGGCTGCTTTTGATAAAGTAAAAGTGGATGGTGGAGATATATCAGGCACAAAAAATACAGCAGGGAATGTTCATATTTTCAAGGGAATACCATTTGCTGCTGCTCCCGTTGGTTCGTTAAGATGGAAATCGCCGCAGCCTGTTCAACCCTGGAGCGGTACAAAAGCATGTGATAAGTTTGGTCCAAGCCCCATGCAGGGCAAGCCTGTTCCATTCAGTATGTGGTCAGCCGAATTTTTGATACCACAGGAGCCAATAAGTGAGGATTGTTTGTATTTGAATGTATGGACAGCATCATCATCCGCAAAAGAAAAAAGACCTGTGCTGGTATGGATCTACGGGGGCGGTTTTACGAGTGGTGGAAGTGCAGTTCCGATTTATGACGGGGAAGCAATGGCAAAAAAAGGAATTGTCTTTGTAAGCATCAACTATCGGGTTGGTGTCTTCGGATTTTTAGCACATCCTGAATTAACAAAAGAGTCAGGCAACAATGCTTCCGGTAATTATGGCCTGATGGATCAGATCGCTGCTTTGAAGTGGGTGCAAAAAAACATTGCAGCGTTTGGCGGTGATGCCGGCAATGTAACTATTGCGGGACAATCTGCAGGCTCGATGAGTGTTAATTGTCTTGTTGCCTCCCCGCTTGCAAAAAGCCTGATTCATAAAGCAATTGCGCAAAGTGGCGCAAGTTTTACAAATGGCAACAGAACATTACAAAGTGCCGAGGAAGAAGGTAGAAAAATCATGCAGTCCCTGAATGCGTCATCAATCAGCGAGATGAGGAAAATGCCAGCGGAAGAATTAATGAAAAAGGCGCAGGGTTTCAGGGGTCCTGTCATTGACGGCTATGTTTTACCTGAGCCGATTGTAAATATATTCAAGCTGGGAAAGGAAAATAAAGTGAGTCTTATCACGGGTTGGAATGAAGACGAAGGATTGATGTTTGGCTCTCCTAAAAAGGCAGTGGATTTTATCAAAGAAGCAAATGAAAAATATGGCGCTGATGCACAAGTTTTTTTAAAATTCTACCCTGCAGATAATGATTCCATAGCCGCCGTTTCGCAATTAAAACTTTCACGTGATATGATTTTTGGTGTACACAACTATACCTGGGCCAACATTGAAAGTGGAAATGGATCAAAGGTCTTCGTTTATCGGTTTGTTCGAAAGCCTCCGGCTACCGGCGAATACGTTAAGTATGGTGCTTTCCATACAGGAGAAGTACCCTATGCGTACGATAATTTACAATTTTTAAATCGTCCATGGGAGCCTGTCGATAAAAAACTCGCGACAATCATGTCATCTTATTGGGCAAATTTTGCGAAGACCGGCAACCCCAATGGAAAAGACCTGCCGGTATGGGATGCCTATAACACTACCAGTAAAAAAGTTATAATGCTTGATGTGCAGACTGAATCAAGACAAATTCCAGACGCTGAAGCTCTTGATTTTATTTATAAAAAGGTGAGCGGGCAATAATAAGGTGATAGTCTAAGCCTGGTATCGTACCATAGGTAAGGGACGAAGTTTTTATACCTCAATGGGACACGACGCTCAGGCCTGGAGGCAACCAGCTTTTGTTGAGTTGTTGGAAAACGCAATTAATAGTACACGAAGAGGTGGGTTCCGGATAATTAATCAGTATAACTCCATATGGTAGGTAAGAAGTCTCTCTTTACGGTTGTGATCCTGGTTGCGCTTTCGTTTCTGATAATTACTTGCAGGAATTCCACTGATGTCAATAAGGAAAATGAAATGGAAGCCGAAGGCTTTGCTTCCCCCCGAACGGTAAATCCCAATCCTTCCCCGACTCCCCTTTCACCGGAAGAGAGCTTAAAAACCTTTCGCCTGCCCATCGGCTATCATTTGGAATTGGTGGCCAGTGAACCGATGATTAA
>JANWIJ010000077.1 GCA_025449935.1 Chitinophagaceae bacterium
GTAAGGGAAGCGGCTACCATTGCAAACGCCCATGAGTTTATCATGCAGACAGAGGATGGGTACCAGACTTCTGTCGGCGACAGGGGCATCCGGCTGTCGGGGGGGCAACGGCAACGGCTTTGTATTGCAAGGGCTGTTTTCAAAAATCCATCTATCCTTATCCTTGACGAAGCTACTTCCGCCCTGGATACAGAATCTGAAAAAATGGTGCAGGATGCACTTTCGCAGTTAATGAAAGGCAGAACCACCCTCGTTATAGCGCATCGCCTCAGCACCATAAAGGAAGCGGATGAAATCCTTGTTCTCCATGAAGGGGAAATCATTGAAAGAGGGCACCATAATGAACTGGTGGAAATTGAAGAGGGCGTTTATAGAAAGCTGACCCGCATGCAGCAGATCGCCTGATCCGGTCCTTTCAGGCTTTCATAATCTGTTTATTACTTTTGCCGGATGCAATTGGCAGAAGTAACGACTCCCCGGCTGTCAAAGGACTTTATCCGGGTAAATGTTGAGATCAATAAAGATGATCCGAATTATATCCGCCCGTTGGATAAGGATATACAGGAGGTTTTTGACCCGAAGAAAAATAAAACCTTCCGCCACGGCGAAGCAAACCGTTGGATTTTAAAAAATAACGATGGGAAATTAATCGGCCGTATTGCTGCTTTTGTCAATAAAAAATACAAGAATAAGAATGATGACGTCCCTGTCGGCGGGATCGGTTTTTTTGATTGCATCAATGACCAGCTGGCGGCGGATATGCTGCTTGATGTTGCCAAACACTGGCTGATCCAGCGGGGGATGCAAGCCATGGATGGCCCGATAAATTTTGGGGAGCGTGACCGGTGGTGGGGGCTGGTGGTAAAGGGACACCAGATACCACCCATGTATTGTATGAATTTTAACCAGCCTTACTACCAGCAGTTACTGGAAAATTATGGGTTCAGGAAATTCTATAACCAGATTTGTTTTGCGATGCAGGCTAACCACCTGATTCAGCAAAAGTTTTATGACCGCCATGCTGAATGCGCCAAAGATCCCAACTTCAGTTCCGCCCATATTAAAAAAGACCAGCTGGATAAATTTGCCGCAGATTTTACCATTGTATATAATAAAGCGTGGGCGGGCCACGGTGGTCTTAAACAGCTTGACGAAAAAGTGGTCCGGAAAATGTTTCACTCGATGAAGCCTGTAATGGACGAACGGATCAACTGGTTCATTTATTATAAAGGACAACCGGTTGGCGTGTGGATTAATCTGCCTGACCTGAACCAATGGTTTAAACACCTGGATGGAAAATTCAGTCTCTGGCACAAGCTTAAATTTCTATGGGTAAAATCGACCGTAAAAAATAAAAAATTCACCGGGCTGGTGTTTGGCATTGTCCCGGAACTGCAGGGCAAGGGTGCAGATAGTTACCTGATTGTGGAAGGATGCAGGGTCATACAGCAGTTAAGGATTGATAATGGCCACTATCAACTCGGAAAACCCATTTACGAAGATTATGAAATGCAGTGGATAGGTGAATTCAATCCAAAAATGGTCAATGTGGCCGAAGCCATCGCCGGTAACCGGAGTCGCATCCTTACCACCTACCGTTACCTGTTTGACCGGACAAAGGAATTTAAACCTCACCCGATTCTCCACTAAACTTATTAACAAGCACGATCCTTTTTCGGGAAGCACTTCGGGGTTTCTTAAATTGCAGGCGGTATGGAAAAATTCATAGTTTCAGCGAGGAAATACAGGCCACAGACTTTTGACACCGTAGTGGGACAGGCGCATATAACCACTACCCTTAAAAATGCTATCAGGCACCAGCAGCTGGCTCATGCATTCCTGTTTTGCGGACCGCGGGGAGTGGGTAAAACAACCTGTGCCCGGATTTTAGCCAAGACCATCAACTGCGAAAATCAAACAAAAGAAGGAGAAGCCTGTAATACCTGTCAATCCTGTATCTCATTCAACGACGGAGCTTCCATGAATTATTTTGAGCTGGATGGGGCCTCCAATAATTCGGTAGATGATATCAGGGAACTGGTTACACAGGTCCGCTTTGTACCACAAACCGGCAGTTATAAGGTATACGTGATTGATGAGGTGCATATGCTGAGCTCATCTGCCTTCAATGCTTTTTTGAAAACACTCGAAGAACCCCCACCCTATGCAATTTTCATTTTAGCCACCACCGAAAAACATAAAATACTTCCCACCATTCTCAGCCGCTGCCAGATTTTTGATTTTAAACGCATCACCATCACAGACACGGTCCGTCACCTGGAAGAAATATGTAAAAAGGAAGATATAAAAACTGATAAAGCCTCTCTCCAGGTCATTGCACAAAAAAGCGAGGGTTGCATGCGGGATGCATTAAGCATACTTGACAAAATCGTCAGCTTCACCAACGGCGAACTGAATTACACCAATACGCTGGAACACCTGAATATTCTTGATGCTGATTGTTATTTCAGGTTTTTGGAATGTATGCAGCAACAGGACCTCTCCGGTGCCATGCTGTTGTATGATGATATAAACCGGAAAGGTTTCGAAGGGGACCTGGTCATAAACGGGTTTGCGGAGTTTATCCGCAACCTGCTTGTTTGTAAAGATGAAAAAGCAGCCCGGTTACTGGAAGTTGTGGAAAGTTTCCGGGAAAAATATACTGAAACCGCAAAAAAAGTTTCGCCACTGCTTCTTATCAGTGCATTAAATATTCTCAATGAATCAGAGATCAATTATAAAGCCGCACGGAATAAAAGACTGCATGTTGAACTGGCCCTCATAAAACTTTGTTACCTCCAGCAAGCTATTCAGCTAACAGCCGAAAGTGGTGAATTAAGTAAAAAAAAACTAGTTGAGTCCGCCAAACCAGTTGCCTTTCGCCAGATTACACCAATGGAAATAAGAAAAGCCCCGTCGGACCGGCAACCGGGTGCCCGGCTGATCATTGAAACGACGCCTGGAAAAAATCAGCCGGAAAAACTGGAAGTGAAAGAAGCGATTTCGTCTTATCCTGCACCTGAACCCGTTAACCATGAATTGCTGAAAGCCCAGCAGCCCGGTACCGGCAACAAGCTCTCCGCTCTTGACAAAATCCGCAAACAGTATAAAAGCAATGGTAATAACGGTAGTGAACCTGTTACCCATCCCCTGGATGCAGCGGAATTAAAAAATGCCTGGAACGACTATGTTCAAAAATTAAAAAAAGCCAAAAAACCGGCAGCCCAAAGCTTCGAACTTGCCGTACTTCGGATTAAAGATGAACATTCTTTTGAGGCAGTAACTTCCAATAACATTGAAAAACAATTTATCGAACAGGACAGGAATGCATTATTCAGTTTCCTGCTGGAAAGATTGAACAATCGCCTTTTACAGATCAATGTGGTGGTAGAAGACAAACCTGCAGACCGGCCGGCACCCGAAATATCCCTGACCGCCAAAGAACAATTTCAAAAAATGGCTATGCAATACCCGCTGGTGAAGGAATTAAAGGACCGGCTTCGCCTGGAGCTGGACTATTAGCAACCCCTTTCCTATTCATCATTTTACCTTAATTTCGGCCAAAATTAACAGGCAAATGGCCGAAGTAATATTAATGCCCCGTCTCAGCGATACCATGACAGAAGGTGTCATTGCCGCCTGGCATAAGAAAGTTGGGGATCCCGTTAAGAAAGGTGACCTGCTGGCCGAAATAGAAACGGACAAAGCTACCATGGAACTGGAGAGTTACAAAGATGGCACCCTGTTGCATCTTGGTGGGGATAAAGGAACAAAAATACAGGTGGATCAATTACTGGCTATCGTTGGCAAAGAAGGGGAAGATATTACTTCGTTGCTGAAAGGCGGTAACGGGGATCAAAAAAAAGACGAAAAGAAAAAGGAGATGCCCGAAGAAAAGAAATCTGCTGAAAAAACTCCTGCCCGGCCGGTGGAAACTGCTGAAAAAAAATCTCCAGGCATTGATATTTCAAAAATGGAAGAAGTGGTTTTGATGCCGCGGCTGAGTGATACGATGGAAGAAGGAGTCATTGCTGCGTGGCATAAAAATATTGGCGATACCGTGAAGAAAGGTGATGTTCTCGCTGAAATAGAAACGGATAAAGCCACGATGGAACTGGAAAGTTATAAGAACGGAACATTATTATATATCGGGGCTCAGCAAGGTGACAAAATCCCGGTAAACGCACTGTTGTGCATTATCGGGGAAAAAGAAAAGATAGATATCGATGCTATTGTTTCGGCTGCAAAAAGTGGCGTAACAACAGAACAGTCCCCTGCTGATAAAAAAGAACAGGCTGCACCGCCTGCCGCCAATCCAGAGCAGAAACAAATCAGCAGCCAGCAACCCATAACCGCTACGGTTGAGAAACAATCTTCCGTGGAAAACGGGAGGATAAAAGCTTCACCGCTTGCTAAAAAACTCGCAGCCGAAAAAGGAATTGATATCAAGACCATAAATGGCACGGGTGATGGAGGAAGAATAATTAAGTCTGATATCGACAATTATAAACCCGGCAGCACTTCAAAAGCGGCTGAAGCTGGTGGTGGTCTGCCGCGGGGTGTATTGGCGCCTGCCGTTGTTACGGGGGAAGAAGGATATACTGATATCCCTAATTCGCAGATACGTACAATCATTGCCAAACGCCTGGGTGAAAGTAAATTCTCTGCACCCCATTTTTATCTTACTATGGAGATCAGCATGGATAATGCTGTTTCAGCCCGCACCCAGCTGAATGAAGTAAGCCCTGTGAAGATCAGTTTCAATGACCTGGTGGTGAAAGCGGCGGCACTTGCTTTGCGACAGCACCCGGCGGTAAACGCGTCCTGGATGGGTGATAAGATCCGCCGGAATCATCATATTCATATCGGGATTGCCGTGGCTATCGAAGATGGGCTGATCGTCCCCGTTATTCGTTTTGCTGACCAGAAACCATTGCCGCAAATCGCTGCAGAAAGTAAAGAGCTTGCCGGGAAAGCTAAAAATAAAAAGCTGCAGCCCAATGAATTTACGGGCAATACTTTCACGATTTCAAATCTTGGCATGATGGATATTGACGAATTCACAGCCATCATCAACCCGCCCGACAGCTGCATCATGGCAGTGGGCCGGATAAAAGAGACCGTTATCAGGCGAAATGGATCATTTGAAGTGAGCAACGTGATGAAAGTGACATTAAGCTGTGACCACAGAAGTGTGGATGGTGCTACGGGAGCTGCATTCCTCCAAACATTCAAGAAATACCTGGAGAACCCCGTCTCCATGTTATTATAGAATTTCTTCAGTTTATTTTTCCTGCCCCGGGTGACAGCAAAACAATACGCACTCCCGGGATTGCTTCCCGCGTACTGTTATTTATCGCTTACTTCCAGTAAGGCCAGTTTTCCATCCATTGTAGTGACTACTAACCTGTTTTTACCCAGCACCCTGACGGTATTGATCATGGAGTTATCAATTTTATGCGCCCACACTATTTTTCTTTGTTCCGGGTCTATACAATAAACAACGCCATTTTTTGTTCCAAAAAAGACAAGCCCTTCTTTTTCTATCAACATGGAAGGAACGTGTTCATACCCAAAACCACAATGCATTTTCCAGGCGGCGGATTGCGGTTGCCGGCTGGCAGCATAGGCAACAATCGTATCCTGCATACTTTTACCATAGATCCATTTACCGTCAGCCGAAATACCAATCGATTCGCGGACCCCACCATCCTTACTTCGCCACAAGGTAGTTCCGGTTACCGCATCAATTGCCGTGATAAAGCGGTCCGGGGCTATTACATACACCACCCCATCACTTGCAACCGGAATGCAGGACGCCGGGGAATAATTGCGGATAGAAGATCCGTTGTTCCATTTCCAGGACAATTCACCGGTTGTACTGCTGACAGCATACAGGTTCCTGTCCCATGCGCCAAAGATGAGCTTCCCCTGGTAATGGAGCGGCGTACTGACAACCGGTCCGTCCAGTCCCTGGAATGTCCATATAATGTTTCCGTTATTAATATTCAATGCCCGGTAACTATGGTCGCTGCCCCCGATAAAAACGGTATCGCCCCGGATCAGCGGGCAACCCAATACCGCGGCATTGGTTTCCTTTTTCCATTTAAGCTTTCCTTTTTTTACATCCAGGCAATAGATATTTCCATCCGCAGACCCCACAACAACTGTTTCCCTGGTCATGGCCGGTGAAGAAAACACTGCGCCATTAGTCTGGAATGTCCAGTTTGGTTTTCCATCCTTTAAGGAAAAACAGGAAAGAAGCCCATTTTGGTTCCCGACAATCACATTGTCCCCTTCCACGGCGGGTGTAGAAATAATATTTGCATCAGAAGCGAACCCCCATGTTTTTCTTACCTGGCTGTACTTATCATTAATACTGAAGTCGGGTCTTGAAAATTTTTTCCCTTTATCAAATCGCCTGGTCTCGATTTTTAGTCCTGTCCACGTCCTGAGCGATTCCGCACCGGGTCTTCGTTCGGAGAATAAAATAGAATCCATTCTTACATCCACCAGGTTATACCCGCCCGTTACTGCTTTGGCCCTGAGGTTGGAACGCCCCATCACGCCGGGAATATCCTCAAAGTTCATGGCTTTATTGGCATGCCCATGACCACACAATATGGCCATTGTATTATGCTGACGAAGGCGGTCTGTTATTTCATACCAGTTATCGAGCCCGTTATCGATCGGGTAATGATTTAAGAATATCACAGGCTGATCCGGTTTAATTTTTTTCAGCTCTGCGTCAAGCCAGTTTACGGCATCACGGGGCACGTGACCATCACTCATCCTGACATAGGGTCCCGAGGGGCAGCCCAGGAAACGGATACCCTTGTGTTCAAAACTGAATTTATCATAGCCGAAAACCGTGGCAAACATCGCACCCCCGCTTTCGCTCCAGCCCGTATCATGATTGCCCGGAATAATATACCAGGAAATATTTAAGCTATCCAGGATCTGTTTAGCCAGTTTTAGTTCATCATTTGTTCCAAGCTCGGTAATATCACCCGTAAGGACCACGAAAGCAAGATCCTTCATGCTATTAATATCTCTTACGGTCCGGCGCAGGTCTTCTTCGGCTGAACCATTCGGGGACCCGATATGCGTGTCTGAAATAAAAGCAAACCGGAAAGGCTCATGCTGTGCCGCGAGCGTGAATGAAATAACTCCCAGGCAAAGGACAAACAGTATTTTTTTCATGGCGGTAAGTTACAAATTAATGGCGCTCGCTTCCTGTCAAAAGTGTTTTCAATATTTTTTGAAAATTCGGAATTGGGCTGTAATTTTGTTTTATGAAACTCCTGGAAGCCAAACAACAGTTTATCAGCAGCTGGGGGGCATTTGGCACCCATTGGGGTATTAACAGGACTATGGCGCAGATACATGCCCTTTTGCTGGTGAACGCGGATCCGCTAACCCAGGATGATATCATGGAAGAGCTTCATATCAGCCGCGGTAATACCAACATGAATATCCGGGAACTGATCAAGTGGGGACTTGTGGACAGAGTCATCCTCCCGGGGGAACGAAAAGAATATTTTTCGGCGGAAAAAGACATTTGGAAAGTCGTCAGGCAGATTGTCAAAGAAAGAAAGAAACGGGAACTGGAACCCATGCTGCAGCTACTTGACAAACTGGAAGCTGTAGAAGGCGATAAAAGAGACAAAAATGTAAAAACTTTTGTCGACACAGTCAGCAGTATAAAAAAGCTGGGCAAACAGGCCGATAAAACCCTGGATGCTATGATAAGGGCCGAAGAAAGCTGGTTTATCAGTAACCTGGTCAAGCTTTTTAAATAGTCCTGACCACCAATTAATTTTAAAGCGGATTACATCCTAGCTTTGAAGTATGAATGGAAAGAAAACACTTGTTCTCGGCGCCTCCGATAATCCTTCCCGCTACAGTTACCTGGCTCTTCAGCGGTTAAAAAAACATGGCCACCCGGTGGTAGCTATCGGCCGGAAGCACACGATGGTTGGCGATGTGACCATCGAAACTGAAAAAATTCCCTATGACGATATTGATACTGTAACGCTCTACCTGAACCCAAAGCACCAGCAACAATATTATGATTACATTTTATCGTTGCATCCCAAACGCATCATTTTCAATCCGGGTGCCGAGAATGAAGAGCTGGCTGGTAAAGCCAGCGCCAACGGGATAAAACCACTGGAAGCCTGTACCCTGGTTATGCTAAGTACAAACCAATACTGATAGTAGATCACCAATCAGTTTTTTCGAACTTCTACGATTACCGGCTGGTACTACTCCTCTATTTCTGTAATTCCCTTACTCCTCATTTGGATATTTTCGAAACATTCGCAAATCTTGTAGCACCGTCCCCCCTGAAAACGGCAGTTGATCATCCTGACTGCTGAACAATATCCTGTTGACCTTAAAAAAGTTCAAATGAAAAACCTTCGTACCGCAATTTTCTGCGTAAGTCTTACGCTATCCGGCCTATGTGCTTCCGCACAAACTGAAAAAATTCCTATTAACGAACCGGATTACAAAAAGCCCCGTTTATTTGACGGACTGCCTGCCCGCATCCCGGTAACCACCAGTGATCTGAATGCCCTCGTGGATGCTCCTGTCGGCCGCATGGCAGCCATTACCCTCTGTACTGAATCTGCTACCCTGTTTAATGGAGAAATTGTATCCATAGCCACGCAGGATGACAATAAATTACAAAGTGTAGTTATCCGTTCCACCAATTTTAACGGAGCCAGGTTTACGCTTACCCGAATTACACGGGCTGATGGAAGTTATTCTTTTGCAGGCAGGATCATCAGTTTTCAGCACGGTGATGTTTATGAATTAAAAAATGAGTCCGGGAACATGGTGCTGGTAAAAAGAAATTACCATGACCTGGTCAATGAATGATTGAGTTTTAATGCCCGTTTTTACATCCGTATCCGATTTGTACCTTTTGAAACCTTATCTAAATCCGCCTTGTTATGAAAAACTTTTTACAATCCGTACTGATGGTGCTGACACTGGTCAGCACCATCACGGTCACCTCCCAGGTGCCTGTACTTAACAGCAATTCTTCTGCACAAGCAGTCGTCTTCCTGGATTTTGACGGGCATACCGTGAACGGGACCAGCTGGAACATCAGCGGTCCCATATTCTGCGGTGCTTCGGGACTGGATAATTCCCAGATTACAACTGTGTTTAACCGCGTTGCTGAAGATTACCGTCCATTTAATGTCAACATCACTACCGATTCAACGAAGTACCTGGCTGCTCCTGTCAATAAACGCATGCGGGTTATCATGACCATTACTTACCAGTGGTATGGATCTGCAGGTGGTGTGGCTTTTGTAGGGTCTTTTATTTGGGGCGACAATACACCCTGCTTCATTTTTACATCCTTATTGAATTACAATGTGAAAAATATTTCGGAAGCTGCTTCTCATGAAGCCGGTCACACGCTGGGTTTATACCACCAGTCCACTTATGATGCTAACTGTGTGAAAGTATCGGATTATAACTATGGCCAGGGATCGGGAGAGATTGGCTGGGCGCCTATTATGGGTGTGGGCTATTACCAAAACATGACTTTATGGAATAACGGACCCAACTCTTTTGGCTGCACCAATTACCAAAGCGACCTGAGTGTACTCACTACTTTAAATGGATTTTCTTACCGAACGGATGACCATGCGGCTACGTTTGCCAATGCCACCGCTGTATCCTTTTCGGGAAACCAGTTTACCGTTAACGGTATCGTAGAGCAAAATACTGACCAGGACATGATCCGGATTACCCAGCCTTCTTCCGGGCGTTTTCAATTAGATGCGGTTCCTTATAATGTTGGTACAGGAAATGCCGGTTCAAATCTTGATTTGCAGGTAACATTATTCAACAGTTCACAAACCCAGTTAAACAGCTATAATCCCGGTACATTACTGAGTTCTGTGATCGACACGCTGTTAGATCCGGGAACCTATTATTTGCGTATTGAAGGAAAAGGTAATGTGTATGCTCCAAATTACGCCAGTCTGGGGTCTTATGCACTCACCGGAACTTTTACCGCCAATAACCCCCTGCCCCTGCGCAGGCTGGAACTTTCCGGTGAACTGAATGGTGACCGCCATAACCTCAGCTGGATCATTGACGCAGACGAACAGGTAACTCAGCAAATCCTGGAAATTTCTACCGACGGCAGGAACTTCAGCCCGGTTGTAACGCTCTCCACCATTGAACGATCCTATAATTACAGGCCTGCTATAACCGCTACCGCACAATACAGGCTAAACGTTACGTTTGACAATGGAAAGCAGTATTACTCCAATATCGTAACGCTGCGCAATACCGCTAATTCACTGCGGCCTTATGTAATAAGCAACCTTATCAACAGCAGCACGATTGCAATTACCAGTCCGGGAATCTACAGCTACAGCATTTATGATCTGAATGGCAAAACAATTGCGGGGGGTCAATTGTCAAATGGCCTCAATACCATTACAGCAAATGGTATAACCGGGGGCATCTATTTAATAAAATTTGCCAGTGGTAACGGGCAGTGGACAGATAAAGTTATACGTCAATAAGAGTTTAAGCGTTCTGGCATCAGAACGTTAATCCGTGCCCCATTTTGATAATCAGAGGTTTTCCTGTATCTTAGGAAAACCTTTTTTATATGCGATGGAGAAAATTTAATGGCGATCCGATTGAATTACCCATTTTGGAAGCTGTTGAAAACGCGATTAAACGGGAAACCCAGAAAGGTTACCGTTTGAAAGTTTGTATCGGCACCGATTCCCAGGTAAAAGGACAGGAAACAGAGTTTGCTACGGTTATTGTATTCCTCCGGGAAGGACACGGCGGTTTTATGTTCATCCACAATGAAAAGACCCGCCAGCAATTCACCATCAAAGAACGCATGCTGATGGAAGTAGCAAAAAGCATTGAGATTGCTTACGAACTCTGCAATCTTTTTACCGTGTATGATGTCGATATGGAAGTACATGCGGACATTAACACCAATCCCCATTTCAAGAGCAATGATGCACTCAAGGAAGCGATGGGGTACATCCTCGGTATGGGCTTTGCTTTCAAAGCCAAACCGGAAGCTTTTGCAAGTAGCAGCTGTGCAAACAAAGTGGTAAACTGACGGGTTATAATTGCTTGTGTTACGGGGACCATCCCTGTACCTGAAGTCTTTCCGGTTGTTCACAACTTTCCGGGTCCTGCAATAACTGCCACCTAATAAAAAGCAGGAAAAACGTTTCCTCCCCGGTCAATCAACAAATTTAAAAAATTATTTTACCCCTGAATTTACTAGTGGGGCTTTATGTGGCAGGTCTGCTTTGAGTACTGCTTGTTCCGGAAGCAGTCGTGAAATGGCCGTAGTACTGGCCCCGGTAAATGCCTTTTCCATTTTCCGGCAATCTTCCTGGGCAAGTGAAAAAGTGACAAGCACCATCACGAATAAAACAATAACCAGGGTTTTTTCAGATAAGATTGATTTCATACTAAATCCTAATAAGCCGCAAAAATATGTTATAAATGTGAAACCAACTAAAAGACAGTCAGGGGTGCTGTTTTTTAAAGCTTGGTAAAGCTTTTGTTTAACCCACCTATATAGGCAAGTATTTCTTTTCTACCCGTTTTTTTAGTCGCTGAAGTAACGAAATAGGGAGGATGTTCCTCCCAGTTATCTGCCAGGTGCTCCAAAAATTTTAGTACGTTTCTTTGCGACACCCCCGGCTTGTTTTTATCTGCCTTTGTAAAAACCAGTACAAAAGGTATTTGCCACTCCCCCAACTGGTTAATAAAATCAAGATCAATCTGCTGTGGTTCATGCCGGCTGTCAACCAAAACAAACAGGCATACCAGGTTTTCCCGCTTCCGGATATATGACTCAATCATATTCCCCCAATTATTTCTTGCTTTTTGGGAAACTGTTGCATACCCATAGCCCGGGAGATCGACCAGGTACCATTTCTTTTTATTGTCAGAAATAACCTCAAAGTGATTGATTAGTTGAGTTTTCCCGGGTGTGCCTGAAGTTTTTGCCAATGATTTTTTCCCGGCCACCATATTGATCAGCGAAGATTTTCCCACATTACTGCGGCCAATAAACGCATATTCGGGTTTATCTGCTACCGGGCATTGTTTGTACGTAGCGCTGCTGATCACATATTGAGCTGAAATGATGTCCATGCTGGCAGAAACAAGTTTATTGATTCAGCGAAGTAAACTCTTAAAGGGTAAACCTCAAACCCAAAACCCGGTTATCTTTGCATTCCCATGTCTCAAACATTACCGCACGATCATATCACTCCCTTTAAAAGCACCGGCAAAACCAAGAAAGAACAGGTGGTTGAAATGTTTGATAAAATTGCTGGCAAATATGACAGGATGAACCGCTTTCTTTCAGCCCGCACGGATATTGGGTGGCGAAAAAGAGCGATCCTGGAATTAAAAAAGGACAATCCCCGGCACATACTGGATGTGGCCACGGGGACTGGGGATATGGCGATTATGGCCTGTAAACTGTTGAAAACTGAAAAAATAACCGGGATTGACATATCACCGGGCATGCTGGAACTGGGGAGAAAAAAGATTGAAAAAGAACAACTTGGGGATAAAATTCACCTTTACACCGGCGATTCAGAAGCAATAAATTATCCTCAAAATACGTTTGATGCGGTGATGGTGGCATTTGGAGTCCGGAACTTTGAAAACCTGGAAAACGGGCTTGCTGAAATTTTCAGGGTCTTAAAGCCTGGCGGTCGTTTGATTGTACTTGAGTTTTCTAAGCCGCGACACAGAGCGGTAAAAAGTCTATACAAACTGTATATGAGCATTGTGACCCCGCAGGTTGCCCGGTGGTTCAGGCAAAATAAAGAAGCCTATCAATATTTGAATGCGTCTGCAAGTGCTTTTCCGGACCGATATTTATTTACTGACATTTTAAAAAAAGTGGGGTACTCTGAAACAGGGTTTCAACCGCTAAGTTTAGGAATATGTTGTATTTACTCCGGAAGAAAGCCTATCTGAAAATCATAGGAGTCTCCTGTATGTTCGCCGGGTGTATGCTGTTGGATCAAACAGCGGCAGCCCAATTTTCCCGGGTAGAAATGAACCAGACGGATCATGATGACAAGCCCTATTACTTTGGAATCACCATTGGAATTAACCTGGCCCGTTTTCAAACCGAACTACATCCACGTTTTTTACAATATGACAGTGTGTTTGTTGCGGAACCAACCAATTCAGGTGGTCTAACCCTCGGGCTTCACGCAACAGCCCGTTTGTCCAACCGTTTCCAGTTACGATTCAACCCGCAACTGATGTTTATTGAACGAAATATTTTCTATAAACTCAAGTACCCTGACCCTATCGAAGGGACGACCGAGATAACCAAAAAAGTGGAATCGGTGATCGTCACTTTTCCTTTCCAGCTAAAGTTTCAGAGTGACCGGATCGGCAACTTCAGGGTTTACACCCTGGCAGGTTTCAAAGCCGATATCGATATGGCGAGTAATGCCCGGGCAAAAAGAGCTGAAGACCTGGTTAAAATTCAGAAATATGATTTTGGACCTGAATTTGGAATCGGGTTTAACTTCTTTTTCCCCAGTTTTATATTTTCCCCCGAAATCAAGATCAGCAATGGCCTCCGTAATATTCACGGCCGGGATGAGAACCTCAAATTCTCAAATGTGTTTGACAAGATACAATCAAGGATGATTGTCTTTACCATTCACCTGGAGGGATAATTTAGGGATCCCCGGCAGGGTTTCTCCATTAACTCCTACTTTTTCTTGCGCAGCTGGTTATAATCCAGGAAGTAAATAAGGCGGATGGTAAATTCGTTGCCATGGTGCAGGTCAAAAACTTCGCCGAGGTTTTTCAGGTAGGTATTCTTTCCCGAAATATCTGCCGTTTCATCATCACCCAGCCAGTTCTTATAACCCACTACGAGGCGGCTGCCCAACCGAAAGTCCCAGGTCATAAAAGCATCGAGGTTAAACACATTGAAGTTGTCATCCTGCCCGGGAATAAAGGACCTGTCCAGTAAATGCCCGCTGGCATCAACATTATGAAAACTAATGTAATTAATCTTATTCCAGTAGTGTCTTGCCCGCAGGGTTAAATTAATCCGGGAATTAAAATTATAAATACCTGCAAGGATGGATTCAAAATAGCGGTTATCCCGGAAGCCTGCAATCGGGTCACCGTTTATTTCCCGTTGAAAGGCATATCCCAGCTGGTTTGTTTCTAACCCCGAATTTGTGCGAAGGTCAAGGCTGAATTTATTGCTGAACCTGTAGCGCATGCCCAGGGTTAAACTGGTGTAGGTATTATTATAATCAGGCGCTACGGCATATATACCTCCAAAACTCACAAATAGTTTCTTACGGCTGTCCGTGCTTCCTTCCAGTTCGAAAATGTAATTGGATGGATAGCTCAGATATTTACCATCTGTCCTTAACTCAAAATAATTTTTTTCCCGCCCGGGGGTAATATTCGTACTTAGTGTGACATCCCAAAAATTCCTGAATATCCAAAAAGCTGAGGCTGTCACATCAAACCTGCTGTACGAATAAGGCTGGTACAGGTATAATAAGCGGGGGCTGATGGAATAGCTGTAGGTAATAAAGGTTTTTGTCGGGGTAAATTTCCGGTAGCTCAAACTTGTTCTATAGGTGACTTCATTCGCTGCCGGCAATATTCCCATGTCATTCGGGTCATATCTTTTTGATTCCACATTGCCCAATAAATAATACTGCCAGTTGCCGCTCACTTTTCCCCAGCGCAGTGTGGTGTTATACCCATCATAAGAATCCATTCCCCATATCTTACTGTAACGGACCGTTCCATTCAGCGCATAGGTATTGGTGGAGTTATACAACGCTACATCAAGGGCGGTGACATTCGCATCCCTGGCCACACTGTTCCGGAGTACATTGGTGTTGGTGAGTGTTACATATGACCTACCCTTAAAGGCCTGGTCCACGACAATAATATTATAATTGGCGAGTGGTTCCGTTTCTATCCGCTTCTCTTCCCGGGTTGTTTTATCCCGGATGATGGCATGCATCGGTGAGGTAACCGCGTTGAATATTCCAATACCCAGTTTTTTCCGGGTCCGGCCGGAAAATTTTATCGCATTATACAATTGGGTGCTGGCCGGGTTTTTTATTATTTCAAGATTGGGATCGCTGTCTGCCATCCCTCTTACGCCATAATACCCTTCAGGTATATCACCTACCCTCCGGGAATAAAATAACCCGGACTTATTAAATAGCTCGGTTCCTTCAGTAAAAAAAGGCCTGTTTTCCTGGAATTTTACCTCGTAAGGAGTAAGATTGTTGATGACGTTATCAGACACCACCTGCCCAAAATCCGGGATCAGGGTAGCGTCCAGTGTAAAGCTTTCATTAATTCCGTATTTAACATCCATGCCGCCATTTCGCAGCCACTCATTGAGATGACTGTTACCAACTGGCGAACTCCGGAAGCCGGTAGTAATATAGGGTGAAAAACTTAGTCGCAGCGGAGGTTGAATATCCTGCAAACCTTTCAGGTTCCCAAACTGGTTTACGAACCCGTTTACTTTTGGATCAACCGGATTCCAGAAATTATTTTCGTTGGTACGGCGTATAAAACGCAACAGCTGAAGACCCCAATCCTGTACATCCTTTTTGGCAAACCGGAGCGAGATATAAGGTATCCGGATCTCTGCTATCCATCCGTTGGATTGCATACTTACCCTGCTTTCCCAAACTGCGTCCCAGGTCTTATCACCATAACTGCCAAAGTCTCCTGTAAAATTTGCGGAGAGCCGGGCATCGGTCTGTACGTTAGCCGTTGTTACCAGGAACTGGAAGCCGTTTTGATTATCGTTATAGGTATCAAAGAAAACAGAAAAATAATCTACGTCTGTTTGCTGTTCTCCATCCCTGGGGGTGATCTGTTTCCGGATCAACCCCGGGTCATCGTACATAAATGCTCCGATATAAATCGCTGAGTTATCATACATGATCCTCACTTCGGTTTTTTGCGATCCGGGCATTCCATACGAAGGATAATTCTGAATGAACCCGGTTAATACGGGCACATTTGCCCAGGCAGCATCATTCAGGCTGCCATCGATTTTAGGAGCCTGTACAATCTTGACGGCCTGTTGTGATTTTTCCTGGGAAAAAAGTGGAAGGCTAACCAAAAACAGGGGTAAGCAGATATAGTTTTTTAACCGCATTGCTGGGTATTGCAGTCTGCAAATATAATAGACTGCGCCCTAGACTAAAAGGCTGCTCCAGTAAATATTTAATCTGCTGATATTCAGTAAGATACAATTAATTCATTCTTTTCTTCAGCGAAGTAACTTGTTCCTGCAGATCGCTCACAATATTGGTAAGCTGGCCCATGTCCCAGCGTTGCAGATGATTCGTTCTCGCAATGACCACCTGGGCCTGCCACATTTCCAAAATTTCATCTGCATTAACGGTATAAGGATGAAAAGAAGGGTTATCACTGATCAAGGTAACCTTATTCTTTTGCCGGCCATTCTTCTGTACCCTTTTATATACAATCCCTTCATTCCTGGATATGACAATACAGGCTACGTTATTCTTAATATCCTCCATGCTCTCCACCTTCTCCCCTACAATAACAGAACCACTTGGCGTGGGCAACATAGAATCACCAATAATTTCAAACGCCCTGTAATTTCCGCCGGCCAGCATGGGCAATGTGAAGGTATTCAACTCATCAATAAATTCGGGGTCAGCATACCCGGCGAGGTATCCGGCAGCCGCCTTCACCGGTACAAACGGGATATCAGGTCTTCCCCCTGCTAACTTCATCGCCCTGCGTTTCGCGAGGTAATTGCTTTTATTATCACTTAAATCTTTACGGAGTATTTCATCGAGGGTGAGTTTAAAAATATCACAAACCACTTCGAGTACATCAATTCTTGGTTCTGCCCTCTCTTCTTCATAGGCACCCAAAAGCGAACGCTTGATCCTTAATTTCTGGGCAAATTCCTCCTGGGTCCAGCCCCGCAGTTTACGGAGATATTTCAGATTTTGATTGGATATAGCCATACAACCTAATTTATTTAGCTGCAAAATACTAATTAATTTAGATTTTCAAAAATACTTTATTTTGACCCCTCCCGTTTGGTTGTAAGATAAAAAACAGGGATTTTTGCTGCAGTATGACAAAGAAAGCCAGCCCAACTCCTAAGAAAAATTCTCCCGCTCTCAAAAAATCAGGCACCCGTTCAAGAAAAGAAAAACCTGTTATCCTGATTACCAACGATGATGGTGTTACTGCCCCCGGCATCCAGAACCTGGTTGAAGCGGTAAGAGATCTCGGTAAAATCGTTGTGGTAGCCCCGGACAAACCGCAATCAGGTATGGGACATGCAATTACTATTGGCCAGCCCTTAAGATTGCACAAGATCCATTCCATAGATAATGTGGAAACCTGGTCCTGCACGGGAACCCCGGTGGACTGTGTAAAGCTCGCCGTAGATAAGGTGTTGCACCGTAAACCCGATATATGCCTGAGTGGCATTAACCATGGTGCAAATCACAGTATCAATGTAATTTATTCGGGTACGATGTCAGCTGCTGTGGAAGCTGCGATCGAGAGCATTCCTTCCGTTGGTTTTTCCCTGCTGGATTACAGTATAGACGCGGATTTTACCGGGGCCCGCAAATATGTACGCATTATTGTTGAAAAAATGCTGGCGAGTACATTAAGCAAACACACCGTCCTGAATGTAAATATTCCCTCGGTGCCGGTGGAATTACTGAAAGGTTTTAAGATCTGCCGCCAGGCTTACGCCAAATATGTAGAAGATTTCATTGAACGTGATGACCCGCATGGACGCCATTACTACTGGCTCACCGGTGAATTCGTCAATTTTGATAAGGGCAAGGATACGGATGTATGGGCCCTGGCTAACAATTATGTCAGCATTGTGCCGGTTCAATTTGACCTCACGAATTATGCCTTGAAAACCCAACTGGAAAAAACCTGGAAATGATATTTAAAAAAGATAATCTCCGGCTGGGATTGATATTAGGCCTGATCGGACCCCTTCTCGGTCTTGTCATAGTCTATTACATTAAATTCCCTTCCTATAAATTCAAAGATTTCCTGGATTATTTCATGCATGACAACCGGATGATCACCTCTATTGGCTCGCTAAGTCTTTTGGCCAATGTTATTCTGTTTACCGTCTATGTGAATACACAGAGAGACAATACTGCAAAAGGCATTTTTGTAATAACCCTCTTTTACGGAATTGGTATCCTGCTATTAAAACTTTTTAATCCGGCTCATTAATTATTAACCCGGCAACACCGAAGGGAATGAAATATTATATTATAGCCGGAGAAGCTTCGGGCGACCTGCACGGAAGCAACCTGATCAGGGAACTGCAAAAATTTGATACAGCTGCAACGATCCGTTGCTGGGGCGGCGACAAAATGGAGGCTGCGGGAGCCGTACTGGTAAAACATTACCGGGAGCTTGCTTTCATGGGTTTTGCCGAAGTATTGATGAACCTCCGCACCATTTTCAGGAACCTGAGGTTTTGTAAAGAAGATGTTCTCCGGCACCAACCCGATGCCCTGGTACTCATTGACTATCCCGGTTTTAATCTGCGTATTGCCAAATGGGCCAGGCAGCAAAACATCAAAGTCATTTATTATATCTCGCCCCAGGTATGGGCATGGAAAGAAAGCCGGGTAAAAATGATGAAAGAATGCATTGACAAAATGCTTGTCATTCTGCCTTTTGAGAAAGACTATTACCGGAAGAACTGGAATTGGGAAGTCGAATATGTGGGACATCCGCTGGTGGAGGAAATAGAACGATTCAAAGCCCAGGGATCAAAAATACAGTTCCCGGGCAGGGACATTATTGCCCTTCTGCCCGGAAGCCGTAAGCAGGAAATTTTAAAAAAACTCCCGGTAATGCTTGCAGTAACCCAATCATTCCCGGAACAACAGTTTATTGTTGCCAAAGCCCCCGGAATAGATGATAGTTTTTATGATGGTCTTTTGAAAGTATACGCTAATGTTTCCTATGTCGCCAATAAAACTTACTCCCTGTTGTTACAGGCCCGTGCCGCATTGGTCACATCGGGAACGGCTACCCTCGAAACAGCCTTATTTGGCGTACCGCAGGTAGTTTGTTATAAAGCTTCCTCCATTTCCTACGAAATCGGCAAAAGGCTGATAAAAGTTAAATTCATATCCCTGGTCAACCTGATAATGAATAAGGCAGTGGTAACAGAACTGATACAGCATGAGATGACGGCGGAAAACCTTCGCCGCGAATTACAGGATTTACTTTCCAATGAAAATCAACGGGAGCAGGTAATAAACGATTATGGTATCCTGAAAAGAATCTTACACGAAGAAGAAAACGCGTCAGTAAAAGCAGCGAAATCGATTACAGCTTTCCTCAGGCCAGGAGTTTGATGGCGAGGATCACCAGGCAAAGGATAAAAATGAAAAGGCTGATGCGGTTAATCCCATGCATATAGCCGATCCACTTGTCCTTCGGTCTCCCCGGATCTTTTTTCCTGAGGTAAAGGTATTCCGCTATTTGCTTCAGCACACCCATGTTCGGTAATTTGAATATAAAGTTATAAAGAATTGGCGGAGGAGTTAAAGTTTATAGACTTTTCATGATTACAGCACCCTGTTGTATTAAACAAAAAAAGCAACCATTAGAGGTTGCTTGGGAAACACAGGATTAATATGATCAGGCGTTATTAGCGGTTAAAAAACAATAAACAGCATTTCGGTTTATTTTATCCGTTCCCTGGATTGCTCCTTCCAGGATTCCAGTGCATATTTGGCCAGGAAGCCGAGCGCGATACCCAGAAAATTGCTGGCAATATCGAGCGGAGTAAAACTCCTCCCGGGTATAAACAACTGGGCAAGTTCAAAAAGCAGGGTGATGGAGAAAAGCGAAAAGAAAAAAGATAAGGTAGGCTTTTCGGAAGGCAGTAACCAGAAGAGGATTAATGTTACTACGAAATAAAAGCCCAAATGGAGCAACTGGTCAAGCCACCAGGTATAGTCCATTCCCATGTATGTTTCGAGGTGCGGGTCAGGCAGGGTCCTGAGTATACCTGTAACCAGCAATGCAATTACCAGCCGCCATCTTGCACGGGCCTTTAATTTAGCCTCATCCACCACTAACCCGGTCTTCTTATCTATTAATATTTTCCTCACTACATGCATATAGCAATCAACTGGTACGGATAATCTATTTTTTAGAACGCAGGGATGAAATTACCAAATTCTTCCACGACAAGAGATAGTGATACAAAATATTGCTTGATGGCCTGGATAAAAGTGCCTGAAATGGTACGATCCTCGCCTGACATCGTTTTAAATTTTTTGGCCAGCTGTGCTTCATTTTTCATCGTTGAAACAGCTCTTGATTTTTTGTCACAAAGAATCTTAAATCCATGATCATGCAGATATTTGATGTGCGTTGAATAGGGCTCCCGGTTTATGAGGTAGTTTTTCCGGCCCTTTACCAGGCGCCACTCCATATCCGAATAGGACCAATGACCATCCCAGCTATCTGAGGAACCCATGGATTTCAAATCAATACTATGAGAGATAAGGCCTTCTTTTTTCAGCCACTCATTCATCGCCTGATACGTGACTTCGAGATCATCTATATGCTGGAGCACTGCCTGTGAAATGATCATATCAACGGATTCACGCTCAATCACCCTGACATCATTCCAGGGAACCCGGTAATATAGCATCCTTTCCTTGCCGGAATCGTCCGGCACATCCATGGCCTTTATTGAGTTCCTTATTTTTTGCAGGCGATTCTCATCAAGTATTATTTTTAAATATTCTTCCGTAAAAATTTGTTTCGGGAAGTCATAGTTTGTCAGCGCCGGCCGGATATTGGGAAATTCAGCCTCGAGGGGGATAGGTGTCCTGTTCTTAAAGAGCGTAACCAGCTCATCAAATATTTTTAGATTACAGGCCACGTTTGAGTACCTGACGATATCCAGGGCATAGTATTTTTCAGCCCCGGAGATCAGGGCCGCGAGCCCGATACCGAGCGAATCGCCGGGGCCCAGTTCCGCAATTTTAACAGGTAAAGAATTGATTCCATTTTCATGCGCCATCATTAAATGGCGTAGCCAGACAGAATAACAATACCTGGCATTGTTTGTCCCGCCGGTTTTCCGGTGAAAATTGTAGATGTACTCGATGCCGGGGATACTCTTTACGATCCCCTTAAGTAAATACTTGAACTTCATGATAGGTGGTTTAATGCTGATCTGTTTTGGTTCCTAAAAAACCGTTTAACATCTTTACCTGTCTTAAAGCAGGCTGTTAATCCGGGCTATTATTCAAACCGGCTTTTATTTTGCCGGCTATAATATTTGAAAACAGGATAGCCCCTTTATGATTCAGGTGTACACCATCATAAAACAGGTTTCCTCTTTGCAGGAAGAATGTATCACGGGAGAAATCAAAAAAGGGAATCTTCTCCCTGGCACAAATCTCGCTGCAAATTTCGTTTTCCTGGTAACGGGCCAGTTTTTGATAGAGCGGGGAATAAACAACATAGACTTTAGCACCGGATGCTTTGGCACTGGTAACAAAATCCTTAAATGCATTCACCTTATTTGAATCTACCTCATACGAGGCTGTCGATGTATAGACCTTCAATTCGGGGGCATGTGTTGCTTCTAAAGGAACATACCCCTTGTTATCAGCATTCCTTGTTTTATTAATATCAAGATTACCCATAGCAATTGTCAGAATCTGTGAATTGAAAGGGTAGGTTTCTGAACCTAATTTAAGCTTTTCATACGGACTTCTTAACTCAATTATGGGTCTTATTTCCTTATGTGTTCTGTAATAAGGCATTAGGGAGGACATTTGGTCGTATTCCAGGGGTCCTTTCCAGAATTCCCCCTTATAATCCAGGATGATTATTTTAGGGGTATACCGTTTCAGCACTGATTTCAGCAGGGCCGCCTGGTAAAAGATCCCGTTCCCATCCCTGCCGGTATTGTAAAAGGTCATTTTTAATGAATCCCCAAAAATCTCCGGGACATAATGGTGATTCGCTCTTGATGCCCCAAAAATGAGTACATCCTCCATGGTTTTCTCCATAGAATAAGTAGTCCGGTAATGAAAACCCGCTATTTCCCTGAAATAAAAATGGCGCAAGGTTCGGCCGATCGCAAAATCCAGGATAAACAACACCCCGGCAACCAACAAAATATTATAGATCAATTTCTTAATCATGCCATCAGAATTGAAAATAAATAAACTCACCTCCATCAAAAACACCGATGAGAAAAATGAGCAGGATCACGGCACTATACGATAATATGCGAACTGGTTTATGCTTATTCTCGAATAACAGGAACCGCGAAGGCATAAACTCATCGGTAAAATCTTTCAGCATCATCATGCCAATGCCAAACAAACCAAAAAGAAGTATAGACGGAACCCCGATAAATAAAGGCCCGGATGTGGAAAGGATCCTTGCGTATACTAAAAAGGCATCCTGAAGATTGTCAGCGCGGGCAAAAACCTGGGATGCGGCGAACAGCGTAAAAGTTACCAGGCATCCGACGGCAATATACCAGCCTCTTTTCTTCAGGTTAAACCGTTGTGCAAAATTATTTCTTGGTTTAACAGTCAGGGCTTCGATACTCACGAAAATACCCTGCATAAGACCCCAGATCACAAATGTTAATGACGCTCCATGCCATACCCCGCTAATCAGGAAGGTAATCAGCAAAGCTGTCACAATACCCCGAACCCTGTACTTCCTGAAAGCAAATGATAAAGGAGTATAGACGTAATCCGTGAGCCACGAGATCAGCGAAATATGCCAGCGACGCCAGAATTCTGCCATGGAGGTCGCAAAAAAAGGTCTCCTGAAATTATCCATAACATTCATCCCGAGAATTTTGGCCGTTCCGATAGCGATCAGTGAATAACCGCCCAGGTCTGCATAAACCTGGAAAGGATATAATGCAGCCGCAAATAATAATGAAGTGCCGTTGTGCTCACCGATATTATGATATACAGCATCCACGTATATACCCACCCGGTCTGCCACCACCAGCTTCATGAAATATCCCCATAACATTAATTTCATTCCCCCGACAATCATATCGTAATCCGGTCCCTTGCGGGCCCTGAACTGCGGCAACATATTACCCGCCCGCTCGATGGGACCTGATAATATCAGCGGGAAGAAAGAAACAAATAAAGCCACAATGCCTAGGTTCTTTTCTGCAGCTACCTCTTCGTTATAGACATCAATAGTATACCCGATCGCCATGAAGGTGTAAAACGAAATACCGACCGGGAGCAGGAGTTCTATAGAAGGGAGTGGCCACCTGACATTTAAGCTTTCGAGCAAACCAAAGATCCCTTCATTAACAACACCAAAATATTTAAAGAAAAAAAGTGGTAGTAAGATCAGGACAATATTTAATACCAGGTACGTTTTCTTCCTTGATTCATTGGGCGTATTGTCAATCAACCGGGTGAACAGGTAGGTTGATAAGGTCACCCCGGCCAGCAATAAAGCATAAACCGGTTTGATATTTATATAAAAAAAATAACTCCCGGCCAGCAGGATAAGCCACCTGTGCTTGGTTGGAAAGAGAAAATACAGGGTAGCCAGCAGGGGGAAAAAAATCAGGAAATTGAAAGACGTAAAAACCATGTTATCCTATAGTTTTGAACTGATAATATCTATCATATCCCCTACATTACGCATCTTGTTAAGGTCTTTTAATTTGAACTTAATAGCAAAACCGGTTTCGACCTCTGCAATCAGGAGCATATGCGATAAAGAATCCCAGTTTGCCACATCATTGGCCGTTAAACCGTCAGTGATAATTATGGAATCATCATTAAATACTTTTTTAAAAATGGGCGTCAGTTTGGTTACAATGTCTGTTCTTTCCATGCTATTTTATTTAATCAGTAGTTCTTTTTTCATTAATATCTTCCTGCCGGAAGGTAAATAGTCCGTAATGTTTTTGCTGGCGGATTTTTTGCTTAATATGGTTTTAAACCCGGCTTTTTCATACGCCCGGACGGCCGGGATATTATCCCCAAACACCTGCACATACATCTCCGCAATTTCCGGCTGCAATTCCCGGGACCGGCGAACTTTTTCATTGATCAATAAGCTGACAAGATTCTGTCCCCGGAAGCGGGCGTCTACATAAACAAGTCCGAGTTGCAATGTATCAGATTTATATTCAATATGCAAGTCCTGCAGGATAGGATTTACCTGCAGGGCCCGCTGAATATTTTCCTTCGGAAGCGTATAACTCAGCAGGTTTCCTTTTAGAACGGTGGAAGGAACTCCTTCCTGGCCTTCTATCCAGGCAGCAATGGCCGCCGCAACCTGGCCGTTTTTTTCGGCAATCAAAAAACTGGAAATGGACAATTCACAGCCATCAATCTCTTCCAGCAGCATATCGGCAATATACTTCCTGGATTCTTCTTCCGTCAGCCCAAAAACGGTTGAATACGATAATATATCCGTTCCGCTTTTTTCGGCTTCAATGATCGTATCGACCAAAAAAGGAACATCATCTGTAGTAGCATGTCTGAAAGTAAACCCTTCCATGGATCAGGCAATTAAGGCTTTTAGTTTATTCCGGTCCACTTTCCCATTTGTGTTCAGCGGGAAATTATCCTGCCGGATAATCTTTGTGGGGACCATGTAGTAAGGCATCTTCGATTTCAGGTAATCCGTCAACAGGACCGGGTTTTCCAGGTCGCCTTCGACAAATAAGGCAATTTCCGTATTGCCGGTGCTGTTTTGAAAAGCAACAGCAATCGCATTACGCCCATTCACACATATCCTGGCATGATGCTCAATTTCACCCAATTCAATCCGGTAACCCTGTATTTTTACCTGGAAGTCAAGCCGGCCCGAATACATGATGTCACCCGCTTCATCCATATAGCACAGGTCCCCGGTTTTATAAAACCGCTCCGTCACACCATCTAATTCCAGTTCGAAAAATGATTCTTTATTTTTTTCAGGGTTATTCCAGTACCCGGCGGTCAATTGGTCTCCCGAGATACAAAGCTCCCCCTTACTGCCTGCGGCCAGTATATTCCTTGCTTCATCTGTGATAATAGCATGCACCCCATTCATCGGTTTCCCGATAGACAGCATGCCGTTCAGATCCTTGTTTATACCGGTGCGGCTATATTTATAATACGTGCAGTAAATCGTTGCTTCTGTTGGGCCATAAAAATCATATATCTCCGCCTGCGGAATACAGGCAGACCATTCCCTTATTAATTCAACCGGGGAAGCTTCTGCTGTCAATATGCAATACCGCATGCTTTGGGAGTTGATTTCATCAAAATAGGGCCGCAAGTAACGGATCATTGACGGTGCCATCACCCCGAATGTGAGCCGGTGATCGTCCATCAACCCATAGACATAACTGTATTTGATCTGGTCGTGGGGAATCGTATATACACAGGCTCCCCGGGTAAGCGGCGTTAAAAAAGATTGTACCGATACATCAAATGTGAGGTCAAAACATTGCAGGCAGCGGTCCGCCGCAGTAACGTCAAACCCCACTTCAAAAAAAGATTTCATAAACGCCCCTACATTGCTTCGCATTAACGGAACACCTTTGGGCTTACCCGTACTTCCCGATGTAAAAAGAATATATGCCAGTGCTTCTTCCGGTGCTTCTTCCGGTGATTGATTTTTAAAATCCTTTTCACCGGTTTGTAACCCGGCGCTTTCAATAATTTTTACACCAGTGAAGGGGTTATTGATTCCCGAGCTGATCACCAGGTCGATATCAGCCTGTGCAATGATCTCCATACTCCTTTCGGCTGGCTGCTGCGGATGAAGGGGAACATAGGCCAGTCCTTCGGACCAGATAGCAAAAATAGCTGCATAAGTTTCTATATCATCATTGGCCACCAACCCCACATTCCTGCTCTTATAACCCGTTAAACGGATCTTCTCCCGGATGGCGGAGACACAGCTTCCCAATTCATTATAGGTATAGAATCTTTCATTAATGCAAAATGCATTATTCGTCCCGGACTCCCGGACCATCCTGAAAAATGGGGTCAATACGTATTCATAAAACATACGGCTATAATTGTTTGCTTTTGGTTATTTTATTTTCTCAGCCAGCCTGAATATACATACCATCAGCGCTATTTACAACATCAGCACCCGGAATTCAATATGCGTTTTTATCTCCTTTGATGGTAACGTATACAGTTAAAAAAACAATACGCAGGTCCAGCCATAAGCGCCAGTTTTCCAGGTACCAGATATCATGCTCTATCCGTTTACGCAACTGTTCCTTGATTTTTATTTCCCCCCTGAACCCGTTTACCTGTGCCCAGCCCGTTACACCTGGTTTAACGAAATGGCGGATCATATATTCATTCAATACCCGGGAATAATCTTCCGTATGTCTCAACATATGCGGCCGGGGACCCACCACGGACATATTCCCTATCAAAACATTAAAAAACTGGGGCAACTCATCCAGGTTGGTCTTTCGCAAAAAACGACCTAACCGGGTTATCCGGACATCATTCATGGTCACCTGCTTGGAATCCGCTTCTTTATTGACCCGCAGGGTCCTGAACTTAAAACAACGGAACGGCTTGTTGCTCCTGCCTGACCGCATCTGGACGAAAAATACAGGACCCCGGGAGTTTAATTTGATCAGGATAGCAATCAACGGCATGAGCCATGACAATAACAAAGTAACCACCAGGAAACTGAATATAATATCAAAAAGACGTTTTTTGATTCGGGCAGCGATATCATCCAATGGTTCCGAACGTAAAGATAAAATGGGAATATCCTCCACGAAATCAATGTGAATTGTCCGGTTGACAAACAAATGAAAATCCGGAACAAACTTGAAACGGATCATATTTGTTTCAGCCGCCTGGGCCAGGTCGTATACATAGGTATTTGATTCCGGGGAAATGGTTGAATAAATCTCATCAATTTTGTTATCGATCGCATAAGAGATACAATCCCTCCTGTTACCAAGGATGGGAAAGATAGAAAGCTCGTTTACTTCGTTCGTGTCTTCGAAATATCCCTCCACGGACATATTCTGGTTGTTCAGCAAAAAATGACTGACCAGTTTTTTGGAAAGTGTATTATAGC
Source organism: Chitinophagaceae bacterium (assembly GCA_025449935.1). Taxonomy (GTDB): domain Bacteria; phylum Bacteroidota; class Bacteroidia; order Chitinophagales; family Chitinophagaceae; genus JJ008. Next base: position 27,190 of record JANWIJ010000077.1, read on the forward strand.
CAAGCACAATCACCTTCTTATTAAACTTATTACCCTTCCGGAGGTAAAATGCAAATAAAAGAAACAGCAGCCGCGTGACAAAAATGGTGATCCCGAAACCAATAAAATTCATTACGACAAATAACCGGGAGTAATTATAATTGTATAAAAAAATGAATAATAAGATAAAGATGGTAAATGTGACCAGCGCCTTTAGTGATCTTTTGGCAAAATGCTCAAAATTCAAAAAATTGCTTTTGATATATACCACATTCACATAGGCTGCTACCAGCCAGGCCAGGTTTGAAACCAGGAAAAAAAGTATATACTCATACTCTCCCTTATCCACCCGGTCCATCAGCAATAACAATATCAGGTGCACTACATTAAGTGCAAACAGGTCCATGCCGGCGAAAAAGAAACGGAATAAATTAGTGTTGCGGGTAGCCATGAAGATTAATTTAAGTGTTGCTTAAAGCAAGGACAGTTAAATTTTACCGGTTTTGTATCAGCGATTTGAATTTCAGCAATAAGTGAAACAGTGCTGCCATCTGGTTGCCAAGGACGAGCTGTAGTTGCCCGGTTATTGCCGGGTCTTAAAGAATTATCCCAGGAGCCTTAACCTGCCTTGCGGGATGTGATTCCCTGGTCATACTGGTGAATCAGTGAAACGGTTTCCTGGATATTTCCCTGCGAAGAAGCACCAAATAAAATAGATTCAATGTTAGGCAAGGAGCAAACATACTCAAGCGCTTCTTTTGCGGAAATCGCACCCCCTGCAAGTACCTGCATTGCCACCACCCTGACTTTTTTAGTATGCAGCAATTCCTCGTAGGTCTTTTTACCCCCCGACATCCGGAATCCCGCTTTATTGATCGACGCGCAGATGATCGGGTTCTGGATCCCTGCTTCGTTCAATACGGTTAATAAGCGGGGCAGGTTCATGGTAATAAAACCGGGTTCAGCGTTGTATTTTTTAATCACATAGTTATGAAAAGCTTTGAGCACATCCGTCATTCCCAGGCCCAGCAGGAGGTCGGTGATCACATTTTGCAGGAATATAACCGGGGTTTTTATTCCTTTAAACATTTTCATTTCCGCATCAATGAGCAGTTCCATGATGGACAAGTAGTCTTTGGAGAGATAGGCCATGCCTCCTTTGAACAAGGAACCAAAAAAATTCCCGGGAACATATTCTTTTAAAGTTCCCACTACGCCCAATTCAGTGACCGCGTTGGCGTATTTGTGTGCATAGGGCATGCAGGGATAAATACTGAAATTACTATACTGCTGCGGGTGCTCGCGGATAAAATCACAGATATTGGAAATACGGTCGTGGGTGGTACACATGAAAGTATTGATACCCGCATCCATGGCATAATCCAGTGTTTTTAGGATGGCAGAATCATTTTTAAATTTAATAGCCTGTGCTCTCGACTTTTCATCAGAGATATGATTCACCGCAAAGAACTGGTTGTCTCCAAAAAGAATTCTTTCCATTTTTAAAGGGTCGTATTATTTTTTATTAATGAGATTACTTTATCTGTTTGCCAGGCACTCTGGAAATTATTGATCGTGTTGGGCACCTTTTTCTGGATAGCTTTGATAAAATAATCAATCTGTGCTGAATATTCTTCTCCCCGCAGGTAGAAGTCAACCTGCTCTGTCAGGTCGGTTACATACTTGACATTCCAGCCACGGGTATATCCCGCCGGGGTTTCTTCCGTATTGAAATATACTTTCAACTCATTCGCATCACAAATGATCTTTCCTTTGCTGCCCTGGATAGTGACCGATGTTGACATTTTCCGGTAGGTTATATCACTCCAGTTAACGAGCAAAATACCTGTTACTTTCGACGATAATTCAAGCAATGCCGAGACAGAGTCCTCAACATTTTTTGAATAAAGTGGTTTTAAAACCGCTCCTTTTACGGCCGTAATGGGACCCAGTGTATAATTTATAAGATCGATGACATGTGATGCATAGTCCATCAGGCATCCCCCTCCTTCCGAAGGATCTGCCCGCCAGTTGCCTTGTTTGGGTCTTGTTACTACCGGGCCGTATGCTTCCCCGGCAAAGTGAAATATTTCTCCGAGGTCGCCGCTGTCCACAATCCGTTTCAGCTCCCGGAATGTACCGACAAACTTATTGTGGTACCCGACCTGGTTAACCAATTTCTTGCTGGCAGCCAGTTCCACAAGCTCCTGTCCTTCGCCTACGGTGAGGCATAATGGTTTTTCTGCAAATACGTGCTTCCCCTTTTCCAGCACTTTTTTAACCATTACCGCATGATATTTTGTTGGAACAGCCACGAACACCGCATCAGCCGGCGCTTCGTCCAGCATTTTTTCGTAATCAGTATAACAGGGGAACTTTGAAAATTTTCGAAAAGCATCCACGACCATTTTAGAAGTATCGCTGACCCCGGTTACCTGCACATCGGGATGTGCTCCCAGGATAGCCAGGTGCGAAATGCCCATCTTTCCAGCGCCTATCAATGCAACATTTACCATAATTATTTATCTTTTTTTCTTCTCCTGAATAAATTTATATACTGATCCGCCACAGACTCCCAGTTAAACCGCAGTTGTATATCTGCTTTTCCCGCCGCGGCCATTTGCTCGTGCGCCTCATGACTGGCCAGGGATTTTTCCATGGCCGCTCTCAGGGACGAAGCATCACCCGATTTAAAATGGACAGCATTATTCCCCGTGATAAAGGTATTTTCGGGAATATCTGAACATATCAGGGGCGTAGCCAGTCCCATGACGGTCAGAATAACAGGGGACAACCCTTCAATCAGGGACGGCTGCACATAAGCAAACGCGTTTTTCATTAATATATTGGTCTCATCGCCATACAGGTACCCGGGAAAAATGATCCGCCCGTCATTTACATTCCTGATCCTGGATTCATATTCGCCGGGGTTGGGTGAACCGCCGATCATGACCAGTTTCTTGTCTGTTTTCAGCTCCCGGAAAGCTTCCACCAGCAGGTGAAGACCTTTATCAGGAATAAATCTTCCGACAAATAAAAAATATTCCCCCTCCCGGATATTGAACCTGTTTAATACGTCTTTGGATGCCGGCAGCGTTGGTACTTCCGAACCGTAGGGTATAAAATCATACTTCCTGTTGAATTTTTTTTCAAAATACTCCCGGGTGAAAATATTATCAAACGCTACTTTATTTGGCAGGTAAGCCGTGATATAATTTGACAACCTGTAAAATAACTTGCCATACCAGGGCCATTTATCCCTTTTCCAATCCATCGCAAACTGGCTGACGACTACTCTTTTGCCGGCTAAACGTAAGAAAACAGCCCAGATACTGTTGGCGCCGCTGTGAAGGTGTATAATATCGGCGCGGTTACGGAATATCACATCGAATGTTGCTTTAAATGAATGAACAAGGGTGTCAAACCCGGCTTTCTTCACGGTCTTAAAATACCTGAGTTCCACTCCTTCATACTCTTTATTTGTTACGGAATCATCTTCTGAATAGAGCCGGCAGTAAGCCAGTACCCGGTGGCCCCGTTTTACAATCCGGGGATACAATTCGAGTGCAAATTTATCGGAGCCTGCCCCGCCTGCCTTTGGAGGAATAGACCTGAATCCACCAAATGCGGCTATTCTTAATTTTTCCATTTCTATTATCCTAAATATCCCTGGTAATATTTCCCGATGTATTGTTTGAGTGCCACCCGCCAATCCTGCATCAGGTTCAGCTTCCTTAATTCCAGTTTCCGGTTTACCAGTCTTTCACAGGGGGGACGCTGGGCAAAATATATTTCCTTGAAATAGTCAGATTTTACACTGGTGATTTTTACCCGGTCCTGCAGGTTGAGTAATTTCAATAATTCACCGGCAACTTCCAGCCGGCTGGTTTGCCCGCCACATACCATATTATACAGTCCCCAGTATTCCTGCTCAATCAGTGCTTTTACGTTCTTTGCAAAATCATGCGTATAGGTAGGTGTGCCATCCTTATCATCCACAATAAATAATTCCTGTTTCCCGTCCTTCAGTTGCTGCATTAATTTTTGAACAAACTTTTTATCCTTTTTTGGGCCCGCTCCCATCATCCAGCCGGCCCGGCAAACCAGGTACCGTTTTGCGTTTTCCATTACATAGCGTTCCCCCATGTACTTGGATCTTGCATACACGCCGAGAGGATTGGGCATATCCCAATCATCATATAATTCCTTTTCCCCGTCAAAAATGCCGGCAGTACTTATATATAATAAAGGAATATCCAGCTCATTGGCAATATAAACGGCATTTTCTGCCGCCAGGGTATTGGTAGCATAAGTGTCTTCCGCGTTTTCTTCACAAAACTCAAGATTGGTATAAGCCCCCAGGTGAAAAAGATAATCCGGCTTAAAATCAGCTACATCTTTTTTATAGGCTTTGAAATCCCGGAAATCCAGGAAAGTTATCCAGGATTCGTTGACATCCTTATCGGTACACTTAATTTCAAATTCATCCCTGAACTGGTGGTAAAATGCTTCCCCCAGCATTCCGCCTGCTCCGGCCATATAAACTTTCTTCTTTTGAGACATATATTATTCTGTTATTATTAATTCTTAATTAAGGCTGTTTCCGGGATCTTATTACTTTACCGGGAACCCCTGCAACAATTGAATACGGGGGAACCGAAGATTTGACAATGCTCCCTGCCGCGATAATACTACCGTCTCCAACCGTTACGCCATCCAGTATCGTTGCCCTCGTACCGATCCACACATTATTGCCGATGGTTACACCTTTCCTGGATTCTGGCTGGTCGAGCATCAGTATATCCGGGTCAGCAAACCCGTGATCCTCCGAAAAAATTGAAACACCGGGGCCAAACATAACGTCATTACCTATCGTCACCGTACCTCTAACCTGTATAAAACAATTTTGAGCAATACCCACATTGTCGCCGATGACCAACCCTTCTCCGAGTTGGCGGATAACACCCGTACATTCGATAATCGTATTGCGGTGAATAGATACGTTATTGCCAAGCCGGATACCCGATAAACTCAGCGCATTTATCTCCACGTTATCGCCGATTGTAACGGTTTTCCCGACCGATATCCGGTGACAATGTTTCAGCTTGCAGCGCCTGCCGACAAACAGGTAGCCTTTGCATGCTTTTAAAAATATCCGGTAATAAAATCCCCGCAGGTAGCAAACAGCTTTTTCGGACAAGATAATAAAAAGCTCTTTTTTAGAAAGGTTTTTATCAACACTGTAATTCTTTTTTCCCATTTTACGGATTACCGCATCAATTTTTTTCACGGCGTAAAGAATTAAATAGGTGAATTAGCTTTTCGTAATGCAGGTTCTCCGAGAATTCAGTTAATAATTTTTCATTCCCATTCTTACCAAACTTAACCGCCTCGGCCCGGTTATCAAAAACATATTTGATTTTTGATCGCAGGTCTGCGGGATCCCCCGGAATAAAACCAAGCCCGGTATAATTGTCTGCCACCAGGTCAATTAATGCCCCCAGCCTGGATGCAATTACGCCTTTCTGGTAGGCATAACTTTCCAAAACAGCATTCGGCATATTATCATAACATTCTGATGGGCAAAGGGTGCATAAACAGGTTTCCAGGTAAGTCCTGATCTGGCTGAACTCAAGCTGACCGAGGAAAGTTATATGATGATTTTTATCCTTTAAATATTCTTTTATGACCTCGTCGTAACCATTGATGGATGACCCGATGATCACGAGTTTGTAGGCTGTGTTTTCAAAGGCCTTGACCAGCGTCAGGATACCCTTGTCATGGTCAACACGGCCCACGTATAAAAAGAAATCCTGGTAACTGACTTCGTTAACCCCGTTTCCCGCGTGATTATAAAAAGTGGGAATACAATTAATTTTTTTGGCCGGTATGCCAAACTCCCTGAATTTCTGGCTGGTAAATTCAGCCGGAATAATAAAGGCGGAGATTTTTTTAGTGGTTCTCCGGAAATCCTGGATTTTTAATGCCATCACTTTCAGCAAGGAATTAAAAAAGGAGTTGTTGACACATTTATATTTCAACGCGTTCACCCGGCTGCCATGCAGGCAGCGTTCGCAAATTTGATTTTTCTGGTAGATATAAAATAAGTTGTTGACACAAATATGCCCAAAATCTGAAATGCGCTGCACGACCGGCACTTTCATTTCGTAAGCGGCATCAATAACACTCGCTGACATTTTATTCTGGTAATACAACACGTACACAATGTCCGGGTTAAAATCCCGCAGCAGCTTTTTGAATTTTCTTTTGGCTTCAAAAGAGTAAAGCATTCTTCCCAAGACGGTAAATACCGTTCTGAAGCTCGTTTTCTTGTATTCATTCGCATACACGGCATCCCCTTTTCCAAGGGCTGACATGAAATAATCTTCGTACTCAGATGGCCTGTTCTTGTTATGCTTTATGCTGAATGGTATGACAGAATGCCCGTTTTTTTCCAGGATCTCCTTAATATTAAACAAATACCTTTCGGGCCCTCCCGAGATAAAATAGCGGTAATTGACAAGAGCGATCTTCATATTTCTTTGCAACTTGCTTTGGCCTGGTGACGCTTGCTGAATAAACCCGGGATGTTACATCCACCTGTTCCACCACATTTGAAACATCAGTATTAACCACATCTGGGTTTCCCTTTTTTCTGCCCCCGCAAGAAATTCATCCCGGATAGAAATAGCCATTTTAGCATTTATATAATTATGCTTGGCCAGTTGCTCTTCGTTGATGTATTCGAAAAGATATTTCTTTAAATCAGTTGTCAGCCATTCTTTCATGGGGAAGGTGAATCCAGCCTTGGGCCTGTCCATTAATTCTTTGGGAACGTATTTATGGGTTATTTTCTTAAGCAGGTACTTTTTCTGCCCTTTATTATATTTAAGTTCAGAGGGAAGCTGGGCTGCCAATTCTATAATGCGGTGATCCAGCAGTGGTTCACGGCCTTCCAGCCCCACACTCATCGTTGCCCTGTCCACCTTGGTCAATATATCATCAACCATGTAGGTCCGGTAATCAAATAACAGCTCCTTATTGATAAAATCATTTTCATCATTAACGGGTCCTATATCATCGAGCAGGCCAATGGTTGAATCGAACCCGGGAAGTAATTCGGTAATCTCCTTGTAATTAAAGAGCCGGCTGTAAATATCGGTGATGCCATGTGTCTTGTAGGTATTTAGAATCTCCGCTATTCTCCTGGCTTTGTGTACCTTCTTCAACCGGGGGAAAACAGCGAGGGAGGTGTTGGCGACAAACTTACCGGAATTAAGCACAAAATTGGGCACCTTGTTAAACAGGTTCGTGATCTTATAGATATAGTCATACCGGGGATACCCGGCAAAGATCTCATCCCCTCCATCTGCTGATAAGCTTACCGTAACATGTTTCCGGGCGAACCGGCTGACCAGGGTAGTTGGAATGCCCGAACTGTCGCCAAACGGCTCATCATAAATATCAGCCAGTTCAGGAAAGATTTCCTGTGCCTCTTTGGTAGAGCAGTAGTATTCGTGATGATCCGTTCCCAGGTAGGCTGCAATTTTTTTCGCATCCTTTGCCTCGTTCCATTTCTCTTCGTGGAAGCCGATGGTAAATGTTTTTATTTTTTGCGTACTGTTTTTCTGAAGGATGGCCGTTACCAGGGAGCTATCATATCCCCCGCTCAGGAAAACGCCAACGGGTACATCACTGACCATCCGGTACTGGAAAGCAGAGGTAAACAGGCTTTCCATCTCGTTCAGTGCATCTTCCTCGGATATTTTTAATTTGGGCTTATTATAATAATCCAGGACATCCCAGTATTTAAGGTCCTCGACTTTTTTCCGGGCCAGGTCGATCTTAATATAATGACCGGGCTGCACCTTATAGGTATCCTTGAAAATGGTATGAGGCGCCCTGATGTAGCCGTAATTAAAAAAGAGTGTGACGGCTTTGTCATTGATAATTTTATCAAAGCCCGGGTAGGCATAAATAGATTTCAGTTCTGAAGCAAATAACAGGCAATCATTCTTGTAATAATAATACAGGGGTTTCACACCCGGGCGGTCCCGTAAAATATAAATAACCTGTTCCTTCTTATCATAAAGGGCATAGGCAAACATGCCGATGAACTTGTTCACTGAGTTAATTCCAAACTGCTGGTAGGCTTTAATAATAACTTCCGTATCTGAATCCGAATGAAAAGAGTACCCCAGGGTAATCAATTCCTGCCTTATTTCTTTGAAATTGTACACTTCCCCGTTCAGGATTACCACCACATTTTCATCGTCGCTGTACATGGGCTGGTTCCCGGCCGAAGAAACGTCTAGGATGGACAGCCGCCGGTGGCCTAAACCAATATTAGCTTTATCGGTTTCAAAAAAAGCAACATTCCCGCTGTCAGGGCCGCGGTGGTGCAACACTTCATTTGCTTTATGAAGATGTTCCCTGTTCAGTTTTTTATTAAAATCACAAAATCCCGTAATTCCGCACATAATTTTCCTTTTTCTGATTTAATTATAAGGTGAATTTCAATCAGGCACTTTGGCCAATCTCCTGTACTCCGAAATAAACGATGCCATCATCCGGTCGATCGAAAATATGTTTTTTACCCGCTCCTTCCCCGCCGATCCCATGCGTTTGCACAGTTCCGGATCGTTTATCAGCTGCGACATTTTCGCTGCCAGTTCACCGGGGTTGGACGGGCTAACCAAAAAACCCGTTTTCTTATCTTCCACTATCTCGCTGGTACCACCTCCTGCTGTAGCAATGACCGGCTTTCCCATGGCCATGTATTCTAAAATGGAATTTGAAATACCCTCTGTGAAGGTGGATAATATACAAATATCCATAATATTGATAAAAGATTCAATATCGGAACTTCTGCCCAGAAACCGGAAATTATTACGGACTTTATCACTTACTAGCGCTTTTGATTCCGGTGAATCCGTATCATCGCCAATCGCGAGGAATGTCACATCCTTATCCGCCGCCAGCACTTTTTCTGCCGCCCGGAAATAAGTGGGATAATCTTTGAATATGGAAAAACTCGCAACCATCCCCACCACATGCCGTGTTTGAATATTCAATTTTTTCTTCAGGTCATTACCATCCCCTACATGCCCGGTGCGGTTAAAATTAAACCCGTTATAAATGCAAAGGCTTCTCTTCGCCGGCGCACCGTAGGCTTTTAAGCCTGCTTTTGAATTACCGATAACCATGCTGCTGAACGGGAAAGTAAGCTTAGCCCTTAACCAGGTTTTATTCCTGAAATTTTGCCGGGCGGGCGCATCTACAATCATTCCATTTACCAGCTTTATGTTTAACAGCCTGGCGACCGGTACCAGGTATACAGCGGTCATGCTGTCCCAGCAATGAATAATATCGGGTTTGAATTCTTTGCAAAGCTTCAAAAATTTCGAAAAAACGGATAGATCTTTTTTTGTTTTCCGGATAACGTGGTGCACCCCGATACCCAGGTCAAAGATTTCTTTATAATGGATATCATGACTCATTATCACCAGTCCGAATTCTATGCCGGGGGTTGCTTTAAGCCCCTTCATCAATTCAAGCAGCCTGCGTTCTTTTCCACCTGCCGGAAATGAATCAATAAAAAAAAGAATCTTCACAAATTATAACATTAATAAAAGTGCTGAATAAACCGGGGCAAGACTGTTTCTTGCATACAGGGGCCCTATGCCTGGCGCCAGACCTTGCAGATATGATGGACATGCAGGCTGTCTTTTGCTTTGCTTAACTCCCATTTCAACGGAACGGGTGATGCTGCAAGAACCGTTTCTACCTGGCTCCTGGTTAAAAAAAGGTCTTTCCAGTCGGCAATCACCAGGGCACGGGCATCAAACCGTGATCTTATTTTCTCCGGGAACATTTTTAATACATAGCGGAGGATCCTTTTCCGGCGCCCAACGTATTCATCATTGGCAAATGATTCAGCGTCCACGATCGTAAAGAAAAGAAACCCGCCTGGTTTTAAATAATACAGGATCTTCGCCAGCACGTCCCCGTTAAAGACACAATATTCTCCCAGTGTGCCGATCGAATAAATGAAATCATACTTTTCATTCGTTTGAAAGGCCTCGATGCTGGAATTAACAAAATTGGTAAC
>JANWIJ010000078.1 GCA_025449935.1 Chitinophagaceae bacterium
ACACCGTGGTTTCAGTTTCCTGCAGAAGTAGTTCCAGCGGGAATTCAAAAAGCCCTTTCTTTTGGGTTACCGTCACGGATATATTTTTTTTGCTGGCCTGGTAGGTCCAGCTGATATCCAGTACCGGGATGCCGGGCGTAAATAACCATTGCCGGAAAAAGGGTTCCAGCTTTTTCCCCGAAACTGTTTCAAAAATTTTGCGCAGGTCATCGGTGTCCGCGGTCTTACCGGCATAGGTAGCATAGTAGCTGCGTATTCCTTTCCAGAAAACAGAATCACCCAGCTCCCGCCGGAGCATGTGCAATACCCAGCCACCTTTCTGGTAACTGTTGGGGTTTAACAGCTCCATATACCTGGTCGTTTGGTCCACGACAGAACGGTTACTGGTTTTTGTATAATCAATCAGCTGGTCACGGTCTTCCTGCAACAGTTTTACCGCGTTACCGGTTCCATATTTATTTTCCATGTAGAGGGTCGTCATGTAGGTAGCGAAACCTTCACTGAGCCATAAATGGGCAAAGGATTTTTCGGTGGCCATATTCCCAAACCACTGGTGGGCGATCTCGTGCACCAGCAGCGATTCTGATTCCCGCCCACCGGTAATGGAATTCTCCGAATAAAAAATGGTGTTCGCGTTTTCCAGCCCGCCGAACCGGGTCTTTGATTCTACATTGGCCAGTTTTTTATAGGGATAAGGTCCAATGTGCTTTATAAAGAAAGGAAGTATCTCGGCTGCCTGGGCATAATCATAAAAACCTTTTTCCCGTTCCTCCGGGTACACCCAGCTGTAAACCGGGATGCAATTATCCACCACTCCTGAAAGACTGACGGCGAATTCGGCCACACCTATCACCATGACTTTCGTGGAAATCGGAACATCTTCTTTCCAGTGTGTTCTTTTCAGGTTGCCCTTAAGATTCGATTCTTCCACTTCTATCCCGTTAGCCACTACCTGGTAATGTTGCGGGGCCGTGACGATGAATTCAACGCCCGCTTTATCCGCCGGGTCATCATGACAGGGTATCCAGTTATGTCCCCGGTTGGGCCAGTTGTCTGCAAAAAAAGTTCTTTTTCCATATTTGTTTTTGGAAATGATCAGTCCGTCCGCCGGAATGCCATGATAATAAATAACAAAACGGGCCGTATCACCCGACCCGTAAGGTTTTTTTATAAGGAGGCGGAGGCTGTCGCCCGCGTGAATCATTTTGATTACACTGGCCGGCTCTGCTTTGTCCGCGATCATCCCTCTTCCCTGTTCATTCAGCCTGGACAGGTCCAGTACCAGCTCCGCGGAAACGGGCTGGAGGAACTTCACCAGTATTTCTGCTTTGCCATAGATGGTATCATTTACATCATTCAGGTCAATATTGAATTTGTAATGCAGGATATCAATCCTTCGTTGCCCGTTCACGGAAATAAAAAAGGCGGCAAAAAAAATCGTTAATACTATTCTTGGCATACTGGTCAAATTAATTAGCAATCGTCCGGGAAAGGTTCACAAAGAACCCAAAAATTACAACACAAAGAACAGAAAGTGATAGCCGGTCATTAGCTGTCCCCGCCACATTTATAGATCCTTCATCCTCCGGCGTGACAATCTCAACAATGACACATCCCTGGTGGCAGGCCATGCGATTAAAGCTTTTCCAGCATATCCACCACTTTTTCCCGTTTCAGGATGACATAACCGATCCGGTCGTTGCTTATTCCTTCTTTCAGCTGGTAACTGAATTCCAGCTGCTCATCTTTTACATTGGTTTCAAAATAACGGAAGGATATATTCGGGTAGTTCTTCAGCTCTTCCCCGATCTCGTAGAGATGCGTGGAAAGAATGAACAGGGAATTCTTCATTTTTATCAGTCCCTGGATCACCGTAAGGGAACATTTCATAGCATCCTGCACGTTGGTGCCTTTAAAAAGTTCGTCAATCAGTACCAGCCATTTCTTTCCATTATTGATTTTTTCAATGGTGTTCTTGATCCGTTGTACTTCATTAAAGAAAAAACTTTCACCTTTGGCGATATTATCCACCACATTAATATTACTCAGCAGCCCGTCAAACAGTGTCAGCTTCATATTGGCAGCCGGTACGCCCATGCCGATATGTGCCAGGAAAACCGCGGAACCCAGGGCCTTGATCAGGGTACTTTTGCCCGCCATATTGGCCCCGGTCAGGAAAAGAAAATTATGTTCCGGGTTCATCTGCAGGTCATAGGCTACGGGGTGAGGTAATAATATATGGTACAAACTTTTTGCATCCACCAGCGGCGTGTCCTGCTTTACAAATTCCGGGAAGCTGAGCCCGTAGGTTTTTACCGCGACGGCCATCGAATACCAGGCATCCAGCCGGCTGTAAATATCCATCAGTTCCAGGGTGCTTATTTTATAGCGGCCCCTGATATGATACCCGAAATATAAATTCTGCCGGATGGAGATCTTTTCCCCCAGTTCCGTTTCAGCGAGTTTTTGCAGCGGTGGTTCTTTCAGTAACCCGCTGATCCTGTCCATATATAATTTGATATTGGGTGGGAGGTCAAGTCCTTCCAGCAGCTCCGAAATTTTTTTAATACCCCGGTAAAAATCGGCAAAGTGGGTGACCGAATATTTCACCATGGAGTAATCTTCGCTGTGGAGCCATTTATAAAGCAGGTTATTGAAAGAGGCAGGGGCTTCGCTGATCGGGTCGAGGGCATAATCCATGAACTTATCCATCACCAGCACGGTGCCGTTACTGATATCGGTTGGCCAGTCTTTTACATGTTCCATAAACGTGCGGATCACTTTCTGGGTGCCCAGTATTTTATCGAGGCTGTCGTGCGGCTCGCTGAAGAATTTGCGCAGCCATTCCCTTCCACCCACGGTACGTGTGAAATTCAGTTTATGAAAAATCGAAAATTCCTCTTCCGGGTGGAAGATGGAAATGTCGTTAAAGGATATTTTGTCTATCTGCATAGTGGTATATGGCGAGTAGTGAATGGCGAGCCTGCTTGCCGGCAGGCAGGGAAGGGGTCAAGAAAATTGACTATTCACCATTGACCATTCACTTTCTCATCTGTCAAAAATTAATCTTTCTCCTTTTTTCGATTCATCCCAGTCCCCGTTATTATAAACAAGGTGCCCGTTTACAAACACCTGCCTTACAGATGCAGGAAACGAAAAATTCTCCAAAGGACTCCAGCCGCATTTATATAATATATTTTCCCGGGTAACTGTTGTGTGGGTTCCGGGGTCAATGATCACCAGGTCGGCCCGGTACCCCTCGCGGATATAACCCCGGTCCTTTACCTGGAAGCAATCCGCTACCGCATGACTCATTTTCTGTACGATCTTTTCCAGGGAGATTCTTCCCTGTTTATAATAATACAGCATCAGGGGAAGTGAATGCTGCACAAGCGGTAAACCCGCGTGGGCTTTCTCATAGGGCCCACTTTTTTCTTCCAGGGTATGCGGCGCATGATCGGTGGCGATCACATCCAGCCGGTCATCCAGCAAGGCTTTCCACAATGCTTCCCTGTTATGCGGCGCTTTGATGGCCGGGTTACATTTAATCTGGTTGCCCAGCCGGGCATAATCGTCACTGGTAAAATGTAAATGATGCACACATACTTCTGACGTAATCCGTTTTTCTTTCAAGGGAAACATGTTGGTAAAGAGTTGCAGTTCCTTTTCGGTGCTGATATGTAAAATATGCAGCCGGGTACTATACTTCTTTGCGATCTGGATGGCATAAAGGGAAGATTCATAGCAGGCTTCCTCATCGCGGATAAGGGGATGATCGGCCGCGGTCAGTTCCTTTCCCTTGGCTTTGATCTTTTCGAGGTTGCGGCGGATGATCTTTTCATCTTCACAATGTGTTGCTATCAGCAGTTCACTTTCACGGAAAATGGTATCCAGGGTATTTGGATTATCCACCAGCATATTGCCGGTGCTGGCGCCCATAAAGATCTTGATGCCGCAGACGTCTTTCTTTTTATCATTTGTTTTTAATACTTCGGCGGCATTATCATTTCCCGTGCCCATGAAAAAAGAATAGTTGGCCAGGGATGCACCGGCTGCGACCCGGTATTTATCTTCCAGCAGTTCCTGCGTGAGTGCGTTGGGAATGGTATTGGGCATTTCCATATAACTGGTAACACCACCCGCTACCGCGGCTTTTGCTTCGGTATAGATCGTGGCTTTATGGGTAAGTCCCGGCTCCCGGAAATGCACCTGGTCATCAATACAACCCGGCAACAGGTATTTACCTTCGCCGTTTATTTCAATAACAGCGCCGTTGACCTGTGTGATCTGCGCTCGGATGCTTTCGATCCTGCCGTCCGTTATCAACAGGTCTGCCGTTTTAATTTCCCCTTCGTTGACAACCTGTATATTCTTAATCAGGTATCTTTGCATATCTTGTTCAATGATTTAAGCCAAAGCCAATACCCATGCAATTTAAACAAACCCTTGTAAGACTTGTCCTTATCCTGCTTCCATTTTCCTCATTTTCACAAACTACTTATCTCTCCCAGGGAGACAAGGCCAATATACTAATGGAAAGACTGGAAATCAAAAGCCGGTCGGATTCCTTTTTTAATTTTTCCAAAACAAAACCCTTCAGCCGTAAACATACAGTAAACGCGGTGATGCATTACCTCCAGCAGCCCGCGCAGCCTCTTTCCAAAGTGGATGCTTATAATGCGCAGCGGCTTTTGATGGATAACCTGGAATATGTTCCCGGGGATGACCGCGTAAAATATCTTTCGAAAAAACCCATCTGGAAAAGTTTTTACAAAACGCCCGCCAACCTCTACGAAGTCCATGTAAAAGATTTTGACCTTGTCGTGAACCCGGTCATCCAGTTTACATTGTCCAAAGAGAATGATAACAGCCAGCGCCTGTTCCAGAATACACGGGGTGTAACGGTCCGCGGGCGTATCGCCAACAAGATTGGGTTCTCCGCCTATATCACCGACAACCAGGAACGTGACCCCTTATATGTACAGCAGTTTATCAATGAGCGGAAAGCCGTACCGGGCGCAGGATTCTATAAAACCTTTAAAGCCGCGGGCGGGGTGGATTATTTTGATGCCAGGGGTTATTTCACGTTTAATGTGACAAAATATATCGATGTCAGTTTCGGGTATGATAAAAATTTTATCGGGAACGGTCACCGCAGCATGTTCCTGAGCGATTTCAGCAACAATGCCCTGTTCCTGAAACTGAACACACAGATCTGGAAACTGAACTACCAGAACCTGTTCATGGAACTGCATACCGCGGAAATCCCCGGCGGAGATAAATTATTGCCGAAGAAATACGCGGCCATGCACCACCTCGATATTTCCGTCAACAAATGGCTGAATATCGGTTTGTTTGAAGGCGTCATCTTCGGCCGTAAGGACCGTTTTGACCTCGGTTATCTCAACCCCGTTATATTCTACCGTTCTATCGAACAGCAAAACGGGAGTTTTGATAATTCCGTGATCGGGCTGGATGCAAAAGCCAACCTGGCAAAAAAAGTACAGCTATACGGGCAGCTGAGCCTGGATGAATTCCTGCTCTCTGAAATTAAAAAGAACCGCGGCTGGTGGGCGAACAAATGGGGTATACAGGTCGGCGCCAAATACATTGATGCATTTGGTATCAGCAACCTCGACCTGCAGATCGAACATAACCGTATCCGTCCATTTGCTTATTCGCACCGTGATTCGGTGGCCAACTATACGCATTATAACCAGCCGCTGGCACACCCGCTGATGGCGAACTTTAAAGAGTTCATCGGCATGGCCCGTTACCAACCGGCGCCCAAATGGTTAGTGGTGGCGAAACTGATCGCCTATACCCAGGGCCGCGACAGCAGCAGCCGGAGTTTCGGCAGCAATATATTCTTACCCAATGCACCGCCTTACCGCAGCGGCGATTTCGGGTATAATATCGGCAGCGGCTGGAAGACCAATGTATTTTTTGCTTCTTTCCTGCTCTCGTATGAAATAAAAGAAAATCTTTTCCTGGAATTCAATGCCGTGGCAAGAAAACAGGAAACCAAAACAGCCCCCATCACTTCCATGAAAACTTCCGTGGTTACAGTTGGTGTACGCTGGAACATGCACCGCCGGGAGTTTGATTTCTAAAAATACCAAATGGGAATGTTCAGCCATCGCCGGTGTGCGCGGATCAACCCGGGATGCCCCAACCCGTAATGTGTAACTTAGCTTACGTAATTTGACCTTATGCGATTCTTTGTTGAAGAAAATTCAGTTGTCAGGAAGATCTGGGGCAAGAGCGATACGGTACTTTTTATTTTCGCGGGTGCCGCGGCTGAATTTGCCCTGAATAAAGCCGTGGACTGGCTTTACTTTACCGGCAAACTACCGGCCGATCCCCTGGGACGGCTGTTCTCCACCGTCAGGTATGCAAGAAAGATTGTTTTTTCATCAATGGATGAAGCAAATAAAGCCATCGACAGCCTCCGGCAAATACATAGCGCCGTGGAAGAAAATCGTGGCGCTGCCATACCCGACTGGGCTTACCGGGATGTGTTGTTTATGCTGATACATTATTCGATTGCCGCTTACGAGTTGCTTGAAAAAAAATTGAGTGAAGAAGAAAAGGAAGAAGTCTTCAATGTATTTTACCGGGTTGGCGACAGGATGGGATTGAAAGCCTTACCGCTTACTTATAACACGTGGCTGCCGGTAAGACAGGAACATTTACTGGCAGACCTGCAAAGGAGCAAATACACAGACGATCTCTTTAAACAATATAAAAAACACCTGGGATCCATGCGGTTTAAAGTGTTGGTTGAAGGACAAAAATTAGTGGTTCCCGGCCGGGTAAAGGAGTTGTTGCAGTTCAGTGATTTTTCTTTGCTTACCCCGGTTGTGCCGGTCTACAAGATCAGCCGGCTGATGAAGATGGACTGGCTGCTTAAAAATATCCTGCTCCCTTCGGATTATAAAGACCAGATAAACGAACTCGATGTGCACCCGGGGAAATAGATTATGGCGCGAATGAAAACATTTTATTTTGCGCTCTCCCAAATTTTCCGGGTCATAAAATTTACGAAGTCAGCAGATTTGACCCGGAATTGATCAAACCCTGCCAGAAAATTATCCAGGGGTACTTCATCATTAAATTTTGTTTCATTCTTAAGAAGTTCTTTTAAGAAAAACAGTGTTCTGTCCCCATACCAGTTGGAAGCTAGAATGCCCACTATCTTATTTTTTTCCTGGAGGGTAACCTGTTTTGTTTTGAGCAAATGGTCCAGCGAATACCGGATGTGGATGAGCGGCTCCGAGATAAGGGTATATGGTTTTTCTTTACCATGGAGCATGGATACCTCATCATCCCTGAAGTCCGGGTCCTCCAAAAAATGATTATAAACGAGGCCATATCCTTTCATACCCAGCCTAATCATTTCGGAGGCCCTGATAGCGCCCATGGAAGATATGCCCCAGATTACCCAACCACCCCGGATGGCTTCCCTTATTTCTTTATGACCCACGGCTAAACAGTTATGAAAATATCCATCCACTAATACAATCACAGAAGGGGGATGGGTCCGGAGCAAATTCCGGATGTCATTTCGCTTGACAGGCGGGTGCCACCTGGCCTGATCAAGGAGACCTGGCATCTTATTTTCAAAGCCGCTTAAGGTGGGGCCGATAAATAGGTGCAGGTTATTTGAATATTCCGGTTGCATAATCTTTTAATCTGTTTCCAACCCTTGGTACTGAGGCGTCGAATGATTCCATTTTTGGAACAATGACCCTGACCACCTGTACGGGATCACTCTCCCGGGTCAGTACAACCCGGAGGATGTTCGCAAATCCTTTATCGTGTAACAGCTTATTTAATCGTTCAAGAGCCTCTTCAACCGAATGCAGGTTTTTGCTTTGATCAGGGATTTCATGAAATGAAATAGTTGTTGCTTCGTCGTTCATAACACTTGCCATTAATTGCCGGCAATATTCCATCTTCCTGTCCGCTGTCCAGCCTTCAAACTTTTCATAGCGTGCTTCCAGGTCATCCCGGCCACCATGAATGAAGGATAACCGGCTTTGAAAACATTCTGTTACAGCCCTGTTCAGGGCAATGCCCGCGGATAGATGGCAACCATAACCGCCACTGATATATACCGGGTTAAAGTCATTCGGGTTACCGATCGTTGCCATGAAGTAAGGCAGGTTAAACAGGTTGGACATATACCGGATACTGATAAAGTAGCCCATCTGCTGTGCGTTGCTGATAATCGTTTTGATGGAGTCAGGTAAACTGTCGTACTTCAATAAAATTGAACTATCGTGAATGGACTGGAAGGACCTGGTATCTCTTTCTACCAGTTCCAGTAATCCATGTAAAGTGGCTTCAGTAACATTGTTTCCGGAAGCAAGACCATTTGAACTGCAGTCAAAATACTGCTGAAGCGAAATAGCGGCCGGGCAGGGCAAAAAAACCAGCTCCGCCGGTACAAATGTTTTCCTTCCACTTATAATATCGGTGGCTTCGATGCAGCCAATCTTTTTATTTAAATCGATCGTTGTTCCTAAAAGCGGGCAGAAATCAAGGATATAACCGGGTGGCGAATTCAAGTCCAGTTCGGCAGGATACAGGTTCTTTGGTTCCAGGCCGGAGTTACCGGACTCCGCGTAGTAGAACTCTATGGCTTCCATATAAGCACCAACTTTGGCATCAATAGCCTTCAGCCCCTTTCCTGCATTTACGCAGAGAGAACCCGGAGCAGCGTCAGGCCGGATGCTGGCATAAACCGGAACGCCGAAATAATCAAGTTTAGTAATATCTGTTACCCTTATGATTCCGATGGAAGAAGCAAAATCTTTAACCAGGGCATAAGTTTCCTGTGGCTCCCGCGAACGAAAACCTGACATTAACCGCTTAAAAGACATTACTGCTTTTTGGTTTTATGGATCTGTTTTAATCAGGCTACGTAAGCACCCGATGCTACCAACCCGTCTTTCAGCTTCTTTGATAATTCTTTGGCTGTATCCTCATTCATTTCAATCCTCACTTTTCCCGAAGGCGAAGCGGGAGAGGGATTGTTGCCCGGTGATGCGGTTCCGCCTGGCGCTAAAGTAGCCGAGGCAGCCACTAAACCGTTATGGGCTACATTTTTCAGTTCCTGGGCGGTGTTAGCATCTACATCAATACATACTTTTTTCGTGGTGGTTTCGTTTGCTGTTGACATTTTATATTTGTTTTAGTTATTAAATCGGTTCCTCCCCGAAGTGAGAACGGGTTCTTTATCCCCATGCTTTGCGCGATGGTCATTGCTTTTTTACTCCTGGCCCCCGTTTTGCAATAGAAGGCTATTTTTTTTCCGTTAATAACGGTTTGATCTAACTGACCCAAATTTTGGGCGAGGGAATTCAGGGGGAAATTTACTCCGCCAATATTATGCGCCAGGTGTTCATGCGGTTCCCTCACATCAATTAAAAACAAGTCTTCATCCGCCAGGTCCAGGCTGGTGGGCTCAATTTCATTTGCACAGAACGCGGGGGAGGGAACAAGTGTTGTAATATTTCTATTTTCGGGAACCGCGGAAAATTGATGCAGCTGGATGGAAAGTGATTTTGAATCGATCACCAATAATTTCCCCGATAAGATTTCGCCGAAGCCGACTATTATCTTGATCACTTCATTGGCCATAAAGCATCCAATGATCCCGGGCAAGACGCCCAAAACCCCTACGGCCGAACAAGATTCGAGATCGCTGCTTTCCGGGAACAGGCAACGATAGGTAGGACCATTTACGAAATTAAAAACACTGACCTGTCCCCCCAACCTGTAAATGGAGCCAAACACGAAGGGTTTGTTGAGTATCACGCAGGCATCATTGACGAGATATTTAGTAGCAAAATTATCACTCCCGTCCACTACCAGGTCGTAGGGAGCCAGTATATCCAGGGCATTTTCTGAATCAAGTCTTTTATTTATCGCCACGATTTCAATGCAGGGATTGACCTGTTCCATTCTTTTTTTGGCCGCATCCACTTTTTGCAATCCCAGGTCAGCCGTTGAATAAATGATTTGCCGGTGCAAATTAGTTTCGTCTACCCGGTCAAAATCCACGAGGCCTATCTTTCCAACACCAGCCGCTGCCAGGTATTGGAGCACCGGGCTGCCCAGGCCACCTATCCCGACCACCAGCACGGCAGCTGCTTTTAATTTATGCTGGCCGGCCATGCCAATTTCATCCAGCACGATCTGCCGGCTATACCTGTTTATTTCTTCGGCCGTTAGCATAGTTAACCTCCCTGTGAAGCCTTAATGAGAATTATCTTATCGCCCGAACCTAATTTGATATCATTCCATTTCAAACGTGGAATGATTAAACCGTTAACGGAAATAGCCATGCCACTTTCCTTATCAATTTTTAAAAAGGCACAGAGCGATTCGATCGTTCCGATCGTTTCATCTATCTCCATATTTTTTTCTTCAAACAGTATTGTCATACTCCTGTGAATTTGAAGTGAAAAGCCAGGATATTCAGTTGGGTAGAGCAGGATCGTTCAGGGTCTGGCGGTTGAGCGTTGCATGGAGATATTGGGGTCGGGGGCTTTCTTATGCCCTGGTGTACCGCCGGGCGGCACTAAGGGAAGTTAAGCTATTAATTCTAAAATTCCTTTTTTTTCTGGCATCCGGAAACCTGCTGATGCCGGTTGTGTTCATTTGAGGAACGTCATCGTAACCGGAACAATGCCCTGGCTTTTAGCGTCATTATTTTTCCTTTATGATTTCAATATATTCGGGCTCATCGCGGATATTATCCAGGTCGGGATCCACCCTGATCCATTCATAGCTTTCAAATCCCATACCAACGGCTTTTTTAAACATTTCCAGAGCAAGTCCCTTCTCACCCAACCGGGAATAGAAACAGGCGGCATTATACATCATCACCGGGTCGTCGGGACTTAATTCAAGCGCTTTGGCTGCCTGCACCCTTGCCTGCTGATCCTTCCCGGTTCTTGCCAGGGTAATGGCATAGAACATATATTTACTGGCGTCATCCGGATGCTTTGATAAATAGCGCGGAATTATTTCTGTCAGTGTATTTTCTACCAGGGCAGCATATTTTTCCTTTTCACCCAGCCGCTCATACACGATCATCAGGTTATTATAGGCCACTAAAAAATCAGGATTAAGCTCTATGACTTTTTCAAACAGGTCAACCGCCTCCCTGTCCCGGTCCTTTATGCAATAAATCAAACCGATGGTCCAGTAGCCGGTAAAATTGTTGGGGTCCAGCTCTATCGCTTTTTTGCTTGCTGTCAACGCTTCTTCGGTCTTCCCTTTGTTAAAGTAGGCCATACCGATTGCCGCGTAGGCATCGGAAGAAGCTGAATCATACATCAGTGATTTGAGACCTGCCTCGATCGCTTTCTCCAGCCACATTTCTTTTCTTTCACAATACTGGTAGAAAACAGCATAGGTTTCTCCCAGTCCCGCATAAGCGGCGGCATAGTGCGGATCCAGGTCAATAGCCTGCTGAAAAAGCTGCATGGCAAAAAGCATATTGTGCTTGGTGCGGCGGTAGAGGAAATTCCTGGCCCTAAGATAATGGTCAAATGCGTCCGGGTTAAGTGTGGACCTTTTCGTGAGCACCACGGCTTCGGTCGTCGTCAATCTTATTCTCAGCGCGTCCAGGATCTGCCTGGAGACCTGTTCCTGTATATCAAAAACGTCAGCAAGTTTTCCTTTGTAAGTTTCTGCCCACAGGTGTTTATCATTTCCCACATCAATCAACTGCGCGGTAATGCGGAGGTTATCGCCGGATTTCCGGACGCTTCCTTCCAGTATATACCGCACACCGAGCTCCCTGCCGATTGCCTGGATATCCTTGGTTGTTCCTTTGTATACCATTGAAGTGGTCCGGGAAACGATCCTCATATCTTTTAGCCGGGCGAGGTTGGCCAGCAGCTCTTCCGTGAGGCCGTCGCTGAAATATTCCTGCTCCGGGTCATTGCTCATATTGATAAACGGAAGTACGGCGAGGCTTTTTTCAGGAACAGCAGTATGGCCCGGTCCGGTGTTAGGGCCGGATAAGGGAATGAGTGCTGTGTCCTTACCGGCCACTTCATATATCCTGACAGGTTCCTTTACATTTTTAAGTAATTCCTGTTTTACAAATTTTGATTCCAGGCCCTGCTTGTTGGAAATATTATTGTGTACCGATTCAGAAACATAAATGGTTCCGGGTTTGGCAAGGGCCTGTATCCGGGAGGCAATGTTTACACCATCCCCAAAAACATCATCGTTTTCAAATACCACTTCGCCTAAATGAATACCAATCCGCAATTGAAAATGGTTCGCTGCCCGGCAGGCATCCTGGATTTTAACAGCCGCATTGATGGCGTCAGAAACCGTATTGAAACTGGCCAGTACACCATCTCCCAATTCTTTTATCCAGCGCCCCGTGTACTGGTCAATGATGGGTTTTTGTAATTCCCGGTTATGCCGGAGCATCTCAAATGCTTTCTGCTCATCATTTCCCATTAATGCCGTGTACCCGACAATATCGGTGAACATAATAGCAGCGAGCTGGCGGGATTGCGGCATGGATGACAGGTATATTATTTTAAGTGACCGGTCAGCATTAAGATAGTGTATTTTGCTGTATGCCGCGTAAACAGGTTAGGACCTGTTATTTGGGAGAGCGCCGGCAGCATGATTTTAGAACTGGCTGATGATCTCCTTCCTGAGTCCAAACAAAATATCCTTATCGTTATAATGGTTGGCACACATGAGCAGGAGAATTTTTTTTGCCGGGTAATAACGCACGGTGGTAATATAGCCCAGGTCGGTGTCCCCGCCATTGTGGTAAATCACGG
>JANWIJ010000079.1 GCA_025449935.1 Chitinophagaceae bacterium
CCAAAAATGGCATTAATTGTATTAAAGGTGTAATCCGTAACGCCCACGGTAAATGTTTCTGGGGCCGGTGGCGGGGGAGGCGGAGGTGCAGCAACCTCTCCCTCTTTTGGCGGAGGTATCGGTGCTGTTTTAGGTGCAGGTGTAGGAACTGCCACAACGGTATACCCGTTAAACTCCAGCAGTTCTTTAATAAACACTACTCTTGCCGGCTTTACATTTTTCTCGACGATGCCGCATTTAACGCCGTCCAGTACTTCAAACTCATGATTTTTATTAAGGGCCATTATAACTAACTTAATGAATGTATATAGTCGTAAATCCAGCTAAGCAAACCAATCAATACGATACCGGCGGCACAAATGATCAAACCCAGTTTTACGGGTAAGCCGGGCTTTAAATTCTCCACCGGGTGCTCGTTTTTTTCCATGAATACAGCCCTCACTACCCGCAGGTAATAATACAGCGAAATGACCATGTTTAAAGCGGCAACAGTGATGAACCAGTAACTTGCTTTTGATCCTCCCGCCGTTAAAAGGAAGAGCTTTCCAAAAAATCCCGCTGTTGGCGGGATACCGGCCAGTGAGAACAGGGCAAGTGCCAGTACCCAGCTAAGGAAGGGATTGGTTTTATATAAGCCCCTGTAATCATCAATATTTTCTCTCCCGCTCTGATCTGAAATAACGGCAGCCACCCCAAATGCGGCCAGGTTCGAGAAGATATAAACCAGGATAAAGTACACAACAGCTGTAATACCCATATTATCATTACTGCTGATGCCCACCAGGATAAAACCAACTTGGGCTATGGAGGAAAATGCAAGGAAACGTTTGATGTTTTGCTGGCGCAAAGCAAACAGGTTGCCGATCACCATGGTTGCCACAGCAAGCATCACCAGCATGTTGTACCATATTTCCTGCATGGGCTGGAAAACTTTGTACAGGGTAGTCATGAAAATAAAAGCTACCGATCCCTTTGAAATGACCGAAAGGAATGCCGTAACAGCGATTGGTGATCCTTCATATACATCGGCCGTCCATAAATGAAAGGGCACAATGGACAATTTAAAAGCAAAGGCGGTAAACAGGAATACAAATGCGAGTACCTGCAGGGGAGAATTATCTAATTGCGCTGGTATTTCCGCAAAACTGATGGTGCCGGAGGCACCATACAGCAAAGAAATACCAAACAACAAGATGCCAGACGAGAAGGCTGAAGACAGGATCATCTTCATAGCACCCTCCGAGGAACGTTTTTTATTCAGGTCAAAGTTGGCCATAGCTGCAACCGGAATGGTAGCCAGTTCAAGCGAGAGGTAAAATATCAGCAGGTTGCCACTGGAGATCATCAGGAACATTCCCAGCAGGGCCGATAACAGGAGCATAAAAAATTCGGGCAGGTGTTCGCTTTTCTTCAGCCAGTCGGCACAAAGCAATGAAATAAGGTACACCCCGAGACCCAGGATATTCTTCTGGAAAACAATAAGCGGGTTGGTGTAAAACATATCGCCAAATAAATTACCCGTTGTGTTCAAAAAGAAACCCGCGATAAAGTTTACCAGCAACAGTGCCTGTACCAGGGATAATAATGATTCATTCTTTATCCCCTTACCGATCTTAATAAAGAGCAGCAGAAAGATAATGGCCGTAACCAGCAGCTCGCTCTTCATCAAGGTGAGAAATTCATTCATCCGGTCCTGTTTTATTTTCCGCCAATTTTATTCATTATTTCTTCCGCGGCGGGCCGTAATAAATCATTTAGCCAGCCGGGGGCAATACCTATTGCTAAAATTCCCGCTACCAGGATCACGGCGGCCAGCTTTTCATTCCAGGCCGCATCTTTTAGCTGTAAATAACCGGCATTTTTTAAAGGACCCATCGCCGTATTGCCAATGGCTCTTAAAATATAGACCGCCGTAACGACAATTGACATGGCCGCAGCAATGGTGGCAATGCGGTGAAACAAATCATCCCGCTGCCAGGATCCCATGAAAACCGTCATCTCTGCTACAAAGCCGCTCAATCCGGGCAAACCTAATGAGCAAAGACCTACTATAAATAATACGGTTGTGATAAAGGGCATCACTTTCATGAGTCCGCCCATTTCATTTACCATCCGCGTATGTGTCCTGTCGTATATCATGCCAATCACTGCGAAGAAAAGGGCTGTCATCAAACCATGCGAGACCATCTGCATCAATGCCCCCGTAATAGCTGTTTGTGTCAGCATCCCAATACCGAGAAGACTAAAACCCACATGGCTCACGGATGAATACGCATTGATATATTTCAGATCCTTCTGCATCATCGTGGCGAAGGCGCCATACAGGATGGCAATCGCAGAAAGGACAATAATAATTTGGGCATATTCTTTTGCTCCTTCTGGCAACAGGTAGGTGGCCACGCGCAAACAGCCATACCCGCCTAATTTCATGGAAATACCTGCCAGGAACATCGAACCCGCAGTCGGGGCGGAAGAATGTCCATCAGGTACCCAGGTATGCAGGGGAAAGAGGGCTGTAAAAACCCCGAATCCAACGAATAAGAGAGGGAAAATGATGTATTGAACGTTGGTGGGGATGTTTTTTTGGGATAAAGCCATTATGTCAAAACTATGCCCGGCCGTAAAATACAAACCAAGCATACCCACCAGGATCAAAGCCGAACCGCCCATCAGCATCAGGGCAAGTTTGTTGGCGCTGTATTCTTTTTTACCGCTGCCCCATATCCCGATCAGTAAATATTTCGGTATCACCGATATTTCCAGGAAGAAAAAAAGAATGAAGAGATCCAGCGAAATGAAGAAACCATATGCACCCAATGCCAGCAGGATCAGCAGGAAATAAAACTCCTTTGTCATCTTTTCAATATTCCACGACACCAGCACACCGGCGATCAGCACAAAGGAGGTTAGCAAAACCATGGCCACCGAAATGCCATCTACGCCGAAATGAAAATTGATATTCAGGGATGCAAATAGTACATGATGCTGTTCGAACAGCATCTGGGCGGTATTCCCCGCCGCTCTTTCCCCGGTGTAAGCAAACAGCAGGACAAACGCTACCGCCAATTGTACAACCGAGCCGGCCAGGGAAATCCATTTTACCTGCTCCCTGTTGCGGGACAACAGTACAGCGACGGCAGTTAGTAATGGGGCTCCTATGAGTAATAAAAGGTTCATTAATTCTTATTTATCGGGCCTGTCTATTTCCATCCATAAATAACCAATACTGCCAGCAGTATTACACCGGCCAAAAAGTAAATGGCATATTGCTGCACTTTCCCTGACTGCACTTTTTTGATGCCTTCTGAAACAGCCTGGGTCGTATTGCCGGCCAGGTTCACTAATCCATCGACCACGTGCCTGTCAAACCAGGCGGCCGGTCTTCCTACCAGGTTGAACAATACTTTCCGGGTAATGAACAGGTAGATCTCGTCTATATAAAATTTGTGATAGGCCGCTTTGTATAACCTGCCTAATGATGCGGCCAGCTTTGTGGATTTATCACTCTGCTTTTTGTATAACCACAGGGCCGCGATAATCCCGCCAACACCCAATGCTACAGGTGCTAC
Source organism: Chitinophagaceae bacterium (assembly GCA_025449935.1). GTDB lineage: Bacteria > Bacteroidota > Bacteroidia > Chitinophagales > Chitinophagaceae > JJ008. The sequence continues at coordinate 3,570 of JANWIJ010000079.1, forward strand.
AGAGAATCCTAAATGGAATTTTGATTCAATGGGTTTACCATCCGGACTTACGAATTCGCCAAAAGGAATAAAACCGGCAGCAGCGGCACCAACAGCCAGTAAAACAAGCGGCAACATCATCGCCCACCCACCTTCACCGTGTTTCTCTCCATGGATCACGTGTGGTTTGTTCCAGAAGATGGTAAAGTATAAACGGAACATGTAAAAAGCGGTGAGACCTGATGTGATCAACGCAATCCAGTAAATGGCCTTGTTGTTCTCATGAGCCGCCAGCAGGATCGCCTCTTTACTGAAGAACCCGGCGAATGGGGGAATGCCGGCAATGGCCAGGCAGGCAATCAGAAAAGTAATATGGGTAATCGGTAAATATTTTCTCAGTCCTCCCATGTCTTTCATTTCATTACTGTGCACAAAATGAATAACAGCCCCGGCTCCAAGGAACAATAATGCTTTGAACATGGCATGAGTAAAAAGATGGAACAGGGAGGCCGTGTAGCCTGATTCTCCCCCGCCACCATAGGATGAAACCCCAAGTGCAAACATCATATAACCAATCTGCGACATGGTGGAATAGGCGAGCACTCTTTTAATATCCGTTTGTGTGCAGGCAATCACCGCGGCAATAATGGCAGATACAGCACCCACCCATCCGATGATCTCAAGCACAGCCGGTGTGGTCAGGGCGAAGACCGGGAATAACCTTGCCACGAGATAAACACCCGCCACTACCATGGTGGCAGCATGTATCAATGCGGAAACAGGCGTAGGTCCTTCCATCGCGTCTGGTAACCAGATATGCAACGGGAACATGGCGCTTTTACCGGCACCACCAATAAACACCAGCATGGCTCCCCATGATAATGCCGAAATGCCGAGAAAAGAATAGGTAACCGCTGTTTTAATTTCATCCGATCCGGGAGAAGTTAACCGTTGGATGAGCGTGGGAAAATCAAGTGTGCCGGCACTATATGATAATATCAAAATGCCGATCAGGAACCCTAAATCGGCAAAACGGGTGACGATAAAAGCTTTTTTGCAGGCAGCCACCGCGCTTGGTTTGTCATAATAATAACCAATGAGCAGGAAGGATGAAACACCCACCAGTTCCCAGAAAATATAAATCTGGAATATATTTCCGGACAAAACCAGCCCCAGCATGGAGAAGGTGAACAACCCGAGGAAAGAATAGTACGTGGGAAACCTTTCTTCGCCCTTCATATAACCAAGACTGTATACGTGCACCATCAGCGAAACGAAGGTGACTACCACGAGCATCATTACAGAAATAGGATCTATGATCAGGCTGATGTTAATTGAAACGCCTTTGGAAAACTCCAGCCAGGTAATTTCCAGCGGAACAAACTGCTGGTAAACTCCATTCACCCTGCCGTAAACAAAAAAATATTCATAAGCTGTATACAAGGCCAGGACGGTGGAAGCAAGTAAAAGGGCGGTACCAATTATGCCAGAACTGTTTTTAAGGTATTTCCGGCCGGCCAGGCCCAGCAAAAGGAACCCGGCAAGGGGCAGTAACGGAATGAGTGCTATAGCAGTGCTGTTGGGCATTTTGGTTTAATACTTTAGTTCTTCGGCATTTTCCACATCAATAGACTGGTGACTACGGTATAAATTGATGATAATGGCTATGGCAACGGCCGCCTCGGCCGCGGCGATCGCAATGATAAAAAGTGTAAAGAACAATCCGTCCATTTTCCCGGGCCATAAATATTTGTTGAACGCAATAAAATTAAGATTCACACTGTTCAGTATCAGTTCTATGCTCATCAGCATGGTAATAAGGTTTCTCCTGGTTAAAAAACCATACACGCCAATAAAGAAGAGGGCAGCACTGATAAACAGGAGGTGATATAGTCCGGGTTCCATCATTTGGTTTCAGGTTTACTTCGCAGGGCAATCACGATACACCCAATCATGGCAGCCAGTAACAGCATTGAAATAACTTCAAAAGGTAAAGCATATCCTTCCTCGTTAACATTCATCATTTTTTTACCAATATTGAAAACGGTTGTTGGGAGCGGGGTTTCTGAAGTTTCATAAAACGTATGCTGGTAGACCTGGATCATGGTTAGTGCAAACCCGCAAAAGACTGCCAGTGCTGAAAAGATTTTTCTGCCCGGTTTTTGTTTGGCCAGTTTTTCACCGGCTTGCTGGGTCAGGAAGATGGAGAAGATTATCAGTACGACAATCCCTCCCACATACACCACCACCTGGACAGCAGCAATAAATTCATACTGCAGCCAGAAATAAAGACCTGCAATGCCAATCAATGAAAACAATAAATAAATGGCTGCCCGGAATATCTGTCTTGTAGTAACAGACAAAAAGCCACAGGTTAGCGTCAATGACGCCAGCAAATAGAATATAATAGTTGAACCTGTTATCATTCTATGCCATCCATGATTTTAGAACCGGGGTTATTCAAAATCTTTGTCAGTTTCGTCCGGTCAAATACACTGTGCTCAAATGTCTGGGCCATTACGATGGCATCCGATGGGCAGGCAACAACACAAAGATTACACATGGTGCAGAGCTCCAGGTGATAGACCAGTTTGTCAATCGCTTTTTTCTTCCTGCCGTCTGCCAGCAAGACAGACTGTGTAATCACTTTGATCGTGCCGTTGGGGCAGGCCAGTTCACAAGCCTGGCAGCCGGTACAGCGGTGTTCATTTTTTTCGTCATGTGGCATCACGACTTCCCCCTTAAACCGTTCAGGCAGGTTTAAGGTATCTCTGTTGTCAGGGTATTGCTGCGTGATAATTTCTTTATGGTGAGTAAAATAATAGCCCGTCCGCTTCATACCCACCAGGAGTGATTTTATACCGAGGTAAACTTCTTTTATATATTTTGTTATAAACATAGTTTTAAAAATGCCATTTCAATATGGCCATGGCGGTTACCAGTAACAGGTTTATCATGCTGATGGGTAATAAATATTTCCATTCCAGGTTCAACAACTGGTCAATCCTTAACCGGGGGAACGTCCACCTGAACCACATAATAATAAATATCAGGAAGAACGTTTTTCCAAAGAACCAGATACTCGATGGAATATAATCCATCACCTTGTTGAACCCCGTCCAGTTCCCGATATGGAAGGGCATCCAGCCACCCAGGAACAAGGTAGCTCCAATGGCACAAACGATAAAAACATTCACATATTCTGCCAGGAAGAACAAGGCGAACTTCATTCCAGAGTATTCAGTATGAAAACCTGCGGTTAATTCTGATTCGGCTTCTGCCAGGTCGAAAGGAGCCCGGTTTGTTTCCGCCGTAACAGCAATAATGAAAATAACAAACGCGATGAGGGCAGGAATATGCCCTTTAAAAATCCACCAGCCGTCGGCTTGCGACTGAATGATGTCAGAAACCCGCAGGCTCCCGGTCAGCACTACTATTGTCAGGATGGATAAGCCCGCTGATAATTCATAGCTGACAATCTGCGCACCACTCCGCATGGCACCCATCAACGAATATTTGTTGTTGCTGGCCCATCCTGCCATCAATATACTGATGACCATGATGGAAGAAACTGCTGAAACATACAATACTCCAATATTCAGATCCCACAATTGGAAATCTTTGGCAAAAGCAATCGGCGCCATCAGCAGCATCGCAACGATCATCGCGATAAAAGGGGCCAGGTTGAACAATAACTTATCAGCCCCGTTCGGGGTTAATCCTTCCTTCACCAATAATTTCAAGGTGTCAGCCAGCGATTGCAGCATCCCTTTCGGACCGACCCGGTTGGGTCCCAGCCGTATCTGCATCCACGCAGATACCTTTCTCTCCATGAGCACGAGTACCAGGCCCAGGACCGCGAATAAACTAATGACGGCAATACCGGCAATAACCATTTCAATGACCAATGTCAAAGTGGGGTTGAAGGTTTTATTCAACCATATGTGCAATTCATTGGCGATATCGCTAAAACTCCACATGCAGCGGATTCCTAAAAGGAAATTTGTTTTTTAGAGATGATAAATACCATTTTCACTTTCATATTGTTTAATTTCTTATCCATGTTCTTACCTGTCTATATCGGGTATGACCAAATCCAACGTCCCCATCATGGCTACCAGGTCCCCAAGTTTACTGCCCCGGGCAATATGGTCCAGTACCGAAAGATTTGAAAACCCGGGTGAGCGGAATTTAATCCGGTAGGGAGTTGTGCCTCCTTCACTAACAATATAAACTCCCAGTTCTCCCCGGGCCGTTTCCACCCGGCTATAAAATTCTCCTTTGGGTAATTTCAGCACCGCTTTTGTTTTTGCCTGGAAATCACCTTCCGGGATATTGTCAATCAATTGTTCGATGATGCAGACAGATTGTTCCATTTCCCGGATGCGCACCATGTAACGGGCAAATGAATCACCCCCCGTTTCCAGTATTTCTTCAAATTCCACGTTATTATATACTTCGTAGGGGTAATATTTCCGGATATCACAGCGGACACCGCTTCCCCTGGCCGTTGGCCCGGAGCAGCCGTAAGAGACCGCATCTTCGGCTGATAAATAACCTACTTTTTTCATCCGGTTCTGGAAAATAACATTCCCAGTTACCATTTCATCGTATTCATGAATTTTGCGTTTAAACAACTGTATAAACTCTTTTACCTTCCGCTGGAAATCAGGATGAATATCCTGCATCACTCCTCCTGGTACCATATAGTTCATGGTCAGCCTGGCACCACAGGTTTCTTCCATAATATCATTGATGGTTTCTCTTTCCCGGAAAGCATGAAAGAAAGGTGTGAAAGCGCCAAGGTCCATGGCCATCGCTCCCCACCAAAGTTCATGAGAGGCTATTCTTGTCAGCTCATCCATTAACACCCGCACCACCTGGGCTCTCGGGGGAATTTCCAGCTGCAACCCCTTTTCCACACACATTGCGCAGGCGTGGTTATTAATATGTGCCGAGAGGTAATCCATCCGGCTGGTGACATAAATAAATTGCCGGTAGCTGAGGCTTTCACACATTTTTTCAATAGAACGATGAATAAATCCCAGGTGCGGTTCTACTTTTTTGATCGTTTCCCCGTTCAGGGTAATCACCAGGTGCAATACACCATGGGTAGCGGGATGCTGGGGTCCCACATTAATGATTAAGTCACCTTCTGTTGTTGTACCGACTTCTTCGAACATATCAGAGTCTTATCATGTTAACCGGGTCTTCAAAATCTTTTCTCATCGGGTTCCTTCCTTCCCATCCGTCCGGCAGTATCAGCAGCCGAAGGTCTGGATGGTTGAGAAAATTGACACCAAACATTTCGTATACCTCCCGTTCGTGGAATTCCGCGGTTCTCCATATATGGGAAACCGCTTCAATTCCAGGTTGGCTGCTGTCAAGTTTGGATTTGATAACAATTGTATGCCTGTACTGCGTGGATGATAAATGATAAACCATCGACAGGTGGGTTTTCCAGTCAACACAGGTCAGGCAAAAAAGATAATCGAAGAATAGTGAACGGTCATTCCGTAACGGCTGCGCCAGCAACAACCAGTCTTTTGGTTCCACGTTGACCGTAAGCCAATCTCCACCTTCTTCAAAAGTGGCAGCCGGGAGTAGTTCAGTTATTTTGGTTCTCAGCTCTTCGTTCAGCATAACAATAATTACGATTCTTAATCCTTTCTGATCTGTTCCCTGGTCAGCCCGCTTTTTATTTTTTCCTGCAGCGTTATCAATGCGTGAAGCAGTGCTTCCGGCCGGGGCGGGCAACCCGCCACGTATACATCCACCGGGATGATATGGTCAGCCCCCTTTACCACCGAATAGGTGTTATAAAAGAAAGGGCCGCCGCTGATGGCACAGGCTCCCATGGCAATTACATATTTTGGATCAGCCATCTGGTCGTACAATCTTTTTAGTACCGGCCCCATTTTATTGACAATGGTTCCGGCGATGATGATTACATCAGCCTGCCGCGGCGTAGCCCTGGCAACTTCAAAACCAAACCTGGAAAAATCGTATTTCGCAGAAGCGACCGCCATCATTTCAATACCGCAGCAACTGGTGGCAAAAGTCAGTGGCCAGAGAGAATTAGACCTGGCCCAGTTGATAACGTCATCCAGCTTACTAAGGACGATCCCACCACCCGGTGTTTCATGAATCTTCCCGGGGAAAGAAGTCTTTTCATCCTTCCCGGCGGAGGGGAAATTGGCAGTTTCGTTTAGTATTTTATTTTCTTCGCTCATTATCTTAATAAAATCGGTTCTTACTGTCCGACCAGGCTTGTTCTGTACCTGGGGCGGCCACCTCTTTTGCAGTGGGAGGCGTCATTACATCCATTTCAAGGCACCTTTTTTATGGGCATATAAAAAGCCCATGAATAAAATAAAAAAGAAAATACCAATTTCAATCAGCGCTACCCAGCCGATACTTTTCGCCACCACGGCCCAGGGATATAAAAAAACCAGTTCGACATCAAATATCAGGAATAGCAGGGCAAACAGGTAATAACCTACGTTTAATTGTACCCATGTTTTTCCCCGGGTAGGGATACCGCATTCATATGGCTCACCTTTTTGCTTATTGGTAGTTGCCTTTAATACAAATTTTGAGATAAGGATAGCAATGCCGGAGAAGGCAATGGCTGCAATAATCAATACAATAAGCGAGGAAGCACCCATGTGCAGATTGATTTGTACGAATATACCAACAAAGCGCTGAACTTAAAAGCGTCAATTATCAACTTCGTCCGTAAGAAAAAATTCCTGGTGGATTGTTTTGGTATCATAACCCATTTCCACAATTTTCTTTTTTGCATCTTCCATCATATTTTGCCAACCACAAAGAAAAAAATGAGCCGGCTGCTTTTGCCGGCATAGTTCTTCATACACGGGATGAACATAACCCTGCCGGTCCTCCCAGTTTTCGCGGGACAATGTAGGGATATAATGGAAACCCGCCGTTTTTTCCTGCAGTTGTTTTAACTCATCATAATAAAGCAGGTTCTCTTTTTTCCTGCACCCAAAAATGAGGTAGATATTCTTAAAAGGGATGTTATGCAGGTGTATGTAGTTGATCATGCCCCGGAATGGAGCCAGCCCGGTACCGGTACAAATAAGAAAGATATCCTTATCCAATCGGGGCGGTAACACGAAAATACCCTGTGCCCCGCGAACGGTTATTTCGCTCCCTACTTTAATCTCATTAAAAAGATAAGTTGTGCCGGCGCCACCTGGCAGTAATATAATGATCAGTTCAAATACATTTGTCCCGTCGGGCCAGGAAGCGATGGAATAATTGCGCCAGCGGCGGGCTGGTTCATCATGAATGGGCAGGTCCAGTGTGATGAACTGGCCGGGGACAAAATCGAATTTTTCCAGTTCAGGGATCTGTATCCAGAAACGTTTCGTGGCCGGGTTATATTCTTCAATGCGTATTACTTTAGCTTTCCGCCAGGGTTGCAGACTCATACAGGGCTTGTTTATTCAAAAGTAAAATACAAATAATTGCATTAAAAGTGAAATAGGGAAACGGGCCTTTAGCCATACAGTTCCTGGTGAATTGCTTTTTTATCATAGCCCATTTCCACGATTTTCTTTTTGGCATCATCGATCATGTTTTTCCATCCGCAAAGAAAGAATTGTGCTGGTTGTTTTTCCCGGCAGAGTTCCTCGTATACCGGGTGAACATATCCATGATGATGTCCTTCCAACTGTTCCCGGGATAGTGTGGGGAGGTAATGAAAACCCGGTAATTTTTCCTGGAAAGATTTTAGTTCATCATAATACATCAGGTCCGCTTTTTTCCGGCAGCCAAAAATGAGGTAAATGTTTTTGAAAGGTATTTGGTGAAGATGCAGGTAATTGATCATGCTTCTGAAAGGCGCTAATCCCGTGCCGGTACAGATAAGGAAAATATCTTTATCAATCTGCTGCGGTAAAACAAATACTCCCTGCGGTCCGCGGAAAGTTAATTCACTGCCGGCACTTATTTCATTAAAGAGATAAGTGGTGCCCGCCCCTCCCTCTGCCAGGACGATCAGCAATTCAACGACATTCGTACCATCCGGCCAGGAGGCAATGGAATAGCTCCTCCACCGTTTATTGGGTTTTTCATGAATAGGCAGGTCAAGCGTAATAAACTGGCCGGGTATAAAATCAAACCGGTCGGTTTCAGGAATTTCGATCCAGAACCTTTTGGTATTGGGCGTATAATCTTCAATGCGCAGCACCTTGCCTTTCCGCCAGGGTTGAAGAGCCATTGGTTTTGTTTATACAAATGTAAAGGACTATTGCCTAGAAATTAATACTCAAAAATCATTTTAGCCAATGCTGTCCGCGGGTTAACTTTGCGCCTCTGATGAGTGTAAGGGATTTGTTGTTACAGTATCAAAATACTCCCCGCCTTTTTCAACTGGCGGACAAGCTTTCTTTTGCCCAACCCCAGAAAATCTACCTGAAAAATTTACGGGGAAGTTCCTCCCAGTTTGTTGTGGCCGCGGCATTTCAGCATCCGGCCTGTTCACAGCTCAATCACCTTATTATATTGAATGATACAGAAGAAGCCGCTTATTTTCATAACACGCTGGAAAACCTGACAGAGGCACTGGACCTGTTTTATTTCCCTTCTTCATTTAAAAACAGGAAGAATTACCAGCTCCTGAATTCATCCCATGTGATGTTGCGGACGGAGGCGCTGACAAAAATTGCGGCAGGCGGAAATAAAAAAATACTGGTCACTTATCCCGAAGCCCTGTTTGAAAAGGTGATGTTGCCCTCCACACTTTCTTCCAACATCATCCATATAAAAGCCGGTGACACATTAAACGTTGAAGCGTTGCTGCTGAAGCTGGCAGATTACGGGTTTGAAAGAACCGATTTTGTATATGAGCCCGGCCAGTTTGCCATCAGGGGCGGCATACTGGATATCTATTCGTTTGGCAATGAAAAACCTTACCGGTTCGAATTATTCGGCAACGATGTGGATTCTATCCGCATTGTCGACCCGGAATCTCAACTGAGTGAACGAAAATTATTACAGGTAAGTATTATTCCGAACCTGGATAAACAATTTGATGATGAAGAAAGAATTTCCCTCTTTGAATTTTTACCTGCCAATACAGTCTGCTGGATACAGGACTATGCAGTGTGCAGGGAAAAACTGGAGGATTGTGAAGAGGACCTGGATGCTTTCTTAAGATGGCAGGAGGAAACAAAAATCCCGGGTGTACAACGAACTGCACCCGAAGATGCCGATGACAGGTTGTTGAAGAAGGACGTGAGTCAAACTGATTTCATTGCAGTACCGCGCCTGCAGCAGGAATTTGAAAAAAAGCATTTGGTTGAGTTTGGATACCAGCCTTCCCTGGCTGATGTTGAGATTGAGTTTACTACCCGGGAACAACCCGCGTTTAACCGCCAGTTTGAATTGCTCATCAAAGACCTTAAGAACTGGGAAGCTAGAGGTTTCCAGCTTTACCTGTTCGCAGATAACCCCAAACAACTCGAAAGACTTCAAAGCATATTTGATGACTTAAAAGCAGCTATTGTTTTTAATCCCGTAGCGGTTTCTATTCACGAAGGATTTATCGATGAAGATCAGAAGCTGGTTTGTTACACGGATCACCAGGTTTTTCAGCGGTATCACAAATACAAGGTCAAGCAGGCCTATAATAAAAACAAGGCATTAACCTTACGGACCTTACGGGAACTGCAACCCGGGGATTTTGTCACACATATTGATCATGGCGTGGGAGTTTTCAGCGGCCTGCAGAAACTGGAAGTGAATGGCAGGCTGCAGGAGGCGGTACGTCTGATCTATAAAGACAGTGATATTCTTTATGTGAACATCAACAGCCTTCATAAGGTTGCCAAGTATACCGGGAAAGAAGGAAGCATTCCCAAAATTAATAAACTGGGGAGTGATGTATGGAACAGGCTGAAAGAAAAGACCAAATCAAAAGTCAAGGAAATTGCCTTTGACCTGATTAAATTATATGCCAAAAGAAAAGCCCAGCATGGTTTTCAGCATTCCCCGGACAACTATATGCAAACAGAACTGGAAGCCTCGTTTATTTATGAGGACACACCTGACCAGAGCAAGGCAACGGCCGATGTAAAAAAAGACATGGAGTCTCCTTCGCCGATGGACAGGCTGGTTTGTGGTGATGTGGGTTTTGGAAAAACAGAAGTTGCCATCCGGGCGGCCTTTAAAACCTGTCTCGACGGAAAGCAGGCGGCTGTGCTGGTTCCCACCACTATTCTTGCTTTCCAGCACTATAAAACATTTGGGGAAAGACTAAAAGATTTCCCGGTTACAGTTGATTACATAAATCGGTTCAAATCTCCGAAGGAAAGAAAAGAAACCCTGAAGAGGCTGGAAGAAGGAAAGGTGGACATTATCATCGGTACCCATGGATTGTTGGGCAAAGAGGTAAAATTCAAAGAACTTGGATTACTCGTTGTCGATGAGGAACAAAAATTCGGGGTCGGGCATAAAGAAAAAATTAAAACACTCCGTACCGCCGTTGATTGCCTGACATTAACCGCCACGCCAATTCCAAGAACCTTACAATTTTCGCTGATGGGTGCCAGGGACCTCAGTATTATCAACACCCCGCCGCCCAACAGGCAGCCCATTCAAACGGAAGTACTGGTATATAATGAAGATTTTATCCGGGATGCGATTTATTTTGAAACGGAAAGGGGAGGGCAGGTGTTTTTTATTTATAACCGCATCGCGGGCCTTGCAGAAATGGCAGCCATCATCCAGGGATTGTGTCCTGATTTGAGCATCGGCTATGCGCATGGCCAAATGGAAGGTCATCACCTGGAAGAAAGAATTTTAGATTTCATTGAGAAAAAGTATGATGTACTTGTCTGCACCAACATAGTTGAAAGTGGTGTCGATATTGCCAACGTAAATACCATACTCGTCAATAATGCCCACCAGTTCGGGTTAAGTGATTTACACCAGCTGAGAGGCCGGGTAGGCCGCAGCAATAAAAAAGCATTTTGCTATTTGCTGGCTCCGCCAATGAGCACATTGCCCAACGATTCAAGGAAACGCCTGCAAACCCTGGAACAGCATAGTGAACTCGGGAGCGGGTTCCAGATAGCCATGAGAGACCTGGACATACGGGGCGCCGGTAATTTATTAGGAGGAGAGCAAAGTGGTTTTATGGCCGAGATTGGTTTTGAGATGTACCAGAAAATACTGGATGAAGCCATCCGGGAATTAAAGAGAACTGATTTTAAAGACCTGTTTAAAGAAGAGATAGCCAGACAGGATGATTTTGTACAGGATTGTACGATTGATACCGACCTGGAGATCCTGATTCCCGATGAATATGTAGAAAGTATTACTGAAAGACTTTCATTGTACCAGCGGCTTGACGATTGTGAAACAGAAGAGGATCTGGCTGCCATGAGAACAGAACTGGAAGACCGGTTTGGAGCATTGCCGCTGCAGGTAGCAGACCTGTTTATTACGGTTCGTTGCCGTAAACTGGCTGTTGATCTCGGCTTTGAAAAAATGTCTTTAAAAGACAATACGCTTCGTTGTTTCTTTATCAATCGCCCCGATTCCCCGTATTTCGAATCAGGTATATTTCAAAAGATCATTGATTTTTTGCAAACCGGGACCAATAAGGCCAAACTTAAGCAAACAGGCCGGTTGTTTATGCTGATAGCCAACGAGATGAAAAACATGGATGAAATGCACCGCTTCCTGGCCAGCATGCATCTATACTGTTTTGCAGGAAAAGCAATCTTATCCTGAGATGCCACCGTACCTGTTCAGAACCCTTAATGGGAGTGGGTTTTCCGGGATATTTGTTTTATTTTTAATTCTTTATTTAAAGTGCCGATGAGACCAAATCCAATTCCCCTGATAACTATCTGCCTGCTTGTGAGTTTTTCTTTGCTTGCCCAGGATGACTCCCGTTACGATTTATTGCTCCGTAGCGGAACACTTTCTCCAGAAAAAAATATCAGCACCGGGAAACTTGATCAGTTTAACCGTACTGCTTCCAGGACGTCAGGCAAAACTTTTGCTGTTATCCAGTTTGAATACCTGCCGACTACCTCAGAAAAACAACAATTATCCGCAGCAGGGGTTGAACTGCTTGACTATATTCCAAACAATGCATTTACGGTAACCATTGCCGGGTCTTTAAATATTGATTTGCTTAGCCTGGTGCAGGCACGGGCTATTATTACTCTTTCAGCCCTGCAAAAAATGCAACCGGAACTGGCAACCGGTAATTTTCCGTCCTGGGCCGTGAAGGTGGCGGGTACGGTCGACGCCTGGATAAGTTTTCCAAAAACATTTGATTTTGAAACCGTAAAGGGAGAGCTGCAAAAGAGAAATTTTGAAATCATTTCTGCAGATTATAAGTCTTACCGCATTCTTGCATTGCGGGTACCTGTTACCAGGCTGGGAGAACTTGCCTTGTTACCTTTTATCGAATATGTACAATCGGCTCCCGGTGAGGATAAACCTGTCAATTATAACAGCATGTTTTTGTCGAGGGCAAATGTGCTGAAAGCCCCGCTTGCCATTGGTGGTAAAAATCTGAACGGGCAGGATGTCGTTATCGGTATTGGCGAGGATGGGGATGCACAGACACATCTTGATTTTACAGGAAGACTGATCAATCGTACTGGTGAAATACCAAAAGCCCATGCTTCGCATGTCGTTGGCACGGTCGGGGGCGCGGGGATCATCCAGGAATTGTATGCGGGCTATGCTCCCAAAGCGACCATGGTGACCCAGCTTTTGTCAAATATTTTAAAGCACGCTGCAACTTATGTGCAGGACTATGGAATGGTGATCACCAATAATTCTTATGGTTCAGTTGTAAACGATTGTGCGTATAATGGTTTTTATGATCTCACGTCAAGGGTACTGGATCAGCAGGCATTTGATCTTCCTGAACTCCAGCACGTTTTTGCCGCGGGAAATGATGGCGATAAAGTTTGTAGTCCTTACCCACCCGGATTCAGAAACGTGTTAGGTGGTTACCAGTCAGCAAAAAATGTTTTAACGGTTGGCAGTACGGATTATAAAGGAAGCATCAGTGGATTTTCAAGCAGGGGACCAGTTAAAGATGGACGGATAAAACCCGAGATCATGGCACAGGGACAGTTTCTTGCGTCCACCTGGATCAATAATCAGTATAGTTATAATAATGGAACCAGCATGGCCGCACCAGGTGTTTCCGGCGGGCTGGCATTGCTGGTTGAGCTTTACAGGGATTTAAACGGTGATACAAACCCAAAAAATGCCTTACTGAAAGCACTGTTATGTAACGGGGGATCGGACCGGGGAAATGCAGGACCTGATTATACCTATGGCTTCGGCAGCATGAACCTGTTGCGTTCTTCTGTGATGATGGAGAATGAAACTTATTTTACTTCAACCGTCACCCAGGGTTCCAATATCGTGGAGTCCATTTCAGTTCCGGCCAATACAGCGCAATTAAAAGTATTGGTATACTGGCAGGACCCTCCCGCTGCGTTGCTTGCCAGTAAAACATTAGTAAATGACTTGGACCTCGAAGTAGATTCACCGGGAGGAACTGTTTTCCCGGTAAAACTCGACACAACTGCTGCCTTTGTCAATAATCCTTCAGGAACAGGAGCCGATCATCACAACAATATTGAACAGGTGGTGATTAATAATCCGGCAGCCGGGGATTATGACCTTAGAGTTATCGGCACTACTATACCCCAGGGACCGCAAGAATATTTTTTGGTGTATGACATTATTCCTCAAAGCCTGGTACTGACCAATCCCATAGGCGGTGAAGCGTTTGTGCCGACCATTTCCCCGTTGAAAATAGATACGGTATATATTGAATGGGATTCCTATGGGGATCCTGCCAATACTTTTACGCTGGAATTTTCAAGTGATAACGGAAATAACTGGAGCACTTTAAATAATAATATAGCCGCAGCAGCAAGGGTGTATAGCTGGGCAGTTCCCACCAATACACCTACCGACGTGGCGAGGATCAGGATCACGAAAAACAGCACTGCGTTTACACAAACAAGTTTGCCATTCACGATTACGGACCTGGCAATTGATTCTTTAACGCCAACCCAATGCGAAGGATATATTCAATTAGGCTGGCGGAATGTTCCAGGAGCCACGGACTATGAAGTAATGATGTTGCAGGGTGCTGACATGGTTTCTGTCGCGACAACCACCCTCTTAAATTATACTTTCAGCGGCTTATCAAAAGATAGTGTATACTGGGTAGCAGTCAGGCCCAGAATAAATGGCAAACCGGGCAGAAGAGCCGCGGCCGTTTCGCGCCAGCCAAATACCGGAACCTGTTCAGGAACCATTTCTGATAATGACCTGAAAATTGATGCCATCCTGTCTCCGGCTTCTTCCGGGAGACTATTTACGTTATCCGCTTTAACGAACAACGTCCCCGTTATCATACGTATTAAAAATCTTGATGACGCGGTTTCTTCAGGAAATATTAATGTAAGCTATTCCATCAACGCGGGAACACCCGTTACGGCCACCATCACCAGCCCGTTAGCCGATATCGCTGCAGGGGATTTTATTGATTATACTTTCAGCACTGGAGCCGATCTTTCTGCCGCGGGTACCTATAGCATTGAAGTGATTGCAACAAAGGCTTCTGACCCTGTTACTGCCAATAACAACCTGGCCAGAGTATTTAAGCAACTGGACAACCAGCCGTTCACCAATGGTGATCTGCCCTGGGAGGATAACCTGGAAGCAACCGCTGAACAGACAGTTATTGTTGACCAGATGGGCCTTGCCGGCAGCGACAGGTATGATTTTGTAAACAGTACCGTCTATGGCCGGCTAAGGACTTTTGTTAACTCAGGCATAGCTTATTCCGGTAACAGGGCAATAACATTGGATATGAGCCGGTACATTGCCGGTGGTAATGTGGATTCGTTGACGGGTACTTTTAACCTTGATAATTTTATAGCCGCCGACGATATCCGTCTTGATTTCCGGTATAAAAATCATGGTCAAAAATCAAACGCAGCCAATAAAGTATGGATACGCGGCAGTGATAGTGACAACTGGATCGAGGTATATAATTTATTTACTAACCAGCCGGATACAGATGGTACTTACAAACTGTCGTCCAGCCTTGAATTAAGTGATTCCTTAACAGCGCATGGCCAGGCATTCTCTTCCAGTTTCCAGGTACGCTGGGGGCAATGGGGAGAGTATATGACCGCCGATAATGAAGGTGGGGCCGGGTATACCTTTGATAATATCCGGATCTATCGTGCCATCAATGATATACAAATGGTAAGCATAGATTCACCCGTAGTTATCAGCTGCGGGTTGAGTAATGCGGTCAGGGTAAAAGTTGTTGCCCGCAACAGCACAGACGCAGCCGTTACTAACGTCCCCGTTGTTTTACGGGTAAACGGCGTAATTGTCGCCACTGAAACTATTCCTTCGATTCCTGCCAACGATACTATACATTATATCTTTAATCCCGGGGTAGCAAACCTTGCAGCACCGGGAAATCACAGCGTGGAAGTGTGGGTTGATTTCCTGAATGATAATGTTCCCGAAAACGATACGGCCAGGGTAACAGTAAACAGCCTGCCCCTCATAACAACATTCCCTTATCTTGAAAATTTTGAGTCGGGTAATGGCAACTGGTATACGGAAGCTGTTACCAACGGCACCTGGGAATATGGAACACCGGCTTCAGCAAAAATAAACCGTGCTGCCAGTGGCACAAAAGCATGGAAGACCCATATTTATGGGTATTATAGTGATAAAGAACTTTCTTATTTGTATTCCCCCTGTTTTAATGTTTCGGCGATGACTAATCCCACTTTAAGCTTCAGTCTCTCCCTGGATATTGAGGATTGCGGAGCTGCATTGTGTGATGCGGCCTGGGTGGAATATTCAAATGACGGGGGAGTGACCTGGAATAAACTTGATGCTTTCGGCCAGGGAACCAACTGGTATAATAAGAATTATTCAGGCAATCAGGTGTGGAGCAGGCAGGATTATACCCGGTGGCATGTTGCCACTACTGCGTTGCCCAATACCAATAACAGCAACTTAAAATTCCGGTTTGTGTTTGATTCGGACGAGGGATTAACAAAGGACGGCATCGCCATAGATGATATACATATCTATGATAATGTTTATGGTATTTATGAGGTGACGGGCACCAGCCCGGTTATTAACCAGCCCGCAGTAAATGGTGCCGGATGGATTGATTTCATAGAACCCGGAACAAATAAGCTGATCGCTTCGGTTAATCCAAACGGGCAGAACCTGGGAAGTACCGACGTTCAATCTTATATCAATACCGGGGCAGTCCGCACGAATAGCGAACAATATTACCACGACCGGAATATCACCATTAAGCCTACAATTATCAACCTGGCCGATTCTGCTACGGTTCGTTTTTATTTCCTGGATACAGAAACAGAAGCCCTGATCAATGCTACGGGCTGCAGTTATTGTTTTAAACCATCCATGGCGTATGACTTGGGAGTAACAAAATACAGTGATGCTGATGATAGCAAGGAAAATGGAACCCTGGCAGACAATACACCCGGCAATTATATTTTCATCAATTCGCCCCGGGTCAAAAAAATTCCTTTTGATAAAGGTTATTATGCAGAATTTAAAGTGAAAGATTTTTCAGAGTTCTGGTTAAATAACGGCGGATTCGATAACAACCAACCGTTGCCCGTTCAACTGGTTAGTTTTACAGCCAAAAAGAAATCTTTCTCAAAAGATGTCCTTGCAGCATGGGTAACAGCATCCGAAGTAAATGTAGACCGGTTTGAAGTAGAGGTCGCAAAAGGAAACACAGCCTACCAGCAAAACAGCTTTAGTAAGGTCGGGGAAGTGAGCAGCCGGGGCAACTCCACACAGGAGCAGCATTACAGCTTTACGGATTTGGAAACAAACAAGACCGGTGTACGTTATTACCGGTTAAAGATTGTTGATATAGATGGAAACGCGGACTATTCAGCTGTCAGGCCTGTTGTGTTTAATGAGGAGATCAGCTGGCAGGTTACGCCGAATCCTTCTTCAGGTCTTTTTAACCTGAACTTCCAGGCGGATCAGGGTGAAATGATGCTGGTTAAACTGTATGACGTCAACGGCAGAATGATTTACAACGCAAGTATCAGGGCCAATGGGTTTGTACAAAAAACCGAAATAGACTTACGGAAACCCGGTTTCGCAGCGGGCTTATACTTAATGGAAACCATGGCAGGCGGCAAAAAACAATTATTCAGGCTATTGAAACAGTAATACCGGTTTGATTTTAAGCTTTAACCGCTCGCCGATGGGCAAAAAAAACATCCCGTCGGGGACGGGATGTAAATATTTAGAAAATCAGCTTTTTACCAGCTTTGTTTTGCAATGCCTGCTTTAACAGCAGCCAAGGCCTTTTCTTCGCCCATGAGGGTAGTTAGCTTATTTCCTTTACCATCATGGCCCTGGGCCATATAAGCACCTTTCGCTGTTTTGGTGATAACAGCATCCAGCATCTCTACACCTTTTTCTTTGGTTTTTACGTTGTAAGCTGTGATTTTTACATCAGACATGGTCATTGTTTTTGAGTTAGTAATTCCTGAAATTAAGGAATCCGCAGGGTTCTAAAGGCTAAAATTTTACTAAGTATCCCTGGAAATCCCAGGTTTTGGAGGATAAATCATTTGTTTATAGCAAGTTATGAGTTATACGTCGAGCTTCGCATATTTTGCGTGCGATTCAATAAACTCTCTTCTCGGCGCCACTTCATCACCCATCAGCATGCTGAAAATCCGGTCAGCTTCTGCTGCGCTTTCAATGGTCACCCGCTTTAAGGTCCGTGTACCCGGGTTCATCGTAGTTTCCCAAAGCTGGTCCGCGTTCATTTCTCCCAGGCCCTTGTATCGCTGAACGTTTACGGAATCTTCCTTGCCACCGCCCAGTTTTTCAACCCAGGCTTTGCGTTGATCTTCATTCCAGGCATAAGATTGTTCCTTTCCCTTTTTTACTAAATAAAGCGGCGGTTGTGCGATGTATACATAGCCCTGCTCCACCAGCTCCGTCATATACCGGTAAACGAAAGTAAGTATCAATGTGGCAATATGCGAACCATCCACATCGGCATCGGTCATGATGATGAGTTTATGATAACGGAGCTTACTCAGGTCAAGCGCTTTGGGGTCTTCAGGGGTTCCCATTTTTACACCAAGAGCTGTGAACATGTTCCTGATCTCTTCATTATCGTAGATCTTATGCTCCATTGCCTTTTCAACGTTCAGGATCTTACCCCGCAAAGGCAGGATAGCCTGGAAACTCCTGTCTCTTCCCTGCTTGGCCGTACCCCCGGCAGAATCACCCTCTACAAGGAATAACTCGCAACGCTCGGGATCACGGTCAGAACAGTCAGCCAGTTTACCCGGAAGTCCACCACCTGTCAGTACAGATTTTCGTTGAACCAATTCCCTTGCTTTTCTTGCTGCCGCCCTGGCCTGTGCCGCCAGGATTACTTTGGCAACAATATTCCGGGCCTCCCTGGGATTTTCTTCCAGGTAAGCTTCCAGCACTTTGGATACAGTAGAATCTACTACACCCATCACTTCATTGTTGCCCAGTTTCGTTTTGGTCTGTCCTTCGAATTGTGGTTCGGGAACTTTTACAGAGATAATGGCACTTAACCCTTCCCGGAAGTCATCTCCTTCAATTTCCACTTTGGCCTTTTCAAACAGACCATTCCTGTCGCCATAGCTCTTAAACACCCGGGTAATGGCCCGGCGAAACCCGGAAACGTGGGTTCCTCCTTCAATCGTATTGATATTATTGACGTAAGAATAGATGTGTTCGTTATAACTATCATTATAGCACATAGCTACTTCCACGGCTACATTGGTATGTTCATCCCGGCCTTCCACGGAGATTACTTTTGGTATAAGTGCATTACGGCCGGCGCTGCTGTCAAGCATTTCCACAAATTCAACGATACCACCTTCACTGTAAAAACTTTTGGAATAGGTAGTGCCGTCTTCTTCTTTTTCCCGGAGATCATTCAGGATGATGCGCACACCCTTATTCAGGAAAGATAATTCACGGAGCCTTCCTTCGAGAATATCTTTATTGTAGGTAGTTGTTATGAAAATAGATGCATCGGGCCAGAAATGAACAAGTGTCCCTCTTTTTTCACTGGTACCGGTTTCACGGACGGGGTATTGTGGTACCCCGATCTTGTATTCCTGTTCATAAGTCTTTCCATCCCGGTTCACGGTAACATGCAGGGTTGAACTTAGAGCATTCACACAGCTCACTCCCACCCCGTGCAAACCGCCGGATACTTTGTAGGAACCTTTATCAAACTTACCGCCCGCATGCAGGACCGTCATCACCACTTCCAGTGCCGAACGTTTTTCTTTACTGTGCATAGCCGTGGGAATACCACGTCCATCATCCTCTACGGAGATGGAATTGTCTTCATGAATGTTTACGGTAATATTTTTACAAAAACCGGCGAGGGCCTCGTCAATGGAATTGTCCACTACTTCATACACCAGATGGTGTAATCCTTTCACCCCGATATCACCAATATACATAGCCGGGCGTTTCCGCACAGCTTCCAAACCTTCTAAAACCTGTATGCTGTCAGCACTGTAATTAGCTGAAATCGCAGCTGCTTTTTCTTTCGCTTCTGTAGTCATAAAACGGGTAAAATCCTGTCTTTAAAATTGAGAATTCCAGGACTGGCAAATTTACGGAAAAGCAGCCGGGTAACCGGGTTTTAGCAGCTGTTTTTTAACCTAATTTTTGGTCCCTTTTTGGCTAAAAAAAATGCCCGTTTAACGGGCACAATTGCAAAAAGGTTTACCAGGTACCAGGGCTTATTTTTTTACAATCTGGGCCACCAGGTCTGCTTCACAGCAAACCTTATTACCTACATAAGTGGTGCCCCTCATTTCACAAATACCCCGCCTGATCGGAACGGTGAGTTCCATTTTTAATATGAGGCTGTCGCCGGGTTTTACCATGTGCTTGAACTTACAATTGTCTATCTTAAGGAAGTAGGTATCGTATTGTCCTTCCGGGCTCATATTGATCGCCAGGATACCACCACACTGCGCCAGCGCTTCAATTTGCAATACACCGGGCATGACGGGGTTCCCGGGGAAATGACCCTGGAAAAACCATTCGTTAAAGGTCACATTCTTTATCCCCACAATATGGGTATCACTTAATTCAATGATCTTATCTACCAGTGCAAACGGGAAACGGTGGGGCAGTTTTTTTTCAATGTACTGCTGGTCATATACCGGAGGGAGATTAGGGTTATAGACCGGAACACCTTTGGTATGCTTGTTTTTCTTGATATACTGTTTGATCTTCCTGGCAAATTCTACATTGGTCCGGTGACCCGGGCGATTGGCGATGATCCTGCCTTTAATGGGGTAGCCGGTCAATGCCAGGTCACCCACTACATCTAATAATTTATGCCTCGCCGGCTCATTGGGAAAACGAAGCTCCAGGTTATTCAGGTATCCCTCACTTTTCACTTCAATTTTGTCTTTTTTAAAGATCTTCTGGAGACGTTCCATTTCCTGGCTGTCAACTTTTTTGTCGACGATCACAATGGCATTGTTGACATCGCCTCCTTTAATCAGGTTATTATCGAGGAGCATTTCCAGTTCATGCAAAAAACAAAAAGTGCGGCAGGGGGCTATCTCTTTTTTAAAATCCCTCATCGTTTTCAACCCGGCATGCTGGGTTCCCAGCACCGGGGAATTAAAATCAATTAAGGTGGTGATTTGATATTCCGGGGCTGGCATAGCCACCATTTCCACTCTTTTTTCATCGTCATAATAGTATATGTTCTCATCAATGCTGTACCAGACTTTTGCCGCATCCTGTTCAATCACCCCGGCATCTTCGATCAGTTCAATAAAAGGGGCGGAGCTGCCATCCATGATGGGCATTTCAGGTCCGTTAATCTCCAGCAGGCAATTATCAATTCCCATTCCAACCAGGGCAGCCAGTACATGTTCCACAGTACTCACTTTTACCCCGTTCGATTCCAGCGTTGTACCCCGGCTCACGTCAGTTACCAGGTCACAGTCCGCTTTTATCACTGGTTGCCCGGGCAGATCGGTTCTTTTGAATTGAAAACCAAAGCCGGGGATAGCAGGATTTAAGGTCAGGTCGGCCATGATGCCCGTATGTAACCCGGTTCCCGATATACTTACCGCTGTTTTCAGCGTGTGCTGTTTATCGGGATTAAAATTAGCAGCAGCAGTATCTCCGGCTGAAGATTTTGACTTTGTCAATGGATTCATAATGACAAATATAGGAAGAAGAAAATAGTCTTTTTACAGGCGCCCGGCTTCAAATGATCCGGTAATTTTTATAATTAAACGGCCTTTTCCAGGTCCTTATTTCAATCCCGTACAGGAGACTTTCCTTAAGCGAAAGACGTTTTTTCATAACCGCAAAATTAACCTGCCCGTTTTTTCCATGATTCTTTCGCACATAACTGCGGGTCATTGCATGGTTGGGTTAGTAAGTGGTTGTCATGTCTTCATCCACACAAATTATAAAATCCGCTTTTCCTTTATGCTCCCCCAACAGGTAGCTGATGTCCTTTTGAGTAACCGTTGTAATGGTGGCATATTTCAGTTCAGGTTTCTTTTTTTTCAGGTACCACAGGATCCCTTCGTAGTTTTCTGAATGATAGGCGCCATTATAATGGATAAATAAACGGCCGGGTTGATAGTACTGGAGGATAAAATGGGCCATCGTCGCGTCCTTAAGGGCTTGGGCTTTTGGTAAATTGTCACCGCCGTGCCCGGGCATCATTTCCTTCATTTTTTTATAGCCGGGCAAATCCGGATCGTAAGCAATTGGCAGGGGCGCTATCCAGTTTTTAGCAGCGGCTGGTACGGTGTCAAGGCTTTCAAAACCTCCCCTGGCTACCAGGGAAGCATACCGGCGGGGTACGTTACTGGCGGCAAAAGGAATTTTATGTTCCCGGGCATAATTGACCAACGGGGCATAATCCGTTGGATAGTTTTTCCAGAGCCTTGCATTGGAGTCAAGTCCTTTTGCACTTAGCGTACCCTGCAAATACTGGTTAAGTGCCTGCTGGTTGTCCTGTTCAAACATTTCAGCGCCCAGCAAAAGATCGCGGGTGGCGTCACAATCCCTGGTTACTTCCAGTTGCAACCAATGCGAAATCGGATTATTGTGAAACTCACCGAAAAGAACAATATCTTTTTCTTCCAGCGAGCGGATCATTTTTTTGTAGGATACTTTTTTACCCTTGCTATTATAAAGTGTATAAGCTTCTTTTTTTTGTGCAAAAAGGAATACGGTAAAAAAACAAAAAGAAACAAGCAGGAATATCTTTTTCATGCAGGCAAATTAGCAATCCCGTGTGATGTTTGTAAAAAGTTTTTAAAAAACATAAAAAACTCAGCCTACTTTTTCATTTACCAGCTGTTTAATCAACGTTTCGAGTTCTTTAAGTCTTTTTTCCAATTCAGGTAATTTTCGGGAAACCGCCTGGCTGCGCAGCGCTGATGTATAATCATATGCGGGAGAGCCCGTGACCGCCTTACCGGGCTCCACTGATTTACTAACCCCGCTTTGTGCATTTATTTTGGCGCCATCCCCTATTTGTATATGGCCCACAATACCCGCCTGCCCTCCAATCATCACACCCTTGCCGATCTTTGTACTGCCACTAACGCCTGACTGTGCCGCAATAACTGAATTGTTACCTACTTCCACATTATGGGCGATCTGGATAAGATTGTCAAGTTTGGCCCCTGATTTTATGATCGTGGACCCGATAGTAGCCCGGTCGATCGTTGCATTGGCGCCTATTTCCACATGATCTTCGATGACCACGTTTCCGATCTGCGGTACTTTCTTAAAACTGCCGTCTGCCTGCGGGGCAAAACCAAACCCGTCACTGCCGATGATCGTTCCGGCATGTATAATGACATGGTTCCCGATCACGCAATCATTATAGATCTTAACTCCGGGATGAATGACGGTATTTTCCCCGATCCGTGCATTGTCGCCGAGATAGACATTTGGAAAAATCTTTGTGTTATCACCCAGTTTTACCTTTTCTCCCAGGTAAGCAAAGGCGCCGATAAATACATTGTTTCCGTACGAGGCTGTCCTGGCAATATAGCAGGGTTGCTGAATCCCGGATAACTGTTGGGTCATTAATTCCTGGTACTTGCTCAGCAGGGTGGCAAATGCGGTATAGGCATCTTTTACGCGGATCAGCGTTGCGGCCACCGGTTTTTTCACGATAAAATCATCATTGACGATAATAATGGAAGCGTTGGAGGTATAAAGAAAATCCCCGTATTTGGGGTTGGCCAAAAAACTAAGCTGTCCCGCACCGGCTTCTTCGATCTTTCCAAACGCGGCAACACTTGCACCGGGATCGCCCTCGATCCTACCATTTACCAGTAAAGCTATTTGTGCAGCGGAGAATTGCATAACAAGATTAAAAGAATTTCAGGTTTAACGCTTAAGGGTGTTTTAAATAGTATGTTACAAAACCTTAAATTTTTAAATGCTAAACCCGCCAGTAACAAATGTAATATTTTTTAACCGGGATGTTCAGGTGCTGGTGTATCAGCGCATTGTCTACCCGGGATATGTCTTTGACCGTTCCGTCTTTAAATAAAATGTTGATCCTTTCATCGGCCGGATCATAGGTTGTATTGGTGGTTTCACCGGTAAATACAAAAAAAGATGATTCTTTTTCATTGATCCCGAGCATATCGCCGACCTGTTTGGTTTTTTCTGCGACGAAAGAGTTTTCAAAGGGCTCAGCCTGGAGTTTTACTTTAAATAAATTCCGTTCCACCAGCGAACGGGACAGGATAGCCAGGATCTTATCAGGGTGATTTCCCCAGTTCTTGATGGTAGCCATCACATCATGATCATCCAGCCGGCAAAAAGTTTCTAAATGTTGCTGAATGTCATTTTCAGGGCCGGGATGTAATAAAAAAAAATTCAGTTCATCAGAAGCGGCCTTTACAGGATGGCCGCCGGCGATCAATTCCTTGGCCCGGCGGATAATTTTTACCAGCATCATTTCGGCCGCTAACACGGTTTTATGAAGGTATACCTGCCAGTACATCAGCCTTCTTGAAACCAGGAACTTTTCGATCGAATAAATCGCTTTTTCTTCCACCATTAATTGCCCATCCTGCACGGCCAGCATTTTGATGATGCGGTCGTAACCAATTACCCCCTCCGCGACGCCCGTAAAAAAACTATCCCGGTTCAGGTAATCCATCCTGTCCACATCCAGCTGTCCCGATACCAGCTGGTGTAAAAATTTTTTTGGATAATTATCCGTAAAAATATCAATAGCTGTCTTCAGTTTCCCGTTGAATTCTTCATTCAGTTTTCGCATCAGCAAAATAGAAATAGTTTCATGATGAACATCCTGTATCAGTTCATTCTCCAGGGCATGCGAAAAAGGCCCGTGCCCCACATCGTGTAACAGGATAGCCACTTTTGCACCCAGTTCTTCTTCAGCGGTTATTTCGATGTTTTTGCCTTTCAGTTCATTCAATGCCGTACACATTAAATGATAAGCGCCCAGCGAATGATGCAACCGGGAATGTACGGCACCGGGGTACACCAGGTGGGCAAAAGCCATCTGGTGGATATTGCGCAGCCGCTGGTAAACAGGATGGGAAATTATCTGCAGGATCAACGGGTGATCAATGGTAATAAAACCATACACGGGATCGTTGATAATTTTACGGGTTGGCGTCATTGTTGCTTTTTTGTTAAAGGCAAGCCGTCAAAAGTACAAAGGCGGCGTTTAATAAGCTAAATTTGACGATTGGGCACTGGTGGCTGGTCCTGGTTGCAGTGTCCTGATTTCGTCCGCTCTCTTAACCGAAGACAGTATTCAGCTTTAGGAAAACAAACGAGTAACAACTAACTAGTAACTGGTAACAACATGGCAGTAGCAAAAATTATCTGGGTAGACGATGAGATCGAAAGTCTTCAGTCACAGAAATTGTTTTTAGAGAATAAAGGATACGAGGTTCAGACATTTACCAACGGGTTTGACGCGATAGATTATGTAAAAGAGAACCCGGTGGATGTGGTGCTTATCGACGAAAGCATGCCCGGGATCACGGGGCTGGAAACCCTGGCGAAGATCAAGGAAGTAAACCAGTCGCTGCCGGTTGTTTTAATTACGAAAAATGAGACCGAGAACCTGATGGATGATGCTATCGGCTCGCAGATCAGTGATTACCTGATCAAGCCGGTAAATCCCAACCAGGTATGGCTTAGCCTGAAAAAGATCATTGACAATAAAAGACTGGTAGCGGAAAAAACCACCACGGCCTACCAGCAGCAGTTCCGAAATTTATTCATGGCACTGAACAGTAACCCGGATTATAACGAGTGGATGGATATTTATAAAAAACTCGTGTACTGGGAACTTGAAATGGAGAAAAGTGACAGCCCCGAAATGCAGGAAATATTGCAAAACCAGAAAAGTGAAGCCAACACAGAATTTTTCAAATTTGTTTCAAAAAATTATGCAGGCTGGGTAAGCCCTAAAAGTACAGATGGCCCGGTCATGAGTCATTCGCTGATGAAGTTTAAGGTATTGCCGCACCTGGAAAAAGGCATCCCCCTGTTTTTTGTATTAATTGATAATCTTCGTTTTGACCAGTGGAAGGCGATTCAGCCCATATTTGCTGAAAGTTTCCGCATCCTCGAAGAAGATAGTTTTTACAGCATACTGCCCACGGCTACCCAATATTGCAGGAATGCCATTTTTTCCGGCCTGATGCCGGTGGATATCGAAAAACAATTCCCGGTACAGTGGAAAAACGATGAGGAAGAGGGAGGTAAAAATTTACACGAGGAAGAGTTTTTCCGTACCCAGCTTAAGAAAATGGGTAAAGGTGATCTGAAAGTTTCATATACCAAGGTAGTAAACAACCAGGCCGGTCTTGACCTGGTAAACAACATTCATAACCTGCTCAATAATGACCTGAATGTGATCGTTTACAATTTTGTGGACATGCTCAGCCATGCGAGAACCGAAATGGAAGTGCTGAAAGAACTGGCAGGCGATGAAATGAGTTACCGGAGCATCACCACTTCGTGGTTTGAACATTCCCCCCTTCACCAGGCGTTGAAAAAAGTAGCTGAAAAGAATATCAAAATTGTGCTGGCGACCGACCACGGAAGTGTGCGCGTAAAAACGCCATATAAAGTAGTCGGAGATAAGCAAACCACCACCAACCTTCGTTATAAACATGGGCGCAACCTCAATTATGAACCCCGGGAAGTACTGGCATTCCGGGATCCGAGAGAAGCGGGGTTGCCGGTACCTACGATCAATTCCTCCTTTATTTTCGCCAAGGAAGACAGTTTTCTCTGCTATCCCAATAATTATAATTACTATGTGAATTATTACCGGAATACATTCCAGCATGGGGGCGTGAGCCTGGAAGAAATGATTGTACCGGTGATAAAGATGCAGAGTAAGTAAGAATGGTGAGCGGGATGTGGAAAAGAACGAAATGCCGGACAATACAGTGCGGATAAACTGGGTTACATTTGCCTGCATTGACAATTCACTATGCACTATGAAGTATACGCAGACAACACTTGATAAGTTAGAGGCCATCCCGGAGGAAGCCGGCTATGTATTGCGCTATGAGAGGGGGACCTTTCAAAGTGGTTATTGTATCCTCGAATTAAAAAAAGTAGTGGTCCTGAATAAATTTCTGCAAACAGAGGGCCGGATCAATACCCTGGCAGACCTGATTCCACAACTGGATATTAATCCGGATTTGCTGACGGAAGATTCCCAAAAGCTCTACCGGGAAATTATCGCTAAACTGGAAACCGAGGAAAACGGTAACTAGTCTTTTGCATTGTACATTTTAAATCTACATTTGTCAGGTGAGTTATCCTCCTGTCCAAATTACTTTCCTGGGCACCGGTACAAGCAGCGGTGTTCCCATGATCGGGTGTGACTGTGAAGTATGCACGTCACCGGATAAGAAAGATAACCGCCTCCGTTCGAGTATCCTGGTTCAATCTTCCAAAACGACCCTGGTTGTTGATACCGGGCCTGATTTCCGCTACCAGATGCTGCGAAAAAAAGTAAAACACCTCGATGCCGTCCTCTTTACCCATCCCCATAAAGATCACCTGGCTGGTTTAGATGATATCCGGGCGTATAATTTTTTTTCGAAAAAGCCCATCAATATTTACGCCGACTCCCTGACGGAGGAAGCGGTACGAAGAGATTTTTATTATGCCTTTACGGAGACTAAATACCAGGGCATTCCTGAATTAAACCTGAACACCATCACCCTTGAACCATTCGTGGTAGGTGACATCCCGGTGATTCCTGTTCTCGTCTGGCATTTAAAAATGCCGGTGATGGGTTACCGGTTTGGAAAATTTACCTACATCACAGATGCCAACCGGATAGATGAGGCGGAGAAGAACAAAATAAAGGGAAGTGAAGTGCTGGTATTAAATGCACTTCGTAAACAACAACATATTGCCCATTTTACGCTGGAGGAAGCCATTGCAATGGCCAGGGAACTGAAGGTGCCCCTCACTTATTTTACCCATATTTCTCACCAGCTTGGCCGGTATGCAGAAATCGAAAGAGAACTGCCCGAAGGCATTCACCTCTCTTACGATGGGCTGCAAATTGATTTCAAATAAACGTTGTTCAACAATTGTATTAACTATCGTAGTTGTAACAGGGGAACCGGCCACTAACTGTCATTTTTCAGTAATAATGACTCCGGATTAACCGGGACCGCAGTTGATTTTTTTTGGATTGATTATCTTTCCGGGGTTAAATGACCTCAACAATGGAAGTTCTTACCCCGCATAAACTTTCCCTGGCTGAACTGGAGACATTAATAATCTCCGGGAAAAAAGAATATACAAAAGCCATTGAAAACGGGATGGTCTTCGATAAAGTGAGGCGGCTGTTAAAAGTGATCAGGGAACTGGAAGGTGAACTGCAAAACCGGCAAAAATTAAAAGAATAAGCACCCGCCAGCCTGACAGGGGAAACAACAACTGCTTAAAACATACAGCCACTTCCCGGTGGTTTTTTATTTCCGGGCACAAAATTATCCTGTTCAGAAACGGTAGTAAAACACTTTCTTCGATGTTTCATCTTAGCATAATGTTTGATGCAAATCCCTGTCGGCATAACCGGTGAACCACGATGGAGAATTTAGATAGATTAGAATTTCCTGCACTTGTTGATATGCTTTCACGGCAAACAGAAGGATACACCCGCATGTTAAAAGAAGGCGGGGATAAGCTTGAATTTGAACAATGTAAAATGTCGATAGCCCTGCTTCAGGATGAGATAGCATTCAGAAGGGAAACTTTTGACAGGAATACCCCTGTCGCCGGCAGGAGACTCCCTGATTTTATTGAATAGGCCTTTCCCCTGGAGGTATTCATTGCCCAAAATTTACACTAACAGTTGTTAGTTAAATAAAAAATTCCATTATATTGCACCCGCCTTTAGCGATTGCAGTAACGATTGCTTGCGTATCGGCCGAAGGCCCAAGACTGTGCCACCCCATAACAGGGAGTGGCATAGTTATTAAAGAAAACACAACGATTTTAGTTTTATGAATTTTCAATCTGCCGAGCTTACGCAACAGGTAGCTCAAACCGCCCGGGACTTTGCCCTGCAACATATCAAACCTTACGTAATGGAATGGGATGAAAGCCAGGAATTTCCTGTTCATGTATTTAAGGAAATGGGAAAACTGGGACTGATGGGTGTATTGGTACCCGAGGAGTACGGGGGAGCAGGGCTTACTTATTTTGAATACAAAGCGGTGATTGAGGAAGTGGCAAAGGTCTGCGGCTCGATAGGGCTGAGCCTGGCTGCCCACAACTCTTTATGCACCGGGCATATTATGACATTCGCCAA
The DNA here is from genome assembly GCA_025449935.1 of Chitinophagaceae bacterium. GTDB lineage: Bacteria > Bacteroidota > Bacteroidia > Chitinophagales > Chitinophagaceae > JJ008. Next base: position 32,530 of record JANWIJ010000079.1, read on the forward strand.
TGAAGAGCAAAAGAAAAAATGGTTGCCTAAACTGGCCACCGCCGAATGGATTGGGGCATGGGGGCTAACGGAAGCCAACACCGGCAGTGATGCAGGAAATATGAAGTGTACGGCCACAAAAGATGGAAATGACTGGATCATCAACGGCACCAAAAACTGGATCACGCACGGAAAAAGCGGTGATATAGCCGTGGTTATTTGCCGGACCGGCGAACCCAGGGCAAAGAATAATTCGACTGCTTTTGTTGTAGAAAAAGGCGCAAAAGGATTCAGTGCGGGTAAAAAGGAAAACAAGCTGGGTATGCGCGCCAGTGAGACAGCTGAAATGGTATTTGATAATTGCCGGGTTCCCGATGCCAACCGGTTGGGTGAAGTGGGGGCGGGATTTAAGCAGGCGATGAAAGTCCTGGATGGGGGGAGAATTTCTATCGCTTCCCTGTCACTGGGTATTGCCAAAGGTGCTTATGAAGCCGCCCTGCAATATTCACAGGAACGATACCAGTTTGACCAGCCTATTTCAAATTTCCAGGGCATTTCTTTTAAATTGGCTGATATGGCAACGGAAATTATGGCGGCGGATTTACTGACCCTGCAGGCCTGCGATCTGAAAGAAAGAAAAGAGCCGATGACCAAGGAAGCGGCGATGGCAAAATATTATGCCAGTGAAGTGGCGGTAAAAGTCGCTAACGATGCTGTGCAGGTATTCGGGGGCTATGGTTATACTAAAGATTTTCCCGTTGAAAAATATTACCGCGATGCCAAACTGTGCACGATCGGGGAAGGTACTTCCGAGATTCAAAAGTTGGTGATAAGTCGCGAGGTCCTGAGAAATTAAGAATTGATCAATAAGAATTAATAAGTAATCCTGCCCCGGCGGGATTTTTTTTGATCCCTATTTCACTTCCTGCATTTCCACAAGCTTCCGGTAAAACCCATTCTGCGCCAGCAATTGTTGATGATTACCTCTTTCCACGATCTTGCCTTTCTGTAAAACAATGATCTCGTCGGCATGACGGATGGTGGAAAGGCGATGGGCTATCACGATACTGGTCCTGTTCTGCATCATGTTATTGATGGCGTCCTGCACCAGTCTCTCGCTTTCGGTGTCAAGGGAAGAAGTGGCTTCATCAAGGATGAGGATGGGGGGATTTTTCAAAACAGCTCTCGCAATGGTCAGCCTTTGTCTTTCACCGCCACTTAATTTGGTGCCCCGGTCGCCAATATTACTCTGATATCCACCTTCTTTTTTGACAATAAATTCGTGTGCATTGGCAATTTTAGCAGCGGCTATGATTTGTTCCTCCGAGGCCTCCGGGTAGGCGAGGGCAATATTATTGGCAATCGTATCATTGAATAAAATTGGTTCCTGGGTCACAATGCTCATCAGGCTGCGGACGGAATGCAGTGAATAATCCCGGATGTTTATTCCGTCGATCAGCACTTCACCACCCGTTACATCATGAAACCGCGGAACCAGGTCGGCCAGTGTAGATTTGCCCGCCCCGGATGAACCCACCAGGGCTACAGTCTTCCCTTTTTGTATGGTCAGGTTAATCGTATCAAGGATCACGGTATCCGCATAGGCAAAACGAACATTTCTGAATTCAATCTTGTCCGTAAATGAATTCAACTGCCTGCCGTTGGGATTATCATCAACAGTCAGAGGGGTATTCAGCACTTCTTCAATCCGGTCAATGGCGGCCGCCCCTTTTCGCATATTGCTGAAGGAAGTAGATAATGCTTTTGCCGGGTTAATAATGTTGTAAAAAATTCCAAGATAGCCCAGGAAGGCGGACGCTTCCAGTAACTGGTTCTGTAATACCAGGCGACCCCCGTAATAAAGCACCACGGTAAAAAGAATTACTCCCATTACTTCCGAGAGGGGAGATGCCAGGTCACGCCGGAACGATATATTATTTTTTGCGTTGAGCAGTTCCTCGTTTGTCCTGAAAAATTTAAGCCGCAATATCTTTTCAATATTAAATGCTTTAATAACCCGCAGGCCGCTCAAAGTTTCATCCAGGATGGATAGCGTTTCGCCGTATTTATGCGCAACATTCTGCGAGTGTTTTTTTAATGATCGTGTAATACGGCCAATAACAAGCCCCAGGACGGGAATGAGGATCAGGATAAACAGGGTCATCTGTACGCTGATCAGGAACAGGACCGTCAGTGTAACGATGATGGTCATCGGGTCCCTGATCCATCCCTCCAGCGTGCCCACTACCGAACCTTCCACTTCACCCACATCATTAGTCATCCGGCTCATCAGGTCACCTTTTCGTTTTTCGGTGAAAAAACCAATGGGCAACCGCAGTACTTTATCATACAGGTCTTCCCGTAACTGGTTTACGATTTTATTTTTTAACGGATTCAGGACATAATAGGAAAGATAGAGAAACAGGTTTTTAAGGATGATAAAACTGATCATCAGCAGGCATATATAACCCAGTGTTTTAATTTTACCCCGCGTATTAATGGAATTGGTCAAAAAATCATTCACCGACTGGATGACGGGGTTAGAGCTTATATCCAGGGTGGGTTTGCCGGTAAAGATCAGCTGCATAAAAGGCATCAGCATACCGATAGATATGATGGAAAACAGGATGCTTAACAGCGTAAATAAAAAATAAAGAAAAATCTTTCCTTTATAAGCTTTGAGATATTGAAAGATCCGGGAATACTGCTTCATTAGGCTTAAATCACTTAAACGGGGCAAAGTAACTAATTTTACACCGTCCGCCGAAGCTTTAGCGGCAGCGGGAAGCAAATAATTATCAATTATGGAAGAAGGTAAAAGACAGAAACAGATAGCGGGGGTGCTGAATGAAGAGATGAACATCATTTTCCAGCGGTTGGGGCTAAATATGATTGATGGGGGCATGGTGTCTATTTCATCGGTAAAAGTGACGCCAGACCTGCTGGAAGGAAGATTCTACCTGAGTTTTTTCCAGGTAAAAGATGTAAAAGCGGCCTTGCAGAAGATTGAAGACCGCCATCATGAGATAAAAAAAGAATTGACCGCGAAGATGAGACACCAGCTGCGCAGTATGCCCGTCATCCGGTTTTTCCAGGATGATACCCTGGATCATGTTTTTAAAATGGAGGAACTTTTCAAAAAGATCAGTGAGGAAAAGAAAGATCTGCCTGAATAAATAGGATCGTTTTAATTAACCAATCAACCTGTCACTTGCATTTTCTTTTCGCCTGGCGATATTTTAAGGCAAAAAAATCTACCAATGCGATCAATATCATTGCCTGGATAAGTATTTGCGCCATTATTATTGGCACGACCGCGCTAATACTGGTGCTGAGTGTTTTTAATGGATTTGAAGGCCTGGTCAAATCGCTTTATTCCTCTTTTTATACGGACCTGAAGATTTCACCGGCTTCTGGTAAGGTGATTGCCATCACTGCCGAACAACTACAAGAACTAAAAGGTCACAGCGGGGTGAAAAATTATTCACTCGTGGTGGAAGAAAAGGCGCTGGTAAAAAACGGTGATCACCAGTCCATCATCCAGCTAAAGGGAGTCGATGAAAACTACCGTTATGTTACGGGGGTGGCCGATCATATCATCAATGGAGAATATGACCTGGGAAACGAAGAAATTCCCAAATTGGTGCTGGGAGCAGGCATAGAAGGGGCGCTCGGTATACAGGCCGACCGAAATATTTTTACGCTTACCATTCATTTACCCCGGAAAACAGGGAATGAGCGGCTGGATGAGATAGAAGGGATAAGCAGTGATACCATCCGTTCTGCGGCTGCCTTTTTAATACAGCAGGATTTTGACAATAAATACGGAATTACCAATATAGCGTTTATAAAAAAATCGCTGAAGATGGCACCTGGCGATTTTAGCGGCGTTGAAATAACACTTAAAGATCCCGCTGAAACCAATGAGGTAAAAAAGGATTTAAAAAAAATATTCGGGGATGGATATACGATCCAGAACAGGTATGAGCAAAACAGGAGCCTTTATTCGATTATGAATGTGGAACGATGGGTTATTTATGGGGTTTTATGCCTGATACTGGTGGTAGCTGCCTTTAATATGATTGGAGCTTTAACCATGCTGGTACTGGAGAAGCAAAAAGATATCAGTGTCTTGCATGCCCTGGGAGGTAACCGTGGTTTTCTGCAGCGGATTTTTCTGACCGAAGGCATGTTGCTGGCCTTAATTGGTGGCGGAATTGGGATGTTACTGGCTTTGCTGATTGCCTGGCTCCAGATTCAGTTCCATTTGATCCCCTTGCAGGGCGGTTCATTCCTGATTGATTATTACCCCGTGAAGCTGAGACTGATGGATTTTCTTCTCGTGGGAGCGACTGTCTTTATTATCGCGGTCCTGGCTTCCTGGTTACCATCAAGAAAAGCAGCTGCGCAGGAATTTTCATTACGGAGCGAGTAGTTCCCAATTTGGGGAATCGTTAATAGTCGCCCAGCGTTTCCGGTAGTTGGGTCAGCGCTTTTGCTAATTGCTCATCATTCGGTGCTATCCCGTGCCACTCATGGGTACCTTCCATAAAATCAACACCTTTCCCCATTACCGTATGCATCATTACAGCAACCGGTTTGCCCATCCCGGTTAACTTTTTCGCTTCTTCCAGGGTGGCCAGTACTTCATCCATAATATTCCCATTCATTTCCAGCGTGGTCCAGCCAAAGGCATCAAATTTTTGGCGGATATTGCCGAGTCCCATGACTTTATCCGTAGGGCCGTCAATTTGTTGCCCGTTCCAGTCAATGGTAGAAATGAGGTTGTCCACCTTATGATGGGCAGCAAACATGATCGCTTCCCAAACCTGGCCCTCATCCAGCTCCCCATCACCATGCAGGGAAAAAACAGTGGTTTTCTCCTTATTCAGTTTTTTCGTGAGGGCGGCGCCAATCGCAACACTCATGCCTTGTCCCAATGATCCCGATGCTACCCGCACCCCCGGTAAATGTTCATGGGTGGCCGGGTGTCCCTGCAGCCTTGAGTTTATTTTACGGAATGTGGACAGCTCTTTAATATCAAAATAACCCGCACGGGCAAGCGTAGAATAAAAAACCGGAGATATATGCCCGTTTGAGAGGAAAAATACGTCCTCATTCGTAGCATCCATATTAAATGAAGGATTATGCTTCATTACCTTGAAATAGAGAGCAGTAAAAAAATCGGCACAGCCCAATGATCCGCCCGGGTGGCCACTGTTTGCACCATGTACCATTCTTACAATGTCTCTTCTGATTTGCGTCGCAATGGAAGTAAGTTCTGCCATATTCTAATAGGTTGTGATTAAACTTTTTGTATCTTGCCGCTTCAAATCCGGATTGTGCTGCAAATGTGCAATCTTTTTGAATATAAAATTCATCCGGATTGGCAAAACTCGTAGCAAAATCTAATATCCCCTGGTTTACATAAAATTAATGCTTGTGAGCAGTGAAAATGTAACCATAAAGCAAAACCTATGAGGGTTAAGGCCTATTTTTGTACCATATAAAACTGCTTAGATGCTTGATGTTTTATTGACGGCTTCGGTTTCTTTTATTATCACATTCCTGGCAATACCCGTGGTTTTGCAGATTGCGGATAAGAAAAAACTTTACGATATTCCGGATGAAAGAAAAGTTCATACCCGTCCCGTAGCTTCTTTAGGCGGTGTGGGTATCTTCGGGGGTTTCTTACTTGCTGCACTTTTGTCGATACAGGGATATTTAAATCCTGAATTTCAATACTTTTTTGCGGCGGCGCTGGTTATCTTTTTCCTCGGATTAAAGGATGACCTGATGATATTATCAGCGACCAAGAAATTTATTGGCCAGATCATTGCCGCTTCCATACTCATTCACCTCGGGGGTATCCGGCTGGACAGTATGCACGGTTTATTTGGATTTGGCCAGGTATCTGAAGGCTTTGGACTGGCCTTGTCTTACCTTACCATAATTGTCGTAATCAATTCTTTTAATCTCATTGATGGAATAGATGGGCTGGCTGCCAGTCTTGGTATACTGACCATGACCGTTTTCGGGGCTTATTTTTTCGCGGTAGGTTACCAGGCGTACGCACTGCTGGCTTTTTCAATGGCCGGAAGTCTGGTGGCCTTTATCATATTTAATCATCATCCTGCCAAAATATTCATGGGAGATTCCGGCTCACTGATGATCGGCCTGGTGAATTCGATCCTGGTGATTAAATTCATTACGGTTGCAAATGATCCGTTTGTAACCATCCCTGTACCTTCTTCCGTAGCGATCGGGTTTGCGATACTGATTGTCCCTTTGCTGGATACGCTCCGCGTTTTCAGTATAAGGATTATACATGCCAGGTCACCATTTACACCCGACCGTAACCACGTGCATCACCTGTTACTTGACAAAGGGCTGGGTCATGCGGCTGTTACGTTTACCTGTGTGTGTATCAATATTTGCTTTATTATCCTGGCCTGGTTCGGACGGACCCTCGGCCCAAATTATATCATGCTGATCATGCTGGCCCTTTCTTTCAGCGGGTTTGGATTACTATACTTTCGCAAGCGCCGCAGAACAATGGTTATTGCGAAAGGTATTAACGGGTCGGCAGAATTAAAGACTACTTCAAGAGTGGTGCCGCTTACGCAGGAAGCCCATGTAGCTGATAAGAAATAATCATTAAATAATTCGAATACCAAAAGGCGACAACAACGTCTTCTGGTATTTTTTTTGTCCCGGGTGTACTTTGGGGAGATTCTGCACTTTCAGTAGATTTGCCATCCGGATCGAATCATTTAAACGCATATTATGACAGACGATATAGCATCAGTCATTTCCGTGGCAGAAGATCACATGAAGAAAGCCATCAATCACCTTGAAGCTGAATTGACAAAAATAAGGGCAGGCAAAGCCAACCCGCAGATGCTGGATGGAATTGTGGTTGATTATTATGGTTCTCCCATGCCCATCAACCAGGTAGCCAACATCAGTGTGATGGATGCCCGGACCCTCAGTATTCAGCCCTGGGAAAAAAATATGCTGCAGCCTATTGAACGGTCCATCATAGCAGCCAATATTGGCATCAATCCACAGAATGACGGGGCCCTGATAAGGTTATTCTTACCCCCGCTGACCGAGGAAAGAAGGAAAGAGCTGGTAAAAAAATGCCAGTCAGAAGGAGAACATTCCAAAGTCGCTATCCGTAATATCCGTCGTGATGCGATTGAACACATCAAGCGGTTTCAAAAGAACGGGCTCAGTGAAGATGCGGCAAAAGATGCAGAAGCGGATGTGCAACAGGTGACTGATAAATTTACGGTAGCCGTGGAGAAACACCTCACCGCGAAAGAAAAAGAGATCATGTCGGTTTAGCTATTGCTTTCTTTCTTATCAGGCCGGTTGGCCAGGTAAACGCCAAGTAGAATAATGCCCAGGCAAACGATTTCAATCCAGGTAATTTTTTCTCCGTCAAGGAATCCCCAGAATAAGGCAATAAACGGGATCCCGTAAGTAACTAACGAAGCAAATAAGCCGCCGGCTCGTTGTACGAGTATATAAAATAGCGCCGTGGCGATAGCGCTGCAAACAATACCCAGGCAGACGGATGCCAGTATCGCCTCCCTGACAGCTGCATGGCTGAAGTCAACTGCCAGGAAATCCTGCTGCCATAAGACTAATCCGGCGGGAACTGTCATACATGCAAGCGATACGGTTGCTATATGAATGGGATTGATGCCCTTCAGGTAATGGCTTACCATGTTTACATTGATGCCGTACAGCAGGGTAGCAAGCAGTATAAGTAAGGTATAGCTGAAATTATCAAAGCTGATCGTTTTTTCTCCGGTCAGTGCAGGTATGAGGGTCAGCAATACTAACCCGAGAAAACCGGTGAGTACGCCGACTATCTTTTGTGTCTTTATTTTATCCTTAAAAAAAAGGATACCAATTACTACAACACAAATAGGAGTCAGCGAATTAAGAATGCCTCCCAGCGACCCATCCGTTTTTGTCATGGCAGCGGCAAATAAAAACGCCGGCAACAGGTTCCCGAAAACGGCACTCAGTATAACCAGGCCCGTTTTCTTCCGGGGAATTTTGCTGAAATGAAAAATAGCAAAGGGTAAAAAGACCAAACCGGCTGAAAATATCCGTAACCCGGCTACCTGTGCGGCGCTGAGGGATACGGTACTGTCCTTCATCAGCTTGAAAGAACTTCCCCAGATGATACACAGGATAATGAATATCAGCCAGCAAATAAACTTATTACTCATAAAATGACGGCAAAGTTCATAAAAGGAAGTCATTCATGGTCTTTTATTTTGGGAACGAATGTTATCGTTTAACCGAAATAGTATATTGCAACCATATTTTCAACTGACAACTTATGACCAGGATAAAACTAAACGGGATCTCCACCAGGGCGCCGGAAGGATGGGATAAAAAAGAAACTAAAGAAATAACAGAAATTATCGTCAAGGAACTGGATGACCTGCAAAACCTTTTGTATGCAGAGGGAAAACATTCCATCCTGGTCATCATCCAGGGAATGGATGGGAGCGGCAAGGATGGGGTAATAAGAAATGTGCTGGGCAATATGAATCCACAGGGAGTTAATGTAAGTTCTTTTAAAGCTCCCACCGCGGAGGAGCTTTCCCATGATTTTTTATGGCGTATTCACCGGCACGCGCCGCTTAAGGGCATGATACAGGTGTTCAACCGGTCTCATTACGAGGATATACTGGTAACCCGGGTGCACAAATGGTGCAGCGATAAAATGGCCGAAAAGAGGATGAAAGCGATCAATGATTTTGAATTATTGCTGCAGGAGCATAACAACACGCATATCCTGAAATATTACCTGCACATTTCCCCGGAAGAACAGCACGAAAGGCTGGCGGAGCGGATGAAAGACCCTACCAAGATGTGGAAATACAATGAAAGGGATTTTGAAGAAGCGAAACTCTGGGATATTTATATGAAAATGTATGAAGATTGCTTTAATCATTGCGATTCACCGGCGTGGAATATTATACCGGCTGACCAGAACTGGTATAAAGAATATTTAATCGCCAGCCAGTTGCGGGACTTACTGAAAAGCCTGGATATGCAATTCCCGGGAATAAAAAAATAATTTCAATATTAGGGCGGGGTGCGGATAAAGCCCTACTTTGTATAACACTAAAATTGATTTTATGGGAATGCTTAAAGAATTCAGGGAATTTGCCATGAAAGGCAATATCGTTGACCTGGCCGTTGCTGTGATTATTGGCGGTGCTTTTGGAAAAGTTGTGACCGCCCTGACCAACAGTATCATCATGCCCATTATTGCCATGATCCTCGGCAAGGGGGGAATGTCCGAACTTACTTTTACGGTGGGCCAAACGGTGTTCCCGATCGGGCTATTCATACAGGCGATTATTGATTTCATTTTAATTGCCTTAGTACTGTTCCTGATAATAAAGGCCATGAACTCGATGAAGAAAAAAGAGGAAGCGGCTCCCGCAGCCACCCCGGAAGATATCATGCTGCTCCGTGAAATCCGGGATGCCCTGAAGAAATAACGTGGAAAACAGGGACCGCTGCTAAAACCTGATTTCCCTTACTTTTGTAAAGTCCTGTTAGGCTAACAGGACTTTATTTTTATTCCAAATTTCAACCAGGTGCAAAATATATCCTACCAGATCAAGTTGCCGCAGTTTGAAGGTCCCTTTGACCTCCTGCTTTTTTTCATTGAACGGGATGAACTGGATATTTATAATATAAACATCACCGGTATTATCAATGATTTCCTTGATTATATCCACCAGAGTGAAGAACTAAACATTGAACTGAGCAGCGAGTTTATTCTTTTCATTTCTACGCTGATGCGTATCAAAGCTAAAATGTTGTTGCCGAGAAAAGAGCTGGATGAGCAGGGGAATGAGATCGATCCCCGCCAGGAACTCATAAATAAGATACTGGAGTATAAAAGATTTAAAGAGGCTTCTGCGAAAATGGCGGAGATGGAGGCCCTGCGAATGCTGATGGTAAAAAGAGGGAATATTCAGCGGGAATTGTCGCGGATCGGGGAAGAAGACAGCGAGGGTACGGAGATCCAGAATATCACCATGTTTAAACTGATGCGGGCTTTTGAGAAAGCGATGCAGAAATACAGCGATCGCATCAATAAGCCGGTGCATACTGTAGTGCAGTACAACTATACGATGGAAGGCAGCCGGGACCAGATGCTGACGCAGGCCCGTGAACAGAAGACATTGTCCTTTGAAAGAATATTTGACAATTGTGAGAACCGGGTGCATGCAATTTTTCTTTTTTTATCCCTCCTGGAACTGGTGCAGCAAAAGTTCCTGAAGATTATTATCGGTGAAGGCCGCAATAACTTCATTATCGAGTATAATGAACCCGAAAACCGCATTGCGGAACTGGAAGAAGAAAACCCATCTTTATAACATTAAATCATTTTAATATGAAACGTTTTGGAACAGCAAACTGGAAAGGCTCCGGTAAAGAAGGAAAAGGAACCAACAGCACTCAATCAGGAGTATTAAAAGATGCGCAGTACTCCTTTAACACCCGTTTTGCCGAGGGCATAGGAACTAACCCGGAAGAACTGATTGCGGCGGCACATGCCGGCTGTTTTACCATGAAGCTGAGTTTTGTGTTGGGAGCAGCAGGGTTCACACCGGATAATATTGATACCAAATGTACCATCACACTGGGCGATGGAGCCATTACTGAAAGTCACCTGGAAGTGAAAGCCACTGTGCCCGGTATTGACGCGGCTAAGTTTGCTGAATGCGCTGCCGAGGCAAAAGCAAATTGCCCGGTCAGCAAATTGCTGAATACAAATATCACGATGGACGCCAGTCTCGCCTGATCACAGTTCAGAAAATTTTGCATACCAACAGAGCAGGTTACTCATAAATCCAAAGGAGTACCGGTTTTTTTGATGAATTGATGATCAGCTTAATTTCTTGCAGGAATTGGGGTGATACCGTCGGGCAACCATTGCTCTGGCAAATTTCCTCCGCGACTTCTGTTTCAGGTACGCAACTGTGCGAATGCAAAACGACGGTACGTTCAAAAGCATTGTTGTTGCTGCTCTCAAGCCCATGCAGTTTATAGGAGTATCCCCATTTGCCGGTATAGGAAGACCCAATTCTATACTTGCCCAGCGAGGTGCAGCCACTTCCAACCACATTGCTGTATTGTCGCCCCTGTAACCAGTTTTGATAGCAATTACCATGCGCTACCAACCCGGCCTGCTGAATCGAATCATTCCTTAAATCGTAGATGAAAAACCTTTCTTGTCCCGACGGAAGGCTCATGTCCAGTAAAAAACATACGGAAGCATTATAACCTCTTGTATTCAGGAAATGCTTTGCTTCGGAAGCTTTTGATTTGATTTTGTCCGTGGCGACCGGTAGTGAATAGCTCCCGGATCCATGCACGGGCACTCTATTCTTAACTCCCTGCCAGAAAACGGAAGAGGATAGCCAGCTGATGCAAAGGAAAAACAGGATAAGGAGAATTGTTGTCCGGGTCTTGGGCATAAAAAAGGTTAAGCACCAGGTAGATGCTTAACCAACGAAAATCCACAAGGACACCGTGTTTAATGGCCGTTAAGGTTTCTGAAAAACTATTTTAATCAATCCCAAACACAAAAAGATACAATGCCATCCATATTACCCATCCCCATCCTGGCTAAAGCGTATTCGCCACGGGGCAGAGACTTTTCATTTTTCTTTCTTTTTTGAGTTAGAGGATTGTTTACCGAACCGCCAGCCTGCATACAGCTGAAATACATTGTTTTTTACATCAATGCTGGGAATAAAAGAAGGTTGCTCGCCGGGTTCGGGTTGCTTGTACAGGTTACCCAGGCTTATATTGACCCGGGCGCCAACTAATATTCCCCTAAAAGGATGAATCTCCACACCACCACCATACCCATAATCAAAACGGTTATACAAATCCATGAGCTGGCTCCCATTCCCATTCCCGCCGCTTGTGCTGCTGTCTACTTTTGCATTGAGCAGGAAAGCCATATGGCCTCCAAGAAAAATAGAAATGTATTTGGTTATGTTGATTGACATCAGTTGGGGCATCATTATATAGTCGAGGTTAACATTACCCGTATTGGTATTGGTTTTATAGTCATACCCCTGGCGGGAAAAGATCAGTTCGGTACGCGAACTGAGAATGCCTTTGGTAGCCGGGGCTAATACCAGGCCGGCATGAAAGCCTGAACGGCTGCTGTTGTTAATCGAGGAGGCTTTGGTAATATTGGCAAAATTAATACCGGCCCGTATGCCAATCTGTGCACCCGCAGAAAGCGGGGCAGACAGGATAAGGAAGACGATTATCTTTCTCATAAATTAATTTTTATAATGAAAGGAGGGAGGAGAATTTTTATAAAAGCAGGGTACGGTTTAATCAATGCTTTCCAGCCGACACTAAAGAAAACAGCGAATTTTTTTTTACCTGTCTCCGCAGGGAACCACCAGGATGGGGATACAGACAGCACTAAATAGTTTTTCATCTTCCTGTATTTTTGAAAATTAAACTTAGCGGATTAGCTGAGCTCCGGCAATAGAACAAAAGTTAGTCTCTGCAGGAAAAGCCAGGATCAACCGGAAAATTCCCCGGCTCTCATCCAGGAAGGGACGTTAGAAATTTGATCACTGGCCGGCTATGACTATTGCCTGGTCATAATATTGTCATCAAAACTCATCCGCAGCGTGGGAGGGGAAGGATTTGATTTATCATAGTCGGTGCCCATAAATGCAATTTTTACTTTTCTCCCATCGGAGTAATGGAAGGTGACCGTATAGTCTTTTACATCATAAGTGCCTGACCCGGGTTTAAAACCGGGGTTGATACAATTGGTATTGTCATGGTACAAAACCCGCACAACACCGTTGTCTGTAAATCTTCCATCCGCTGTAAATGTGATAACAGGGATCATTTCATAAGATTCACTCATTTTATAAGTGCCACTAAACCTGGCGCCATCAACGGATTTCAATTTAAAAAAATGCCAATCTTGCTGGTTCTTGGTAATGACGAGTTTATCGCCTTCGGTTCTGAAGGGAATATCAGCGAAGATCATTTTCAAATTTCCCTTTCCATTGCTGAATGTATACGTTTTCCAATCCCGCCGGTTTAGTTCGGGAGGTATGCGGGTGTTTAAGCCATTTAATCCTTCAATAGGAAAGTTTGGACCAAAATAGACCTGGCCATTCGTTAGCAGAATGAGTGAGTAGGCATCTATTCTGAAAGCAGCGGTGGCTGTTGACTGGATAATTCCCTGCCATATCCCAACAATGCCATCTCCCTTTACAGAACCGGGTTTCAAAACAGCTGCATTAAAATCGGCAAACTGGAGAGAGTATAAAAAACTTTCAATGCTGTTGCGGTAATCTATTCTATCAGATGCATAGTACCTGGATACGCCTCCACAATTTTTCCTTGACTCGAGGATCGCTACCCGTTCAAAACGGTTATTGATCCTGACAATAAATAATTCCAGCCCCACTTCAGTCTTATAGGGAGTACCATTTTCTACCTGGATACCTCCTTTACCCCGGATATATTCCCAACCATTGAATGATGTATGGGCTTCTTTTTTGCCATACTTGCCATCGGCCTGGTACATACTGGAGCCTTTATACATAATCGTGGCTTCTTCAAAGCTTTGCGCAAGGGCTTGTTCCAGGCTTCCGGCACCACTCAACGGCATCATAACCTGCACAGCTAAGAGTTCATCAGCCGGTAAATCAAGCGGTTTAAATACTACGCCATCCTGGAATATTTGTTCGCTCCAACCCTGCGGGGCTACATAGTTCATTAAGCCGAATTTTCCGATTCCACCATTGCCAGGAGACTTTTCTGTAAGGCTGTTATTGACCGGTGCTGCAGTTGTTTTATCCAGTTCCATTGTCTCCAGTAGTGCATCAATCTGGGATGTATAAGCCTGGTCATTCAGGCTGCTTCTTATGCTGAGCGTTTTTCCAAACCCGCTGAACACGGTTAAAATAATATATACATCGTTCCCGTCCACTTTAACCGGCGTGGCGCCCACAACTGCTTTCCACCCATCGGCGGTCGTCTGTGTTTCAGTTTGCGGGTTGGAGCCTGCTTTATAAGGTGTTGCCACCAGTTCATTCCATGCGCGGTTGAAATCTTTGCTGGCATCCCCGGTGCTGGCAGAACTTGCATAAAGGGTAATTACACAAAAACTGCCTGTTGAGCTGTTGACACTTGTATAATTTATTACACCATCCCGGGCATCTTTTTTCCAGTCTTTGGGCGGGTGATAGGTTACAATATCAAATGTTTCAGTTTGGGAGAAGGCCGGTACAGAAATTATAAGACAGAATAATAATTTCGCAACATGATCATTCAGCTTCTTCATATATCACTTTTTATAATTAAAAAATGTCACTTTAAACTTATTTGTCCAGGATTGCCTGTAATGCTTTGAAGTTGAAATTATTTTCGATGTGCCTGGCAAAATCCAATGATGGATTTTCTGCATTCCATTTCCAGTATATTACAAAAAACTGCGGAACATGTGCCGGGAGTTTGTTATTGAAATACTGGCTGTTTACCTGCACCATCATCATTCCTTCGTTCCCGGCAGCAAATTTTCTAAAGGAACCGTAATAGCCTGTATTTTCCATATGGGCGGGGAGGGCCAAACTATCCCCCGGTGTTTGGCCCAGGTAATCCTGCGCGGTTTTGATGTCACGCTGGTAAACTTCCTCCACCCTGCTTATATCTTCCTGCTGTCGTTGCCTGGCTGTTTTATATCCCCGTAAAAAATTAGCTTTTGCCTTTTCCCTTGTTTGTTCGTTTTTTTCCTGGTTCGCGACTCTTTCCATTTGTTGTTGTTTGTAGACTTCTTCTTCTGCGTCAGTCCGCACCCGCATTTTCATTAACTGCGCTAAATATTGTTTATGCCGGGTTTCTTTACTTTTTAAAAAAGCCATCAAATATTGCTTACGGGTAACGGGCGTATAAGGCAGCTGTCCCTGGCGGCTGATAAGAATTGTTTTTGAAAAGCTGGTGCCCGTGTTGGACGTACTGTTCTCATTCCCGGCAAACACGGGAAACCCGTCTAATTCGCCCAGTTTTTTTGTAAGCAGATAGACCGGTTTGTCTTCCACCAAAAAATTCTCATCTTTTTCCGCAAACCAGCTGAATTTATTTACCCATGCGTAAAACCAGTTACCCGTTTCTGTACCCAATAACAATTTATTTACATTGCTGTTGCAATAGTATGTTTTGAATAAGGCATTTAAAACATACGATTCAGCACCCGGACTCACGGACGAATTATAACCGCCCATAGAACGATACCAGGCGGCTTCAATCCCTCTTGGACGGGGATAAGCCGCCTGTAACAATTGCTGTATCTTGTCAATGCGGTTTATTACCTGTGCCTGGTTACCAGGTTTCATAGTAGCGTCCGGTCGTTTTGTCCATTTACCATTTATCGCCATAATTATTTCATCATTGCAGGGTGCTTGTGCCAGCCCTGTTTGCATGAAAAAGGTAAGCAGGCATGCGGGAACGATTTTTTTATGTTCCAGGATCAATTGCATTTGGATATTTTGGTAAAACCATAACGGTTACATACCGTAATGGCTATTTTAAAGGATGGAATTTGAATTCCGGCTGTTTTTCCCGGCTGTATAAAAAAGAATTCGGGAATAAACTATTGGATGAAAATCCACCGTCAATGACATTTTCTCTGGAAGCAGTCAGCACCAGGTTTGTTTCCTGTATCCCTTCATAATAATACGTTTGCCAGCTATAGATTCTTTTGGACAAGTTAAGTTGTTCTGAATTCTTCATTTTTCCATCCTGGTCAACCACCCGGTACAAGCTTTTCACGGGTGAGAGTGTTAGCTGATTGCCTGTTACCCGGTAACTGCCGTTTTCATCAATCAGCCGGTATTCGGTCGCATTGAGATAGCCGCCCCAGCTCTCTCCCTGGAAAATATAAGTCCCGTTTGTTTTAAAATCATACTGGCCCTTTGTGTAACCGGAATAGGCCAGGTTGTTCATTACACCGTTGGTGTAGGCTGAAGGTGAGCTGGAAGATTTGCCCCATTTCCCATTGATAACGGTAAGGTTTGTTTCAAGCCCCGGTTCCTTTTTTGCAGTAGCCACTACTGCTTTTTTATCCAGCTTAACGCTTGCAAGGAATTTGTCCAGCTCTGCCACGTAAGCCTGGTCGTTCAGGTTGGCCAGAACCGCCGTGGTTTTTCCGAAACCATTGAATACGGTCAATACTATATAAAAACCAGCGCCATCTTTTTCTGCTGCTGAAGCCGCGGACATCACATTCCAGCCCTCGGGTGTTGTTAATGATTCGGTGGCCGGGTTGGTTCCGGTATTAAAGGGTATTACGGCCAATTCGTTCCATTCATGCTGGAAGTCAGCCTGGACATTGCCAGTGCTGGGTATAGCTGCGTAGAGAGCGATCATGCAATAACTCCCGCTAAGGGTATCCATTTTAGTATAGATCACGACTCCTTCTTTGGTATCTTTTTTCCAGGATCGTGGTATGCTATAGGTAGCAATATCAAAAGTGGCGGTTTGGGGAAGAACTTCGCGGGTTGGTAATATGCAGAGGAGGGATATGAAAATTCTTTTCATAAGCTAAGGGGATAAAAATAGTTCTATCGTGCTGCCTGCCCAATAGAACAAAAGTTAGTTCAGCCGGATCAATTTTTCCCAAAAGCCTTATTAATAGCCTCGGTCCGGTTCTCCACATGAAGCTTTTCATATATTTTATGAATGTGCTGGCGAACCGTGCCGGTAGCGATGGAAAGCTGGTCCGCGATTTCCTTGTATAAAAGTCCCTTGGAGAGCAGCAGCAGGATTTCATTCTCCCTGGCGGATAATGCTTCCACGGGCTCTGCTTTTTTTTCATTCTCCCTGAAAACAGTAACCAGCTTGCGGGCAATATTGGCACTCATCGGGCTCCCCCCGCTGTGTAATTCTTTTAATGCTTCGATTAACTGAAGCAGGCCGGTATTTTTTAGTAAATAACCGGAAGCCCCTGCTTTTAATGCTTCAAAAACCTTTTCATCATTTTCATATACTGTAAACATCATAAACTGCGTGGCGGGGACTTTGGTTTTTACCTGGCGGATACATTCAATGCCATTCATTCCCGGAAGGTTGATATCCATAATAACGATGTCAGGCTTAAGTACTGGTATATCCACCAGGGCTTCTTCCGCGGTTTTAAAAGTAGCCAGCACGGCAAAACCTTTGCTAAGGGAAAGAAAGCTCTTTAACCCGTTGCGTACTTCATCAAGATCCTCAACAATGGCAATAGATATGCTCATATAGTTAGCTGAAAGTAATTTAGCAGGTTTGCTTTAACAATAGAACGAAAGTTAATAAAGAACCGGGTCAGGTTAACGGAGCACTCAACACGACTTCCGTGCCATCGTCACCCGTTATGTTGAAAACACCTTTTATTTCAGACATTCTTTTCTGCATATTGCTGATACCGTTACTAAAAGGCCGGATATTCTTTTTATCAAAGCCCATCCCGTCGTCTTTAATCCGAATGGTTAAATGCTGGCCCGTATTGACGGTAATAACTATATGATCGGCCTGGGCATGTTTGATAATATTATGCAGGGCTTCCTTGATCGTAAGGTAAATATTCCGCCTGAACTCACCGCTCACAAAAAGGTCAGGTATATTTTCAGGCATATTTATTTTACAGCTGATACCATTTTGTGTAAGGTAGTCGGCCGCATAAGAACGGGTGTAGGACAACAGGTCACTCAGGGAGTCATTTTTTTCATTCAGGGCCCAGACTATTTCTCCCATTTTATCAATCATTTCATGGGAGTATTCCCTGATTTTCGTGATGTCTTCTTCGATAGGCTGGCGCTGCTGTTTTTTTATGCCGATGGTTTCACTCAGGAATTTAATCCTGGATAACCCGGCACCAAGGTCATCATGCATATCTGTCGCAATCCTCGTTCTTTCCTTTTCAATCGCCTGTTGTCTCTCCAGTACTGTTTTTTGCTTTTCCAGTTTTCTGCGGTAATAGAATCTTATGCCTGCTATCAGCATACCAACACCCAACAGCCCGATTCCCACGCGGAACCACCAGCGCTGCCACCAGGGAGGTACGATGACAAAGGCAAAGGTTGTTGCTGCCGGTGAGTAAGCCGTCGAAGGGAAAAAAGCTTTCACCTGCAGGGTATAGCTCCCGGGAGAAAGATTCAGGAGGTTAATGTCGGCAACATTGCTGGTATCACTCCATTCTTCCGGGCCAGCCCCCGTCAGCAGGTAACTGTATTTTATTTGTTTTTCATCCAGGAATGCAGGGGCAGCTACACTGAACGTGATATTACGCTGCTGGTATTTCAGGCGCAAAGGAGACGGGAAGAGCGAACTGCGTTTCCCATTTATTTTTATTTCTTCAATTAATAATTTTGGTTCATAATGTGATGGCCCGTTCCGGGACGCCTCCATCCGGAAAAGTATGCCGGAGTTGCTGAGTGCAAAAGCATTTTTGTTAAGATCTGTCCAGACAGTACTGATGTAAGAAAAAATATTATTGCTTTTAGTCAGGTTTTCCAGCCGGTAACTGTCGCCGTTGGTTTTTATCAGCCTGTCCAGGCCTGTTTGCATACCAATAATTATATTGTTATCATCATCGGTCGCAAGAGAAGTGACAAAATTATCTGTCAGGCCGTCCTGTGTCTGAAAATGAAATATTTTTCTTAACCGGTTGTTTTTATAGTCAAAACCCATGAGCCCGTTGTAACGCGTACCTGTCCAGAGGATTTCATTTTTATCAACGGTCATGCAACGGGGGGAAGCATTTTCAAACTCTTTTGTAAACCCGGCTTTTTTCTGCAGGTAATTGGATGGGTTTTCAGGATGCAGCGAAAAAACCTGCAACCCGTTACTGCGGCTCACCACCCACAGCTGTTTATTCCTGTCCATATACATTCCCTCAATCAGGTCGTATGAATTTACCGGGTAGGTATGCAATAGTTTTTCCTGCCGGAACACACAGATATTTCTTCCCTCGAAGAGAATGATATTGCCAGAGGGATCATTTACATAGCTCGCTCCAAAGGAGGCTGTATCGGGGAGTTCCAGGATTTTTTTGAACCGGATCGTGGTTTCATCACCTGCTGGCAGCGCTGCCATATAAAGATTATTATAATCGGCAGCATATAAGTTACGGCTATTATAATACAGCGTATTGGCATTAAAGGAGGGGGCGACAGAGAAGCTTTTAGTTCTGAACAGGGCCTGTAAAATCACTTCCCCGTTGTTCATGACTACCCAGCAGGTATCGGGCGAATTTGACCTAACGCACCTTACCCCGGATTTATTTTCTCCAAAAATCGCGGGCGAGGACTGAAGCTTTGTATTGGATAATTTATAAACACCGTTGCCGTCATGACACACCCACAGCACATCCTCGCGGTCAATAAAAAAATTCTGCAATACCAAATCAGCTATTTCAGGTGAGCCGATGTGGAGGATAGTACCGTCTTTCCGGTAACGGACTATGCCTTTGCCTGACGAAGCGATATGGAGTTCGTTCTGACCATTAAAAACAATATTTCCGGGGTGAAAGGTCCCGGCAGCCGCAGCTAAATAATAGGGTTTCACGAACACCAATTTCCCGGTTTGCAGGGCAGTGGTATCCAGGTTCAAGATTTCTTTGTTCACACTGATCCACAGCTTTCCCGAATGATCAGATTTCAAACTGTAGATGAGCGCTTTTGGCAAGTAGTCTGTTATTGCATTGTCTTTCTTGCTATAGAGGTAAAGCCCGGTGTAATACCTCAGGTCATTGGTTGTAAAAACAAGGAAGTCCTTGTATTCGGCTACCTCACCCAGGTAGATCGCATCCTCCTTTTTCCCGGGTAGCCGGGTTGAAAGTTTTTCAAAGCTATGCTGCTTTAACTGGTAGAGGCCGTCATCAGCCGTAGCATACACAATACCCTCCCGGCTCTTCAAAAAATGATTCACCACCGGGCAGTTGTTTCCCGTCAGGGGGAGGTTCTTTATTTCACTGTGAACCAGGACCCGCAAACCACAGGTATTGGTAGCCACCAGCAGGGAATCATTGCCTATTTCAAGCACATCATTCACCAGGTCAACCGGCAACCCGTTTTGCGAGGTATAGTTCCTGAACCGTGCGCCATCATACATACTGAGGCCGCCAAAGGTCAGGAAATACATCCGGCCCCTGCTGTCCTGGTAAGCTTTCCGGACCCGGCTGTTTACGAGGCCATCCCTGGGAGTATAATGAACAAATGGATATTGTTGCGCTACGCAACAGGTAAAAAAAATAAGCATGCAGCAACAGGAAAAAACCTCTTTTGCATACTTAAATGTAATCAGAAAAATATTATTGCGGGAGCTCACTGACACTTACCTGTTCCTTCATCATTTCTCTAACCGCGGCGGCAATTGCGGGTGCATCATACCCGCATTCGTGCTGCAGTTCTTTAGGCGTTCCATGCTCAACCAGGCGGTCCGGAATACCCAGGATCGTTACGTCATTTTTATACCCATGCACCGCCATGAACTCGAGAATAGCAGAACCCAGGCCACCTTCTACTGTCCCGTCTTCAACCGTAATTAATTTTTTATACTGCCGGCAGGCTTCGTGAAGCAACGCTTCATCCAGGGGTTTGGCAAACCGCATATCATAATGTGCAGGATTCAGCCCGTCGTTCTTTAATTCCCGGATAGCTGCAGCGGCAAAATTTCCAGGGTGACCAAAAGAAAGTATAGCAATATCTTTTCCATCTTTCAACCTCCGCCCGGTACCGATTTTTATTTTTTTCATCTCCGTCTTCCATTCCGGCATCACGCCTTCACCACGCGGGTAGCGGATCACAAACGGTAAAGTGGTGGATTCCAGTTGGGCAGTGTACATGAGGTTCCGCAATTCACTTTCATTCATGGGAGCACTTACAATCATATTTGGAATGCAACGCATATAAGCAATGTCATAACAGCCGTGGTGCGTGGGGCCATCGTCACCCACGAGCCCTGCCCGGTCCAGGCAAAATATTACGGGTAATTTTTGTATGGCCACATCATGTATCACCTGGTCATATGCCCGTTGCATGAACGAAGAATAGATATTACAGAATACTTTCATGCCCTGGGTCGCCATGCCGGCACTTACCGTAACCGCATGTTGCTCAGCGATGCCTACATCAAAAGCACGGTCGGGCATTTTATCCATCATAAATTTCAGGGAGGAACCGGAAGGCATAGCCGGGGTGATACCAAATATTTTATTATTCTTTTCCGCGAGTTCAATAATTGTATGACCAAAGACATCCTGGTATTTAGAAGGCTGGGGAAGATCAAACCTCTTCTTTTGGATCTCCCCGGTTATCTTATCAAATAACCCGGGCGCATGCCATTTGGTCTGGTCCTTTTCTGCCAGCGCATAGCCTTTACCTTTTGTAGTAATGATATGCAGGATCTTCGGTCCGGGTATTTCCCGCAGGTCCCTCAATGTGTCAACAAGTTTCGCAATATTATGCCCGTCAATCGGTCCGAAATAACGGAGTTTCAGTGCCTCAAAGAGGTTGGCCCGGCTGTGTACCATGCCTTTCACTCCTTCAACCAGTTTATGCGCCATGGCCCTGGTAAAATTCTTACCTACCGGCAGTTTGCCCATCAGGTTCCATACTTCATCTTTTACTTTATTGTAAGTGGGTGAAGTAGAAATATCGGTCAGGTATTCTTTTAAGGCCCCGACATTCGGGTCAATGCCCATGCA
>JANWIJ010000080.1 GCA_025449935.1 Chitinophagaceae bacterium
CAGCACCGATACCTCCGCCAAAAGAGGGAGAGGTTGCTGCACCTCCGCCTCCCCCGCCACCGGCCCCAGAAACATTTACCGTGGGCGTTACGGATTACACCTTTAATACAATTAATGCCATTTTTGGGAGGATGCTGAAAACAAAAGAAGGGGATATTGTTACACTGGCTTACTGGCAGCAACAGGAAAGCCAGAGCCACGATGAGATTCCTTATTACGAGCAAAATCTTTAATTGTCAACAATGGAAATAAAAGACTTATTTGATCCCAATGTAAAACAAGAAATCATTGACAGGATTAATAAACTGACCCCGGCCTCACAACGCCTGTGGGGCAAAATGGATGTGGGTCAAATGCTGGCCCATTGCCAGATGCCGCTTGGGGTGGCGGTTGGCACGCATAAACTCAAGGGAAATTTTTTTATACAAATCATTGGCCGCCTCATAAAAAAGAAACTGTTTAATAACCAGCCCTTCAAACCAAACCTGCCCACCGATAAGTCATTCAGGATGACCACCACAAAGGATTTTGAAAAAGAAAAAAAAGGATTAATTCAAATGATCGGCGATTTTTCCGAAAACACGTTGTCCAATGAGCCCCATCCTTTTTTTGGTAAAATGACAAAAGCTGAATGGAGCCGGGGAACCTGGAAACACCTTGACCATCACCTCAGGCAATTTGGCGCCTGATCTGCATCATTGATTAAAGTCATAATTTATGATTGCTGTCCCGCTTAGTTTTGGACAGGCTTACTACTAATGAACATCTGGAAAAATATCATTCAACGACCCACCTGAGCTTTGCTGCCCCGTTCGCCTGCAAATCCTCATTTCAATTTACCTGCGTCAATATTAAAAATGAAAACAATCATTGAACCCTTCCGTATAAAATCGGTAGAGCCGATTTATTTTACCAGTAAAGATGAACGTAAGCTGATCCTGGAAAAAGCTTGTTATAATCCTTTCCGGGTACATGCCCGGGATGTACTGATCGACCTGTTAACCGACAGTGGAACCAGCGCCATGAGCAGCAACCAATGGGCAGGTATCATGCAGGGAGATGAATCCTATGCAGGCAGCAGCAGTTTTTTCAGGTTTGAAGATGCTGTGAATAAGATCACGGGTATGCCACTGGTCATTCCTACCCACCAGGGCCGGGCAGCGGAAAAGATAATTTTCACCATCCTGGGAGGAAAAGGGAAATATTTTATCAGCAATACGCTTTTTGACACCACGAGGGCTAATATTGAATTTTCCGGTGCCGAAGGTATTGACCTCCTCTGCGAAGAAGGGAAGCATCCTACTGTGCCGGCGCCTTTCAAAGGAAATATGGATGTAGCAGCACTGGTAAAAACGATCGGTGAAAAAGGCGCTGTGAATATCCCGATGGTGATCATAACAATTACGAACAATTCGGGTGGAGGCCAGCCCGTGAGTATGCAGAATATAAAAGAGGTTAGCAAGGTTTGCCGCGAAAATAATATTCCCTTATTTATAGATGCCTGCCGTTTCGCAGAAAACGCGTATTTCATCAAAATCCGGGAAGCCGGCTATGCGGGCAAAACCATTATGGCCATTGCCAATGAATTATTTTCTTATGCGGATGGTTGCACCATGAGTGCCAAGAAAGATGCTTTTGCCAATATTGGTGGTTTCCTGGCCATGCGCGACCTGGACCTGGCACTGCGTTGCAGGAACTTACTCATCATTACCGAAGGGTTTACCACGTATGGTGGTCTTGCAGGAAGAGATCTGGAAGCCATCGCCATCGGGCTGCACGAAGTAATGGAAGAAAATTACCTGCAGTACCGCATCCGCAGTATAGAATACCTGACCCAGAAATTAATGGCCGCCGGGGTACCCGTGATGCAGCCTGCCGGCGGGCATGCGGTCTATATCGATGCCAAAGAATTTTTGCCGCAGGTACCCGTAGATCAATATCCGGGCCAGGCGCTGACGGCTGCATTGTACCTCGAAGGTGGCATCCGCAGTGTGGAAATCGGATCATTAATGTTTGGCAAATATGGAGAAGGAGGAAAGTTAATTCCCGCGCAAATGGAGCTTGTCCGTTTAGCCATACCGCGGAGAGTATATACCCAAAGTCATATTGATTATGTAGCGGAAGTCATAATAGATGTTTACAATAAAAGAAATGAAATAACCGGTTTACGGATAACTGAAGAAACACCGATGCTGCGTCATTTTACTGCAAAACTGGAACCGGTCAAGCCTTACTAAATTTCATATAATGAAATAAAGCGGTGCCGAAGTGTTTAACTCACGCCTACGATCTTTCCATTGACCACATCAATAAAGTTTGCCTGCGGTACTTTTGGCAAGCCTGGCATACGCATCATCTCTCCACATACGGCTACTATAAAACCAGCGCCCCGGTTGATGACAAGGTCATCCACATCGATGTTAAAATTGCCGTCCAGTCCACTGATGATGGGATCATCTGTAAAAGAATATTGAGTTTTGGCCATACAGACAGGCAGGTGTTCCAATTCAAGTTTTTTGATTTTCTTTATCATCTCCTGCGCTTTTTTATATAACACGACATCCTTACCGCCATAAATAGTCCTTACAATCTTCCTGATTTTAGTTTCCACATCATCCCCCAATTCATAAGTATACTGCAAAGGAGGTGAAGGGTTGTTACAAATAGTTATCACGGCCTGTGCCATTTCCAATGCACCCTCCCCACCCCTGGCGAAGGCATCGTTGACTGCAAAAGCGGCTTCTTTATTTTCGCACCACTTGCGCATAAACTCAATTTCCTCGTCGGAATCAAAATGATACCTGTTTAAGACGACCAGCACCTTTTGTTTAAACGATTGGAGGATAGCGATATGTTTAGCCATATTCTGCAATCCTTTGCCAAGCGCCTGAAGATCGGGCAACATCATTTTATCTTCCCCAATGCCGCCACTTAATTTAAGGGCCTGCGAAGTTGCCACGAGTACACTCATGGCCGGGCGTAATCCTGCTTTCCGGCATTTTATATTAAAAAATTTCTCTGCCCCCAGGTCGCTGGCAAAACCTGCTTCCGTGATCACATAGTCGCCAAACTGCATCGCTGTTTTGGTGGCCATAATAGAATTACATCCATGCGCAATATTGGCAAAAGGGCCTCCGTGCACAATGGCGGGACAACCTTCCAGTGTTTGGACGAGGTTGGGAAGCATGGCATCTTTTAATAAAGCTGTAATGGCGCCTGTTACGCCAAGCTGTTTCGTTGTGAACGGGTCCCCGGCAAAAGTAAAACCCAGTAACATGTCATCAATGCGCCGGCGCAGGTCTTCCAGGCCTTCGGCAAGACAAAGCATGGCCATCAGTTCGCTCGCTGGTGTGATCACAAAACCCGTTTCAGAAGGGATCCCATTGTTGGGACCATCCAGCGCCGTAACGATTTTGCGCAATACCCTGTCGTTCACATCCAGGCAACGTTTCATCAACACGGTCTTTATACCTTCCGGCTTACCCCTGTTGAAAAACCGAAAATTATCCATTAAGGAAGCGAGGGTATTATTGGCAGCGGTAATGGCATGAAAGTCCCCGGTAAAATGGAGGTTGATATCTTCCATCGGAACCACCTGCGAATAGCCGCCACCGGCAGCTCCCCCCTTCATACCAAAGCAGGGACCCAGGGAAGGCTCCCGCAATGCCAGCACCACTTTTTTATTAAGCTTTTTCAACCCATCTGCCAATCCTATCGATGTGGTTGTTTTGCCGATCCCCGCTTTCGTGGGCGTAATGGCTGTCACCAATACCAGTTTGGAAGCAGCGATTTTTTCTTCATCAAAACTGCTGATGTTAAGTTTGGCCTTATAATGTCCATAAGGCTCCAGCATGGACCCGGGTATTCCCATGGCTTCTGCTATGGCTGTTATCCGTTGCATAGGATTCTCCTGTGCTATTTCATAATCTGATTTCATTGGTTTCTTTAATGTGGAATCAAATAGACGAACATTCAGGTCACTTTACGCTTTCCAGTATCTTGATATAATTCACTCTTTCATAAGCTGTCGGGTTTGAAATATGCTGCTGGCTCATGCTTCCCCTGAACGATGCCAGGTCGTCAAACCCCATCATATACATCCAGTCCTGCAATTCCTTGTTCATGGTCCGGATATAAGGGATACCATTTTTATATAAAGAAGAAGCGGTCATTACCACATCCGCCCCGGCCAGGATATATTTAATCACTTCTACCGCGGTTTGTACGCCGGTGGTAGCGGCCAGTGATAACTCTACCTTACCGTACAGCAGGGCAAGCCATAGTAATGGCAATCTTATTTCATTGGATTCGCTGTAACGCAGGTCTGTTTTAATAACCAGTTCATTGATATCAAAATCGGGCTGATAAAAGCGGTTGAATAATACCAGCGCATCAGCCCCGGCATTTTTCATCCGTAAAGCCATATTACCTGTCGCGCTGAAATAAGGATTCAGTTTCACCGCAACAGGAATCTTTATGGACTGTTTGACGGCTTCGATGATATTCAGGTAACGGTGTTCCACCTCGGCAGAGGACATGGCAATATCAGCCGGGATGAAGAATATATTGATTTCGAGCCCATCGGCACCCGCCTCTTCAATCCTTTTTGAATAATCGATCCAGCCTTCTGTTGTAATACCATTTAAGCTGGCAATAATGGGAATATCTACCCGCTCCTTGGCTTTCCGGATAATTTCCAGGTATTCATATGTACCAATATCATAATCCTCCATAACCGGGAAGTAATCCAGGGCTTCGGGAAAAGTATGCGTGGTCTCCGACATGACACCTTTGAACCGGTCCTCATCTTTACGTATCTTTTCTTCAAATAAAGAAAACAGGACAATGGCTCCTGCCCCATGATCTTCCATTTTTACGATATTGTCCGTTTGCCCGGATAAGGTGCAGGCAGAGACAATGATGGGAGAATCTAATCTCATCCCCATGTAATTGGTATATAATTTCATAAAAACAATTTTAAGCAACCGGGACAAAGTCGCTGGCCTTTTTAGTAGCCAGTTCCTCATATGTTTTCCATTTCAGGTTCACCAGGTCCTGCGCATGTGTGATCAATCTTTCCGCCGCTTCAGGATTGGTTATAGTCAGCACCTTATACCGCAACTCGTTATAGACATAATCTTTCAGGCTAATAGTAGGTCTTGGTGAATCCAGCACAAATGGATTTTGATTTTTCTTTCTCAAAACCGGGTTATACCTCAATAAAGGCCAGTGCCCGCTGGCAACGGCTTTATTTTGCTGGCTCAACCCGTCTTTCAGGTCATAGCCATGCGCGATACAATGGCTGTAGGCGAGAATAAGTGAAGGACCTTCATAGGCTTCGGCTTCCCGCATGGCAAGGAGTGCCTGTTGGGGGTTGGCACCAAAAGCTACTCTTGCCACATAGACATTCCCGTAAGAAATAGCCTGCATAGCCAGGTCTTTTTTACCGGAGGATTTTCCGCCGGACGCGAATTTTGCTGTGGCGGCTGTTGGTGTTGCCTTCGATGACTGCCCGCCGGTATTCGAATAAACCTCGGTATCCAATACCAGTATATTGATATTCCTTCCGCTTGCCAGCGCATGGTCAAGTCCGCCGTAACCAATATCATAAGCCCAACCATCGCCACCCACCAGCCATACGCTGCGGCGGACCAGCTGGTCGGCAACAGATAATAAATGCGCGGCCAGCGGAGATGACATTGTTCTCAGTTTGGTCTTCAATCCATCCACCCGTTGTTGTTGCAGCACCAATTCCGATTCCAGGACTTGCCTGGCTTCTGAAATTTCTTTTACCAGCTCTTCCCCCAGTTCATCTTTTAATTCAAGCAACAGTTGCCTGGCCATATTCAATTGCTTGTCTGCCGTGATACGCATGCCCAACCCAAACTCTGCATTGTCCTCGAACAAAGAATTGGACCAGGCCGGGCCACGGCCATCCTTATTAACTGCCCATGGAGTAGTTGGAAGGTTGCCTCCATAAATAGAGGAACAACCGGTGGCATTGGCCACCAATAACCTGTCGCCGAATAACTGCGACAGCAATTTAAGGTAAGGAGTTTCGCCGCAACCCGCACAGGCCCCTGAAAATTCAAATAATGGTTCCAGGAACTGTGCACCATGCACCGTAGAGAAATCGATCTTTGAACGGTCATTCCAGGGAATATTTTCAAAGAACCCGATATTCTCCTGTTCCATTTTCAAGACCGTTTCTTTTTCACCCATATTGATCGCTTTCCTGGAACGATTTAGCGGATCTGTAACAGGACAGGCTTCCACACATAAATTACAACCGGTGCAATCTTCAAGATAAACCTGCAGTGAATACTGTGTTTCCGGGAACCCCCTGGCATTGATCGGCGACGATTTAAATCCTTCAGGTGCTCTTTTCAAAAAATCTTTATGAAAGAACTTGGCTCTTATTACACTGTGGGGGCATACATAGGCGCAATTACCACACTGGATACAGGTATCCGGTTCCCAAACCGCTACAAGATCAGAAACATTTCTTTTCTCCCATTGGGTTGTACCACTTGGATAAGTACCGTCAACGGTCATTTTACTTACGGGCAGCTCATCGCCGTGGCCCGCCATCATTGTCGCCGTCACCTCCTGAACAAAGACCGGGGCCCTGGCCGGTACGGTGAGCAGTTTATGATCAGCAGCAGAAACTTTTTTGGGATAATCCACTTCATATAAATTGGCCAGCGTGGCGTCTACCGCCTGGAAATTCTGGTCAATTACTTTTTGTCCTTTTTTAGCATAGGTCTTTTCAATCGCTTTTTTGATTTGTTTAATCGCTTCTTCCCTTTGGAGCACCCCCGATAAGGCAAAATAACAGGTCTGCATGATGGTATTGATCCGCCCGCTCATGCCTGTATCCCTGGCCACGGTGGTGGCATCAATCACGAATAGTTTTATTTTTTTATCGATGATTATTTTTTGAACCTGCCCCGTTAATTTATCCCAAACTGATTCTTTACTGTAAGGGCTATTTAATAAGAATATTGCTCCCTTACCGGCAAATTCGAGCATTTCGACTTTCTCTGTAAAGTTGAACTGGTGGCAGGCAATAAAATCGGCTTTCGAGATCAGGTAAGGTGCCCTGATTGGCTCAGGACCAAAACGTAAATGGGACACCGTTCTCGCACCAGATTTTTTTGAATCGTACACGAAATAACCCTGGGCATACAAAGCCGTATTCTCGCCAATTATTTTAATGGTATTCTTATTTGCTCCAACGGTTCCATCCGCACCCAATCCAAAGAATAAGCCCTGTCTCCACCCTGATTCATCCAACTTATAGGAAGGGTCGTACGCCAGGCTGGTGAACGTAACGTCATCATTTATTCCGATGGTGAACCCGTTTTTTGGATGAACTTTTTCTAATTCATCATAAACTCCCTTTACCATAGCCGGTGTAAACTCTTTGGAAGAAAGCCCGTACCGACCCCCCACAATATTGGGCAATTTTTTCAGCTTACCCTGTTGCAGGGCCTCCACCAGTGTTGACAAAACATCCTGGTACATCGGTTCGCCGGCCGCACCGGGTTCCTTGGTTCTGTCGAGGACGCCAATTGATTTAACAGAAACGGGCAACACTACTATTAAATGCTCCAGGGAGAATGGCCTGTACAAACGAACAGTTATGACTGCCGTCTTTCTCCCCGACCTGTTCAGTGCAGTTACAGTTTCCCGGACCGTTTCACTGCCCGAGCCCATGATGATGATCAGCTGTTCTGCTTTGGGATCACCGGCATATTCAAAAAGTCCATAACTCCGGCCGGTCAATTTTTCAAAATCACGCATCACCTGTTCAGTGATACCCGGTAAATTATTATAAAAACTGTTGACTGTTTCCCTGCCCTGGAAATACACATCCGGGTTTTGGGCAGTACCTCTAATAAAAGGATGCTCAGGGCTCAGTCCCCTTTGACGATGCGCTATCACCAGTTCATCCGGGATCATGA
Source organism: Chitinophagaceae bacterium (assembly GCA_025449935.1). Lineage (GTDB taxonomy): Bacteria > Bacteroidota > Bacteroidia > Chitinophagales > Chitinophagaceae > JJ008. The sequence continues at coordinate 7,968 of JANWIJ010000080.1, forward strand.
ATCTGATCTGTTCATCACGTAAGAGTTCAAGTTTGTTCACTTCATGGGAAGTTCTGAAACCATCGAAGAAATGAATAAAAGGAATCCTTGATTTCAGGGATATCACCTGCGCGATCAATGCAAAGTCGTGTGCCTCCTGGACGCTCGCAGCACTTAACATTGCAAACCCGGTTGTTCTTGCCGCCATTACATCCTGGTGATCCCCAAAAATAGAGAGCCCCTGTGCGGCCAGGGAACGGGCTGCTACATGAAAAACGGTAGCCGTTAATTCGCCCGCGATCTTATACATATTGGGCAACATCAGCATCAATCCCTGTGATGCAGTGAACGTAGTAGTGAGTGACCCCGTCTGCAAGGCACCATGCACCGTACCGGCAGCGCCACCTTCACTCTGCAGCTCAATAACATCCGGGACATTACCCCAGATATTCTTTATTCCCTTAGCTGACCATTCATCAGCCAGTTCGGCCATGGTGGAAGAGGGTGTAATGGGATAAATTGCACAAACCTCATTAACGCGGTAAGCTACGTAAGCAGCTGCTTCATTCCCATCGATGGTGGCAATCAGTTTTTTATTGCTGGGCATCATTTGTTGAATTAACTGGTTCCGGAATCATTTCTATTGCATGACAGGGGCATTGCTCGTAACACACTGCACAACCTGTACAGGCATTGTAATTAAACCTGTACCGGTTCCCCTTTCCTAATTTGATAATGGCGTCTTCGGGACAGGCTCCGAAACATCCATCACATTCAAAACAATTACCACAACTCAAACAACGCTGCGCTTCAAATCTTGCTTCAGGTTCAGCAAGACCCGATACTACTTCATCAAAATTTTGTATGGCCACCGCGGGTGCCAGTTTATCCTGTTCTTTCTGGGGGGCATCCGTTTTATACCACATATGCAGTTTGCGGTAACCGGCAGTCGGATGTTTGTCTGGTTTCTGGTAAGCTGCTTCCATCATAAAGCCGTGGATGTACCGCGCTGCTTTTTTCCCATGGCCAATCGCAATCGTTGAACTCCTGGTTTCTCCCGGAAGCATATCACCACCGGCAAAAATTCCTTCAAATCCTGTCATCCTTTGTGCATCAATCAGCACGGTTCCATCATCATTTGTTTTAATGCCTGGTACAGACCGCAGGAAACCCGAATCGGCTTCCTGGCGGTTGGCGATGATCACTACATCGGCATCAATTGTTTCAAATTCAC
>JANWIJ010000081.1 GCA_025449935.1 Chitinophagaceae bacterium
GAAAAACAGAACAGGTAGTTAAACCGCTTCATGTACCACGTATTAGTAGAGATAACCGGAAATGGCCGGATAAGCGTAATGATTTAAAATTAGTCATTACCGGCTAAATATACATTCCTGCCGCTGCTGTTATTTGAGGCTCTACTACAAATTAGGTATTGCGAAGGCTGAACGGAAATTGAATTTTTGAGCCAGGCCATTGAATTGAAATGGTATAAACAAATCAGGGCTCACTGTCAAAATACCGGGCCATTAAGCTTTTCGTCCAATGATTTTCATGTTAAGGGATAAGTTCCCATTCAGCCAGCCGTTCCGGTTTCCCGGAGCGGCTTTCTAATAAGACAGACAGGCAGAAACAAATTGCATGATTTTTTTTGCGCAATATCCGGTGAGGTTGGACCCACCGCAGGCTCCAATTGACCTGGAACCATCGCAAAGTGGTTCCTTTTTTTTTGATCAACTAACACCTCCGACTTCCATGGTTTTGTCAATCTTCATTACCAATCCCTGCAATACTTTACCAGGTCCTGCTTCTGTAAATTTTGATGCCCCGTCGTTGATCATAGCCTGTACACTTTGTGTCCAGCGTACTGCGCCGGTTAACTGGTCGATCAGGTTTTGTTTCACTTCTTCCTTATCCATTACACCTTTTGCCGCTACGTTCTGGTAAATGGCACAGGAAGGAGTATGAAATTTTGTGGATTCAATGGCAGCCTGCAATTCTTCCCTCGCGGGTTCCATAAATGGTGAATGAAAAGCCCCACCTACGGGTAACACCAGGGCTCTTTTAGCCCCGGCTGCTTTCATTCTTTCGCAGGCGATCTCAATTCCTTTCAGGGAACCGCTTATCACGAGTTGACCCGGACAGTTATAATTTGCCGGAACGACAATTTCACCGGTTTCATCCTGTACGCCCGCGCAAATGGCTTCCACTTTATCATCTGCCAGGGCCAGCACAGCTGCCATGGTTGAAGGATTTAGTTTACAGGCTTTTTGCATGGCTTGTGCCCGGATGAAAACGAGGTTCAGTGCATCATCAAAACTGAGCGTACCGTTGGCTACCAATGCCGAAAACTCACCCAGCGAATGACCAGCGACCATATCCGGTCGGGCATTTTCAATACTTTTATACGCAATAATGGAGTGTAAAAAAACGGCAGGTTGCGTTACGTTGGTTTGCTTCAGGTCATCCTCAGTCCCCGAAAACATAATATCCGAAATACGAAATCCCAGTAATTCATTGGCCTGTTCAAATAATTTCTTGGCAAATGCGCTGTTGTCATAATGGTCTTTTCCCATTCCCGGGAACTGCGATCCCTGCCCGGGAAATACATAAGCATGTTTCATACTGGTGGCCTGTAGTTATTAAAACAAAAATGCCGCAAAGCTTCCGATTAGAAAAATCTTTGTGACAATTGAAAAAATAGTATTGATAATCAGCTAAGTCGTGCTGTTATGAGTTTCAGGAACTCACTGCGGGTAGAATCCTTCTGGAACTCACCATCAAATGCGGAAGTGGTGGTGACGGAATTTTGTTTTTGCACCCCCCGCATCATCATACATAAATGCTGGGCTTCAATAACCACAGCTACCCCATAGGGGTTGAGCGTATCCCGGATGGCATTCATGATCTGAACAGTTAACCGCTCCTGGACCTGTAAACGACGGGCATAAATATCCACTACCCTGGCCACTTTACTTAACCCGGTGATCCAACCATTGGGAATATAAGCTACGTGGGCTTTACCAAAAAACGGAAGCATGTGATGTTCACACATACTGTAAATCTCAATATCCTTAACAACAATCATTTCACTTACATCTTCATGAAATTTTGCGGAGTTAAGCACCGCATGGGCATCAGATTGATAACCCTGGGTCATATATTGCATTGCCTTGGCCACCCGTTCAGGTGTCTTTTGCAACCCTTCCCGTTCCGCGTTTTCCCCGAGCAGCGAGATCGCTTCTTTGTAGTTGGTGATTAATCCCGCTGTTACGTTTTCATCATAATGTTCCGTTTTCTTATACGCCATAAATTCGGTTTATTAATTTCAAAATTGAAAAAACACTGTCCCTGATTTTTCAACTGGTGCCATGGTTAGTCCCTCAGGCGGGGTATTCAACGAAATTCCTTGGTGTTTCATAAAGCCTGACCTGCAAGTCCATTTTTTTATCAATATGGGGCCGCAGTAATTTATAAATAACCAGGGCAATGTTTTCAGCAGTGGGGTTCAGGTCTTTGAACTCTTTGGTGTCCAGGTTCAGGTTTTTGTGATCAAATCTCGTATGAATTTCCTGTTTGATCAGCCCGCTTAGGTCTTTCATATCCATCACATAGCCTGTTTTCTTATCGGGTTTCCCAACCACCTTTACTTCCAGTTCATAATTGTGGCCGTGGTAATTCGGCAAGGCACATTTTCCGAAAACCTTTTCATTGGCAGCATCATCCCAGCCGGGGTTGAATAAGCGGTGGGCGGCATTAAAATGTTCCCGGCGATAAACAGCTACCTTTTTACTCATATATTAAATTACGAAAATCAGCAGTATAATAACGGTAGAACCGGCAAAAGGTTTGCCTGGAAAATCTATTCTCCAAAGTATTCAACATAAATCCGCGGGGTCTCATATAATTTGATGCTATGCAACCGGATCCCCGCCGGCAGATGGGGCAGTAGTTCCTGCCAGATGGCAACGGCCAGGTTTTCCGTACTGCACATCTTTCCTTTCATGAATTCCACATCCACGTTCAGGTTGCGATGATCTATTTTTTCAATGATATGATCTTTGATAATACTGCTCAGCCTCTTCACGTCAAACACAAAACCCGTATCTGGACTGGGCGTTCCCTTTACCGTTACCAGTAGTTCATAATTGTGGCCATGCCAGTTTTCATTGGCGCATTTACCAAATACTTCTTCATTTTTTTCATAACTCCATGCGGGATTAAAAAGTTTATGTGCCGCATTGAAGTGTTCTGATCTTGTTAAGTAAACCATGCTTTACTTTTTTTATTTTCCTCCAGCATCGGGCGGAGGAAAGATGAGGCGCAAAGTTAGCAGAAAACAGCTATCAAAAACCCGGGAAGATGATTGTTTAGCTATCTTGCAGGCACTGTAATTCCTTTACCATAAGCCTCGTTATGAACTGTTTATTAGTCGCCGCCACTGCTAAAGAAATTGCCCCGTTTATAGGTTATTACCGGGATGCACAAAAGCTGGTTCATATTGATATGAATATTGATGTGCTTATCACCGGGATCGGGATGACTTCTTCAGCTTACCATCTTACCAAACAGTTGCATCTTAAACGTCCCGACCTCGTCATACAGGCTGGTATCGCCGGGTGTTATGATAAAAAATTACCGCTGGGGACAGTGGTAACCGTAAAACAGGATAGAATAGCCGATGAAATTGTACTGGAAGGAAAAAAACTAAAAACCCTTTTTGGTCTTGGCCTCTTACACGCGAATCAGCCGCCTTACAAAACAGGATGGTTGATCAATCCCGGTACGGCTTTACTAAAAAGAAGCCGGCTGAAAGCGGTGAAAGGAATTTCTGTTAACCAGGTAACCACCGATCGGAAAATGGCACAGCTGTATGAAAAGCATTTTAGTCCCGTAACTGAAACAATGGAAGGCGCGGCTTTACATTATGTTTGCCTGATGGAAAAAGTTGCTTTCCTGCAAATAAGAAGCATTTCAAATTATATTGGTGAAAGAAATAAAAAAAACTGGAATTTGAAAGGTTCTGTCAGCAACCTGAACCATGAACTGGCTCGTTTGTTAGAATCATTATAATTGACCCCAAATATGAAACTGACCCTTGGATTTTCTCCCTGTCCCAATGACACTTTTATTTTTGATGCCCTGGTCAATAAAAAAATTGATACGGAAGGATTTGAATTTGATGCGGTACTGGCGGATGTGGAAACACTTAACCAATGGGCATTGGAGGGTAAACTGGACGTTACAAAGCTCAGCTTTCCGGCTTTTTTTAAATCCCTGGAACATTATACGCTCCTGAATGCCGGAAGTGCCCTGGGAAAAGGGGTTGGGCCTTTACTGATTTCGGATACGCCGCAAGAAATGACCGATGAAGAAATCAACCAGGCCTCTGTCGCCCTTCCCGGGATCAACACCACCGCAAATCTTCTTTTTAGCTTCGCTTACCCGGAAGCAAAGGATAAAAATTTTATGCTCTTTTCTGCCATTGAAGACGCGTTACTCAATAAGGAAACTGACCTGGGTGTCATTATTCATGAAAACCGGTTTACCTACCAGCAGAAAGGATTATATAAAGTGAAGGACCTGGGAGCCTATTGGGAGCAAAAAATGGAACTGCCCCTCCCCCTGGGCGGTATAGCGATCAATCAATCGATAAAAAGATCTGTAGCGCTTAAAATAAATGAACTGATCCGTAAAAGCCTGGAGTTTTCATTTTCCAATTACCCGCTTATTGACGGGTATGTCAAAAAGCATTCACAGGAATTGAGTGAAGAAGTAATGCGCCAGCATATTGACCTGTATGTAAATAATTACAGCCTTGACCTGGGCGAAGAAGGCAGGCTGGCCGTTGAAAACCTTCACCAGCTTTTCCTGGAATTAAACAACCAGGAAGCTGACGATGAAGATGTTTTGTTTCTTTAAGGGAAAGAATCTCTCCCTTCATCAGGCGGAACCCGCTTTACAAAAAATCAAATTTGTATCTGGCCTGTTTGCATCGTTTCTTTGTCCTGCTTATTATCCACAACAGCTGCTATGAAGAAAGTGCTTCTCACTGGTTTTATTTCTTTTCTTTTGCTTTTTAATGCAACAGCCCAGGTTAATTCAAAAATGCCGGGTAGACTAAGGGTATTTGTTGATTGCGGCAACACCTGGTGCGACATGACTTTTATCCGGTCCGAGATCAACCTTATTGATTTCATGCTCGACCGCATCGCGGCTGATGTTCATTTGCTGGTTACCGAACAGGGCACAGGTGGCGGTGGCAGGAATTATCAACTCATATTTTTTGGACAACAGGATTTTAAAAAGATGCAGGATACGCTTCACTTTAATACCGGCCCCAATGCCACCGATTTTGAAAAAAGAGACCTGCTGATTAAATACATGAACCTGGGCCTGGCTCCGTTTGTTGCTAAAACTGAAGCGGCAAAAGATGCGGTTATCAGTTTTAAAAAAAAGGATACCGGGGATGGCAAAGCAGATTCAGCCGGTAAGACCAGCAAAGATCCCTGGAATTACTGGGTCTTCAAGGTGGGTGCCAATGGTTACCTGGAAGCTGATGAAAACTACCAAACGTCCAGCCTGAGCGGCGATATGTCTGCTAACCGGGTAACCGAAGAATTAAAAGTGGGGATCAATATAAGCGGGGGCAAGAATACATCAACTTTTGAAACAGAAGATAGCCAGGGAAACCGTGAAAAAACAAAAATTGGAAATAACAGTTTTAATTTTCAGCATTACCTGATAAAAAGTCTCGGTCAGCATTGGTCCTACGGGTATGAAGTTGTTTATTCAAGAAGTACTTTTTCCAATAATAAAAACACCTATTTATTCAGAACGGGCATTGAATATGCCATTTTCCCGTACAAGGAAGTGAACACGAAATTTTTCACGGTGAGCTATATTGCAGATGTACGCCGCAATAACTATTTCGATACGACCCTTTATGAAAAAACAAAAGAAACGCTGTTTGGGCATGGGGTTGAATCAAACCTCTCGTTCAACCAGAAATGGGGAACGGTATCTTTCGGTGCTGAGTACCATAACTATTTTCATGACTGGAGTTTATTTAACCTGGGAGTTAATACAGCATTGAATATCCGGATAACCGGCGGGCTTTCGTTTACTATCTATACCTCCGCGGCATTAACCCGTGACCAGCTTTTCCTGCCCAAAGAAGGAGCTACGCCGCTGGAAGTATTAACCCGGCGCCGGCAACTGGCATCCGGGTATAATTTTTACACTTCTTTTGGTATCAGCTACCGCTTTGGATCGAAGCTGAATAACTTTGTTAACCCGCGATTTGATTAAACTTATTTCTTTAATGCGGTTGCGTACGTTTCCAAACATCGCCTCCTGGCCACGTCATGTTCAATGATTGATGAAGGGTAGGTAAACTCTTCGAATTCCGGCACCCATTTCTTCACGTATTTCAATTCCGGGTCAAATTTTTTTGTTTGCAACCAGGGATTGAAAACCCGGAAGTAAGGGGCAGCATCACAACCACTTCCGGCTGCCCATTGCCAGCCCCCATTGTTGGCGGCCAGGTCATAATCAAGCAGTTTTTTGGCAAACCAGGCTTCCCCCCATCTCCAGTCAACCAGTAAATGTTTGGTGAGGAATGAGGCAACGATCATGCGGACCCTGTTGTGCATAAATCCGGTAGTATTTAATTCTCTCATCCCTGCATCCACGATCGGGTAACCCGTTCTTCCCTGGCACCAGGCATCAAATTCGTTTTCGTTATTTCTCCAGTTGATTTTATCATAACCGGGTTTGAAAGCATGGGCCACCACGCTGGGAAAATGCCAGAGTATCATCTGGTAAAAATCCCTCCAGATAAGTTCATCCAGGAAGGTCTCATTCAATGCCCCTGCTTCCGATGCCAATGTTCTTATACTGATTGTACCGAAACGAAGGTGTACGCTTAGTCTTGAGGTTCCCTGTATGGAAGGAATATCTCTTTGTTCCTTGTAATTCCTGATGATAGCCCCCTGCCATTCTTTGCCTGGGAACAAAACTCCCAAAGGCTTAAAATTCATTTCTTCGAGGGAAATGATCCTCCGTGCCGGCTGTTTATAAAAATTAGTAAAATACTTTTTTACCGGGAAGGCCGCCAGGCGGGCATCAGTAACAAGGAACTTCCATCTTCTTGAATAGGGAGTAAAAACAGTATAAGGTTTTCCATCATCCTTTACCACTTCGTTCTTCTCCATGATCACCTGGTCCTTCCAGGTATGAAACCCGGACCCATTCACTTTCAGCAGTTCTTCTATTTCCGAATCCCTTTGCTTCGCATAGGGTTCATAATCATGATTGGCAAACAGCTTCCCGATATTGTATTCATCCAGCAGGCTGTTGAAGACTTCCGCCGGTGTCCCATAGCGAACCTCCAGGGTTGATCCTATTTTTTCCAATTCCGCCTGTATATCCTGCAGGGCCAGGTGAATAAACTCCACCCGCCTGTCTGTTTTATCGTCCAGTTCGTCCAGGATGTTGCGGTCAAAAATAAAAAGGGGAAGAACGGGTTTACCTTCTTTTAAAGCCTGGTAAAGCCCCGCATTATCATACAACCGGAGATCCCTCCGGAACCAGAAAATGTTGACGTCAGGTTTCATGCACCAAACAGAACAAGTTCACGAGAAGATAGTTTTAATAACCCCGTCATAAATTTCAACAGTTTTCTGGCAGCCGTATATTTTATTTCTGAATTGGCGGACCCAACGGATACCATTGATTGCATTGGTCAGAAAAATCTCATCCGCTCCTTCAATATCCGCGACAGTAACCGCCGTTTCAGCCAGGGTGTAGCTTTCACCAGGTTTGGCGGAAAGCAGGTGTCTTCTCATCACTCCATTTATACAACCTTCGTTCAACGCCGGGGTATTTATCATTGCCCCTTTAATGATAAACAGGTTGGAAATCGTGGAATCAGAAATATTTCCCCTGGTATTTAAGAGCAGGCAATCATTGAGCTTATTTTCTTTGGCGTATAAGGCCGCCAATGAATAAGGCAGGAAATTAGCAGATTTCAGGTTGGAAAAGGCGTCCGTGCCTTTTTCGGCATCCGGGAAAATATCAATGACCAGTCCGTTTTCATTGAGCTGGTTTACGTGTTCCCCGAGGGGCCAGCATTCAATTACATACTGCAGCGTCTTCCCGCCGTCATACAGGCCGCCGTTTCCGCGGGAAACAGATAAGCGCACCCGGGCCAGGTTACTGCATTCATTTTTTTCACACAACTGTAATATTTCGGTGCTTAATTTTTCCGGGCTAAATAAGGATGGTAGTTCAAACTTCAACAAGGAAAGTCCTGCCAGGAGTCTTTCAAAATGATATAGTTCCAGGAGGATCTTACCATTCTTTATTTTCATTGTTTCGAATAACCCATCTCCATACCGGTATCCCCGGTTCGAGACCAGGAGTGCCGGTTCATCCGCGGGCCGCATTTTACCATTTACACAAATAAGATTCACGGCAGTAAAGTAAAATAAAAAAGCCATTCCGGCCTTGACCGAAATGACTATCTATAACTTGCCATTGAATTTTATGCCTGTTCTACCAACCCGGCTTTAACTGCATACATCACCAGGCCTGCCATCGATTTGGTGCCGGTCTTTGTTTTCAGTTTGTCGCGGATAGCTTCCACGGTACGGGGGCTGAGGTCCACGATATCAGCAATCTCCTTGGTACTTTTCTCATCACACATGAGTTTCAGGATGGTTATTTCCTTATCGGTCAGTTGCACATCCTGGGGCATGGATGACTCGTTGGTCCGCTTGGTACGCAGCCCGCTCAGCAAGGCTTTGTTGGTAAGTTCGTTAAAGAAGAAATCCTGCTCGTACACCGCCCGGATCGCTTCGTAGATCATCTCTGATCCGGATTCCTTGGTCAGGTAGGAGTTCGCGCCTATTTCCATCATTTTCGAGATCACGGAATGGTCATTGTGCATGGAAAGCATGATGACTTTAACGTTGGGGTAGAGTTTCTTGATCTCGGGCAACGTAGTTAACCCATCCATAATGGGCATCTGGATATCGAGAAGAACTACATCAGGCTGTATGTGACGCAATAAGTTCAGTAACTGCATACCGTTCTCTGCTTCAGCTACCATCTGTATGTCTTTTCGGCTTTGCAGCGATGTTTTTACGCCGGTCCGGAAGAGGGCATGGTCATCGGCTATCGCTACTTTGATTACTGAGTTAGTGTCGTGATTTTTCATGTTTGGATTATTAGTAAAAATATTGGATTCGGTATTTATTCTCTGGTGCAAGATGAAAAAATCCTGTAACATATCCCATAGTAGAACTACTTGATTTAATCCCTGTGGAAACTACCCGTTTGATGGCGGCTAGCGAAGATGTACGAGTGGGATTTTGAAATTCTACGAATGGTTGCGTAAATACCGAATGTTTTAAATAGGGCAGTTGTGCTCTTGTTAACATTTGAATGTGCATATACTTTTGTTTCAGAAAGTTGATTGATGCGGATGACTCGTTTTACCTACTCATCCAATGTCCATAACCGTCCAGAAAGTTTTTTCCAAATCCCTTGAAAAACCAGACGACACTCTCCGAACAATCAACTTTCTACTTTTTTATTTAGGCCCCGTTTTGTGAATCCAATACCTGTGAAAAAACAACCAAAACACCATTAGACCCTGTCCCTATGAAACGCAACGCCTAAAAAACTTTTTCTTTTCATAACAGTAACGTAAGACCCTGGTCCTCATAACGCCAGGGTTTATTTTTTGCCGCCATGGAGCTTAGGGAGCTTGCCCGGCAACCATCAAAAAAAAGGATGGAAGAACCTGCTATAAAGTTTATGGTTTCGCGGCCACGATATAGGCCCGGGGCTCACCTACGGTGAACTTCTTTTTGCCCGGGATGCTGTAAATATCTTTCAGTTCAAGCCCGGCGCTTTTGATCATCTGCTCCATTTCATTGAGGGAAAAAATATAATCGATACCCATTTTTATTTCCGTGCTTCCGTCCGGTGCAATAGCCGTGCTTTCTGTTTCCATCCGGGTGGGGTGAAACAGTATTTTAGAATCGGTAAGAAACTTAAGATCGTTGATGGTGCTCCAGGATTTCTCTTTGAAATTCTTAAAGGCTATTTCCGCTATCGACCAGCTGTTGATCAATACATGCCCTCCCGGTTTCAGGTGAGAAGAAACCTGGGCCAGGAGCTTTGCCGTATCCTCCGCATTAAAAAAATTGAGGCTGTTACCCATGCAGATCACCAGGTCGAATTCCCCACTGATCTTATAATTCACCACATCTGCCCTGACTGCTTTCAATGGCAATAACTCCTTGTCTGCCACTTCCGTTATTTCGCTGATATAGTCACCCAGGTTATCTATGGCAATTACCGGTATACCTTTCCGGGCGAGAGCGATGGCATGACGACCGTAGCCGCACATCAGGTCCAGTACTTTGCTGTCCTGGTTCAGTCCAAAATAAGGGATCATGAAATCCAACTCTTTACGGGTCAGTTCATCGGGGATGATGGTTCGCCAGATCTCTTTGTAATAACCATCAAAGTATATGTCATTGATATTGCTCATGGAGCCGTGTAGAAATAATTTTCAAATTACAGGTTGCTGTTTTCTTATTCCAGCAATTTATTCCTGTTGGCATACATCACCAGTCCCGCAATTGTTTTTGCGCCCACCTTCTGTTTCATGTTTTGCCGGATGGTTTCAATGGTGCGCGGGCTCAGGAAAACTTCTTTGGAAATCTCCTCGGTTGTCTTATCGTCGGCGATCAGTTTCAGAATCTTTAATTCCTTCTCTGAAAATTTTACGGGATTGGGATAAAACTGGCGGACTGTTTTTTTATGCTGCAGTTTCAGGAGCACGGCCTTATTTACCAGCTCATTAAAATAAAAATCATCATTCATGCAGGTCAGGATGGCCTGGTAGATTTCTTCCGGATCGGTCGTTTTAGTCAGGTAAGCGTTGGCGCCCATTTCCATCATGCGGGTAATCATTTCCTGGTCATCGTACATGGTAAGTACAATGATTTTCAGGGCTTCGTATTCTTTCCGGATCAGGCTGATGGCATTGATCCCGTCTACTTCCGGCATCCTGATATCCATCAGGATTACGTCCGGAAGCTTGAGCTGGAGTTTGTGCATCAGGTCCTTGCCGTCTTCGGCTTCCCATAAAATTTTCAGGTATTCTTTTTCCCGCAGGGCCATTCGGATCCCGTCGCGGAATATCTTGTGGTCATCGGCAATAGCTACTTTAATTTCCTGGGTGGTCTGGATACTCATGGATGGTTGCAGTTTAGTTTGGGTAATGATTCCAATTTGAGTAAAAATACTCTTTTTTTAGTAGAAACCGCATTTGGGGAAAAGTTCTTTGTGGAAACCCTGCCGGGCAAATGTTTTCTACGGTTCGGTTGCCGTCCTTTTCAATATCCTTATCCTATTCGGGGCGACACACTTATAAATAAAACAAGTCCTGGTTCAGAATCCGTTTAAGCTAAAAATTTTGAGGCATCGCCGGCTGGCATGGACCTGTTATTAACGCAAGGAGTAATTAAATGAAAACTGGTAAATAGGCAATGAATAGTCTATCTCCGGTTGTTTCACGTATTTGTAATAGACTATTTTGATATTAACCAGGTTATTGATCTCGACTCCCCAGGCTACGGACCATCCATGATACAATCCATTGGTTTGAATATCGGGCAATATTTCTTTAAGCTGTTTCCCGCTGGTCCTGCAAAAAATATAACGACACGCAATCCAGAAAACACCAACATTTTTTGCGTTATTTCTCTCCCACGCCCCTGTTTGGAAATAAATACCGCCTGTTCCAAAACCATTTAGAAAATTGACAGGATTTCCAGTAGTGGGCGCTGATAATAATCCGGCTTTATAACCCGTTAGGATTCTAACCCCTCCATGATATAAGAATCCAATCCTGGTGACTTTCACTTGCATTCTTTTTGAAAAAATAACCCCGTCCACCGAAACATTTGCCAACCCACCCAGAGGATTAATAAAACTATTTACTAAATGTTCATTTGACCTTTGTCCTCCGGGAATTTGTTGATTTTGGAAATTATTGGAAGAGACCCCACTGTAGATAGAAATCGGAAGGCAAAACTTATAGGGTTCACCAATATATAGCCGGATAAATCTTGCAGATGCATTTAACTGACCGTTATTAATGATATCAATAAAACCAGAGCTAAGGATTTCAGGTTTGTATGCCTGGATCCTGACAGCTGCGTTAGGCATTTTTAATGAATCATTTGCCTGAGAACCAGCAATAGCCGGCCATAGCCACCAAAAAAATGGCAAAATACATTTCATGTGCTCTCCACTATTATGAAGCTAAAAGCACAGAACCACATTGAAATAACATATATTAATTATCCTTTGGTTCTGCGCACTGGAGGTTAGCTAAGTCTTTGAAATTTCGTGAGAACAATCAGAGCCCAAACCTGCCTTGGAAACAATAAATTCGGAAGCCCGGGTTAATGTTTTCGCCCGGCAAGGCGAAACAATTCGGAAATGATATTATATACAAGGTAGAATAACAGGAATAGCAAAAGAGCGGTGAATACATTAACCGATGAAGCCGATTTTCGGAGTACGTCAAAAAATAAAATTAAAAACAATATCAGTGAAGCCGTATTCATTATAATATTGTAATACCTGCTCTTCTTAAAAAATCTCCTGCGTAAAAAATAAAAGATAAAATATACTCCCAGGGCAACAATTCCAATGACTATATACTCATACATAATCGATGAAGTATTCAGGGTTTGCAGCAATAGGTATCAAAACATAAAGCGCAACAGGCAAGATAAGCCGGGAACGCAGCAATAGTACCTGCACAGACTGTACAGCATAAGTAAAACCGCCAGCCGCAACAGGCTGCCCCTCCGTCAGCCAGTCCAATCATGGCAGTCCTTTGCTCGTAATACCTGGCTAAATCCTTTTGATATCCCATAGCCAGCAACTGAAATTTTTGGGTTACATTTCCTGCCAGGCACACTTCACAACTACCCCTCATGCCATACTTTGCAGCCAGCCTGTATGAGGCTGCTTTTACGAGCTCCACTTTATTTAAATACTGAACCTTACTCATTTGAATCAAATTCAAAAAGACCGTCTCATCATTGAAATTAAGTAGCCCGATATCAGTTTTGGCATTCACTATTTTATCCATCATCTCAAAATGAGTACTGTATACTAGTTTACAGTCATCCTCCTTGCTAAATACTTTTATTTTTTCCTCGTCCGTTTGCGCCCCGATATAATTAAATCCGCCGGTCAACAATACTGGCACCAATACATATTTAATAAACTTAAAAAGATTTTTCATAACTATATTTTTTATGCTTACTTTCTTTAACCGGGTTTCAGCATTTCCGTAGCATTGGCCAAATGATAATCAAAGCTACCCGATGTATATTTTTAGCCATGTGAAATCCACTATGAAAAAGAAGTTCTTTTCCGATGAATCAAAGCTGCAAGCTCGAACGTGAATGATCTTTTATCAGCACCACAAGATTGCCTCCCCAAAAAACTTCTTACAACACCTGAATTTGTTAACGCAGCTTTGAAACCGGATCAATTGAAACAATGAATAAGTCAATCTCCTTTTGATGGGCATCAAAATAGTTATTCACTTCTTTGTAATACTC
>JANWIJ010000082.1 GCA_025449935.1 Chitinophagaceae bacterium
CTGGAAGTTTCCCTATGATAGTTTGTCGAAAAACAAAAAGATCAGCACTTATAATTTATTAAGTCACACGGCCGGTTTAGGCATTCACGGTTTCCCGGGTTATAAAAGAACGGCTGCCATGCCCACTGTTCAGCAAATACTGGACGGCGAAAAACCGGCGAACACAAAAGCGGTTCATTCTTTATTTGAACCGGGCAAAGAATTCAAATACTCAGGCGGAGGAACAACGATTTCCCAATTATTGCTTACAAGTATAACCGGGCGGAATTATACGGAATATATGCAGCAGGAAGTACTAAACCCATTAGGGATGACGAATAGTTCTTACCAGCAGCCACCGGCCGATACCACGAACCTGGCAACCGGCTATTATGAAAATGGAGAACCCGTTAAAGGAAAATTCCATGTTTATCCCGAGCAGGCAGCTGCCGGGTTATGGACTACACCAACAGACCTGGCAAAATACATTATTGAATGCCAGCTGACCCTGGAAGGGCGTTCACAAAAAGTATTGTCTCCTGCCATGATGAAAAGAAGACTCACGCCTTATATTGATACAGCAGCTGCCCTCGGTGTATTTATTGACAACAGGAGTGGTAATAAGTTTTTTAACCACAACGGGGGCAACGAAGCTTTTCTCTGTACTTCTTATGGAAGCATGGAGGGTGGCAACGGTGTTGTGATTATGATCAACGGGCAGAACTTCGGGGTGATTTCGGAATTACTCAACAGCGTGGCGGAAGTATATGGCTGGAAAGGTTTCTACAAGCCGGAATTCAGGAAATTGTTCAAGGTACCGGCAGATACCTTGAAATTGTATACTGGCGACTACCTGCTGATGAAGGATACGCTGACCATAAAATTTTGCGGAACTGATCTTTGTATCCAGCAAAACAGGCAACCCGAACCCGGTTATAAAATGTTGTTCACGGAGCAAACCGCTTTTTCTATCCGGGAAGAACCCGGGGCCAATTTCAGGGTGATATTCAATGCGGCAGGAAAAGCAGAGGCACTGGAATTAAAACAGGGCGGCCAGATTATCCGGCTGCCTAAACTAAATTAAAATTTCTATCATGAGAAAGCAGATCATTTTCTTTTCGTTCTTACTTGGGGGAATTATTCCGGCAACTGCACAAACAGATGCCACGGATAAAATAAAAAAAGAAGGCCTCGCCAATTCTAAGGTCATGGATATCGCCTTCCATCTTACCGATGTGAGCGGACCCCGCCTGACCAATTCACCGGGGTTCACCCGCGCGGCCAACTGGGCCAGGAATGAACTTACTAAAATGGGGTTAACCAATGTAGCGCTTGAGCCCTGGGGCGATTTTGGCCAGGGTTGGGAACAGACACGTTGTTACCTCGCGGTGACTGCTCCTTATTATTTTCCCATAGTGGCCATCCCACGGGCATGGACAGGCGGTACACCCGGCAAGAAAGCGATAACCGAAGAAGTTGTCCTGATCAGGGCCAAAGATTCAGCTGAACTATACCAGCAGTATTCCGGTAAAATAAAAGGAAAGATCATCCTGCTTTATTCTCCCGATACATTGAAACCGTCTTTTGCAGCAGACGGCACAAGGTTCACGGACGAAGAACTGGAAAGAATGGCGAACTCAAAACCTGACACAACCCGCCGTCAACAAAATAGTTTAACTGCCGACCAATTAACGGCGATGCGGCAGCGCCAGGCCTTGCAACGACATTTAACTGAATTCTATAAGAATGAAAAACCCGCCCTGGTACTCAGTATGAGCCGTGCCGGCAATGATGGCACCCTGTTCGTACAAAACGGTGGCAGCTATGCAAAAGATGCAGAAAATAATTATGGATACGTAATGGTTTCCAGCGATGATTATTTGCGGGTACAGCGGCTTGTTCTGGCGGGACAAAAAGTGGAAATGGAAGCAGATGTGAAAACAGCCTTTTATAACACTGACCTGAAAGGATATAATGTAGTAGCCGAAATTCCCGGCACCGACCCGGTACTGAAAGATGAATGGGTGATTATCGGTGGACATCTTGACAGCTGGCAGGGCGCTACCGGTGCAACCGATAATGCCGCGGGCTGTGCGGTTATGATGGAAGCAGTAAGGATCATCAAAGCTACCGGGCTGCAACCAAAACGAAGCATACGCATTTGTTTGTGGAGCGGTGAAGAACAGGGATTGCTGGGTTCCCGCGGTTATGTAAAGACTCATTTTGCCGACCCGGCAGATATGGTGCTGAAACCGTCGCATGAAAAAGTTTCGGCTTATTATAACCTGGATAATGGAACGGGAAAGATCCGTGGCATTTATTTACAGGGGAATAAAGACGCTGGTCCGATTTTTTCAAAATGGCTGGAACCATTTGCTGAAATGGGTGCCAAAACCGTAACCATCAATCATACAGGCGGCACGGATCACCAGGCATTTGATGCGGTGGGTATACCCGGCTTCCAGTTTATCCAGGATGAGATTGAGTATGACACGCGGACCCATCATACCAATATGGATACCTATGATCACCTTGTTCCGGCGGACCTGATGCAGGCTTCCACTATTATTGCCTCATTTGTATATAATACGGCACAGCAACAGGAAAAAATTCCGAGAAAAGCATTACCCAAACCAAGGGCGGCAAGGGGATTCTAAATTGCCGTAACGATAATAAAGAAAGTTCAGCCGGCGGGTTGAACTTTTTTTATTGTCAATGTTTTTGATCTTATGGTTTGTTAGAAAGCTGCAGGAATTTAATCCCGAGAATGACCAGCCAGATCAGCCAAAGCGTGCTGCCAACCAGGCCCGCCAAATCCCAAACCGGGAAGCCGGGAATAACCGTCGAAAACAATTCGGCCTGTGCCAGCAGGTAAATAACTGCAGCCGCCATCCCCAGCCAGCTCACCCACTTTGAAAAAACATTTAAGCGCAGAAAAGCATACGACATCATTATTGTCCATATGATTGTAAATAACTGGCCGATATGTTCCCCCAATAAAACGCCTCCGAACTGGTGCACGGTTTTAAAAGAAATGATGGCAGCAGACTTTGCAGCCTCATCCCCGGAAATATAACTATTGACCAGCGTGGGCACGACAAATACCCAGCGCAGCAATGCAATAATTTGAACAACACCGGAAATAACTCCAAACATGGTTACCCATTTAATAAAGCCAAGTCGTTGTTCGAATTTTTGGCCAATCAATATATAGGCGATTAGCAAGGGCAACCCCAACATCGCAAATGCCCACCAGGTCAGTATCAGTGAGCTGCCTCCATCACGGAACTTATTCAATATAACACCGGTATCCTGCCGTAATATATCCGGGTATTCAAAGGTGGTTGCCAGGACAGCATAAGGAATAAATACCCCGATGGCCCCGGTGATCAGTAAAAGCCCGATGGTCTTTTCCTTTCTCATTGATTTGCAATTAAGCATCAAGGTTAAGCATTTTCCCTAAAACCGGGTACTATTGGCAAGAAAAGCGAAATATTTGCCGCGTCCGGGCGTTATCATTACTACAAAATCCGAACCTGTGAAAAAACTAACCTTTTTCGCCTTATTCCTGTTGCCCATGGCCCTCACTGCGCAAAAATCGGTGGACCTTGACCGTTTCCGTTTTTCTGTGCAATACCGGTCCCTTCCCAAAATGAAAATTGACAGCACCTACCGCACTTATCACGTCGAGGTGGAAGGCACGCGGCTGATGCAGTCCTTTCTCCAAAATATGTCTCCTGAAAAATCAGTACTGCTCGAAGGTTGGCGAAAATTGCCACAGGATGGACACCTTGCTGTAAGAATAAGATTGGGAGACCTTATCCCGGAATCGGTATCTGTAAAAGAACGAATTGAAACGATCAAGAACAGGAATGGACAGGTTACAGGTACAAGAATATATTACCGCCAGGAAGTGATTTATACTTTTGATGCTTCTGCCAGCATATCGGATTATAAAGGAATGCATGTAATGGACCAGGAACTGGCCGACCGGGGATACAAACAGGTTTACCAGAGCCCTGAATTTGCTATCAGGGGAATTGCCGAAGGCTATTTCGTCCTAAACTCATTGGCGGTTACCAAAGAGCTATACCAGGACTGTGTGAACCGGTCGGTGCGTTATCTGAGTGAACGCATCACAGATAATTTTGGTTTTAGTGAAGAAACGGCGAATGATTTCATGTGGATCGTTGACAGCCGCAAGCACCCGGAATATTCCGCCCACCGGCAGGCTTTTCAACAAATGAATGAGGTATTGTTCAATATGAGCGCCAGTACCCCCATCGAAGGGGCCAGGGAACAGTTAAAACCCGTAATTGATTATTTTGAAAAAATTAAAAAGAAATATACTTCTACCAGTAAGCATGACCGTAAAATAAGGTATGCCAGTTATTTTAACCTCGCCGTACTATACTATTACCTCGACGATCCCCAGGCGATGATGAAAGAAGCCAATGGCCTGGCCCTAAATGATTTTGACGCAAGGGATGCAAAAGGCTTTGAGGCAACTGCTACCTGGCTAAAAAATCTTTTTCAGCAAACCAATATCTATACCCGCCATTTCCAGGTCAATACGGCTGCCTTTAAAGGACCTTTCGAAAAAGAGGATGTAACGGTAAAGTAGGTTTAATCACAATGCACACACTATTCTGCCTTTGTTAATGTCATTTCCCAGTTCCATTCCCATGTTTTGCCCTTATCAGCTGAAAATGCCTGTGACCACCTGGGTTGGAGGGGGTTTGATGCCTCCCATTGGTAAAGCATCACAATCTCCTTTCCATCAAATAAATCATTGGCGTAAAACTTTCCTACCCCGTTTTCAAAAGAACCTGTAACCGGGTGTTCATCCATGGTGCCCCCGTTACTATCCATCCAGTAAATAGTCCATAACCTGGTTTCCCGGTTGAAGAGCCTGACGGCCATTCCTTCAAAAGGCCTGCCTTCAAAACTGGCATAATAATTTTCAACATTCCCGATACCCGTCAATGTTTTCCGCATATGAAGAAATGCTTCAAACTCACTCCATTCATTCTTGTTAGCCAGTCTGACTTTTAATTTACGGTTATGAACCTTCCATTTCCCCTCCAAAAAATCAAAATCATTTGGCGAAGATGTGTGCGAGGGCAATACTTCTAAAGCGGGTCCTGTATTCAGCCTTGATTGTTCCATTATACTTATTTCACCAAAGCTAGAAGCCTTCACTGACAGCCCTATGGCAGTGGGTTTTATTATTTGAAAAATTTATTATTGCTCCCCGGACGGTTGATTGAGACTTAAAAGAACAGAACTATCCTACTTTTGCATTTATGTCCACCAAAAAAGTATCTACAGAACAGATATTAGCCAAATTAAAGATCGATACCCTTAACGACATGCAGTTGGCTTCGGCGTCAGCAGTTGCCCAACACAATAACCTGTTGCTTCTTTCCGCTACCGGATCGGGCAAAACGTTAGCCTACCTGTTACCATTGGTCAAATTATTAAACCCGGCAAATCCCAACACTCAGGCGATTATCATCGTCCCGTCCCGGGAACTGGCACTGCAGATCGAATCGGTATTTAAAAGCCTGGGAACCGAATTTAAAGTAACCTGCTGCTATGGGGGCCACCTGCGGGAAACAGAAGAAAATAACCTGAAACAACCTCCTGCCTTATTAATTGGAACACCGGGCAGGCTGGCCGATCATATCCGGAGGCAAAATATTACAACCAGCAGTATTGAAACACTGGTATTGGATGAATTTGACAAATCGCTGGAGTTGGGTTTCGAAACGGACATGTCTTTTATTATTGGTTCGCTGAAATCAATTACAAAAAGAATATTGACGTCGGCCACGGAAGCCGTAAACATCCCGGCCTTCATCGGTATGGATGAAACCGTTAAACTTAATTTTTTAAGCAATACAGCGGAAGACAGCAGGCTTACTGTTAAAACACTGGTAAGTGACGGAAAAGACAAATTAGATACCCTTTTCCGGCTGCTCTGTATGTTGGGCAACCGGTCAACGATTGTGTTTTGCAATCACCGGGAATCAGTAGAGCGTACCAGCAACTGGCTAAAAGAAAAAGATATTGTTACTGTATTTTATCATGGCGCGTTAGAACAACCGGAAAGAGATGCAGCCCTGTGTAAATTCAGGAACGGTACGGCGAATGTATTAGTCACCACCGACCTCGCTTCGAGGGGACTTGATATAACCAATATCCGTTACATTATTCATTATCATTTGCCCGGCAGCGAAGACATTTTTACGCACCGCAATGGAAGAACAGCCCGCATGGACGCCAGCGGTACGGCTATTGTTATTTTATCACCCGAAGAAACATTACCCGGTTATATTGATGCCGGCACGGAAAAAATAATATTACCCGAAACGAGCATCCTCCCCGAAAAACCGGCCTGGTCTACGTTGTTTGTCGCCGCCGGGAAAAAAGATAAAGTAAATAAGATTGATATCGTTGGGTTCCTGTCCAATAAAGGCCGGTTGAAAAAAGAGGATATTGGCCTGGTTGAAGTAAAAGATTTTTTTTCTTTTGCCGCCGTGAGGAAAAATAAGATCAGTGAAATGCTGCGTCTTATCAAGGACCAGAAAATAAAAAACAAGAAAGTAAAGATAGTCGTAGCGAAATAGTGTCAGCGCAGTTTATATAAACTATAGATTGGTTTTATTTGGCCGGGAATTTCCGGGGATTATCCAGGTATTCAGCAATAACCTCTTCCATGTCTGTTTCCATCAGGTTGGCCAGCGTTAATAACCACATCAGCACATCTCCAAACTCCTCTTTGGCATTTTGTTTATCCCCGCGGGCAATTGCTGCGGAGAGTTCACCCACTTCTTCATGGAACCATAAAGCGGTGTGATAAAGGCCCCGATTACTATCCGTTTCAAAATACCTTTCTTTCACGATTTTTTGCAGGGCCGATATTTCCATCTTACTGAGTTTAAAGTAAAGATCCGGAGGATTTTATTTCCACCTACAAATATCATATTTCCCGGGTCTCAACCTTAAACATTAAACTTTAAACCTTAAACCTTAAACCCTAGACCTTCTCCCGGCTCCCGCTGTATAATTCATACTCCAGCAAACGGCAATCAATGGTGCTGGTATAAAATTCGATCCGTCGTTTTGCTTTTAACCCAATTTTTTTAGCGAGCTCCAGGTTGCCGGTAAACACATAGCCAAAATAGCCCCCGCAACGCTGCTTCATAAAATCACCGATCCGGCTGTAGGTCAGCTCCAGCTCTTTCACATCACCCAACCGTTCACCGTATTCCGGGTTCACATAAAAAATACCCGGATCTCCTGCAGGAATTTCAGTGGCAGCGAAGTCACAAACAGAAAAATCCACCAGGCTGGCCACTCCTGCGGCTACTGCATTCTTTTTTGCATTGCCGATTGCCCTGGCACTATAGTCGGTGGCAATGATACGGAGACCCGGCACCTCGGTAATCTGTTCCTCCAGCCTGGCATCTTCTTTTAAATAAACAACCTCATCATATCCCTGGAGGTGCATAAAAGCAAAATTGGTTCTGAATAATCCAGGCCGCCTGTTGGTGGCGATCATTGCTGCTTCAATGGCCACCGTTCCCGACCCACACATCGGGTTTACAAACGGGGATTTCCTGTTCCACCGGGTGGCATAGATTGTTGCCGCGGCCAATGCTTCCAGCATGGGCGCCTGGCCCGGTATTTTTCGATATCCATGCCGGCCAAGCGAATCACCGGAAGTATCGATAAATATTTCAGCATGCTCATTTTTCCAGAAGAGGTTGATAACGGCACCGGTCAGTTCCGATCCTGTTGAAGGACGTGTACCCCTTTTCTCCCGCAAACGATCCACGATAGCATCTTTTACCCGCAGGTTGGCAAACATGCTGTTATTAATGGTCGGATTATTTACATTGCTGGTTATAGAGAAATAGCCGGGGTCAGGTAAAATATTTTCCCAGGGGTAGTCAACAAGACCTTTATAAATAGCATCCGCATTGACCGCTTCAAATTGTTTGAGGCTATACAGCACCTGGCTGGCACAACGAAGGTTCAGGTTCAGCCTGATGCAATCGTTAATAGTGCCGGAAAGTCGTACACCTGTTATAAAAGTTTCCACGACGGTAAATCCAAGTTCTTTTACTTCCTTTTCCAGCCAGGGAGAAAGTCGTTTGGGACAGGTTATAATAATAACGCCTTTGTCAGAAAATAAATTCATTAAACGCTAAGATAAATCCTTCCGCAACGATGGTAGTTATAAGTTTACAGAAAGGAAAATATTCCCTCCCCACTCCATGCTGAAACAACCCCCGGTAAACCGGGAACAAATACCCGGTTCATCCCGTCATTACCATTTGTTGTGCGGAAACATCAGTATTCTTTTGTTTTGACGGCAGGGTTCCGAAATGATGAGTTTCCCAAACTTCGTTTGCATTCACCCCGCACCATTATCTTTGCCTTCTAACGAAAAGTTTATGAATCTTGAATTCAATAAGAACGAAGACTTACTAAGGCAATCGCTGGGTGAGATGCACCGGCGGCTGGAAAAAATAGCGGAAGGCGGCGGTAAAAAAGCATTGGACAAACAGCGCGAAAAAAATAAACTCACGCCGCGTGAGCGCATCACATACCTGATCGACAACGATAAACCCTTTATTGAGATCGGCGCTTTTGCGGGTTATGAAATGTATACTGAACAGGGCGGTTGCCCGGCGGGTGGCACGGTAGCCGGTGTTGGTTATGTAAGCGGCAGGCAATGCGTGATACTGGCCAATGACCAGACAGTAAAAGCCGGGGCCTGGTTCCCTATTACCGGTAAGAAGAATTTGCGCATGCAGGAGATTGCCATGGAAAATCATTTGCCTGTTATTTATTTAGTGGACAGCGCCGGTGTTTTTTTACCGATGCAGGATGAGATTTTCCCCGACAAAGAGCATTTTGGCCGCATCTTCCGCAACAATGCCGTCATGAGCGGTATGGGTATTACCCAGATTGCCGCGGTGATGGGACCCTGCGTTGCCGGAGGTGCTTACCTGCCCATCATGAGTGATGAAACCCTGATGGTGGAAGGCAATGGTTCGATCTATCTCGCCGGGCCTTACCTGGTAAAAGCTGCGATCGGTGAAGACATCGATAATGAAACCCTCGGTGGCGCCGTAACACATACTGAGATTTCGGGGATTGCCGATTATAAATTCAGCACCGAGCAGGAATGCATGGATCATATCAAAAAAATGTTTTCGATGCTGGGCCAGAAACCTAAAGCCGGTTTTGACAGGATAGCCCCGGTAGCTCCACAAAAGAATGCGGAGGAACTATATGGCCTCTTCCCGGCAGACGGCAAGCCTTATGACATACTGGAGGTTATCGAACGGATCGTTGATGATTCAGCGTTTGAACAGTTCAAGCAGGATTATGGAAAAACAATTGTCTGCGGCTATGGCCGAGTTGATGGATGGGCAGTAGGTATTGTGGCCAACCAGCGAAAGATCGTCAAGAGCAAGAAAGGTGAGATGCAGATGGGTGGTGTTATTTATAATGACAGCGCCGACAAAGCAGCCCGGTTTATCCTGAACTGTAATCAGAAAAAAATACCGCTGCTGTTCCTGCAGGATGTTACCGGTTTTATGGTGGGCAGCCGGAGTGAACATGCAGGGATCATTAAAGACGGAGCCAAAATGGTAAATGCCGTGGCGAACTCGGTAGTACCCAAAATCACAATCATCATTGGCAACTCCTACGGCGCCGGCAACTATGCCATGTGCGGTAAAGCCTATGACCCCCGCTTTATTTATGCATGGCCCACCGCGAAGATCGCGGTAATGGGTGGTGATGCAGCGGCAAAAACACTTTTGCAGATCGAAGTGGCTTCCTTAAAAGCAAGAGGTTCAGTCATCACAGCGGAAGCAGAAGAAAAACTGCTGAGCACCATCAAAGACAGGTATGATAAACAGACCTCCCCGTATTATGCGGCAGCCAGGATGTGGGTGGACGCGATCATTGACCCGGTAGAAACAAGAAAAGTGATTTCGGAAGGCATCGCCGCGGCTAATTGCAACCCGGAGACAGGTGATCTTAAAACGGGGGTGTTCCAGGTATAGGGTAAAGGTTTAAGGTTTAAAGTTTCAGGTTTGAAGTATCAAGCACTTTAGTCCTTACTTCATTTCCAGTTAGGTTTTGCCTATCATCTTATGCCAACCTTAAACATTAAACATTAAACTTTAAACACTAAACATTAAACCTTCCACTTACAAGTGTCTAACGCAGTAACAATATATACAGACGGCTCATCAAGAGGAAATCCCGGCCCCGGGGGATATGGTGTGATTCTCATGAGTGGTACCCACCGCAAAGAATTATCACAGGGGTATAAGCTCACCACTAATAACCGGATGGAACTGATGGCCGTGATCGCCGGTCTGAAGGCATTGAAGAAAGCCGGAATGGATGTTACTATTTATTCAGACAGCCAGTACGTCGTAAAAGCCTGGCAGGAAGGATGGCTGAAGAACTGGATCAAAACAAATTTTAAAGGCGGGAAAAAGAATCCTGACCTTTGGACTGCATTTTATGAACTCTCCCACAAACACCACATCAAATTCAAATGGGTGAGAGGACATGCGGATAATGCATTTAATAACCGGTGCGATGAACTGGCCACGGCAGCGGCAGACGGGCATCATCACCAACAGCTGCATGATGAAGGTTATGAAGGAACGGCCAGTTAATAATAAAAAAATGAATCTTGGATAAGCATTCACTTTGTTCCTGGAGCGGTGGTAAGGACAGTTGCTTTGCGCTGATGCAGGCGATACAGCAGGGCTATACTCCAAAAGTGTTGCTCAATGTCCTGAATGAAGAAGGAAAGATTTCCCGTTCCCATGGCATCCCCTCCTCTATCCTCGTGGCACAGGCGGCAGCTGCCGGTTTACCGGTGTATGCGATCAGCAGTTCCTGGGAAGAGTATGAAAAACATTTTACCGCAGCACTGGTTAAACTTAAAGAAGAATATACCCTTACGCATGCCATATTCGGCGATATTGACCTGCAGGAGCACCGCGATTGGGAAGAAAAAGTGACGGCCGTGGCCGGGTTGATAGCCGTACTCCCTTTGTGGAAACAGGACAGGAAACAACTCGTACTGCAAATGCTGGAAGCAGGGATGGAAATGATGATCGTCAGTTGCAATGAAATATTGGGAGAAAATTTCATTGGCCGGCTTATCACCACAGCGCTGGTAGATGAATTAGAAGCCATGGGCATTGATCCCTGTGGCGAGAACGGCGAGTATCATACCCTGGTGCTCGACTGTCCTTTGTTTGTGGACAGGATCAATGTTTCTGTAATTGACAAAATGAATCATGGGAATTATTGGTTCGCAAAACTTCTTTAACCCATCCTCAACTCACTTCATCAAGCTCCCTTCTTTCTTTTTATGGAGAGGGCAATAACTTCCTGGTGAAAAAATTTAAAGCGAGAGAAGGTTAAAATAAAAACCCACCTGTTTGGGAGGTGGGCTGAATATAATTAAATTAATAGTTTACGCTAAAGTAAGTACTGCTCTTTTCCTGGTCAGGAAATTGTAACCAAGCAGGATAACCGGGAGGAAAGCTACTGTAGCGATCAGTGCGTTTCTATAAAAAGGCAGACCGTTTGCATAGCATTTCATTAACCCGCTGAAATCTTTGGTATAAACAACATGTTCTCCCATCCACACAGCAAAATTGGAAAGCAGGAAGAAAACGGTAGGGGCTCCAACAGCACCCAGCAGCAAACTGGGATAGTTCCTTCCTTTCAGCGCCCAGCCAACCAGGGTGGCGGACATCAGTATCAGGTAGTTCTTCCATTGACCACTGTAGAAACCGGCATAGGGAAATAATCCGTTGGTATATAAAATATCTATCACCACATCGCTGATAAACAAGGCCAATAATGGTAACAGGAAGGACATATCCCTTTGCTTGATGATAAACCCGGAGAACAAAGCGATAGCGATGACTGGTGAAAAGCCGGACCAGTCCAGGTCAGGTCCAAAAAAGTATTTGCAGGCAGCAGCCAGCGCCACCAGCACCAATGTAAAAATGATTAACCGTCCGTTGATCTTCATAACTTATAGTTGAACAAAAAAATGAATTAGTGTGGCTGCAAAAATAAATGAATTGGATCAATTGGACGGCCTTAATATCAACCCCTGTGAACTGGCACGGAAGCCCGGAAAACAGTGGCATTGGAAACCGCCTCGAGGTTCAGGGTCTTACCGGGTAAAACAAGCGCCGATGGTAGTCCTGCCTTCAGTTCCAGGGTTTCACCAGGGCAGCTCAGTTCAACTGTTCCCCCGGTAACCAGGATGATCTCCGCACTCACGGGGCTAAACGAAGCAACCTGTTTATCAGCAAGAACAAAAACACTTAACCGGAAATCAGGAACCGGCGTTTTATATCCCAAGCCTGTCCCATTGATCTCTTCTGCATGCAGTATGTCCGGGAATGTAGGTTCGCATTTTACATGCTTGAGTAATTCCTTTACATCAATATGTTTAGTGGTGAGTCCGCCCCGCAATACATTGTCAGAGTTCGCCATGATTTCCACATTCTGTCCTTCCAGGTAGGCATGAGGTACACCGGCTGCCTGGAAAATACCCTCCCCCTTTTCCAGGTAAACGAGATTAAAAAGATAAATAGAAAAAATCCCCCTGTCAATATTACTCCCGCCAAAAGTTTTCATTGCCCTGGCTACCCAGAAGTCTTCATCATTTTTATCGGGATGGATTTCCGGCGGCACAGCTGCAAGGTTTTCCTTCAGGGGCATTAATAACCGGTTCACTTCTTCCTGTGGCATTTCCATCACATATTTATATAGACCTGCATACCCCGATTGGTTAAATATGGGTAACAACTCCCGCAGTTCGGCAACATTCAGCAGGGTATATATTAATTCCTCCGGTGGTTTAAAGCCATGGAGCAACCAGAAATCACTGAGGGCCACCATCAGCTCCGGTTTGTGGTTATCATCCTTGTAATTCCGCTGCGGCGAATCCAGGGCTATGCCGGCTGCATTTTCCCGGGCAAATTCTTTCCCGGCAGTTTCCTTCGACGGATGCACCTGGATGGAGAGCATATCTTTTACATCCAGCACTTTTAATAAATAAGGGAGCCCGCTAACATATTCTGTTAATGCCGCGGTGTTCCCGCCGGGCAATTCCACCCGGGAAATACCCAGTGAATGCGTTCCCAACCAGTATTCGGCAAACGGAAGATTTTCCCGGTTGGGTGTTTGGAGCAAGGCCGGGATAAAAGACGTTCCACCCCAATCGTAATGTTTGACTGTTCCCTGTAACCGGTAAATGCCTGCCATGAAATAAAATTTCTTTTTATAACTTGAAGTAAAGATAATGCATGGCCTCGCATAATGATACCGGGAAAAATGGCGAAGAGCTGGCGGCGAAATGGCTGGAAGAAAAAGGATATACCCTGCTGAACCGTAACTGGCGGTATTCCCATTATGAAATTGATATTGTAGCCCGTAAAGATAAATTTATCTGTTTCGTGGAAGTAAAGGCAAGGAACTTTTCACCATTTGGCTATCCCGAAGACAGTGTAACGAAACGAAAATTTAAAAATTTACAAAAAGCTGCAGATGAGTATTTGTTTCAGAACCCCGGACATCCCTGGATACAATACCATATTTTATCTATTACACTGCACCCCGACAAGGACCCCGAGTATTTTTTGATGGAGGATGTTTTTTTATAAGGCCAAATCCTTCGGTTGCCCGGTAGTGGAATCCAAATAGCGCTGTTTATTTTTCACAACCTTCTCCCCACCCGCTACTCCCTTCTCTCTACTCCCTTCTCTCTACTCTCTACTCCCTACTCCCTACTCCCTACTCCCTACTCCCTACTTAACAGCCATCATCATTTTTTCAACAATCCTGTAGGTAGCCGGGCAATATTCCACATTCTGCTTATGAACATGGGCATAATCTTTCATCTTTTTGGGAAGATGCGGGAAGCCGGCACAATCGGCGGGTCTTATCTCGTAAATGGAGCATTTGTTATCTGACAGGTTCAGGAACTGGCAGGGTTCTTTTTTATTCATCCAGTCACCCGTACCTCTTTCTTTGTAAAGCCATTTCTGTTTAAACTCATCAGTTGTTTGACCGAAGTGCGCGGAGATCCTTTTAATATCTCCCGGGGTAAATGTCGGCGTCATGGTTTTGCAGCAATTAGCACAGCTAAGGCAGTCAACTTCGCCCCAAACCTCTTTTTCAAGCCTGGCGGTTAATTGTTCTATGCCCCTGGGAGCTTTTTTTTCGAGTTTTGTAAGAAACCTGCGAAAACTACTTTTCTTCAGCCGGACCTTTTTCCTGAATGAACGGATGTTAATGGGTTGCATTTCAATCATGGGCCGAAGATACAGATTGAATTGCTACCGGAACACGGGAAAAGAATTTTCGGACTAAACTATTTCAATAGTTATTTTTGTTACAATATCAAACCAAAAATATGA
Source organism: Chitinophagaceae bacterium (assembly GCA_025449935.1). Taxonomy (GTDB): domain Bacteria; phylum Bacteroidota; class Bacteroidia; order Chitinophagales; family Chitinophagaceae; genus JJ008. The sequence goes on from JANWIJ010000082.1 coordinate 14,478, forward strand.
GAACATTATTCACCGCTTGTGTTGCCGCAACCGCTGTTATTTTATTTTATGCCTGCAAGTCATCCACGTCCCAACAACCGGCAACATTCTGCGATACCGCCTGTAACAATGATACGATCCGTTTTAAGGGTGACAACCCGGACAAATCCTTTGTTATGATCACCATGGCGGACTGTGAACCGGATTCCATAACCTGGGGAAACCAGAAGATGGACAATTACCGCCAGCTGCAATTTGCTGAACTGGCAGGAAAATATGTCCGGATCAATAAGAGTTATATGCGTGCCTATATCCATGAGAACAGTTATGCCTGGCTTATATTTACCGAATGCATCAATGGCCAGGGATACATAATCAAAATGCCATTCAACGATAAGGAAAATATCTTCCGCAAGAACAGCGCCTTTAATTCCATGGACCCCAAATATAAAGTGCATGAATCGCTGGTTGCCTACACAGACCGGGGAAATATTTTCGTGGAAGAGATGGCTACCGGTAAAAAAGCCATGATGACCTTTGGCGCGCAGACCGACCTGGAATACGATGCCATGCATGAAACCGTAGAGTCGGTCCAGATAACTCCTACCCGGATTTGGGCAAAAGTGAAAATTGGCAAGGACTGGAAAGAAATGGAAAAAGAAATCAAACTTGAGTAGCTGAAAGGACTTTGGAACTTTAAACTTAACTCTTTCCATGTGGGAGCCCTATAAAAAAGGATTCAGAAGTTACCTGCAGCTCGAAAAATCTTTATCGGACAATTCGGTACAGGCCTACATGCGGGATATAGAATTGCTCACACAATTCCTGCTGGAAAAAAAAACGCTGCCCGCTCCTTCAGAAATTTCCTTAAAGATCCTGCAGTCATTTATCAAACATCTTGCGGAACTGGGAATGACTGCTTCGTCACAGGCAAGAATTATTTCCGGTCTCCGGGCTTTTTATAAATACTGCCTGCTGGAAAATATTTCCCCCGCTGACCCCACCGTATTGCTTGAAGCACCCAAGCTTAAAAGATCCCTGCCGGATGTGCTGAGCTTTGACGAGATAGAAAGCATCATCTCCCAGGTTGACCTCAGCAAACCGGAAGGAGGAAGAAATAAAGCGATCCTGGAAACGATGTACAGCTGCGGACTGCGGGTGAGTGAAGTGGTCAATCTTAAGATATCCCACCTCTACCTGGACGCGGGGTTTATCCGGGTTGTGGGCAAAGGAGATAAAGAACGATTAGTGCCGGTGGGCAGCAGTGCGGTAAAATATATCACTATTTACAAAAAAAATATCCGGGTTCATACACAGGTTCAAAAAGGGAATGAGGATTTTCTTTTCGTGAACAGGCGTGGCACCAGGTTATCGAGGGTGATGATATTTTACATCATCAAGGAAATGGCCCTGAAAGCGGGCATAAAGAAAATCGTTTCGCCGCACACGTTCCGTCATTCCTTTGCTACCCACCTGGTAGAAGGAGGAGCGGACCTGCGCGCCGTGCAGGAAATGCTGGGACATGTAAGCATCACTACCACGGAGATCTATACACACCTGGACCGCGAGTTTCTCAGGAAGACATTGGAAAATTTCCATCCTGCATTTAAAGGATAATTCAACATTATAAGTCTGCCCGGGGCCTTTACTCTATAATAATTTTCGCTGTTAATTTCCTTCCTGATCGTTTATTCGTTAAGACCAGGAAATAACTGCCGGCAGCAAGGGGTGGCATATCTATATTCAGCAATCGTGCTGCGGCATCGATCCATATTTCTTTAAAATGTACAGACTGGCCACCCGGGTTCAACAATTGAAACAAATAGTATCCTTCTTCTTTTTGACTTAATTCAATATTGATATTAGCACCGGTTGTAACCGGGTTTGGATAGACAAGTATTCTGCCTGGTTCACTTGTCGCGGTTTCGGGTATTATTCTGGTGTCTTCCTTTTTTGCCTGTTTTTTAACGATCTCCCCCTGGATCATACTGACTGTTCCTGTCTGCCAACTGCAATTGCTATTCATGGCCTGCCGGGAAGTCAATACCACTTCAGGCAATAGAATACCTGACCTTAAATTGATCAATAATTCAGAGTCCACGGCATCCTCCCGGTTTACCTGCACGCCTGTTTTTTCGAAACCTGCGGAGGAAACCTGCAATACACTATCACCCGACAAGGATGAAACCGGGATACTGAAATTTCCAAGTTCATCAGCCATTACCCGGAACCCTTTTTTTCCTGTTTCAATAGATGCAAATGGTATAGCTTCCCCGTTTTCATCGACAACTCGTCCTTTGATGCTTGTTTTGTAAACAACTGGTTTTACAGCGACGGTATCGCAAACTTTCTTATCCTGCTTTTCATCCTTTGCAGGTATGATGGTGGTGGGCAGTATCATGCCCAGTGTCCGCATCTCGTTGGTCGCCGGAACCCGGATAGTATCTTTTTCCGTTGGCCTGGCAATTTTTCCAATTTTTTGAGTTTGCCCCGCTGCTTTTGAAATAAATAAGGCAGGCAAAGCGATCTGGAAAAAATATTTCAGCCAGGGGATTCTTTTCCTTGAAATTTCCAGGTCCCTCTCCAGCTGATCTGTCATAAAACGGCCGCAAACGGAACCTGTAGATGGCTTTTTGAAGAACTGGGCAACTTCCCTGTCGCTCATGTTGCTGAAATCAATGACCTGCTTCTGGCAGGAGCCGCAGAATTTCCCCTTCTGAACGGGGCTCATGTTATCCCAGTTTTCATGACATGGTATGGGGATCGAGAGTTGAATTTTTTTACTCATATTAGGTAGTTATTGAACTAATACTTTCCCTGATGCAGCCACCCGGCCGTTTTCATAAACCAATTGAATAATATATACCACGGCGGTTCAGCATGGTGAAACAGGGACCGGACACAAACCGGGGAAAAGGGGAAATAATATTTTCATACCCCTGGTTGTATTATCATTCCGATCAAAGAACCTGTCTGCGGCCAGGCAGGTGGCCATCAAAAAGGGGCTGGTAGAAACCAGCCCCGTATCACTAACCGGCTGTTAAATGATTAGCCATTTCACTTCGGATGCTGCTGCATCGAAAATTGCATATCGTTATGTATGGAAAGTATCAGTATACAGGTAGCTGTACAGAAAACGGGGCTCGTAATACAATGGTGCCCATTCCAGCTTCCATCCTGGTTCTGGATATTCACCAGTTTACCGGACATCATATCATACCATTTTTTCCACTCATTCGCCCCCTGCATCAGCATACTTTCCCCCGTCATCAGGAAACTCATAAACTCCTCACCCCCGTTATTCCCAAATCCCTGCATGACATCATCCCTTACCGCCTGTGCCTGTGATGCCTGGTTGATGGAATAAGCTGTATAGAGTTCTTTGGCGTCGTTCGTTTCTACCCCCGATGCCCGCAGGTTATCTTCCGTTACTTTATCATCTTTTATTTTTCCTTCCCTCTTTGCTTTCTCCACAATATTTTTTGCTCTTTTTGATTCTTTGGCGCTGGCCCTGGTTGTACTTGACAAACCATAAAGCATCACTCCCGCAGCCTTGCCGGTTTCTACGGAGTTGGTTTTTACATCAAAATTCCTGTTCTGGTAGGCATAACCCCTGACCAGTACTGCGGAATCAACACGCCTGCCTACATCACCGGCACTTTCCAGCGCGTTATTCGCTAAGGCAGACTGCAATACCGGGGCCCATCCCCCATCTTTCCAGCTACCATCGGCGTCCTGTCCCTGCTGGATTCTTGCAACACATTTATCCAGCGCTTTTTCAATTCTCTTTTTTAGTTGCTCATCGCTGATCTCGTACCGGAGCATATTAGTAAAAAACTGTGCAGTCAGTATGACATCAATGTTTCTGCCGAGTTTGGTTTGCGGTTGTGTATTGCTGAGTGTAGTGAGGTAAGGTTGTTTCGCGGGGCACTCTTCTACAACTTTTAATAAATAGTCAAGTGACTTCTTTAAATTTTTTGAATAGTTGCCTTTTTGCAACGTATTATCTGTTCTCAGCAGCGACATCGCCACCAGGGAAGTGGTAGCCGGGTCGCTTTGTACGGCATGAGGATCTCTCACTCCCTGTTTGTAATGACTTCCTGCTCCCCATCCTCCATCGTCGCCCTGTGCTTTGCCGATCCATTCCAGTCCTTTCTTTACAGCGGCATCAACTTTTTCCGGTGTTTTAAAGGAGCTGATCATTTTTCCTTCCTGGCTGGTATCAATCCCCAGGATTGTTTTCATGATACAGACGTGGTTCACATTGGAATTGTTACAACAGCCGAGAACCTTCTTTCCAGGGCTGTCTTTGTAAATTGAGGTGGTTGCCAGCAGCCCCGCAACGGCCAGCGCCGAAACTGACAGCAATACACCGCGCCTGCCCGCAGGCAGATTTCGTTTTACCGATAAAAATTTCATGGCATTTGTTTTTTTGGTTAAAAAAGAATTGCCAGCCGGAGTGAGCCGAATTTGGTTTATAGTTTTATTGTTTATCGTTTGTGGCTATCGTAAATTTAGATTTAGTGTCATTTGAAACTGCACTGTTTTATAGAGCTAAAAACCAGAATCCAACAACCACAAACTATAAACTCATTTTTTATTCCTGCCCACGGGCATTGAGCCCACTTCTTCTTCATCAGAATCTGCATCATCTTTTGGTTCAGCCTTACCCTTCGCGCGCATTTGCGCACTTACGACCAGCCTGACAAATTCAGCCCGGTACCCTTCATCATCGGGGCCCTTGGCTTTACGGGCAAGACTTAGTACATTATCAAAAGAAGCACCTGATTTGAATTCGGAATCGCGGAGCAACATTCCGAACTGGGCAACCGATGCTGCAAATCGGAAGTTCTCCGATGTTTTTGCAATAGCGACATGGTTGTCTTTAACAGGATGTTCAATTAGTTTGCTTATTTCCCCGTCAGGTGCTTTGTAGCGAAATTTCACTGTCAGGATTTCATCTGTGTGCGGGGATTTGCTGAGCGGGCTGATATTTTCCTGGTATCTTAATGAATCAACACTCTTGAGGAATTCGCTCTTTACGCCCACTGGAATTACTTCATACAATGCGGTCACGGTATGACCACTCCCCAGTTCCCCGGCATCTTTTTTATCATCATTAAAATCTTCTTTGGCCAGCATACGGTTCTCGTAACCGATGAGGCGGTAGCCCTGCACTTTAGCCGGGTTGAACTCAACCTGCAGCTTTACGTCTTTCGCAATTGTGAACAAAGTGCCTCCAAATTCATTTACCAAAACTTTTTTAGCCTCCATAATGCCATCAATGTATGCATGGTTGCCATTCCCTTTATCGGCCAGCTTCTGCATCTTGCTATCCTTGTAATTACCCATTCCATAACCCAGGACGGTCAGGAACACACCGCTTTTTCGTTCACTTTCAATCAGTCTTTCCATCGCGTCATCACTGCTTTCGCCAACGTTAAAATCGCCATCCGTGCAAAGAATGACCCGGTTATTGCCATTCTTTAAAAAATTCTCGCGGGCCGTTTTATACGCGAGTTTGATTCCGGCCCCGCCAGCTGTTGAACCACCCGCTTCCAGGTTGTCAATCGCTTCTTTAATTTTTGTTTTATTCAACCCGTTGGTTGGTGATAATACCAACCCCGCTGCCCCTGCATATACGACAATAGAAACTTTATCCTGCTCCCGGAGCTGGTCAACCAGCATTTTCATAGAGGCTTTTACCAGCCCGATTCTTTCAGCGCCCTGCATGGAACCGGATACATCAATTAAGAAAACAAGGTTTGAGGCGGGTAAATTTTCGGTTGGTATTTTTTTGCCCTGTAAGCCGATCAGCACCAGCTTGTGATCTTTGTTCCAGGGAGCATCTGAAATTTCCGTGTTGATGGAAAAAGGATCATCCCCGGATGGTTGTGGATACTCGTACTTAAAGTAATTTACCATTTCCTCAATCCTTACCGCCCCTGCAGGAGGTAATTGACCCTGGTTCAGGAATCGACGGACATTACTGTAGGAAGCAGCATCCACGTCTATTGAAAAAGTGGAAAGAGGGTTATCATTGACTTTTAGGAATTTATTTTCGGCAATATGATCATAGCCTTCGGTGTTATGATCTTCCCGGTCATCCATGTCGCGGTAAAAATTCATGGACCTGTCCGGAGACGGGGAAATATAACCCGACGGGCTGTTCATACCCCGAACTCTTAATGCAGAAGCTCCATCTGCTTTCATCTTCTTCATCGCATATCCTGTAACCACGACCTCCTGGGCGGATCCTGATGCGGGCTTCATGGTAACATTGATGATTAACCTTCCTTCAATTTTTATTTCTGCCGTCTCATATCCTACCGCAGAAAAAACCAGTGTCCCGGATGATTTGGGAACCGTGATCCGGTACACACCTTTGGCATCAGCCGTGGTGCCCTGCATAGTACCCCTCAATACGATGCTGGCCGAAGGGACCGGGCTTCCTTTTTCGTCTGTTATTGTGCCGGAGACCGTATGTGAATGAACAGGCCGGAATGCCAGGCCAAATAAAATGACCGGCACGAGCAGGAGCAGGAAACGTTTCATAAAATGTATTTAGATACCCGGATGCGGGTATTTTAGCAATTGCATAAGCATGCATAAGTTTTTTATTTGCTAATTTTAGCCGTTGGCCTTTATTAAAAACATATCCCACACCGCCCTAACCGATAAAGAGCTGGTATTCCTGTATAAAGAATCGGGTGATATGACCGTCCTTGGAGAGCTTTACCAGCGGTACATGGACCTTGTCTATGGGGTATGTCTCAAGTATTATAAAGAACCTGAATCTGCCAAGGACAGTGTGATGCTGATTTTTGAAGAACTGGTATCAAAATTGAAAAAACATGAGGTGGACAATTTCAGGGGCTGGCTGCACCAGCTGGCGAAAAACCATTGCCTGATGCAGCTGCGGACACCCCGGAACATGAAAACGGTTGAGTTTAAGACTGAACTTGTGCAATCGGAAGAAAATGTGCATCTGAACGGAGTGCTGGAAAAAGAGGAGAATTTCAAAAAACTGGAATACTGCCTCGGTACACTGACCCGGGAACAACGGGAAGCTGTAAAACTGTTTTACCTGGAGGCAAAATGCTATAATGAGATTGTTGAAATAACCGGGCAGGAATGGAACCAGGTGAGAAGTTTGATACAGAACGGAAGAAGGAACCTGAAGATATGTATGGAGAGATCCGAAGTCAGGAGCCGTGGCTCGGAAGCCTGAGCAAGAAATAAGCCCGGGGGGCCAGGTTCAAAAATTGTGAACTTTGAAAGATGATTATTTATAAAACAAACTAAATATTCCCTGCAGGGTTGGGGTCATGGCAACAGATAATAACATAAAGAAATATACCGCCGCTGATATAGAAAAATATCACCAGCGCCAGCTATCCGCAAAAGAAATGCATGAGCTGGAAAAAGCGGCCCTTGATGATCCCTTCCTGGCCGATGCGCTGGAGGGTTACAACAACCCGGGCGTGAATCTGGCCGATGATATGGCTGTCCTCAATAAGAGACTCCAGGAAAGAACGGAACAGGCAAAAATAATTTCTCTTAAAAAAGGCGGGCGCAGTTTTTTCCCTTTTCTGCGGGTAGCCGCCATGATCGTTGTCCTGGCAGGGGCAGGTTACCTCGTTTTCCAGTTTGGCTTTAATAAGAAAGAAGACAGCATTGCCCAAACTGAGCCTTTTAAAAAAGCTGAAATAAAAACAACTGATAGTATTGTTTCCACAACCGGGGAGGTCGACCAGGTTACAGCAAAAAACGCCCCTGAACCAACGAAAGGAGAACCGGCTAAGGCAATTAATACTGGAAAACAACCTGCTGAAATCCACCGTGAAATCAAGGACGAAACAACGCTTTCAGCAGGAAAAGCAAATGCTGATATGGAGGCCGGCATCAACAAAACAAACCCGGTGGTCAATGCTCCTGCAGAAAAACAGGAAGAAATTGCCAGGGCTTCAGCAGATGATAAATTTAAAAAACAACAGGCAAAAGAAGCTCCAGCCAAAACAGTGGAGGGTTACACGGACATCAGCGATAAAGATGCAGCAGAAAAGAAAATGAGGCAGGTCACTGCTACCGGCAATACCCGCGATATAACATCCAGCCGTAAAGCAGACAACCAGCCGTATCGCAACCAGGTAACCAATACCTTCCGTGGCCGGGTAACAGATGGATCTAATATTGGAGTACCATTTGCCAATGTGACCAATATCCAGGATAATGCGGGAACTTATACCGATGCCAATGGCTTTTTCAATTTTACATCGCCCGATACGGTGTTAAATGTGCAGGTGCGTTCTATTGGTTTTGAAAACAATGTTTCCCAGCTGAGAAACGATGTTGCGAACAACCAGGTGATATTACGCGATGACCGGAGCTTGAATGAAATGGTAATCAGTAATAGCCGGCCAAATGCAGAAGCCCGTTCCCGCAATGTTACAAATACACTGGAAGAGCCCGAACCTGCCGATGGCTGGGCCAACTATGATGCTTACCTGGCTAATAACCTGAATATTCCGCAGGACTATAAAACAAAACCGGTAAACAATCCTTCTGTGGAAATTTCCTTTGAGGTTGATAAAAACGGCGAACCCACCAATATCCGGATTGAAAGATCGCTTTGCAAAAAGTGTGATAAAGAAGCGATCCGCCTGGTCAAAGAAGGGCCAAAGTGGAAACCCAACGCCAATAAGAAAGGAAGGACGACCGTTACCATTAATTTCTGATGCTTCAACCAGCCATGAATGATGACTGGTATCCGGCCCGGCGCCACACTTTCCGCCTTCTAATTCATTCCTGCCATTCTTTTTCCCTTTCCCTTACCTTTGCCTCTCTAAAAATTTGCTTGTATGAAAAAATTATTTATCAGTGCTATTGCGCTATTCTCTTTATTTTCCGCTGGTGCCCAATCCTTAACTACACCACAGCCCAGCCCAACTCAAACTATTAAACAAAATTTTGGTCTTTCTTCCATTGAACTTTCCTATTCCCGCCCCGGTATGAAAGGAAGGAAAATATTTGGAGACCTGGTTCCTTTTGGAAATGTCTGGCGCACCGGTGCCAACCAGGCTACCACGCTAACCTTTGCGGACGATGTAACTATCGGCGGCACTAAAGTAAAAGCAGGGAAATATGGATTGCTGAGCATCCCAGATAAAAATAACTGGACGCTTATCATCAGCAAACAACTGGATGTAACCAGCCCTGCTGGTTATAAACAAGACCAGGATGTGGTGAGGGTGGATGCAAAACCCATGAAAATGGATGATAACATGGAAACCTTTACGATGCAGTTTGCCAATGTAAAACCGAATGCCTGCGAATTGCACCTGATGTGGGAAAACACAGCGGTTTCATTACCCATCACTACAGACGTGGAAACCAAAGTAATGGGACAGATCGACCAGTTGATGAATAAGGACAATAAACCTTATTTTAATGCCGCGATGTATTACCTGGAAACCGGCAAAGACCTGAACCAGGCACTCGCGTGGTTTGATAAAGCGGTGGAATTAAACCCCTCTGCTTTCTGGATCCATCACCAGCGGGCGAATGCGCTGGCAAAACTGGGCAAGAAAGAAGAAGCTAAGAAAGCAGCAGAAAAATCAAAAGAGCTGGCTACTACTGCCAAGAACGATGACTATGTAAAACTGAATGAAAAACTCCTGGCAGAACTGAAAAAATAAAACTTCCGGCTCTCCTGCCTGCAGGCCGAAGGCCCTAAATCACAAAAAAATTTCAAAGCTCCTTATACCGGGAGCTTTTTTTTGTGTGCAAATGTGTTGAGCAAAATGGAAAAAATGATCACCCCAAAAGCGCCGATCGGGTTCAGCCAGAGGAATCCCATCTTTATATAACCTGTTTTGGTCAGGATAAAGACTGTCAGCACCAATAGCTCCGCAAGTATAGCCGCCCAAAAAACCACGTGGCCGCTCCGTATTTTTTTTAGGCAAAAAGCCACCAGGAATACGCCCAGGATCACCCCGTAGAATAAAGAACCCAATACATTCACCGCTTCGATAAGGCTGTTACCGATGTTATAAGTAAACATGGCTACCACGATGCAAAAAATGCCCCATGCCAGTGTATACCATTTTGATAAGCGGTATTCATCTTCCCCGCTTTCTTTGTTTTTGGTAAACCGGCGGTGAAAATCAATCATGGTACAGGATGCCAGTGAGTTGATCGCGGCTGCAATACTGCCCCAGGAGGCCAGGAAAATTATCGCTATCAGCAACCCGACAAGCCCCACCGGTAAATTATCAACTACGAAACGAAGAAAAATATAGTTGGTGTCATTACCATCCCCTCCCACTTCCTTATTATTCAGCCAGGTCTTAACCTTCGCCCGCAAACCATCCGCCTCTTTTTGTAATAAACGTAACGCTGCCAGGTTCTTTTCAGCCAGGTTTTTATCATTTGCATCTGACGCGCTGATATAATTAACCACTGCCTGTTTCTTATGCAAAACGATATTGTCATACTGCTCCTGCACCAGCCTGAAAGAATCTTTATAAACAGCGGATTGCTCCAATTTTTTCACCTGCACGTCGTTAAAAAATATCGGGGCATTATTAAACTGGTAAAAGGTAAACACCAGTGCCCCGATCAGCAGGATGGCAAACTGCATCGGAACTTTCACAAGCCCGTTCATTAATAATCCAAGCCGGCTTTCCTTTAATGATTTGGCTGTCAGGTAGCGCCCCACTTGTGACTGATCCGTACCGAAATAAGAAAGGGCGAGGAAAAAACCCCCGATCAAACCGCTCAATAAATTATACTGATCACTCCAGTTGAATTTCCCGTTTTCAAACCCGGTGGTTATAACATTTAATTTGCCCAGTTTACCGCTCACCTGCAGGGCATCGCCGAAACTTACATTTGCCGGGAGCATGTTCACCACCATATAAGCTGCCAGGAACATACCGGTAAAAATGATGATGAGTTGCAGCTGTTGCGTGTAGGCAACTGCTTTTGCCCCGCCGCTCATGGTGTAAATGATCAGCAGCCCGCCCATCAGTATATTGGTATAGTAAATATTCCAGCCAAACAGCGACGAAAGTATGATCGAGGGTGCAAATACACTGATACCTGTTGACAATCCCCGCTGCAAAAGAAAAAGAAACGAGGTTAATGTTCTTGTTTTGTTGTCAAAACGCCCTTCCAGGTATTCGTAAGCAGTATAAACTTTTAACCTGCTGAAAATTGGAACGAAGAAAATACAAATAACAACCATGGCAAGTGGAAGTCCAAAATAATATTGTACAAAGCGCATCCCGTCTGTGTACGCCTGACCCGGGGCTGATAAAAAAGTAATTGCACTTGCCTGTGTACCCATAATGCTTAATAACACCAGGCCCCATGGCAGGCTGCGGTTGGATAAAAAATACCCGTCCAGGTTATGGGATGTACGGCTTTTATACAAGCCATAAGTAATAATGGCCAGCAGCGTTCCTACCAATACGATCCAATCCAGCTGGCTCATTCAAAATATTTGGTAAAAAAATAAAATAATAAAATCAGCACTGCCAGGAAAAGTATAACAAACAGATACCAGCTCTGCCAGGTCTTGAAAAAAGGGGGTTTATCGTTACCTGTTGTTTGCATTTGATCATCGCCTGTTTGTCCGGAGCCAGCCCGTAAATACAATAATGAAACCCAGTACAAGGCCTACTAAAATACCAATCCTGACTTTCTTTATCAAAATACCAATCACCAGTCCAATAATGATGGAAAAAATAAAAGCCATCTCGCCTCTCCGGATGCTGGGTTTTCGTTCTTCAGCCATTTTTTCAGGAAAATTATATTAAGCGGTTAAAATCCCTTCTTTTTATTGAGGGCAATAATATTTGCCAGCAGACGGTAAGCACCCGGCACCCCCGCAGGTAATTCCCGGAAGAAAACAATGCCGGTATACGTAAAATATCCTTTTCCATGCCGGGCAACAATAAGACTTCCCTCATCTGGTTTCTCGCCGGGGTCATTCATAGACAGAATAGCTTCAAATTTTTCCTTGTTCCAGTTGGAGGCATGGTAAATACTCCTTTCCTGAATCCAGCCCTTAAAATCATCCGGTGTTATTTTATTGGGGAAATTCAGGACCGCGTGCTCAGGTATTAAAAACGTCACCGGTGCATTTTCGTCGGTGATCCGGGTGCGTGAAATATCAAAATTATAAGGGCTGATTTTTGCCTTTACCGGGCCGATATTACTGCTGGTGTTATACTGCACAATAAGATTTCCCCCTTCGTTTACATACTTCATCAGCTTATCATAATGCCTGTTCATCCATTCATTGGTGTTGTAAGCTCTTACGCCGGTTATGATGGCATCAAACTGGGCGAGGTTATTCCGGGTCAGTTCCTTGTCGGTCAGCAATGTCACTTCATACCCCATTTGCTCCAGCACCCCCGGGACTTTGTCGCCCGCACCGACAATGTAACCGATCTTCTTATTGTATACCTCCAGGTCCAGCTTCTTGTTGGTCACGGTAGCGATGGTAAAATAATTGATATAAGGTATATGGTCATATTTTACTTCCTTCATTCCCAGGTGATATAAATCCTTTCGCCCATTATTGGCGTCCACCGCAAAATAATAATCGTTGTCCCTGTTTGCCACTATCTTATAAGTAACAGGTACCAGCTTGTTTTTATCTTCAAATGAAAACTTGTCGGGTGAATACTCCACTTTCACCTGGTCCGGCTGATCTTTTCCCACACCGGAAATGAATGTCTGGAATCCTTTCTTTTTTCCCGTCAGGTTCAACAGACCGTTGAATGTATTATCCCCTTTTGATATTTTAATGTTTTCATCCGGTGAAACCAGCACAGGTGGCAATACGACGAGGGGCTCATAAAGTTCACCTCTTACCGGATCTGTAAATTTATACTTCACCGGTCTTGAAAAGGTAAACGTCTCTCCGAATATCTTAACACTGACAGCTGCCTGGAAAGAAGGCTGTACATCGGGCTGACCGATGAGCAACTGGTCATTGACATTGAAATAACCTTCCTCCATTTTATTGGCCAGCCAGTAAGGTTGTGTAATGGGTTTTGAAGGCGGGACCAGGAATGTTTTCGAGAAATTAATATTTCTGTTCTTTTCCATGATTTTTGAAAAGCTGGAATCAAAATCATCTACCCGGACTTTTTGTAAAACCGCATCGGTCCCTAACCGGTTATTCAAAGAAAAACTGATCCGCACCGAATCTGTCTGCACGGCAAATTGTTCAGCCGTGGTCGCATCCAGAAACAAGCCGCTGCATTGAGCGATCAACTGGTGCACTTCTTTTAATTTTTGATCCTTCCAGTTAGCTGCCGGCAAACTGCCGATCTTTTTATACAATTGAACCAGGCCTTCCACCGATTTTTCAGGATGCAACAGGTCAAAGGAGGCAGCAATACCGCTGATCATTTTTTCTATCGCTTCACCGCCCTGGATTTTTCTCCAGGTAATGTCAACCCCATCCACGAGGTCGCTTACCGGCTGATCACCTTTTGTGGCTTTAAAATACTCGAGTTGTTCGCCGCGGGAGGCCGGCACACCGAATCCCTGGCTTTTGTGCTGGCTGCGGCTTTCAGCAGCTATCTCGCCATAACTTTTTCCCAGCAGTGGATTATAACCTCCCACGTCAATCTTTAGCTGGTCGTCACGGGTTGTATTGGTGCCACCAAAATTGAAGGTGTTCCACAACACTCTTTTAGCCTGCCATACTGAAACATATTTTAATTGTTCGGGAAAACGATTCGGGTTAGCCGCGGCAGCAAATGCTTCGTTGGCCAAAATGGCTGAGCCGGTGTGGTGTCCATGCCCGCCCTCCCCTGTTTCGGGGAACCTTGTGACAATTACATCGGGTTGAAATTTCCGGATTACCCAGACTACATCGCTTAATATTTTTTCTTTATCCCACTTTGTAAACGTTTCTTCCGGTGTTTTGGAATAGCCGAAGTCGTAGGCTCTTGTAAAAAATTGTTCACCACCATCCATTCTGCGGGCGGCCAGTAATTCCTGCGTGCGGATCAATCCCAGTTCAATACCCTGTTCTTCACCGATCAGGTTTTGGCCGCCATCTCCCCGGGTCATGGATAAATAACCGGTACGGAACATCCTGTCTTTGGAGAGGTAAGTGATCAGTCTTGTATTTTCATCATCGGGATGAGCGGCCACATACAATACAGAACCCAGTACATTCAGTTTGCGGATGGCCAGGTACATATCGGCCGAGGTCCAGCTTTGTGGTGCCTGTCCCCGGGCATCTCCCAAAAAAACGATCGGGGAAAACAGGCAGGCAACCAGGTAACTTTTAATTTTCTTCATGCGGCATCTTTGTGGTCGCTAAAATAGAAATAGCTGTTATAATCATTTGATAAAATAGATAAGCGGCATCACGTTTACCGCAACTGGAATTTTAGTTTATTTCCTACCATAAAAACGGCATTACAAAACAACAACTTGCCATTTTCCCAGAAACTCCGGAACAAAACGTTATCCGCCATATAGACCACGTGCCCGCTCCCGTATTCCTGTACCCCGAAAAGCAAACCGTCTTTCATTTTCTCTTTTACTTTACTCCCCGTAAAACCGGCCAGGTAATTATCTTTCTTAATAAACCCTACGTTCCATCCATCTTTTAAAAATTCATACACGTTATTATCCTGCCTCAGTGTATAATAAATGTCATTGTAACCAAAAGCCAGGGGATGCGAGTTGTCAAGTTCCACTTTATAAACGGCACCGGGAATAAAATCCGGTAATGCATCCCTTTCGCGGTCACCATATTTTTTCAGCAGCGAATAATCACTGTCCTTCTTGTCATCCTTTTTATCGTCTTTCTTATCGTCCGCGCCCTTCAGCTTAATTCCCCAGTCATTCCTGGAAAGCTGGGTTACCCCACCTTCCAGTGCAATTAATTTTCCACCCCCGGTTACCCAATTCTTTAACTGTTCCTGTACAGTCTTTTCATTCAGCACTGCCGCATAATTATCAGGAATGATAATTACTGAATAAGCGCTCCAGTCCACCCGCTTTATTTCATTTACATTGATCAGTGATACAGGATACCCCAGCTGCTGGTCAAAGAAATGCCATATTTCACCGGCAGCATTAGAGCCAACCCCTTCGCCCGTCAGTAATGCAATGACCGGTTTGTTGATAAATTTTACATCGGGTGATCCAAAGTCGCCCCCATTGTCCATGAAACCACTTTCGACTGCCACCGGTTGAATGTTAAACCGCATGGCTGCCTCATTTAATATATTGTGAACCTTTTCATTCCCCTTCTTTAAAACAATGAGGGTGCCTTTATCAAATTTTTTCGCTTTATAGATAAAATCTTTTTCGGCAAACCTGAGTTTTACATCTTTTTCAATCAGGTACACCAGTAAGCGGGCGGCATCAAAACTTTTGTAAGGAACAAGATAGCCATACGAGTCATTGACAGGCGTGATGGCTTCCGTGCGGGCACCCGAACCCTGGATGTCTATTTTATCTTTCAACGCATAAGCATCCACACCATAGGCAAAAGGGATGGACCATGCGGTGATGTCATAGGTGGCGGAATCACTTAATTTACTGACCGGCTCCAGCAATACCTGCGCCATCCTGGAACGGGGCTGGAAGGCGCTAATGGCAACCGTGTATGATTTTAACGCAACCGGCTGTTCCTTCATACTGCCGTAGTGCAATCCTTTCAGTCCTTCCCGGGTAATGGTACCATATTCAATGCCATTCTGGTCAAGTACCTGCTGCACAGCTTTTATTTTATTGGCTTCATTCGAAGTCAGTATAAAAGTTTTATAGGTACTGCCCGCGGCATTTACACTTTCATTAAAATATTTTCTGAATTCCTTTACAACCCGGGCTGCATTGGCCGAAGTAATTTCAATGGTAGACAAGGCGGTGGTGGTATGATGCGCCGCGCGGTCAACAAGAGTCAGGAGTTCCCCGTCTTCGGTTATTACGGCCAGGCCACCGCGGCTGTGACCACCCTGTTCATAAGTCATACCGATTGAACCATTATAGGTAGGATATGTATCGCCATAGCTGGGGTAAAAAAGATCAAACCGTTCCTTGGTAAAATACAGCCAGCCGTTTGCATCAAAATATTTTGCGTTGTTTCTGCCGATAGTAGTTTGAAATTCCCGCTGCCAGGGTGTGATCACTTCATGAAATGGTTCTGCCGCCGGTGCGAAATAATACGGTGAATTATAACCCTGTTCATGAAAATCAACATGGACATGTGGCATCCACTGGTTATATACTTTTATCCGCTGGCGGGATTCAACCTGTGTTTGCCAGGCCCAGTCACGGTTCAGGTCAAAATTATAATGATTGGTTCTGCCGCCGGGCCAGGGTTCGCTGTGCTCCCGCGATGCGGGGTTAGCATTACTGTTCTTCCCGGCCACCGAGTTAAACCAGTTCACATAACGGTCACGGCCGTCCGGGTTCAGGCAGGGATCAATAATGATCACTGAATTCTTTAACCACTCTTTTGTTTTCGCATTGGCAGGATTCAGCAATTCATAGGCGGTACTCATGGCTGCTTCGGAAGAAGAAGGTTCATTACCATGTACATTAAAACTTAGCCACACAATAGCCGGGGAGCCATCTTCCAGCGCGGCCATCTTGTCCCGGCTAAGGTTGGCCAGCCGCAGGTTATTCACCCGGATTGCATCGAGCCGTTGCAGGTTATCTGCCGAAGCAATAAACGCGAGCAGCAGGGGCCTGCCTTCATTGGTTTCGCCATAAGCCTCAAGCTTCATCAGGGAAGTTGCATTGGCGGCCAGGTGATTAAAATAGTTTACGATCTTCCAATGGGGTGTATAACGGGTCCCGATCTTATAACCGAGAAATTCTTCCGGTGATTTTAACTGGGCGCCTGCAGAAAATAACGTTGCGGTAAAAAAAAGGAAAAATAATATTTTCCGGATCATGGGCTGGTAATTTAGTCCGGCAAGTTAAGAAAGGACTTACTATTTAGCTGCGTTTTTCCTTACAAGGCAATTCCGTTGATTTATGTAGTTTTAAACCCCTTAAGCAAGGAACATGCAAAAAAAACTGTTACTGTCTTTTATTTTCCCGGTCCTTTTGTTTTCCTGTAACAGTACCAGGAAAAACGCTAATAGACCTGTATCCATTAATCCTTACCAGTACACTATTCAAAAAAGGGTGACAGCGGCGAACGGTGCAGTAGTTTCTGCTCATGCATTGGCCAGTAAAACGGGCGTAAACATCCTGAAAAAAGGAGGGAATGCATTTGATGCCGCCATTGCCACGCAATTCGCATTGGCCGTTGTATACCCGAATGCCGGCAACCTGGGGGGTGGCGGATTTTTGGTTGGAAGACGCAGTAATGGCGAATTGATTGCTATTGATTACCGCGAAAAAGCCCCGGGTAATGCTCACCGGGATATGTATGTTGAAGCGGATGGAACAGCCCGGACAGATAAGAGCCAGGATGGGCATTTGGCAAGCGGGGTTCCGGGAACGGTTTCCGGTTTATTTGAATCAATGAAATATGCAAAACTCCCGGTAAAAGATCTTATACAACCAGCTATTGACCTCGCTGAAAAAGGGTTTGCAATCAGCGAACGGGAAGCAAAAGCATTAAATAGCCTCCAGGATGAACTGAAACGATACAACAGCATGATGCCGGCGTTTGTAAAAACCCTGCCCTGGAAAACCGGTGACACGCTGGTCCAAACCGACCTGGCTAACAGCTTAAAAAGAATACGGGACCGGGGCGCCGCCGGTTTTTACGAAGGTGAAACGGCCAGGCTGATCGTGGAAGAAATGAAAAGAGGCGGCGGTATCATCAGTTATGATGACCTGAAGAACTACAAAGCAAAGCTGCGTGCACCACATACATTTTATTATAAAGGTTACCAGGTTGTCGGTATGCCCATGCCCAGCAGCGGTGGAGTCTTACTCCACCAGATGATGAAGATGATTGAAGAAAGAAATATTGCTTCGATGGGCTTTCATTCATTACAGGCCGTGCAGTTAATGACGGAAGTACAAAAAAGGGCCTTTGCCGACCGCGGTGAATACATGGGCGATGCCGACCATTACAAAGTGCCGGTTGACTTGATCACCAGCGAAGTCTACCTCCGGGATAAAATGAAGAACTATGTTCCCGGGAAGGCGACACCTGGGACCGAGATAAAACCAGGTTTTTTGCAGCGTACAGAAAGTGAAGAAACCACCCACCTGAGTGTGATCGATAAGGAAGGGAATGCCGTGGCAGTTACCACTACTCTTAATAATTCTTATGGAAGCCGCACCGTAGTAGGCGGAGGCGGTTTTTTCCTGAATGACGAAATGGATGATTTCAGTATCAAACCCGGTGTGCCTAATATGTATGGCGCTATCGGCGGCGAGGCCAATTCAATAAAACCAGGAAAAAGAATGCTGAGTTCCATGACACCTACGCTGGTGTTAAAGGACAATAAGCCTTACCTGGTTGTCGGCACGCCCGGTGGGACTACCATTCCTACGCAAATATTCCAGACGCTGGTAAATATTCTTGAATTTAATATGAGTACAACAGACGCCGTATACAAGCCAAAGTTTCATCACCAGTGGGTGCCCGATACCTTGCAGGTAGAAAAAGGATTCCCGCAACCTGTCTGGAAGGGACTGGAAAAAATGGGTTATATCCTGCACCAGCGAAGCGGAATCGGCCGGACTGAAATCATTAAAATATTGCCGGACGGGAAATTTGAAGCAGTGGCAGATACCCGGGGGGATGACGCGGCCGAAGGATACTGAATCATACTAAAACCAATAAATAAATTTTACGATGTCTTCAACTGGAAAAGATTTTCTCGAAACCGCCATCCGCCGGCTGAAATATTATAAAGAACTTGGCGATAAGACCTTTGCCCAACTGGACGAAGTTGACTTTTATTACCAGCCCAACGCGGCATCCAACAGTATTTCGGTCATCATCCGGCATCTGCATGGCAATATGCTGAGCCGCTGGACAAATTTCCTGATGGAAGATGGCGAAAAAGAATGGCGCCGGCGGGATGATGAATTTGAAGTGCATTCCTGCAGCAAAGAACAATTACTGGAGCTTTGGGAAAAAGGCTGGGATTGTTTTTTACAGGCCCTGGAACCGCTGAAAAAGAAAGATCTGAAAAAAACAATCTATATACGCCAGGAAGCACTGACTGTTGTTGATGCCATCAACCGGCAATTGGCACATTACCCTTATCATATTGGCCAGATTATCTACATAGCCCGGATGATCAAAAATGAAGACTGGAAAAATTTATCCATCCCGAAAGGACAATCACAGGATTATAACAGCAATACGGGCATAAAAGATCCTGCCCGGAAGTTTGGCTGAACACATCCCCCCTAAATCTCCTGAAAGAGCTCGTCCGGTAATCCGGTTGTGTTGGCTTTACCAGATATAATGTCTATTTTTGCCGGCTACCTTATCCAGCCTCTCCCGGTACGGGTCTGGTATAATCCTTTCTGAAAAGCACTGGTTATTCAGCCATCTGACTTCAAGAAATTAAATTCTGAAAATGAAAAGGTTTTATTTGTCCGTCTTTACCCTCCTATTTGCATTTATGGCCAGCAGCCAGGTCCAGTTCGGCATTTTTGCCGGCCCCCAGGCAACTGCCACCCGCTATACTATCCTGAACGAGAAACAAAAGAATGATTTTAAGTATGGATTCCAGGCCGGGCTTAATTTGAAAGTCCCCTTTGATGGCAACCTGTATTTTGCACCTGCGGCATTTTACAGCATGAAGGGATATAAAGTCACGTTTACGCAGTACCTGTTTCCACCCGATGTAAATGCGAAGGATAATAACACGACCATCCATACGTTCGAACTCGCTGCCCTGCTCCAGTACGACCTGGGTAATGGTCCCTCCACTTTTTTTATTAAAGCAGGCCCCTCCCTGGATTTCCAGTTATTCGGGAAAGAAAAATTTAACCTGATGAACGGTGGCTCCGTCAGCAGGAATATGAAATTCAGTTATGGTGACTATGGTCATTACTCTGCCAATATGCTGGCGCAGGTTGGTTATGAAACCAGCAGTGGCTTTATGCTTTTTGCCCAATACACCCATGGCATGGCCAGCCTGAACAATGCCGATGGCGGTCCAAAAATCCGTCACCGCGCCTATGGTATCTCCATTGGCAAATACCTGAACAGGAAGAAGATCGTCCTAGACACAAAAAACAGGGAATAGGGTTCCGGATATTGGTACACCAACTGGTGACCGGCCGGGTTATGTATCTTAACGATTTCACTCTATATTGTGTGTTATCCGGGAAAAACCAGCCCAAACTATATTACTAACAACAGCCCGACAGCATGCTTTTTAATTCAATTGGTTTCGCGATATTCTTACCCATTGTTTTCCTTCTTTATTGGTTCGTGACCAGGAAAAACCTCCGGCTGCAAAACATATTATTACTGGTTGCCAGTTATTTCTTTTATGCCTGCTGGGACTGGCGGTTCTTGTTCCTGCTTATTTTCTCTACGGCCCTGGATTATTATACCGGCATAAAAATGTCGGAAGCAAAAACCCAGAAACTGAAAAAGTTTTGGCTGTGGCTCAGTATTTCGATCAACCTGGGCTTTCTTGGCTTTTTTAAATACTATAATTTCTTCATCGAATCTTTTGCAGCGGCATTATCAAATGTCGGGCTTCACACAGATCCGTGGACATTACAGGTAATCCTGCCGGTGGGAATTTCGTTTTACACGTTTCATGGGTTGTCCTATGTCCTGGACATTTATCAAAACAGGATAAAACCAGAAAGGAATATTGTTGAATACTCTGTATTCGTTAGTTTTTTCCCACTTCTCGTAGCCGGCCCGATAGAAAGAGCTACCCATCTTTTACCACAGATAAAGAAGCAAAGAATATTTGATTATTCAAAAGCCGTGGATGGGTTGCGCCAGATACTGTGGGGTCTTTTTAAAAAGGTGGTGATAGCAGATAATTGTGCGGAGATCGCCAACACGATATTTAATAATTCAGCGGACTACGGGGGAAGTACGCTGGCACTTGGCGTCATCTTTTTTGCTTTCCAGATTTACTGCGACTTCTCCGGCTATTCGGATATTGCGTTGGGAACCGCGCGGCTTTTCGGTATTGAACTGCTCAGAAATTTCGCTTTTCCCTATTTCTCCAGGGATATTGCAGAATTCTGGAGACGCTGGCATATTTCACTGTCCACCTGGTTCAGGGATTACCTGTACATACCGCTTGGCGGCAGTAAAGGAGGCACCTGGATGCGTGCCCGTAATATATTCATCATCTTTATTGTAAGCGGTTTCTGGCATGGAGCCAACTGGACCTTTATCATCTGGGGATTCCTGAATGCATTGTACATGATGCCTTCTATTCTGTCCAAAACCAACCGCAATCACCTGGATACGGTGGCGCAGGGAAGAATGCTCCCTTCTTTAAAAGAAGTTATGTGGATGGGAATTACGTTTGGCCTCGCCTGTTTTGCCTGGATTTTTTTCCGCGCGGAAAGTGTAGGACACGCTTTTGCCTATATATCGGAAATGTTTTCCAGCTCCCTGTTTACCGTTCCCAGTATAAGACCCAAGATGCTGATCGTGCTGGTGATACTGTTCTTAATCATTGAGTGGCTGGGCCGGGAACAGCAATATGCAATCGCTAAACTTGGATTGACATGGCCCAAACCCGTAAGATGGGCCGCCTATTATATCATTGTATTAGCAATTTTCATTTTTGGCGGAAGCCAGCAGGAGTTTATTTATTTTCAGTTTTGATTATGAAGAAGTTTTTAAAATGGTCAATTATTTTCCTCCTGCCGGTTTTGCTGACAGGTATATGCTATGAAATCCTGCTGCGGAAGATTCCAAATGATTACCGTTATAAAAAAGAGTACCTGGATAAAAATGCAAGGAAGATACAGGCGCTGTTCCTGGGAAGTTCGCATACTTACTATGGCATCAATCCTGCATACAGTTCCGTTCCCGGTTTCAATGCAGGCTATGTTTTTCAATCACTGGATTATGACCTCGCCATTCTCCGTAAATATGAACAGGCGTGGGACAGTTTGAAATACATTGTTGTACCTGTTGATTATTTTTCGTTGTATTCCCGGCTTGGAACAGGTCTTGAAGCCTGGCGGGTGAAAAATTATAACCTTTACTGGGATATGGATATGAGCCGGAATATCGTTGAGCATTCGGAGGTCCTGACCAATTCCCTGAATGCAAATGCGACAAGATTTACCGGTTTTTACCTGAAGAAAAATTCATTTATTACCAGTTCCGCCCTGGGCTGGGGGACCGGCTACGATTCGACCCGGGAGTTGATGATTTCCGGCAAGTCAGCCGCCGAAAGACACCTGGCAAAGAATGATAAATATTTCAATGAGAATGTGGCGATATTAAAGTCGATCATTGAGTTTGCAAAAGCAAAGAATATCAAGGTGGTATTAATCACCTCCCCTGCCTATCGCTCTTACGTGGACAACCTGGACAAACAGCAACTAGGCCGTACTACCCAAACAGCCAGCGCCATTGCCGCAGATTATAACAATACCGTCTACTTTAACCATTTATCCGACAGCAGTTTCGCGGAAAGTGATTTTTATGATGGAGATCACCTGAATAATGCCGGGGCAAAAAAGTATACACTAAAACTGGACAGCCTGATCAGGACAGCAGAAAAAAATGGATCTTTCTGAACAGGTTCCTGTAGCACCGGTTTGTTAAGATGTTTTACTCCTTATAAATTTTAACCGATTTCTCTCCTGTATTTTTAATGAACCCCCTGTACATGCCTTCCGTGCAAAATGGCATGGCAATATTCCCGTCTTTGTCCACAGCAATTAAACCACCATCACCTCCCAGGGATGGCAATTTTTTCATCACCAATTCATTTGCCGCATCTATTAATTTCATTTTCCCAAATTCCATCATATCACTGATGCTTTTGGCCAATACCAGGCGGATATAAAATTCACCCCACCCCGTACCGCTAAACGCAGCTGTTTTATTATTGGCATAAGTTCCTGCACCGATGATGGGGGCGTCCCCCACCCTCCCGAATTTTTTATTCGTCATACCGCCGGTGCTGGTGGCTGCTGCTAAGTTGCCGTGCCGGTCCAGTGCAACAGCGCCAACAGTACCATATTTATCATCGCGGTTTTCCGGTTGCTTCAGGGAAGAATGCCTGTTGCCGGAATCTTTTAGCTGCAACAATGAATCCTGTTGTTTTGCTTTTTGCAAATCTTTCCACCTGTTCTCCGTATAGAAATAGGAAGGATCAACGATTTCCAGTCCCTGTTGCATGGCGAAGTTCTCCGCGCCCTTTCCGGTCATCATTACATGGGGGCTTTTTTCCATAACTGCCCTCGCCGCTGTCACCGGGTTTTTGATCGTTGTAACGCCGGCCACTGACCCGGCAGCCAGGGTTTTTCCATCCATGATGGCTGCATCGAGTTCATTTTTTCCTTCATTCGTGAATACTGCACCTTTGCCGGCATTAAAGAGTGGATTGTCCTCCATGCTCCGAACACAGGCCTCTACAGCATCCAGGGCCGTTCCACCATTTTTTAGAATTTCATTCCCGGTTTGCAATGCCTTATCGAGGGCATCCATATAGGCTTTTTCCCGTTCCGGGGTCATCTGGTTTTTCAATATAGTACCCGCACCCCCGTGAATAACCAGCACAAACTTGTTATTAAGGTTCCCGGTGACCGGCTGCGCAAAACTTTTGTTAAGAAGGAAAAGTGAAAATATGATGAACAGCTTTTTCATGTCAGGAATTTGGGGCAAATTACCGATTAAAGTTTTTGCCCGGCGCTCGGGAAAGCCCGTGAATCCCCGGAGAATCCCCTAACAACTTGGTACTGAATTTGCCTGAAGCTTATGATTACCTACTTTTACAATTCAAATAGCTGATCCTGAAGCGGTTTAAAAAAATACTAAAGTGGTTCTTCCTGTCCCTGCTGCTGCTTATTGCGGCGCTTTATATTTTTATTCAAACTCCTTTTGGTCAAAACTGGGCAGCCAGGCAGGTTACTAAACGCCTGTCCCGTGATCTACAGACGAAAATTTCCATCAACCACGTTAATTTTTCCTTATTCAATAACATGCACCTCGAAGGGGTGATCATAGAAGACCGCAAAGGTGACACACTTTTATATGCCGGGGATGTTAAGGTCCGGATCACGGACTGGTTCTTTTTCAAGAAAGAAGCGGTCTTAAAGTATATCAGCCTGGAAAATGCCGTCGTCAAGTTCCAGCGATCTGATTCGCTCTGGCAACACCAGTTTTTCCTGGACTATTTTACTTCTCCCGCTACGGGCAAAAAAAAGAAAAAAGCCGGCATACAGTTTAACCTGAAGAAAGTGGAACTGAAGAATGTGATCTTCATTAAGAAAGATGCGTGGCTCGGAAGCGATATGACAGCAAAAGTCTCCCTGCTGGACCTGGATGCAAACAATATTAACCTCGCCGGTAACACCTACGAGATTAATTCGCTGTTGTTGCAGGAACCTGTCATTTTAATGAGAACATATGCAGGGTTGAAGCCCCGGGATACATCAACCGTTGCGGATGATGGATTAACCAGGTCATACAGCTGGAACCGTGCGCAATCCATTTTTAAGATCGCCAATCTCAAAATTATCAACGGCACGTTCAGTACGAATAAAGAAACCGGCCGCCAGCCATATGATTATTTCGACGGGCAGCATTTGTTTGCCACAGAGATCAATGGCGAACTCAGCAATTCAACCTTTATCGGGGATACTGTTTTTTCAAAAATTAAATTATCCGCCAAAGAGCGAAGTGGGTTTGAACTAAAAAAACTGACCGCCGATCTCAGGATGACCCCCCAGGGCATGGCGTTTACGGGAATGGATCTTGTTACCAACCGGAGCACCTTGCGTAATTTCTTTATGATGTCATATGATGACATGAATGATATGGGTGATTTTATTCACAAAGTAAGAATGACGGCGCTCTTTGAAGATTCTTACGTGGACAGTGATGATATCGCTTTTTTTGCTCCCGCGCTTAAAACATGGAAAAAGAAAATTACGCTGCAGGGAAAAGTAAGGGGTACGGTAGATGACCTCGTGGGTCGTGACCTGCTGATACAGGCCGGCAACAGCACAGTACTGAACGGCGATATTACGATGACCGGCCTCCCGGATATTAATAAAACATTTATTGACTTTAAAGCAAATGTCTTCCGGACAACCTATGCCGATGCAGTAACCTTCATACCGGCGATGCGCAGGGTAACCAGCCCCGATCTTAGAAAGCTGCAGTATGTCAGTTTCAGGGGAAGTTTTACCGGCTTTATCCGGGACTTTGTAACATTCGGCACCATTCAAACCAACCTGGGCACGGTCAGGTCAGACCTGAATATGAAACTTTCGCGGGGACAGGAACCGGCTTATTCCGGGTCTATTTCCACCGATAATTTCAGGCTCGGGGAATTTTTGGGAGATAAAAATATTGGCGCTATTTCCATGACCGGCACCGTTAAAGGAAGAGGATTTAATGAGAAAACGCGTAATACCCTGCTCGATGGAACCATTCGTTTTGTGGATTATAAAGATTACCGGTATAATAATATTCTTGTAAAGGGAACATTGAATAAGAAATTATTTGAAGGAGTTGCTTCTATCCGGGATGAGAATGCAGACCTTGACCTGAATGGTGTTATTGATTTTAACAGCAAAACACCCCGGTTTGACCTGGTAGCGAATGTCAATAGTGCCAACCTGAAAAACCTTAAACTGACCAGTGACAGCATTGAATTCAAAGGAAGATTTAATTTCAACTTTACCAGCAGCAGTATTGATGATTTTTTGGGTACCGCCCGGATTACCGACGCAGAGATAACCAGGAATGGGCAGCGTCTTCCTTTTGATTCACTGGTGGTTGTTTCATCCTTATCTGACAGCGGCAGGATCCTGACAGCTGTTTCTAACGAATTCAATGCCCAGTTTACCGGAAATTTCAACCTGGCCGGTTTGCCGGATGGCATTACCTACCTGCTTAATAAATACTACCCCGCCTATGTCAAAGCGCCACGAAATTATCCCGAAAGCCAGGCATTTAATTTCAAAATAACCACCCAGTATGTGGATGAATACCTGAAACTGGTTGATTCCAGTTTATCAGGATTTAATTTCAGCACCCTGTCGGGTAATATTGACCTGGCAAATAATAAATTAAACTTTACGGCTGATGTGCCGCAGTTCAAGTACCGCCAGTATGATTTCAATAATGTAAATGTAGTGGCCAACGGCATCGGCAACAACCTCCTGGTAAAAGGCAGTGCCTATAATATCAGGATCAATGACAGCCTGAATATTCCCATGGCTTTTTTTACGGTTGATGCACGAAATGATTCATCCAGGGTCAGCATTACTTCGGGCGCCAACCGAACGGTGGATACTGCCAATCTGAATGCACTTGTATTAACCTATCACGACGGTGTCAAGATCGATTTTGATCCGTCAACGTTTACGATCAGCGGCAAACTCTGGACGATTGATGAAAGCGGGGAGCTGGAATTCCGTACCAATACGCCGGCCAGTGGCCAGTTAGTATTAAGAAGCGGCGAGCAACGGATTACCCTTAAGACAGAGCCGACGAAAACCGGGGGACGGTGGAATGATCTCAAAGTTGAACTGGCCAAAGTGAATGTCGGGGATTTCTCTCCTTTCTTTATGCCCAAAAACCGGGTGGAGGGGCTTGTTTCGGCCCATATAGTGGTAGAGGATCCTACTAATAAGCTGCGGATTACTTCCGATGATATACAAACAGAGTTCCTGAGACTTGACAATGACTCGCTGGGAGAAGTTAAAGCGTCCCTTGTTTATGATAACAGCTCGGGCGAACTGACTGTAAAAGGCAAAACCCTGAACCAGGATAATTACCTGGATTTTGATGCACATCTTTTTTTGCGTGATAAACAAAAAGCGAAGGATAATCTGATCACGTTAAAGACCAGGAATTTCCAGATCACGATGCTGGAGCGTTTCCTGGGCAATTTATTTTCTGACATGCAGGGCTTTCTTACCGGTGATATCACCATTGCCGGCGAATTCCAAAACCTGAGTGTAACGGGGAAGGGCAGGCTAAAAGACGCGGGGTTGAAAGTGAATTTCACCCAATGCTTCTACCGTATTGCCGATACGGATATTGAACTCACCCCGCAGGAAATTAATTTAGATGGCATTGTATTAACCGATACAGCAACGGGTAATCCAATTTATATTGTCGGCGGTATTGAGCACCAGTCTTTCAAAAAAATGTTTTATAACCTTGACATCACCACGCGCAAGCCCAATACAACGGATGAGGCCCATAACAAGCCGGTCCTGCTGGTAAATACAACGTACAGGGACAATAAACAGTTTTATGGTTATGTCAAAGGAACAGGTTCGCTATCCCTGCTGGGTCCGCAGGAAAATATGTATATGAAGATTGATGCCATCGCCTCTGAAACGGACAGCAGCTATATCACCCTTCCCCCGTCTGTCAGCCGTGAATCCGGCTACGCCGATTTTCTTATTGAAAGAAAATATGGACGTGAAATGACTGAAAGCGACCTGAACTTAAATTCAACAAATGTTACTTATGATGTGGATGTAACGGCCAACCCGATGGTGAATGTGAAAGTGGTGCTTGACGAGCTGACCGGTGATGAAATAAAAGGAAAAGGTTCCGGCACCCTGAATATCCGCTCTGGCACCTCGGAAGCCTTATCGCTGCGGGGCCGCTTTGATATCCTGGAAGGCAGTTATCTTTTTACTTTCCAGTCATTTTTTAAAAAACCATTTGTCTTAAAAGAAGGGGCGGAAAACTATATCGAATGGAACGGCGACCCTTATGATGCTAATATAAAATTTGAAGCCTCTTACAAGGCAGAGAGGGTAAGCTTTGCTCCGCTGGCCAACTCATTGAACCTAAATACCGGCATCAGCAATGCCCGTGGCGATGTGTATGTAATCGCCAAACTGTCTGACAAACTATTCAAACCAAAAATAAATTTCTCCCTCGACTTCCCGAACAGCAGTGTAGCCATCAGTGACCCCGAACTGGCCCTGGTGATACAGCAGATGCAAAAAAATGAAAACGAGCTGAACCGCCAGGTTACTTACCTGATTGTGTTCAATAGTTTTGCCCCCAGCGAGCTGGCAGGGAATTACTCAGGTACCGGTCTTGGCCTGAATACCATTTCCGGGATATTTCTGAATGTCATCAGCGACCAGATCAACAAAATACTGGGCAACCTGCTTAAAGATGATAAATACACCATCAGCCTGAACACGTCGCTGTATAACAGGAACATCATTGATCCCAATAATAAAACAGCATTGAACCTCGGAAGCAATGTGAATTTTTCCATCGGCCGGTCTTTCTTCAATAACCGTTTTATTATTTCTACGGGTGTCGGGTTTGATGCACCGCTGCAACAGCAATCGAACAATATCCAGCAGAGCCTGCAATTATTACCGGATGTAACACTGGAATGGCTGATCAATCCAAGCGGAACGCTGCGGGCTTCTTTTTTCTACAGGGAGAATGCGGATTACCTGACCGTAACCAACAATACCCAACCCGGCAAAGCCAAAAGGATTGGGGCAAGTGTTTCTTACAAAAGAGATTTTGACAAGCTCAGTGATATCTTCAGGAAGAAGAAAAAACCACAGCCGGTACCGGCCGAACCAAAACCTGAAATCGTTAAGCAGGAAGAGGTGAAAGGACAGGACTAACACGTGGGGCAGTCTGCGCTCCAGGGGTCAATGGTCAATGGTCAATAGTGAATAGTGAATGATAATAAGGGGGAAAAAAGAAAATCGAAATGTTCCTGGTTTTTATTCTTTGTCCATGATCTCGTGTCCCAGTTTATCCCTTTTGGTCTGCAGGTATTTTTCATTATGCTCATTCGCATCTACTTCAATCGGGATGTTTTCCACGATTTCCAGTCCATAACCAATAAGCCCCACTCTTTTCTTCGGGTTGTTGGTAATGAGCCTTAGTTTGGTAATTCCGAGATGGCGAAGCATTTGAGCGCCGAGGCCATAATCCCGCTGATCCATCTGGAAGCCAAGGTGCAGGTTTGCCTCCACGGTATCCATTCCCTGTTCCTGCAGGCGATAGGCTTTTAATTTATTTAGCAAGCCGATCCCCCTGCCTTCCTGGTTCATGTATAAGATGGCGCCCTTTCCTTCCGATTCAACCATTTTCATTGATCTGTGCAATTGCTCGCCGCAATCACATCTTAAAGAGCCGAGTATATCACCGGTAAAACAGGATGAGTGAACCCTTACCATAATGGGGTCGTCTTTTTGCCAGGTTCCTTTTAGCAAAGCAAGGTGTTCGTTATTCGAATTTCTTTCCTTAAAAGCCACCAGTTGAAATGTCCCATACTTCGTTGGCATGTCCACCCGGACTATCTCTTCAATCAGGGAATCACTTTTTATCCGGTACTCGATCAGGTCTTTTATGGAAACAATCTTGAAATCAAATTTTCTGGCTACTTCGATGAGTTCGGGCAGGCGGGCCATAGATCCGTCCTCGTTCATAATTTCAACCAAAACACCGCCCGGATCAAAACCGGCAAGCCTGGCCAGGTCAACGGCGGCTTCGGTATGGCCTGCCCTGCGGAGCACCCCTCCCTTTTTGGCCCGGAGTGGAAAAATATGACCCGGGCGTCCCAGGTCGGCCGAAGTCGTAAATGGATTTATTAATGCCTGCACCGTTCGGGCCCGGTCCTGGGCAGAAATGCCTGTGGTACAGCCATGGCCCAGCAGATCTACCGAGACTGTAAAAGCTGTTTCATGGAGGGCTGTATTGTTATTTACCATCAGTTCCAGCCCCAGTTCATCACACCTTTCCTCGGGAAGGGCGGCACAAATAAGACCCCGGCCATGCTTGCTCATGAAATTGATGACCTCCGGTGTTACGTTGGCCGCCGCAGTCACAAAGTCCCCCTCGTTCTCCCGGTCCTCATCGTCGGCAACCACAACCAATTTTCCCCGTTTAATATCTTGTATGGCGCTGTCTATTGAATCAAACATTTTAGTTCTTTTGGCAAAAATAAACAAAGAATCGGGGGTACAAGTATGTGAGTTGCCGGGGGATAAAATACATTAAAAAAAAAACGATCTAACGCATTAAATTCCAGTACCGGTTTGTTAATATTTGCCTATATTTAATTGGGGAATATTCCCTTTCTTTGCATCCGAAAACCTAACTATATGCTTAAGAGAATTGTATTTCTTTTTGCCCTGGCCATTATTACCGGCCCGTTGTTATTTGCCCAAATAACTACCTCTTCCATAAGTGGCAACGTAAAAAGCACGACTGATGATGCACTGGTTGGTGCGACGGTTGTAGCCACTCACCTGCCTTCCGGCACAAAATATACTACGGTGTCCCGGTCAGGTGGTGTTATCAGGATTGAGAATATGAGACCGGGTGGTCCCTATCTCATTGAAGTGAGTTTTGTGGGTCATGACCCCGAGAAACTGGAAAATATTTACCTGCAACTGGCTGAGACCTTTGTCCTTAATTCTTTCCTGAAGAAAACAGAAGCCACGCTGGAAACTGTTGTGTTAACCACCGGGAGAAGAAATTCCATCCTTAATGCAAACAGGACTGGCGCGGTTACCAATATCGGTCTTCGCCAGATTACACAGTCACCCACCATTAACAGGAGTATCAATGATCTTACCCGTGCTACCCCGCAATCAAATGGTGCTTCAGTGGGCGGTGGTAACTACCGGCAAAATAATTTTACCGTTGATGGTGCTGATTTCAATAATAGTTTTGGCATCGGTAACAACCTCCCCGCCAACGGTGCTCCTATTTCCCTGGATGCCCTTGACGAGATCTCTGTAAATATTACCCCTTATGATATTCGCCAGTCTGGTTTTATCGGCAGCGCTATCAATGCGGTGACCCGCTCCGGAACAAATACGTTCAGCGGTTCTGTGTATACCTATTTCAGGAATGAAAAACACCGGGGTGACAAGGTGGAAAAAACAACATTTATCCGGCCCAAAGAAGAATATAAGCAACATGGTGTACGCCTGGGCGGCCCGATCATCCGGAATAAATTATTTTTCTTTTTCAATTATGAAAAAGAGACCCAGCCCAAAACCATCCAGACCAGATTTGCTGCCACTCCCGGCGCACCTTTTGGAAGTTCAGACAACATAGCCAGGCCAACTGCCGATTCCCTGAATGCTATCAGCCAGTATCTCCTGAATACCTACGGATATGAAACCGGCCCCTACGACAATTATACGCCCAATATTGAAAGGACAAAATATATGGCCAGGCTCGACTGGAATATTAATCAGCGACACAGGTTCAATGTTCGTTACAGCCAGGTAGAAGGTGGTGAACCCAACCCGCCAAGTACCTCAACTACCGGTGCAGGGTATACTTATCCGGCAGGCCTTACCAGGACCAATAACAATTCACTCTGGTTCAAGAATTCTAATTATTTCCAGGGAGCTAATTTTTACTCCTTCTCTGCCGAACTGAACTCTAATTTCGGGAGAGTAGCAAATACATTGCGCGGAACCTTCACCTACCAGAATGACTCCCGTACTTCCGAAAGCACGGTGTTCCCGTTTGTGGATATCCTGAGTTCAACCTCAATATCAGCCCCGGCTCCGTATACTTCTTTCGGATATGAGCCCTTCAGCTTCGGCAACCTGCGTAAAGTAAAAATGTATTCTGTTGTTGACAATATTACCTGGACAACAAAGAAGCACAGCTGGACAGCCGGCGCCCAGGTTGACCTGAGCGAAACCATCAACGGTTTCCAGCGTTTTGCGACAAGTCACTATGTATATAATACCTGGAATGATTTTATCACGAATCAAAAACCAAGAGATTTCGCTTACACGTATTCTCTTTCAAAAGATTTTGCACCGGCATTTTCTGCTTTCAAATTTGTACAGGTTTCTGCCTATATCCAGGATGAAATCGCGATTAACAGGAATTTCAGGCTGACGCTGGGTTTAAGAGTGGATCAACCTTCTTATCCCGATGTACCGCAAATATTAACTCACCCGCTGGTGTTGGGCTTGACATTTGCAAACGGGCGCCAGATCAATACAGGCAATCTTCCTTCAAAACGTTTGATGTGGTCACCCCGCTTAGGATTTAACTGGGATATCTATGGAGACCGCTCCCTGCAGTTCCGTGGTGGAACAGGCCTCTTCACCGGTAAGATTCCATTTGTGTGGATTGTAAGCCAGTCAGGCGACAACGGAATGTTACAGATAACCCAGGCATTTAACGGCCAGGCCAATACTCCTGGTGTTTTCAATCCTGATCCCCGCGCCTATTATCCTGCAGCCGTACCGATCGCCGGTACTGTAGTTCCAAGTGCTATCACAGCCATGGACCAGGATTTTAAGAACCCACAATCCTGGAAGTCAAGCCTTGCCATGGACACCAGGTTGCCCTGGGGCATTATTGCCACCGTAGAAGCCATCTTTAATAAAGATTTTTACACAGCATATTTTGAAAATGTCAACCTCGTAACGCCACAGGCGCTGAATGTAGCAGGGTACCCGGACAACAGGGCCATTTACCCTGTGAGTAATACACAAAAATATATCAACCCATTAACCGGGGCCGGACTTCCCAGCCCAACAGGTACATCAGCATTCAATGCAATAGTTATCAAGAATGGTACCCGGGGATATTATTTCTCCCTGACTGCTAAATTTGAGAAGCCTTTCAGCAAAGGATTCAATGCGTCAATAGCTTATACAAAATCAATGGCGGGTAACCTGTTTGACGGTAATGGCGACCAGCCCCTTTCTGCATGGCAGGGCGTACAAACTGTAAACGGCGCCAATTATCCTGTGATGGGATATGCAGATTATGTAACTCCTGACAGGGTGGTTGGTTTCCTTTCTTACCGCAAAGAATATTTCAAGCATCTTGCCACATCGATCGGCGTTTTTTATAATGGTGGTATCGCAGGCAGGTATTCTTACACCTATGGAGCCGATTTCAACCGGGATGGACAGAATAACAATGACCTGATCTATATTCCAACTGCCACGGAAGTGCAGCAAATGCAGTTTGTGTCACAAACACTGAATGGGGTGGTTTATGACCAGGCAGCACAGCGGACTTTGTTCGAATCCTATATCGGCCAGGATAAATACCTCAGAAAACACCGGGGCCAGTATGCTGAAAGAAATGGAGCACAGTTCCCATGGCGCAACCAGGTGGACGTTAAACTGATGCAGGACCTTTTTGTAAACATTGGAAAAACAAAGAATACCCTCCAGTTTACCCTTGATATTTTCAACGCCGGCAACCTCATCAATCCAAGCTGGGGTAAGTTTAAAATAGCCAATGCAGCGTCTATCCTGGTGCCCACTAACCCTACTGCATTAGTTGCAGGCGGCACGGTGGTTCCCCAGTTCAGGCTGGCTGCTGACCAGGGCAATATCATCACCCGCACTTTCCGCGATAACGTAAGTGTTGGTTCTACCTATTCTATCCAGTTTGGTTTAAGATATATCTTCAACTAAGGAGGTCACATTCTATTAATAAAAAAATCCCGCGATGATCATCGTGGGATTTTTTTTTGGGAATAGTGACCCGCATCTTTGTCCCCCGCTTCCGTTCCCCACTAGCCTTCCCCCACTAGCCTTCCCCCACTAGCCACTCCCCATTTACTTCCCCCAACCCCATTTCAGGAACACAGGCATTGCCCTTCCCCAGGTAAAAACATCATGATGCCCGTCAGGCATCTCGAGGTAATGTATATCTTTTGTTCCGTCA
Source organism: Chitinophagaceae bacterium (assembly GCA_025449935.1). Taxonomy (GTDB): domain Bacteria; phylum Bacteroidota; class Bacteroidia; order Chitinophagales; family Chitinophagaceae; genus JJ008. The sequence goes on from JANWIJ010000082.1 coordinate 48,283, forward strand.
TATCCCTTACGCTTCAGTTCGCTGATCAGGTCCTGTGTGTCGTCAATAGAATCAATGATCCCATTGTGGTTGCGGTCCTTCGTTTCATCCATATTACCGCACTGGAAAAAAAATTTCAACCAGGGGGCATATTGCCCGCTCCTCACCTGCTGGTGCATGATGCGGTGAAGATCATCATCATATTCTGATTCCACCTGGTCTACGCTGCGCCACCATAAGGAAGCTGAGAACAGTCCCACCTTGGTAAATTCTCCGGGCCGGTTCCACACAATATCTAATGCACTTAATGCACCCAAAGAAAACCCGGCAAAGGCTTTTTCTTTGAAAGAAGACAGCCCATATTTTCCCCGGATAAAAGGCAGCAGTTCATCGAAAATAAATGAGGTATACAACCCGGCTTTGGCGCCCCGCCCTTTAAAATCTGGCTGGTGCTGGGTGCCGTATTCCATTTTACGTTCGACGCCGGCGTGAATGGCTACATATAGCAGGGGTTCAATGGCTTGTCCGGCGTATAATTTGTCCAGGATAGATTCAAAATGCATTTTCTTCATGTCCTGCCCATCATTGATAAGGAGGAGACTTATCGAAGAAGAGTCGGTCGCTGTGCGGGGCAGGAAAAAATCAACATGAACTTCCCGCTTCAGGTAAACAGATTTAATTATTTCATTTTCGGTCAGAATACCGGATTCATTTGCCATTTGCATGGCGCCAAAAGTAAGAATTTGATAACAAATCCCCTTTCCGGGCTTTTATCTCAAAGAAGGTGCTAAAACACCTATCTTAATTTGTTTATTTGATGGCTAAAAAATAAATTTGGAAAAGCCGCACCAGCATATGGCATCATCCTGTCACGGCTCACCTATTAATCATTCAACAAAAAACTCTTTATGAAGAAAATCGGAATTCTACACGGCAAGGAACGCACATTTCCTGAAGCATTTGTGGCAAGAGTAAACAGCAAAAAGGTTCCCGGTATTGTGGCCGAACCCGTGCGGATTGATAAAGCCATGCAGGGGGTGCATAGCGGTTATGCTGTTATTATTGACCGGATTTCACAGGATGTACCTTTTTACAGGACCTGGCTTAAGAATGCTGCCGTAACCGGAACCGCCGTCATCAACAATCCTTTCTGGTGGAGTGCCGATGATAAATATTTCAACAACTGCCTGATGACCAAAGTAGATGTACCGGTCCCCAAAACAGCCATCATTCCCTCGCGGGATTTGCCGGATGATACTACGGATGATTCGTTCAGTAACCTCGCTTTCCCGCTTGACTGGGATGCCATTTTTAAATATGTTGGATTCCCGGCTTATATGAAACCATTTGCCGGTGGCGGGTGGAAACATGTATATAAATTAACCAGTTCGGAAGATTTTTTCAATAAACACAGCGAAACAGCACAGCTGGTCATGTTGTTGCAGGAAGAAATAGTGTTCACGGAATATTACCGTTGTTATTGCATCGGCGGCAAACATGTACGGATTATGTCTTATGAGCCGCGCAACCCGCACCATCTCCGTTATGTCGCTGATTTCAAACCCTCCCCCGAAAGGTTGAAACAAATGACAGATATCGTTCTGCGGATCAATAAATACCTCGGCTATGATTTCAACACGGTCGAGTTAGCCGTCAGGGATGGTGTGCCTTATGCGATTGATTTTTGTAACCCTGCTCCTGATGCTGACAAGCCCAGCGTTGGTGAAGAGAATTTTGAATGGGTGGTGGAAACCTCCGCTAATTATGCCATTGAAAAAGCCATGGAAAATAAGGAGGGTGCAGACAATCTTACCTGGGGAGAATATGTAAGAAGGGGCAGTAATAAAAGCCCGTTGGTATAAATCGTTTGTAGTTTATTTTTTTAGTTTGAAGGCAGAGCAGTACTAAACCAGTAGGTCTCTTTCACCAATCGTAAATCAATTATAAACTACAAGCCAAAAACTTTAAACTGACTTATGATATTAAACTATAAGAGCTTTACACTCGGCGTGGAAGAAGAATACATGGTGCTGGATCCCAATACCTTTGAACTGAAAAGCCATGAACAGAAGATCGTACAGGAAGGACAAAAGGTGATCAAGGATAAGGTAAAAGCTGAAATGCACCAGGCAGTGGTGGAAGTGGGGACCGATATTTGTGCCGATATCGATGAGGCTTTTTCTGATGTGGCATCCCTGCGTAAAACGATCAGCGGTATAGCTACTGACCTGGGATTTGCCATGGGTGCATCCGGTACGCATCCCTTCAGTCACTGGGAAAGCCAGCTGATCACGGACCATATCCGCTACAGTGAGATTGTCAATGAACTGCAGGAAGCTGCCAGGAGTAACCTCATCTTCGGGCTTCACGTGCACGTGGGCATGGAGAACCGGGAAATGGCCAACCACATTGCGAACAGCACCCGTTATTTCCTGCCGCATATTTTTGCATTGAGCACCAATTCCCCCTTCTGGGAAGGCAGGATGACGGGCTATAAATCTTTCCGGACCAAAGTATTTGATAAATTCCCCCGCACGGGAATTCCCGACGCTTTTGAAAGTATCGAAGCTTATGATAACTATGTAAAACTCCTGATCAAAACGAATTGCATTGACAATGCGAAAAAGATATGGTGGGACCTGCGGGTGCATCCATTTTTTAATACAGTAGAGTTCCGTATCTGTGATATCCCGATGACCGTGGATGAAACAATTACCATTGCCGCATTGTTCCAGGCCATTTGTGCACGGATTTATATGTTACGTTCCAAGAACCTGAACTTCATACAATATTCCAGAGCCTTGCTCAATGAGAATAAATGGAGGGCCAGCCGTTATGGCGTTGATGGTTACCTGATCGATTTCGGAAAAGAAGAAGAAGTGAACACCCGGGCATTGATCTATGAGCTGCTTGATTTCCTGGACCCGGTACTTGACCATCTTGGCAGCCGCCACCGGGTAGCACACGTACATAAAATGCTGGAAAATGGCACGGGTGCCGACCGCCAGCTGGCTGTTTTTGAAAAATCAAGGAACCTGAGCGCCGTAGCAGAGTATATCCATAGCCAGTTCCTGGCGGGCGTGTAAGTGAGCGGATTATCTTTTTGAAAAGGATAGCCCCGCATCTACCAATCGTTGAAATGAATCTTTATTTCAGGATATTCAGATCCATCATCTATGTTCCGTTGTTCATCTTTTTTTTTGGCTGGATAGCAGAGCGTGTTCGTATTTACGATCAAAAAATTGGTTGGGTCTTACCTGCGTGGGCTACCCTTCCCGGGATTTTACTGATGGCAGCAGGAGGCCTGCTTGTTTTAACTTGTGTAACTTTTTTTATTATACGCGGAAAGGGAACGCCTGCATTCTTTGATGCACCGACCGAATTTGTTGCAACCGGACCCTACCGCTATGTAAGGAACCCGATGTATATTGGAGGATTTATTTTATTGATTGGATTTGGTTTGGTCCGTCATTCAATTTCCATTCTTATATTTTCAATCCTATACATGGTCTTATTTCATTTGTTTGTTGTTTATTATGAAGAACCCACGCTGGAAAAACAGTTTGGGAAAAGTTACCTGGACTATAAGAAAAAAACACACCGGTGGATACCAGGCTGGATATGAAAACCTGGTAGGCGAATACCCGCGCTACAGAACTTACACCACTAGAATTTCCCCGCATCAACATCTTTAACAAACCCGATCACCCCATTCATAAAAACCTGCTGGTCATCCCACATGGCCAGGTGGCTACCGTTAGGGCAATAGAGATAGCGGCCTTTCTGCACCAGTTTGCTTTGTTCTTCCATCGCTTCAGGATCCATCGTATCATGCTTTGCGCCTATCATTAGCGTGGGCACCTTTATTTCTTTGAGCCGGTTCTTTATATCCCATGTAGCCAGTCTTCCGGCAATACCAAACTCGGAAGGTCCCTGCATCATCGTATAGATCTCCGCATTTATATGCTTAAAGGAACGGTTAGCCGGTTCGGGCCATTCAGGAAGACGGCAAAGATGTTTTGCGTAAAAATTGGGTAATAACAATTCCATGTAACGCGGATTGGTAAAATCTCCTTTGGCTTCCAGCGCCCGGATTTCTGCCAGCACAGGACTATCCATCTGTGGCGCCAGTACCTCGCTGGCATATTTGCCGTAGTCAGTGGCGCTGGCCATCATATTGGCGACGATCAGCCCCTTCATGTGCTGCTGGTATTTGAGCGCATATTCCATTGCCAGGATTCCACCCCATGAATTACCAAGCAAATAAAAATTTGCTGCGTCAGCGCCAATGGCTTTTCGTACCTGCTCCACTTCTTCGACAAACCTTTCGGTGGTCCACAGGCTGCTGTCCTTTGGCTGGTCGCTGTAATAGGAACCTAACTGGTCGTACTCATAAAACTCAAAGCCTTCTTTCGGGAAAAAGCTTTCAAAGCATTCCATGTATTCATGCGTCATGGCAGGTCCGCCATGCAGCAACAATATTTTGATGCGGGGATTGTTGCCAAACCGCTTTGTCCATACCTTAAAATTGCCCACCGGTGTCTGGATGGGAATCATTTTAATACCGGCGGACTGTATCCCGGTGTCACCATAGTTATAATAATCTGAAAGATGGATATGACTCCCCGTATCCTGGCTGGATGGCTGGCTGCAGGAAAGGATAACCATCAATGCCACCGGCAAAAAAAGTAGGCGCTTCATAACAAGTGATTTTAGGTAAAAGGTAAATCATTAATTTCTGTATTTTCATCCGATGAAAAAAATACACCTGCCGGCCGCCATAGTGTTTGGCATTTTTTTATGTTCCTGTTCCCGGAAAGAAAAAGTTGACCTGCTGGTATTCAATGCCCGCATTTATACCGTAGACTCCTCTTTTTCCATCGCGGAAGCAATGGCGGTAAAAGACGGGAAGATTGTGGCAGTAGGTAAAACAGCTGAGCTGGAAGAAAAATATGACAGCCCGGAAAAACTGGATGCAGCGGGGAAATTCATTTATCCCGGTTTCATTGATGCGCATGCGCATTTTGTGGGTTATGGCACCAGCCTGCAGCGGGTAAATTTAATGGGGACCGAAAGCTGGGAAGAAGCTATTGAGAGGGTAAAAGTTTTTGCCGCAGAAAACCTCCCTGCCGGGCAGGATGGTAAAGAAGCCTGGATAACCGGCCGTGGCTGGGACCAGAATGACTGGGCAGTAAAAGATTTCCCAACCAATGAAAAATTAAGTGAGCTGTTTCCTGACAGGCCGGTACTGCTGACCCGTGTGGATGGTCATGCTGCCGTTGCCAACCAGAAAGCGCTGGACATGGCAGGAATAAAAGCCGGTGATACTTTAACAGGCGGAGAGATTGAAGAAATGGAAGGAACACTAACCGGGATCCTGATCGACAATGCAGTTGATCTTGTTTCGGCAAAAATTCCTGACGCGACACAGGAGCAGTTTAAAAAGGCCCTCCAGGCTGCCGAAAAAAATTGTTTCGCCATGGGTTTAACTACTATCGATGATTGCGGCCTGAGTTATGTATCGGTTGATATGATCCGGGAATTACAGGCCAGCGGAGATCTGAAAATGCGATTGTACGTAATGCTCAGTGATGAAAAAACAAATTATGATTATGCGGACCGGAACGGGATCATCAAAACGGACCGTTTGAATGTGAGAAGTTTTAAGGTGTACGGCGATGGCGCATTGGGTTCAAGGGGTGCCTGCTTACTACAGCCTTACAGCGATAAACCGGGGCTTTATGGTTTCCTGTTAAGCAACCCCAAGCACTTTGACTCAGTGGCCAATTATATTTCAAAAAAAGGCTGGCAGATGTGTACCCATGCAATCGGCGACAGTGGCAACCGCACTATGCTGAATATTTATGCCAGATATTTAAACGGGAGGAATGATCTGAGGTGGCGCATTGAGCATGCACAGGTGATCAATCCAAATGATTTTAATTTGTTTGGAATCAATTCTATTATACCATCCGTGCAACCCACGCATGCCACCTCGGATATGTACTGGGCCGGTGACCGGCTTGGTGCAGAAAGAGTGAAAGGAGCTTATGCTTTTAAACAGCTCCTGCAGCAAAATGGGTGGATTGCACTGGGAACTGATTTCCCCGTTGAAGACATTTCCACGTTCAAAACTTTTTTTGCCGCCGTTGTCAGAAAGGATGCCAAAAACTGGCCGGCAAATGGTTATCAAACAGAAAATGCCCTGACACGGGAAGAAGCACTAAGAGGAATGACCATCTGGGCAGCCAGGTCCAATTTTGAAGAACACGAAAAAGGAAGCCTTGAAAAAGGGAAGTTTGCAGATTTTATCATCCTTGATAAAGACATTCTGCAGGCGGCGGAAAATGAGCTCCTGCAAACGATGGTACTGAAAACTTTTGTTGGGGGTGAAAAGGTTTACGAAAAAAAATAGAACCCGCATAATTAATAACGCTTAATTTGAATCAATAGAACCCACAATTGTGCGTAATTCCACTACCCAACCGGCTGTGTAATGCATTATAAAATCATTATTTTTGTTGAATGAGCTGGAATGAAAACAGGGCTGTAAAAGTAGCAATCCTCGATCTCTATGAAGGCAAAGCCAACCAGGGCATGCGCTGTATCCGTACCATCCTCCGCGAATGGGGTGAATCCAACCAGCTTGACCTGCATACAGTGGAATTTGATGTGAGATTGAAAAATGAACTGCCTGATGCTTCCTTTGATGTATATATTTCCAGCGGGGGACCCGGTGATCCATTAGTGAGCCGTTTTGAGGATTGGGATATTGCCTGGTGCCGGTGGCTTGACAAAATGGAACGCTGGAATGCAAACCCTTCGAACATCCGGAAGAAGTACATTTTTTTTATCTGTCATTCCTTCCAGCTGGCCAGCCGTTATTTTAATGTGGGTTTGGTTTCCAAAAGAAAATCAACCGCCTTTGGTGTGTTCCCGGTTCATATGCTGGAGGGAGGTAAGGATGAACCTGTTTTTGATGCACTTCGTGATCCATTTTATGCCGTGGACAGCCGCGACTTCCAGGTTATTCAACCCAACCACAACCTGCTGACGGAAATGGGTGCTAAAATTCTTTGTATTGAAAAAAGTCGTCCCCATGTGCCCTATGAACGGGCTATCATGGGTATCCGGTTCAATGATCACATGATTGGTACACAGTTTCATCCCGAAGCCGATGCAAAAGGTATGAGCATGTACCTGCAGACAGCAGAAAAACGGCAAACGGTTATTGAAAGTCACGGCGAGGATAAACTTATCAGCATGCTGGAACATTTAAATGATCCTGACAAGATCATGTGGACCCAGGCCCATATACTCCCCAATTTCCTGAATAACGCGGTTGAACAATTACAGGAAGTAATGGTATAAGATTTTCTCCCTGTTTTGGTTCCCCGCCGGGCATTTGCTAACTTCCGTTGAAAACAGGCATTATGATACCGGCCATCCGCAAAGCTTACAACAGCGCATTTACAACGGAAAAATATGAGGCCTTTTTAAAAGAACTTCACGCTGCACACCGGGATGCGCTTGACTTCCGTGTTGCAGAAACTCCCATCTTTGTTCCGAAGGATTTTACAGACAAAATGCTGGATGCCTGTGAAAGCATTATCAACATCATTGTCGACCCATCCTTCAAGGAACTTACCAAAAATGCGATTCCCCGGAACTGGCAGGTACCTGGTGAAAACGATCATACTCATTTTATTGCCTTTGACTTTGGTATTTGTATTAATGACAGCGGCGGGTATGAGCCACAACTGATCGAAATGCAGGGGTTTCCTTCCCTGTTTGCCTATGAAGTATTGCTGGATGATGTATTCAGGCATCATTTCCCGGTGGCGGACAATTTTTCCTGTTACCTGGGTGATTATGACCGGGAAAGCTATATCCGGGCAATGAAAGATATCATTATAGCGGGCCATGACCCGGAAAATGTAATCCTGCTGGAAATATTCCCCAAAAAACAAAAAACAAGGATCGATTTTTTTTGTACGGAAGATTACCTGGGTATCAGGATGGTTTGCCTGACGGAGCTGATAAGGGAAGGTAACAAACTGTTTTACCTGCTTGATGGCCAGAAGACTGCGGTGAAGAGAATTTACAACCGTGTCATCTTTGATGACCTGGAACAACAGAGTCCGGAAGTGCAGGAAAAAGGAAAAATTTTCTTTGAACCCCTGGAGGTGGAATGGTGCCCGCACCCAAACTGGTTTTACAGGATCAGCAAATACACGCTCCCGCTGATCCGGCATCCCTATGTGCCACAAACGTTTTATTTAAATGAAGTAAAACAAATACCCGCTGACCTCGAAAATTATGTATTAAAGCCGTTGTTCTCTTTCGCAGGGCAGGGCGTGGTCATTGACGTGACGCGGCAGGATATAGACAAAGTAAAAGACCCGGAAAACTGGATCCTGCAGCGGAAAGTAAAATATGCAGAAGTAATTAATACCCCGGATGTGCCGGCCAAGGCCGAGATAAGGCTATTCTATTTCTGGAAAGACGGTGAAGCGAGACCTGTCGCGACCAATAACCTGGGAAGGCTGAGCAAGGGAAAAATGATCGGTGTTCGTTATAACAAAGACAAAGAATGGGTGGGTGGAAGTTTTTGTTATTTTGAGAAATAATTTGAACCAATTATTGTATGCAACAAATTAAAAATATCAGTCCCAAAGAACTGGTACCCGGTATCACGGGATATTACGCCCATGCTAACAGCATGACCTTTGGTTATGTTGAATTAAGAGCGGGGAGCAGCATACCCACGCACCAGCATGTGCACGAACAGATCACTTATATTTTAGAGGGAGAGCTGGATATGGTGATCGGCGGCGAAGCTTGTTTACTGACAGCCGGTATGTATCATGTCATAACTTCCAATACGCCTCATTCAGCTATTGCGAAAACAGCCTGTAAGGTCATTGATGCCTTCAGCCCGGCACGGGACGATTATAAATAATCATGGGGATGATAAGACAGCTGCTTATTTTATTTTCCAGTTATGCCCACCTGGCAAGCTATGCACAGGCTGATAACGAAATACAGGTTTACGCTTCGCCAACGATCCAGCATCAATGGACCATATTTGAATTGCATTCCAATTATACATTCAAGGGAAGTAAACTGCTCACCGTTCCCCGTTCAGCCAAATGGACCAATGAAACCCTGGAGATCACGCATGGTTTTGGAAAGAATTTTGAAATTGGCTTTTACACATTCACCGGGGTTGCACCCGGCGGCGGTTTTCAATATTTGGGCAACCAGGTAAGACCAAGGATCACGGTACCCGAGTCATGGAAATGGAATATGGGCGCCAGCCTTTCCCTCGAGTTCGGTTTTTTCAGGCCGGATGATACAAGCCAATTTTGCTGGCAGGGTGAACTTCGTCCTATCATAGATAAAACACTCAGGAACTGGTATTTTTCGTTTAACCCGAATTTAGACTTTGTAATATCGGGGCCGGAAAAAGGGGTGGGTATATCGCCCCAGTTTAAGACCGTATATACAATCAATCAAAAACTGGGGTTGGGGATTGAATATTATGGCAGCCTGGGTTCATTCAAAAGAGTATTACCGGGCAACCTGCAGGAACACCTGGCCGGCCCGGTGATCGACCTTTATCTTCATCCTATGTGGGAGATCAATGGTGGTTTTTTATTTGGTTTGACTGAAAATACAAACCAGCGGGTTCTCAAGCTGCTGTTGGGCAGGAGAATAGCCGGCAGGGCAAAAGAAAAAACTCAAAAATAGGTGGCGATACCAAATTGGAAACCCGCGAGCTTTGAAGCCGGATTTCCCAGGATATCTTTTTGCCAGTTGTACCGGTAGTTTAACCGCAGGACAGTTTGCGCTCCCGGCCTCCAGCTGATCGCCGGAACAAGGGAGAAAATATCATCAGCAATGTTGGACCCGGTAGCCGAAAATTTTCCTTTATTCCAGTCAACATACTCTAACCGCAGGGCAACATTGATCACTGATTTCTCAAATCCGAAAACCGGTTTTTTGAACACAGGCTGCACAAGATCAATAAAACCACCCTGCTGTTTTTCCCCAAACTGTTCCGAATACGTATCAGGAACATCCACCTTAACCCAGGCCCATTCGCCATTGACAACCGTTTTTGTTTTTGAAACCGTTGTATTAAAGTCAATAGCAAAAACATTCACTCTTCTTTTTTTATCCAGCCGCAAACCATCTTCCTGGTATTTATTATACACCCCCCCCATATAAGAAAGACCCAGTTCCCCTGCTTTATTATTTCTTAACGCTACTTTACCGGTGACAAGGGGACTGCCGTTAAAACTTTCTTCAAAGCGGTCGGGGTTTTCCTTGGTGGCCGGAAGAAAAGTTTTGTTCTCCCCATTGGCAATAACCCGGTCATCAAAACCATTGGTCAGGTAAACTTCATAAGCATATACCCAGTCCTTCCGGTATTGCTTCCCATAAAGGCCAAACCCGACATTACTGAAAGTGGCCGGTAACATTTGCGTAGCAGAAAGCGGCCGGTCAACAAATTCCCACTTTGGACCGTCATGGTTTTGATTAAACGCGCCTATAGGATTCATAACGATACCGCCGCGGAAATTCAAAAGGGGGTTAAATTCAATATCCACCGAAGCAAACTCAATATTGATTTCCTTGGTGCCGTCTTCAAACTCAATCTCGCTTAGAAACTTAATCCGGTTGGCGATGGAAGAAGAGACAAACAACGTGAGCCTTCTCATCTGGAACTGGTGACCTTCTGTTACACCGTCCTGCTGCAGGTACTGGTAGTTGGCTTCCGCGTATCCGCCAAGTGCCACCGGCAACTTCCCAGCCTGGAGGAAAGGACGATTGTATACAGCATCCATATTCAATTGCGGCTTGCTGGTATCCTGCGGAATCCGCCGGAGCAACGAAGGATCAACCTGCGCAGTTACTGTAGAAGTAACCCAACAAAAAAAGAAAATGAATAAGTATATTTTTTTCATATAGCTCTGAGGTCAATAAATAATTGATTGCCGGCAACCGATACCGGGAAATTCCGGAGATTCCTGTCTGCCGGGCCCGTCTTTACCGTGCCTTTGCTATTAAACTCGCTGCCATGTGCGGTACATTGCAGGTAATCACCCGATACCTGTAATTCAGCACCCTGGTGCGTGCATTTCATCCACAAAGCTGAATACTCGTTTTCACTGAACCGGTATACACATACAGGATACTGCAAGGCTTCATTCCTGATAATAATAAATGGACGGTAGGCGGTTTTCCCCTGCTGCCTGGTCACGAATTCATTTATATCAATTGTCAATCCGTCTTTTCCCAGCGTACCACTGATATAACGGGTGGCTGTACAGGATGATAATACAGCCGTCACACCGGTTGCGGATAAACAGGCCGTGCAGCTGTTTCTTATAAACTTTCTTCTGTCCATTCTTAAAGTGATTCCAGGAATTTTATGAGCCGGGCTTTGTCAGCGGGTGCTAATTGCTGGAAATTATTTTTGCTCTGGGAGCCTTCTCCCGCATGCAGCGTGATGGCTTCTTCAATGCTCCTGGCCCGGCCGTCATGTAATAAAAAATATTGCCCACCCTGCGAATTTTTTGAAAGGCCCAATCCCCACAGGGCGGGTGTTTTCCATTCAGCGGTTGCAGCAGAACCTTCGGTGTACCCGTCATTCAACCCGGGTCCCATGTCGTGAAGCAACATATCAGTATAGGGAAAAAAGGTTCTATTGGATAATGCAGCAACCGGAGAGAATCCCGTAGTTAGCTGAGGGGTGTGGCAATTACCGCAGCCTGTATTTAAAAAGACCTGGCGCCCGCTTTGTATATCAGCGTCCTGCTGGTTTCGCTGAACCGGAGGTTTCAGTGTCTTTAAATAGAATACGACATCATTTACTATTTGGGTAGATACTTCCGGGTCGATCGGCAAACCGCTATAAGTATCATTCGGTTCGAATACAGATGCAATACCAATATCCTGGTTATACGCATTGGCCGTTTGCTGTAACAAATCATAGGCAGCGGCTTTCTTTCCAAAACGGCCCATGTATTTTCCATTTTGAAGCACGGAAGCTGGTCTCGGAACAGCATAAACAGGAATACTAAGCCAGTTGGGACGACCTGATATTCCATCCCCGTTTATGTCATTTTCATCGGATAACCCGGCTAGAACAGCATCCGGGACTGCATCTAATAAGCCGAGGCCGGTGTTGGCCGGCGGCATGAACTTAGCGAATGTGGCTCCTGCTGGTATTTGTTCCGGTTGAAAACCGGGAATGGCCCGGTGCTGTAATTGAGGTCCGCCAAGGTGCAGAAACTGGTTTCCTGTAACATCAGTTTGTCCGAACCGGGTAAGCATGGTAAATGGATGTCCTTTCCCATCACCTGCATGGCAGCTCGCACAGGAAGTGGCCACAAATATTGGTCCCAGGCCATTGGCGGGTGTAAATACATCATCGTTAAAAGCTATATCTCCCCGGAGGAAAACCAGGTTTTGTTCAGCTGTCAATCCTTCGATGGGTCCATCCAGGATTTCATCATCACCGGGGGCACCCGGTAATAATTTCTGGCAGGCTACGATACCCGTTACCAGGAAAAAAATAATAAACAGTTTCTTCATTATTCAGTTGTTCTAAATAAATTTTTAGTCTTGTCTAAAAATATATTTAGTCAAATATAAGAACTTTTTCATTCCGGCGGGAAAAAATCAGCTTCAATTGTCAGTAGGTGATAGTTATACCAGCTCCTATACCCATATCGCTGTCATAATGCGTGGATAGGTTGAAATACTTGGTAAGAATATACCTGAAACCGGCCATATACTCTTTGTCTGTATTAATCATCCAATTAAACCGCAGCCGGGGCGAGACAGGAATATCTTCCCTTGATAATTGAAACCTGATTTTCCCATTTCCATCCACCCGGGCATCTGCTACTACCTGCATAGGCAATGTGTAGGCCACCCCTGCGATTACAGTTTTCCGGTTGTTTTTATTACTGGGTTGACCAAACCAATTTGTTTCTTCACCTCCGAAAATATTTTTGGGCCCTCCTTCCATTTTATAATGATAATCAAACCCAATATAGGGGAACCACCATTGCATCCGGCCAAGATAACGTCCTGCCATTGTCTCACTTTCATACCCATGTTTATCATGATATCCCACGTGCCATAGTGTACTCAATTTCCACCTGGTATTAGTCATCATGGCTTCCCCATCACTTCCATTGGTTTCAAGGCCAATTCTGCCCATAACGTGAAACATCCGGTCATCCCTGAATAATATACGCTGTGCCTGCTTTGGGTCGGCAATATCAGGATTGGCTGGAGAATTTTCATACCGGAATACCCGGCCCATGCCGCTCATCATGTGATAAAGTATGTGGCAGTGAAAAAACCAGTCCCCGCTTTCCGTAGCAGCGAATTCAATGGTGTCCTTTTCCATAGGCATGATGTCGATTATATTTTTAAGAGGGGCATACTCACCTTGCCCGTTCAGTACCCTGAAATCATGCCCGTGCAGGTGCATTGGATGACGCATCATGCTATTATTGAAAATGATAATTCTTAAATTTTCTCCCTTCCTGATTAAAATCCTGTCGCTTTCAGAAACTGTTTTATTATCTAGTGTCCATACATAACGGTTCATGTTTCCTGTCAAATCAAATTTTAGTTCTTTTAATGGCCCGGCAGGTAAGGTTGTTTTTTCAGGGGCGCGCAACATCATGTAGTTTAAGGTAATAATATCAGGGGTTTCACTGGTCTTACTCATACCTGTCAAACCGTGGTCATCAGGCCCATGTATTTTGTGCATGTTATCGCCCTGCATCGTATCAGTATGGCCCGCCACACCCCTTGATTTTTCTTCTCCTGTAATTTCCGGGTACATCACTGTGTTCATATCCATGACCTGGTTTTGCATTTTCATGCCATCCATGTCTATTATGTTACCCCTCATGTCCATCATGCCATTCATCATTTTCATGCCGGCAAAATATTTTAAACGGGGCAAAGGAGAAGCAGATTGTTTAATTCCTTTTCCAAGCCACAACGACGCTGATTTTGTTCTGTCTTCTGAAGTCGCCAAAAATTCGAATGCGGCACTGTCGGTCGGCACGGTAAGAACTACATCGTAGGTTTCAGACACTGCAATGATCAACCTGTCAACTTCGACTGGCTCCAAATCATTTCCATCGCTGGCTACCACCGTTATCTTGCCACCTGCCCAGGTAAGCCAGAAATAGGAAGAAGCACCTGCATTAGCAATACGCAACCTGACCTTATCTCCACCCTTAAACTGAGGCTGTTCGAACTGGTTTTTCCCGTTAATCAGAAATTTATCATAATAGACATCGCTTACATCCATAGCATTCATCCGTTTCCATTCATTGATCAATTTAGTTTTAAAACGCCCCTTTTTTATTGCTTCAGTATAACTTTGGGTACTTCCTTTTTGTATGGCAAACCAATCCGTAGCTGCATGAAGACTGCGGTGAACTTCTCCGGGTTTCATATCCGTCCATTCACTCAATATGACAGGAATGGTAACTATATCCCATTCTTCTCTCTTATTCATAATAAACGCACCATACATCCCGATCTGTTCCTGTAACTGTGTGTGGCTGTGATACCAGTGTGTGCCATGCTGGATAATCGGGAATTTGTATAAATAAGTCGCGCCTGGCTTTATGGGCATCTGTGTCAGGCCAGGTACACCATCAAACCGGTTGGGTAAAAACAGTCCATGCCAGTGCAGCGATGTTTCCTCTCTTAATCTATTGTGTACATATATCTCTGCCGTGTCACCTTCCGTAAATGTTAAAGTCGGCATGGGAATTTGTCCATTTACTGCTATAGCTCTTTTTGATTTTCCTGAAAAATTCACCATCGTATCCGCTATGTATAAATCGTACCGAACGGTGCGTGGGGGGATTTTATTTACCGTGGTTTTGATTGGACCCAGGTTTACCTTTGCCTTTTTTCTATTCTCCAGGACAGGATTGAGATCTCCACTATCGACCGGGTTCATGTTCAAGTCATCCGCCTTTGACTCTGGTTTTTCTTCTACCAATTTCATTCCGCACTTTGGACAATTGCCTGGTTTATCACTTTTTACTTCCGGGTGCATGGGGCAAGTGTAACCGACAGTATCTATTGGTTTATTTGGAAACACCTGCAGGCTGTCTTTTATATTGCTGCTGTCCTTACTGACTGCTTTTGGCGGTTTCGTATTCACGGGCGTTACCACGGGCTTTTTCTTAACAGCCGGTTTATTAACCGTCTTTGGTTTCTCCTTCACCAGTTTCATTCCACACTTGGGGCAATTTCCTGGTTTTGTGGCATGTATTTCAGGATGCATCGGACAGGTGTAGGTTACTGTTTGGGCAGGAACTGAGGACCAGGTTAACAATCCAATGACGACTAAAAACATTCTTAACGTTATCATTTTCTCTTTTTTGTGCTGTACAGTAAACTTCCCACTGCGGTTGATGTGAGTTCACTGCCCGTGTTTTCTGTTCAGTCCTGCCGGGTAGACTGGCCCTACTCCTTCCCGGCAAGTTCAGTAAGTTCCATATTACATTTTGGACACCTATCACCTTTCTTCCCTGTTACTTCGGGGTGCATCGGGCAGGCGTACAATTTTTCAGGTGTGGCAACTTCTTCAGTTTTTGTTTTTGTTTCTGTTTCTTTTGCTTTTGTTTCCTTTGCCTTTTCCTTGTTTGAATTGCAGGCAGTTAATGCAACTGATAATGACAGCGCGGAAAGAAGTATATATTTCATTTGACCATATTTTCAGGTTCAGTAACAGTAAGACCCAACGGTTTTTGTGCGATGGGTACAACCCCATCTTTTCAATGCCCCAGCCTTAGATTTTTTTCCTGAGTGCATTCAGAAAAGTACGTTCAAAACTTACCAGCCAGCTTTGATTGGTCATCCGGTCCATATTGCTGCTAACCTTGAAGCGGTACCCGACATTCAGTTTGGCGTTGCTGTTGAAAATAAACTGCAGCGCCGGGGCAAGGTCCACAAAATGGGCTTTACGGTCGAGTGTTTGCTGGGCCAGCATTTCAAAGTAAAGATTGAGGTTCAGTTGCCTGTAATCCGTATACTCCCTTGGCAACAACAGATATCCCGCAGATAAAACATAATTGAAGGATTGGTAATTACGGGCAGGCACATAGATCACCTTATCATGCCTGGACCTGTCCAGCACCTGGGTATGACTTACCGTGCCCGACAAAGCAAACTTGTTCCAAAGCTGGGTGGCAATGATGCCCGCTTCCACGCCGCTCTTATCTCCCATCAGCGTAATCTCATCATAATGAAAAGGCACCCGGGTATAGGATGCATCGGCAAAGATGGCCATACGGAAATGCTGATGAATCTCATCATTTGAAAGAAACCTGTATTTGCCATACACGGATACAGACTCAAAATCAAAGTTATTGGTGTGCATATTGGCAAATGTTGCCGAAAGGTGTACCATCACTTTCTTGCTAAAACCAAACATGATTTCCGGCATGTAGCGCTGCGAGAGGCGACCATAAATATTATCCCTGGTAACAAAATGGCCGGTAAGTTTGGCACTGATGGAATGAGCCGGCATATTGGAAGCCGGTTCAGAAAATACATATAATTCCTGTGCCGGGATTCGTGTGGTAACCACCAGGAATAAAACCAGTATCCACGGTTTCCTCATAACTCGATTTATTTATCAAGCAAATATTTCAGTGCTTTTTCCAGTTCCTTGCCTTCCAGGTCCATCGCGATCAGTCTCCCGTCTTTACCGATCAGGTAAGAGGTGGGGATGGCCATAATATCCCAGGCGATAGCCGTTTTCGCCTGCCAGCCACCTGGCTCATTTACCTGCAGCCAGCTCACTTTGTCTTTTTGAACAGCATGCTTCCATTTTTGAGGCTCATCATCCAGTGAAACACCGAATATCTCAAAACCCTTGTCCTTATATTTTGAATAAATCTTTGTGAGACTTTTATTCGATGTTCTGCAGGGACCACACCAGGATGCCCAAAAGTCGAGTAAGACTATCTTCCCTTTTAAAGCAGAAAGCCGGATGGTGTCACCATTGGCCGAGGGTAAGGCAATTTCAATGGCGGGTTGCCCTTGTTGCGGCTGGGCGGCCGCCATCAAACTGAGCAGCAAACACAAAAGGGTTGAATTAAAAAAACGATAGTTATTCATAGCTATTTTTTAAAAGCTACTCTTCCCGCGGGAAGAGTAGCTGAATTTCATCAAATAGTAACATGGTATACCCGTGCATTGGCAGGTATTCCTTCGTCAGCGCAGCAGGAAGCCGATTTACCATTCCCCACGCATGGCTTTTTGGACGAAGCACTTATTTTTTTGAATTGCTTCGCCGTAATAAAGTCCTTATCGACCACCGTGATCGTTGCTTCACCATTAAGCGTCTGGCCTGTCACATTCAGGAAATGAAAATTGTGCTGCCCAAACTTTACATGTTTGTCATTGTCAATATTCATTGCTGTAAAAGTCGCGGTCAACTTCAGGTTCCCGATCGAGAACCCCGCGTCCTCCACGGCAGCTTTTAAAGCATCAATGTCTGTTTCCGCTCCTTC
Organism: Chitinophagaceae bacterium; assembly: GCA_025449935.1. GTDB lineage: Bacteria > Bacteroidota > Bacteroidia > Chitinophagales > Chitinophagaceae > JJ008. Next base: position 65,844 of record JANWIJ010000082.1, read on the forward strand.
TTTAAATACAATTGCAAAGGCAGAATTCTTTATATCTGACCTTACTGATTCGACAAAAGGAACGGCCTGTAACGCTTTGTTGATTGCATTACTGCACATCGCACAGGTCAGGCCGGTGGCCTGCAGGGTGGCCGTTTTAAACTGGGCCCGGGACTGCACAGCCAGCAGGGTTATTGTGATGATCAATAACAGTTTTTTCATGTCAGGTTTTTTCACTGTGTATGTCAGGATTTTTTACAACAATCTGCCCCGTTATGTCCTTCTTTGGTGCATTTGCCATCTTTACAACAATCCATGACCTTGCAGCAATCTTTACCATCATGACCGGGCATGGTGCATTTGCCGTCTTTACAACAATTCATGTCTTTGCAGCAATCTTTACCATCATGTCCAGGCATGGTGCATTTGCCGTCTTTACAGCAATCCATTTTGCCCTGGTGTTCTGAACATTTGGTGTCGCCGCTGCAGCAGGCATCTTTTTTAGCATCGGCAGTTCTGTCGTATTTGCAGCACCCGTGAAGTTTGTCATATGCATCCGCAGAAGCTGTGGCACCCGCATTGTCATATCCTACAGCTGCAATTTTTTCCTGGATCTTTTCGGTATTGGTACTGCTGCTCTTATAAGAAACGGTCAATACCTTCGTATCGGCATCCCAGCTGGCATCTTTGGCGCCGGCTTCTTTGGCCGCCTTCTCAATTTTTGATTTGCACATGCTGCAATTGCCTGACACTTTAAAAGTTTCTTTTTTTACCTGGGCAAAACCCATGGTAGTAAAACTGAGGCAAACAGCGGCCAGGGAAAATATTTTCAATGTTTTCATGATCATTTTAATTTAAGATTCAAAATCAGGTTGTTAAAATACAAATAATAAACGCTTGCGTCAATAGCTTACTGACCCAAACTTGCCTGGTTAGCTCCATCTTAAATCCGGAAAACATTATTCTGCAGGTAGGTATCCTGCGCGGATAACAAAGGCGGGGAGTGATTATGAAAATGACGTTGCTCGTCAATATTATAAAAGGATGCTGAAATAAAAGCGGATGGAATAACCGCAGTAATATTCAAGGAAGGAAGTTCAAAAGCCAGAACAGGTATCTTATTCTGATCCTGGTCCAGTTTTATAACACTAATCTCATCGCGGCAACAACCATCAGACTGGTGGATATCCATCCCGCACTGGCCGCATACTGAAGCTTTTGTTTCAAATAAATGAATGGAAGCCAACCTGTCCATGCAATAGTGGGCATTCACAATTACCCCGCAGGTCACCACCAGGTAACACAAAACGGCTATTGAGGCAATTGCTTTTTTCATGAACAATACAAAGATAGTAGCAAACCCGGGTTTTAAGAACTGATTGTTATCAACTTTAATGCTTTAAAAATCAATTAACAAAGCTCCAATACACCCCCAGCCTGAACTGGAGACCCGGGAGGGCATAGCCCGGGGCAACCAGGTTATTCCGGGTAAACCCAAAGCCGTCCAGGTCCCTGGCCGTATTCAGGTTTTCAACACGGACAAACGCCTTAAAAGGACGGATCCTGAAATGAACATAGGCGGAAATATCCGGCAGGGGATTCCGGATCGTAATGCTGTCCTGGTAGAAAAACCTTCCCAGCAGCGGGGAATAACCATCTGCTTTGTAAGGAGCCCGGTAACGGAATTCTGCACCGATTGCTATATCCAGGTTTTTAAACCCGAGGTTTCCTTCATAAGCAAACCGGTTGCGGGCATAAAGTGCAGGTACATGCACGGGTGCGTCACCGATCACCTGCTGAAAATAAATATCAGCATGCCAGTTCCAGCGTTTTCCCAGTTTAATCGTTTTCTCCAGGGTTAGCTGCAAAACATTGAATAGGGAACCCTCCTGTTTCAGCTCATAATAATTGGCCAGGTAGGTATAATTGGTGAGCAGGTAATAATCACCGGTTAGCCTGAGCTTAAAGGATGGCAAAAAATAAGAAGCAAAAAGGTGAGTGCTATTTTCTTTTTTGAAATCCTGTATAGCTTTTTGAAGATAAAAACTGCTGCGGCTGTCAAAAATGAAGGAAGGCGTGCGGCTGCTGTTCTCAAATCCCAGTTTGATGTACCCGATCTTTTTACCCAACAACCGTTGAAGGCTGATATAAGCCTGGTAATCGGCGGCATTCAGACCCGTGAAATATAATTTGCCTTTTGCTTCTATGTCCCACAACTGGTTCCGGGTTTTATTCCTGTACTCGGCATGACCGGCCGTATTGAAAAAATTCCGCTTCCCTGATTCGAATTCGCCGCTAAGGTTCTGCAACATGATTCCCAGCCTGATAAACTGGTGCAGGTTTTTAGCATCTGGAAACTGGTAAATTGAAAGATCATTGGTAACTGACTGCCACCTGTCTTTCAGTTGAAAGGAATCAACCGGTTTACGGAGTGTGGTATCATAGTTCGTTTTGTAATAAACAGAATCCGCTACATAATCATGGTATATATATTTATCCTGGTCCAGCTGCACGGTATGTTCAAAGCGGAGACGGGGAAAAAACAACGGGATCACCGTCGAGTCTGTCACGATGGAATCTTTTCTTCCCAGGTCATATTGCTGGCGCAATAGCCCGGTAAACAAGCTGTATTTATTGCCGGTGGTAATTTTCGTGCTGAAAAAATTGGATGAAAATCCCTCATCCCCTCCGAGGTAAGCGGGTATATTAAAGCGGTCTTTAAAAATAGGATCATTCAGTATATCCGAAGTATCAATAATTCCTCCATTCTCGGAAGACATCAGTTTATTGCCGGCCAACACGAAATAATTGGTGTACCGGAGATTCTTTGACTGGAACCTGGAGGTAAACAGGTAGTTGTTGTGGTTCGTTTTCTGGCTCTTAAAAAACCCGGGCGAATTGATCAGCCTGTATTGGAACATGGCATTCCAGTTGGGTCTTATATTCTGCGTATGCAATAATTCAATGACCTGTTCAGTGCGGGTACCGAGGAAATAATTGATCTCGGAATAGGGCCGGGTAGTATTGAAGAACCGTGCATTTTCCAATTTCCAGGTATAGATATCAAAGGCATGAAACCCTGCATCAAACCCTGGTCTAAAATCAGGCGTGAATAAAAGTGACTTCGCTGCGTTCCCTGTATTGCCTAAATAAATATGAGTGGCAGGAATGGGAAACCGTCGGAGAAAATCCGAAATGGAAGAATCGAGTTTATAACTCCGGGTGGAGTCCAGGTATCGAAAACTGATGGTAATAGAATCTTCCAGCTTATTCCTCCTGCGAAGACTGTCATCACCCCCCTGGCCAATGCGGCGGTTTCCGCCCACCTGTTGTATCCTTTCTCCAATGGTGCGGATAACGGGCTCCTGCGCACCTGTAGAAACAGATATGATAAGGAATAAGGTGATTAACGGGTATGTAAATTTGTTTACCAGCGTGTCGAATTAGATAAGGAAGCAAATTAGCGAAGCAAAAATACAAATGCAGCTTTCATTTTGTTAAATGGCTGCCACCAATTCTTTTAATAATATAGCCAGCTTGGGTTCTGCATGCCGCGCTGCTTCGAGCACTTCTTCATGCGTGATAATATTCCCTTCTTCCCGGATTCCCAGGTCGGTTACCACACTAACAGCAAAAACATCCATCCCCATATGATTGGCCACTATACTTTCCTGTACCGTACTCATTCCTACTACATCACCTCCCAGCAAATGAATGAGCCTGTATTCAGCATTCGTTTCAAAGGTAGGACCGGTGACTCCTATATACACGCCTTCTTTCACCTCAAAATTGTGGGTGGCCGCAATTAGTTTTGCTTTTTGCACCAGGTGCTTTTTATAAGGTTCACTCATCCCCGGGAAACGGGGCCCCCATTCATTAATATTTTTCCCGATCAGCGGGTTCCGTGTAAAGAAACTGACATGATCATTGATGATCATGATATCACCTACCCGGAAAGATGGATTAACAGCACCGGCAGCATTGGATAACAGTAATGTTTCAACACCCAGCAATTTCATGACCCGCACCGGAAATACCACCTCCTGTGCCGTATGCCCTTCATAAAAATGAAAGCGCCCCGCCATGGCCACGACGTCTTTCCCACTCAGTTTTCCAAACACGAGTTTACCTGAATGACCTGTTACCGTTGCAAGGGGGAAATGCGGGATATCTTCGTAAGCTATTTCTTTTTCTACTGCTATTTCGTTGATAAAACTGCCCAGACCCGTTCCAAGCACAATACCAATTTGAGGAGGAGTTGGGTAATGCTTCTTCAGGAATTTAACCGTTTCTTCAAATAGTCTTAGCTTCTTCTTACCCATACATCAATGATTAAGCGGGCAAACCTACATTATTTTTAAGGAAGACCATTTGCTCCGGCTGACACCCGCCGGGATTCGCCTCTTAATAATTATACCGGAAGCAATCACAAAAATCTTCGTCGCACAGCAGCCGCTGAAGAATCTTATCTTTCAATACTTCCGTATAATCCATCCATCTTCCGCCCGCCCCTGCGCCAGGCATGTCCACTTTTATTTTCCGGTAAACAAGCCGGATACCCTGGCTGTAATCAACCCACCAGTTGACATGGCCCGTATAAAGTGGCTGAATAGGCATACCACCTGGCTTGTGCCAGCCATAAATAGCAACACGGTCAGGCCGCTTCTCCCTGGTAATTTTCCCGCTCAGCACCACATCTTTTTTAATGCCGGCGATCAACCCCACCCTTCCTTTTCGCTGACCTTCGATTATCAAATGATGCTGCCACATGGTAGGGGTACTATCCCTGAAAGCATACATCGGCACCGGTTCCAGTTTAACTTTCGCGGCCCGGTAAACATCATCCACTATTTTGCGGGTCGGTAAAAAACAATGCAGGCTGTCTGCGATACGCTGTGCAGCCATTGGTGTAATGTTTATTCTGGCCCAATCCTGGTCAGTGCCCACAGCTAAGTAATCAGGAGAAACATAATAGGTAGCATTTATTTTCCTGCCGGTTATTGAGTCCGGAATTGAAACATGAATGGCAGTAAATTTTTTCAGGAACCCTGGTACATTTCCCGCCAATATCTCTTTGAGCGCCAACGAATCCCTGTCCGCCCATTTCATGGCTGCCGCCTTCTGGTAAAATGCTGTCCCGGTAAAGGAAGAATTTCTTTCCGGCCACATTATTTTTTTTTGCGGGTTGCAGGCAACCAGGCAGGTAAGGACGAGCAAACAGGCGGGCAACTTCATGCGGGTAAAGTAATAAAAAATTGTTCGGGGTAAAATCAGCCTCCCATAAAAGATTAAAGAGATGAAACGACAAGAGTCTTCTTTTTTCTGTCCAGGTAATAATAAGCGAGTTTATTACCCACCGGGTAAACACCTTCGCTTCCCTGTGGTATCTTAATATTCTTCGTAAATTTTTCAATTCTCTCTTCCAGCGGCGGCTCAATTTCCCCCTCCATTTTTTCAAAATCGTCTTTGTGTAAAAGCGATTTGAAACGGGCTGATTTTGTCCATTCCCTGGAAAAGCCGACCGACGGGACATAAACCGGGGCCATTCCCGGGGCACCACCCATCCACATTCCTCCACCGCCACCTCCTCCCCGCAGCATGGCGTAAGAGCCTATCGTCAATTCTACCGTGAAGGCAGCCGAATTCCTGGCAATTACCAGGGCTCTGCCTGATGTCATTTTGCGCAGTAATTGTTTTGTCTTTTCCAGTTTTTTTTCTTCCCCGGAGAAATAAGCACTGCCTTCCTGCAATATATCCGTATTGCGAAAACTAATTTCTTCATCTTTCCCGGCGGAGTATTGTTTCAAAACCCGGCCGGTATAAAAATCATGCACCGACAATTGAAGGGCATCATTACAGCACACCACCGAATAAAGATGCCGGTCAAGTAAAAAAGAACCATGCGACTGGAAAGCGCCTGATACAGCGTTACAGGGTTCAAACGTTCGTTGTATTTCCCGCGAAGTGACTTTTTTTGCTTGCAGGTCCAGTTCGAGCACCCGGGTAGTATTTATTGATTTATCGATGGTGATAATGAGGGAATCATTCCGGTAATACATCTTGCCATAACTTTTTGCTTTATCGATAGAGGGCTCTTCCCAGTCATTGATATAAGAAATTTCTGAGTTTCTTGACCATCCATCCTCTTTGGAGAAAGCATTATGCAGGCTTGTTTCGCCCAGTTCGGATCCCAGGTACGCAAACTCCAATACTTCATGAGCTTCTTTTTTCCCAAAACGATAAACATTGATCTTGTCTTCCTTTTTTTTCACACTCACAAATAAAAACTGGTCACCTAAACTCAGGGATCCCATGAACATTTGTTTTCGTATCTCCAGGTTAGCGGGGATATAATTATTCAACCCGGTGGCGGGATCATAGATATAGTGTGAGATTTCATCATCATCTTCACTGGTTGCCAGCAGGTAATGCACCTTGTCTCCTTCAAAAAAACCTCCCGTCAATACCTGGTAAACCGGAGTTTTTCCCGCTGTAAATTCCTTTAGTAGAACATAGTTCCCGTCAATGATATACCCTTTTACCTCACCCCTGCTTACGCCCAATATGCAAACCCTGTTTCGTTCCTTATTGATAATGGTGTATGTATGATAGTCTCCTACGGATGATTTTGAAGTTTTGAAATCTATTTCAAGTTTTCTTTCCTGCGCTGAGCTGCTTACAGTAATAAGAACAAACAGGTATAAGAGGGTCCAGTGCATATAAATATTACGGAATTGACCGGGGGCTAAAATAGCTAATTATTAAAAAAGGAGAAGTGGCGGGTAAATCGGTGGGAGAATCACTCTCCTGAAATCGCTTATCTTCGTCGCAAATTTTTACGAATGAATCTCCACGAATACCAGGCCAAGGAATTATTAAAAAAATATAACGTCCCCGTGCAGGAAGGTTTTGCCTGCACTACTGTACAGGAAGCCGAGGATGCATACCGCCAGATCAAAACTCAGACAGGCAGCAAGTTTGCCGTTGTAAAAGCACAGATACATGCAGGTGGCCGTGGCAAGGGTACAGTAAAAGAAAATGGCATTAACGGGGTAAAAGTAGCTAAATCGCTGGAAGACATCCAGGAGTTTGCCGGTAAAATATTGGGCGGCACACTGGTGACTGTACAGACCGGGCCGGCCGGCAAAATAGTAAACAAAATTTATGTGGCGGCCGACATGTACTACGACGGGCCCAGCGAAAGAAAGGAATTTTACCTGTCGATCCTCCTCGACCGGAGCAAAGGACAAAATGTAATCATGTACAGCACCGAAGGGGGTATGAATATCGAGGACGTGGCACATGATACCCCGGAGAAAATTTTTAAAGAATGGGTTCATCCTTCCGGAGGTTTGCAGGGTTTCCAGGCCAGGAAGATTGCATTCAACCTCGGCCTGTCCGGTGAAGCATTTAAGAACTGTACCCGGTTCGTCACCAATCTTTATAATGCCTATGTCGGACTGGATTGTTCCATGCTGGAAATAAATCCGTTGTTCAAGGCTTCTGACAACAAAATAATTGCTGTTGATTGTAAAATGGGTTTGGATGAAAACTCCCTGATGCGTCATGCTGATCTTGCCTCGTTGAGAGATACAACGGAAGAAGACCCGACAGAAGTGGAGGCCGGGAAACATAACCTGAATTTTGTAAAACTGGATGGCAATGTTGGTTGCATGGTAAACGGCGCGGGCCTGGCGATGGCAACCATGGATATGATCAAACTAAGTGGAGGTGAACCCGCGAATTTCCTGGATGTGGGTGGTACCGCGAATGCCCAAACGGTAGAGGCCGGTTTCAAGATCATATTAAAAGATCCTGCGGTAAAAGCCATCCTCATCAACATCTTTGGCGGCATTGTTCGTTGCGACCGGGTGGCGCAGGGCGTAATTGATGCATATAAAAACCTTGGCAATATTAAAATCCCTATCATCGTCCGGCTGCAGGGCACCAATGCGGTAGAAGCTAAAAAACTGATAGATGAAAGTGGTTTGAAAGTGCAGTCTGCTATTTTATTAAGCGAGGCGGCCGAACTGGTAAAGAAAGCAGTGGCCTGATGAAGTTGGAAGTAACGGGGAATAAGATTTAAGGTAAAGGATCCCGGCCGTAACGCCGGGATTTTTCATTTTTATGCAATTTTTTAATGCCCTGCATCCGGCAATTAGTTAGCAGGGTTTCATATTGATGGTTTGACCGTTCCGCCCAATTGGAACGGTTTTTTTATTTTTATATTTACAGCATGAGCCCTTTTATTATCCGGAACATCCGGCCGGCCGACAATCCTTTTCTTTCCAGAATTGTAAAAGATACACTGGCGGAATTTGGCGCCAATCATCCGGGCACTGTTTACTATGATGCAACAACGGATGCCCTCTTCGAATTATTCCAGAAAAAAGGGGCTGCCTATTTCGTAGCCGAGCGGGCAGGCGAAATATTAGGTGGCGGCGGTATTTATCCCACCCGAGGTTTACCTGCTGATACCTGTGAACTGGTGAAAATGTATTTACTCCCGCAGGCAAGAGGTACAGGTCTTGGCAGAACCCTCATTGAGAAAAGTCTGGAGTTCGCTAAAGAAACAGGTTATAAAAAAGTATACCTGGAAACAATGCCGGAATTAAAACAGGCGCTGAACGTTTATGCCAGGTTTGGTTTTGACTATCTAAAAGGGCCGATGGGGAACAGCGGGCACACGGGCTGCAGTTTGTGGATGTTGAAACAACTGTAAGATTAAGGTTAAAATTTTTGTATTAACTATACTAACCTTAAACTTTAAACCTTAAACGTCAACCTTAAAAATTTCATACACCGGGCTGAAGAGATACACCTTCCCCGTTTTCAGTTCCGTGCATTTAAATCTCTTTCTCAGCTGTTCTTCTTTCCGGAAGACCCTTCCGTCTTTTAGCCGGAACAAACTGCCCGGCAAAAGCTCTTCGACGAAAAGATGATCGTTTTTTTGGCTGTCATAGTTTCGCAGCACACGAAGCAGGTTCTCTTCCGCACAACTGCTGGCCGCAGGGTTCTTTAATGATAACAGCAGCTCCTTTTCGATTGGCTCCGGGAATACCCGGTGCCTGATGAATTGTTCCAGCAATTGTCCAAAAATCAGCTTCCATTCTTTTCCATGTGCCTGCACCCGGTTCCCATATTTTTCGAATGTCAGCAGGTGGGCCAGTTCATGGAGCAGCGTAATAAGAAAAGAATAAGGATTCAGGTTGCCATTCACACTGATACGATGATTGACATGATGGGTGCGGTGACGGTAATCGCCTAAAATACTTTTTCTTTCACGGGCTATCGTAAGATGAACCCGGTACTGCTGCAGGTAAGTAGTGACCGCCTCCGCCGTCCCGGGGGGAAGGTATTCCTGCAGGTGACTGATGGGAACTTCTTTTTTAGGCATTCTTTTTTTGCTTCAGCAATTTCATCAATGCCCTTGTTTCAATGCCGGTATAGATAATATACAAACCTGCACAGGCAATCAATGCCGGTTTGTTCACTCCCTTTCCCGCCACCATGATATAAATAAAAGCTGCGATTGCCAGCAGGAAGAACTTGATCATGAAGCTCCCGTACATGGCCCTTACAAAAGCCTGGGGGTTGGCCGATCTTAATGACCTGTTGGTAATGATAAAAGCGAGCAGGCTTACTGTTAACAGCAGCAGGTTGCCGGCAATCAGCACTTCCTGGTCAACTCCCTTTCCGGCCAACCAGCTTTTGGCTGAAATAAAAAAAGCGGTGAGAAAAATAAAAACGAGCAGCAGGGGCCTGATGGCCTGCAGTAATGACTTATTCATGGTTGTTTGTTCTTCCTGCTGGTTTCCCGGAACAATTTGTAAAAAATTCCAAACAGGACGAGCAAAGGTAAGATACAGGCCAGTAACGGTGAAGTATGGAGCCATTGATCGGTCTTCAAACCGATAAAAACAGCCAGCCCGATGGCCACAAGTAATTGCGTGCCCAGGCTGGCATAACGGTAAAGGTCGCGGTTGTTATTTGATGATTGCCTGTTGGTCATTATTATTCATCCCTACAACATTGGCGCCCATATGACACTGGCCATTGAAGGTGGCCGAAGGTTCTATCTGCAGTTTCCCTGCATATAGATTTCCTTCCACTACCGATTCCCCTCTCAACTGGAGCAGTTCTTTTGCCCGTATGTTGCCGGAAACTTTTCCCACCACATCGGCCTGGTTGCCATTAATATCGCCTTCCACCACCCCGCTGGCGCCAATAATTATTTTAGCAGAACTGTGAATGTTGCCGATAATAGTACCGTCAATACGGAGATCGCTGTTACTGCTGATATCGCCTTTCAGCGTGGTGCCGGCACTGATCAGTGTAGTGCCATTGCCACTTGTAGTTGGTTGTTGCATTTCGGTTTTGTTTTTGGTATTAAACATAGGTGTATCGATTAATCATTTGAAATATCCTCTTTGGGCATCGTAATACTGGTGGTATCAAGATTAATAGTTCCCGTTCCTGCCAGGGCTTTTTTAATTCCCTCGATATATTGGGCCTTAAAGGCGTTCTGTTTTTCTGCTTCATCAACCCTGTACTTCAGCTCTCTCAGCTCCATAGCAGATTTATAATCAGTGCTGGCTCCCGGAATATAATACTTCAAAGGTGTGAAAACAATGAGGGCTACCGTCAATCCCACCAATACTACAAAAATTGTGCTTAACATGACATAGACACTTAATCTTGATAACTTAAAGGTCGCCACCTCTTCATAAGTGTCGTCATTCATCACCACCAGGCGATAACGGTTTCGCAGCCGTTTTAGTGTTGATTCTGTATCCAGTTGTGACATAAGGAATTTATTGAATTTTAAAGGTAAGCAATGACTCCCGGTTTTGCCAGTATCCGTTCCTCAAACAGGAGCCAAAAAAATAGCGTAGTTTTATACTAAATTATTTGAAATTCAGTTAATAAGACTTTAGATTGCGCTGGAAAATGCGACCCATCCGATATACTTTTATTGCGGTTTTCTCCCTTATCCTTTGCCAGGTCAGTTTACCCTCCTTCAGCCAGTTGGGGATTCCGTTAACTATTGAAAAACCAAAGGAATATGAAGACAGGGTGCTGCGCTCCGAAAAATCTGACCAAAAAAAATTCACTGTGCCCCGCCGCTTTATTCAAAACACAGTAACACATTACAATTATTTCTTTAATGCGAACAATAAGCTGAACGAGATCCTGGAAAGAGCCAAAACCTCGTTCACAGACGATTATTCCCAGTTACTGCCATTTTATAATTATTCGCTGGATGTCACCGCTAAGGATTCCATCCAGCTGGACTCCATTACCTACAAAGCTTCGACCGGTATCGCTTTACATGACCTGCGGAATGACTGGGTGGATAATCTTTACCTCCTGTGGGGGGCCGCCTTCTATCTCCAAAAAGATTTTGATTCTGCCTACCTCATGTTCCAGTTCATAAACTATGCTTTTGCGCCAAAAGAAAAAGATGGTTATTATGTGACCATCGGGAGCAACCGGGACGGCAATTCCGCATTGAGTATTGCTACCAAAGAAAAAAACAGTTTACCCAGGAAAATATTTTCAGAGCCACCCAGCCGCAACGACGCGTTTATCTGGCAGATCCGGAACTTTCTTGTACAGGATCAATTCGCCGAAGCCGCCAGCCTGATCATCACGTTGCGGAATGACCCGGTTTTTCCCAGCCGATTGAAAAATGACCTGCATGAAGTGCAGGCTTACTGGTTTTATAAACAGGGCGTCTGGGACAGCGCCGCAGTTCACCTGGTGCAAGCATTGAGCAATGCCACGAACCAGCAGGAAAAAGCAAGATGGGAATACCTGACTGCACAACTATTTGAATTAGCCGGCAATTACAAAGAATCAGAAAAATACTATTCAAAAGTATCCAACCATACCACGGACCTGGTACTGGACATTTATGCCAGGCTGGCTTCTATCCGGGTAAACAAGGATGAAGGTGAAAAATCAATTGAAAAAAATATTAACGAGTTACTGAAAATGGCCAGGCGGGATAAGTATGAAGAATACCGCGATATCATTTACTACATGGCCGCGCAAATGGAACTGGAAGCCAATGATGTTGATGGCGCACTGACCCTGCTGTTAAAAAGCACGCAATACAGCAGCAATAACCCGGCACAGCGCAATAAAGTTTTTTTACAGCTTGCAGAACTTTCCTTTTCAAAACAACAATACCGGCAAGCCTATAATTTTTATGACAGCCTGGACATTGGCGATCCTACCCTGAAAGACCCCGACGGAATCACTGCCCGGAAAAACTCATTGGGGATCCTGGCTGCCAATATGGAAATCATCGCAAGACAGGACAGCCTCCAGCGGATTGCCGCTATGCCGGAAGAGGAACGAAAAGATTTTGTAAAAAAAATCACCCGGCAACTCCGCAGGCAGCAGGGTTTGAAAGATGACGGTACAACGACACCTATTTCACCGCTGACCACGCAGCCACCCACCAACCTTTTTGGATCCGGTAATCAAAAAGGTGAATGGTATTTTTATAACGCCACCTCCCGCTCCCGCGGACAAAACGATTTTAAATCAAGATGGGGCAACCGTCCCAATGTAGACAACTGGAGAAGGGGCGGAACGATCATGGCCGGCACGCAGCCGAAAAATAACCTGCCCGGGGGCACCAATTTACCTGGTGATGACCAGGCAGGGGGCGAAATAACTTTTGACGGCCTTTACGGCAATCTTCCCCTGACCCCGGAATTATTACAGCGCTCCAATGATTCAATTCAACAGGCCTTGTACGAACTGGGGAAAGTTTATATACAGGCTATCGAGAACTGCACCGCGGGAACAGAAACATATGAACTACTGCGCAGCCGGTTCCCGGGATTTGCGCAAATGGATGAGGTTTTATTCGGCCTGTACTATTGTTATAAGAAAAACGGCGAGACCGAAAAAGCAGAGGCCATCAAAAAACTGATGATTGAAAAATTTGCCGCCAGCAATTATACAACCATCATCACCACCGGGAAGAACCCCCAGTCAACTACTGCTGATTCGGATGCCACCAAAACCTACGAAAACATTTATGATCTTTTTGTAGAAGGAAAATTCCAGGAGGCCATTGCCCAGAAGAAAACCGCTGATAGTAAATATGGCAAGAATTACTGGACCCCGCAGCTGCTGTATATTGAAGCTGTTTACTACATACAACAACGTGAAGACAGCGTAGCTAAAAAAGTACTGGGTTCAATCATTACCCAGTTCCCCAACACAGCCCTGGCTAACCGGGCTACTACCCTGCTGGATGTGCTGGGCAGGAGAAAACAAATTGAAGAAGAACTCACCAACCTCGTGGTGAAAAGAGCGGAAGATTCAACCGGCACACAACCCATACCTCCTGTGGTGGTCAATAAGGAGCCTAAAAAGGACAGTACCGCCAATATTCCGCCGTTGGTGACGAGCCCCAAACCAAAAACGGATACAACTACCGTTACTCCACCTGCAAAAATAAATTCTCCCTATACCTGGTCAGCCAACTCCCCGCACTTTGTGGTGTTGCTTTTAAACAAAGTGGACCCTGTATTTTCCAACGAAGCTAAAAATGCTTTCTTCAGGTATAACCGTGAAACCTATTTCAACAAAACGTTTACGACTGATCTTTACCAGCTGGATGCTGATAACCGCTTATTGCTGATCGCTCCTTTCAAAAATGTGCAGGAAGCGGTGGACTATGCCGATAAGGCCAGCCCGAAAACAGCGACCGAAATCATACCCTGGTTAAAAGGAGGGAAATACAGTTTTTCAGTTCTTTCGGCCAGTAATTTTGAGCTGTTGAAAAATAATAAAGACTTTGAGTCTTATAAGGCATTCCTGAACCAGCATTTACCGGGCAAATTCTAGGAAGAATTACGTTTTACCCCACCCTGATTTGGCAAAAAATTAATTAACAACATAGGGCTGCCCTGCGGGATTTTCTTAATTTCGGTAATCTTCTTTCAGTGAAAAACTTGGTGCTTACCACAACCTTATATCTTTTATGAAAAAAGCAGTTCGTATTTTCTGGCGCATTTTCTTTGGCGGCTTCCTGGTATTTATTGGCCTGATAATAATGGCCAATTTTGGCATCTTTGGCAAAATGCCGTCAATGGAAGACCTGGAGAATCCTTCTGTTCTGCAGGCTTCGGAACTATATGCAGCAGATGGAACACTCATGGGTAAATATTATTATGAGAACGGCAACCGCAGTGTTGTCAAATACAGAGATATTTCCCCACATGTCATTGATGCATTGGTTGCCACGGAAGACAAACGTTTTTATAAGCACTCCGGCATAGACCTGAAAGGCACCAGTCGTGCTGTTTTTTTATTGGGAACGAAAGGAGGTGGCAGCACCATCACACAGCAATTAGCCCTGGCCCTTTTTAATCAACGGGCTTCCAATAAAGCCATTCGCGTTATTCAAAAGCTGAAAGAATGGATCATCGCCATCAAGCTGGAACGCAATTTTACCAAAGAAGAAATCCTCGCCTTATACCTGAATGCAGTTCCTTATTCAGATAATATTTTCGGCATACGCAATGCTTCGAGGACCTTTTTCCAGAAAGAACCTGACAGGCTGAATATTGAAGAAGCGGCCCTCCTGGTCGGGATGATCAATGGCCCGGGTATTTTCAATCCCCGCCGCAATCCAAAAGCATCGCTTGACAGGAGAAACCTGGTGATCAACCGCATGCAGGAAATTGGAAAAATTTCTCCCGGGGAAGCCGCCCGGCTGAAGGCATTGCCCATTAAATTGAATTACCGGAAAATGGATGAGAATACCGGCTATGCTCCTTATTTCCGTGAAGTATTAAAGGATGAAGTAAAAGAAGCATTAAAGGATGTCAGGAAACCCAACGGTGACAGGTATGATATTTATGATGATGGATTAAAAATCTACACAACCATCAATCCTGTCATGCAGCAATACGCTGAAGAAGCGATGGCACAGCAAATGATCGTACTGCAGCGGAACATTAATGCGCGGTCCAGCATAAAAAATGGCAGCATCTGGAAAGATCATGAAAATGTGCTGGAAAGGGCCATGAAGACCTCCGAACGATGGAGAAACCTTGAAGAAGATGGATTGAGTGAAAAAGAGATCAGGGCCAGCTTTAAAGTAAAAGTGCCGATGAAGGTATTTGCCTGGAATAATAAACGGGAAAAAGATACCGTGATGACACCTTATGATTCCATCAAGTATCACCGGCAGATGGAACAGGCTTCGTTTATGGCGATGGACCCGGTTACGGGCGAAGTTTTTGCCTGGGTAGGCGGTATCAATTTCAAAACGTACAAGTTTGACCATGTGAACCTGAAAACGAAAAGACAGGTGGGGTCTACCATAAAACCTTTCTTGTATACCCAGGCCATGGAAGAAAGAGGCTTTACCCCGGAAACGGAGTGTGAAAATAGTGCCCAGAATTTTGGTGGCGACGCCTGGGTACCAGCGGGCAAAAAATGTCCGGGCGGAACCATCTCCATGGCCAATGCCCTGGCATATTCAAAAAACTGCGCAACCGCCTATATCATGAAACAGGTGGGGCCCAGGCAATTCGTGGATTTTCTCAGCCGCATTAATATCCCCACACCGGTCAAACCCTATCCTTCCATTGCATTGGGCACCTGCGATCTTTCCATGTATGAAATGCTCTGGGGTTACACGATTTTTGCAGGCCGCGGTTTTACCACCAAGCCTTATTATATCAGCCGGATCGAAGACCGGAATGGGAATGTGATCAAGCGTTTTGACTACAGTATCAATCGTAAAGAAGCAGTCAGTGAAATGACAGCATATACCATGACCCGCATGATGCAGGGAACCGTGGATAAAGGAACGGCAAAGGGAATGAGAACCCGCGTTGGCGCACTGGAAATGGGGGGCAAAACCGGAACGACCGATGACAATGCCGATGCCTGGTTCATTGGCTACACCCCACAGTTGCTGGCAGGGTCCTGGGTGGGTTTTGATGACCGTTTTATCCGAAACGAAGGAGATGGCTCCCGGATGGCACGCCCTATTTGTGAATACTTCTTCCAAAAAGTACTGGGTGATAAAAAATTGGGTATTGACAAAGAGGCCAGGTTTGTGAAACCTGCCGAACTGGAAAATGAAATAAACAGCGCTGATATACTGGTAAGTGATTCAGATCCAAACCCGGGTGCAGAAGGTGATGACCAGGGGGTGGGAAATGCTGATGATTACGGAAACCAGGGTGGCGAATATATTGGGCCCGAGTCACAACCTGTGAAAGATGACAACAGTAAACCAGCTGAGAAAAAAGACAGCGTTACAAAAGGCGGAATAAAAAAAGCGGACGATGCCAGCCCGCCGATCGGCGCTCCCTCCAACGACCCAAAGAAAAAGAAAGGGTTGCTGAAAAGGATATTTGGTAAAAAGGATAATTAATTTTCCGGGGAAGTTTTTAAAAAGAGGTTTCTGTTTTGAAACCTCTTTTTTATCTTACACGCCAGACGAATCATTTATTTTCAAAAAACAAATTTCTTGTGTAGCATTCAACCAGCAGGGCCTGGCGATATCCCGGTTATCCGCGAACTGGCTTTAAGAATATGGCCACCTGCTTACTCCGGTATGCTTTCTGCTGGTCAGATCGAATACATGCTGGGGCTGATGTACAGCGCTGCTTCATTAAAAAAACAAATGGATGAGGGTGCCGTATTTATCCTGGCCTGTGAAAACAATGAGCCTGTTGGCTTTGCTTCCTACCAGGAAATAAAGCCTTTCGTCTTCAAACTGCACAAACTTTATGTACTTCCCTCGCAGCAGGGAAAAGGTACAGGACGTTTCCTGTTGGACCGTATTATGGCTGCTATCAAACCGGTTGGTAAGGCGACCCTGCAACTCCAGGTAAACCGGGAAAACAAGGCCCGCCACTTTTATGAAAAACTTGGATTTACCATTATCGATGAGATTGACCTGGATATCGGCAACGGTTTTTTTATGAATGATTATGTGATGGAAAAGAAAATAATTCCGTAACCTGGCTGTGATTATGCCGGCTGCAAGACTGCTAGCGTATGATGGTAACGATTCCTTTATATACAACCTGGTTGCCCAAATAATCTATAGCCTCTGCCACCCACACAAAACTACCGGTGGGCTGTTCTGCCCCCTTAATCTTTCCGTCCCACCCCTGCTGTGGGTTGCGGGTTGAAAATACCATTTGTCCCCAGCGGTTAAAAATCCTGAAATACCTGAGTTCCCTTATCCCAACGGGTATAGCTTTCAGCACATCATTTAATCCATCGTTGTTGGGCGTGAAACCGGAAGGCACATAGATATCGGGGCCTTTATAAACTTTAATAAAAATGTCATCGGTCGTCGTACATCCTCCCGGTGTTTTGCCGGTAACCACATAGTGATAGTCCTGGGCCAGGGTTGCAATAGGTGATGCGATATCCGGGTTATCTAAGAAATTGCGGGGAGACCAGCTGTAATTCGTGACCCCTATATTAGTCGTTTCCCTGGCCAGCAGTTGCAAAGGCTGGTTTATGGCTGCTACCGTATCATTTCCTGCGAATATTTTCACCGTAATATCTTTCCATTCAATAACCACTGAGTCCTGCAGCAGGCAACTGCCTGCTGCCGCAGTACAGGTATAGGCCGTAAAACTTTGGAGCGGCGTAGCCACCGGGTTTGGGATATCCGGGTTGTTCAAAGTAGCGGCATTGTTCCACTTATACGTACTGTAGCCCGGTGGGGCATTTAACTGCACAGAAGCATCCCGGCAGGTAGCCACCGTATCCGGGGAAAGGTTGAGAAGACCATAATCCCTGATCTGGATACTCGTGCTGTCGGTAGGGGTGGCGGAACCACAACTTCCCAAAGCATATACATTTAAAACTTCGACGCCTTCCGCTGCGCCGTCAGCGAGAGCCGAGACATTCACTACAACAAAACTATCGTTGGCCGGAATGGTTACAGAAGAAGGAAGAGTTAGTACATCCGTGCCATTCTGCGCTGACCCGGCATAAGCAAGCGATACGTTGAGCGGTACTGCATCTTTTTTTGGCCGGCTAACTACAAAAGTTCCCGGTACACAACCTTCAGCCAGGTGGTTATTCCCGGACGAATCCAGTGGGGTAAAGTTGGTGATCTTTATGGCATTAGAACTAAGACTCCGGGCCTGGATAAAAACACCCGTATCCCAAAAGCGGTCACCCACATCAGCTACCACTAATTTTAAATGATAGGTTTCGCAGGGGATAACCCCGGCAACGGCGGCAAACACTTTGGTATGTCCTTCATGGATAAAAAATACATTCGTCGTCTTGTCGATATAATATTGAGGATTGTTGACACAGTTGGCCGTGGTGATATTATTAATATTAGTAATTGTTACAGGCGTATTTGTTCCCGGTATCAACGCAATATTTTTACTCCCGGTAATACCGGGTCCGGAAATAAAAAAACCGAAAGCATCATTATAAATACAAACTGTTTCGGTCGTATATTCTTCAGAACTCATCACATAATTGAATTTGATACTGTCGCCCAACGGCACAAAATCAAATTCGAGCGCAACCGCATCATTCAGATCGGTGATTGGTACGCCCAATTCATTCGCAAGGGTCGCATCACCGGGAGTGCCCAGCACATTATCCGCCCGTTTTGCTGAAGCAGGAAAAGTCCCGTTTCCGTCAACTCCATACTGGCTGGTGGAGAAATCTGTCTTTGCCCTCCCGGTGGTTAGCACAATTCCACTGTCTATTCCAATATTTACTGACCGTAAGCTCTTAAAAATACCCGCCGGCCTGATAAGACCCGTCTGTGTTATGGACACATTACTGATAATAACCCCCTCACCTACCAGGTTTTGAGCCAGCTGCAACGCACTGTTCGTTTCTGTAACCCGTAATTGAGCAGTGCCAATAAGGGTAGTTAAGAGGAACGTAACAACTAAAGATGATTGGGCGGTATGTGATTTCATTTCAGTTGTCAGGCTTGTTTGCCTGATAAAAATATAGTTTTTAAAGCATTCACGGGATGCGGACCCCTGGAGAGACGAGTGACAAAAATTGAGAACGGGCGAGAGGAGATACTGGAAAAAATAGGAAAGTAAAAGCTGGATCTTAACCCCGCGTACTGTTACTTGTTTACCAGCACCCCCTTGCAATCGAGATATCCTACGGGGTCCACCGGGGTTTCAAAATCAAACATCAGGAGTTCAATATTATCTCCCGGTTTGATATACCCGATAGTTTGTCCCGCTTTCAGGTTTTCATTTCTTCTTACAACGAGTCTTGATAACCCCGTGTACCAGAAATAATAATCTTTATTATGGTGCCTGACAAACAAAACCACTCCGTATTTCCCGTCTTCATCCATTTCCGTGTTGGTGACTCTTGCATTAGCACCTGCTTTAACGATGGTATCCGGCCTGCTGCTCAGCACAATACAATAGTCAGGCGGGTCAAAGCGTACAGCATTTTTAGGGGGAGGCACAACAGTAGCTTCGTTTAAAGGGCAAATCAACCGGAGGCTGTCTTTTTGGGCAAAAAGCCCGGCAGGTGAGTATAGTAACGCCAGTATGAGGCAATGCTTAAGCATAGTTTTCATCAACGGTAAACAGGGTCCGGGGATTAAACGGGAAAAAGCAATACTTAGTTTTTGTGCATGCTTAATTTTTTCGCCATTTCCGCACTTACGCCTTCTGCCGAAATACCATAACCGGTTACCATTACGCCCTTCATCCCGTTTAATGACTGAATGCCATACACAACCGCCTGGTCCGATGGATTTGAGTCGCCCTCAAACCGGTGGAATTCCACGATCTCAAAATCATTGACATCAAATTTCGCGTGGCCACATACCAGGCAATTTTCTTCCAGGTTGAAATCGACCGTAAAATCTCTTTGTTTCAGCCCGTTTATCGCCTGTGATACGCTGTCATAAGTAAACATGGTATAGGTATTTTTACTTTTTCAAAGGTAGTTTTGTTTGTTCAAAACCGGCTGAGAGAATAGGACTTGCTGTTAAACATGACCTTACAATGATAATGTGTAAAATAACCGGGTAAAAGCCTTTGCGGATGCCCGTTTTATAGCAGGGATATATTACCTTTGCGCCTAAAATTAAACGCTATAAAATGTCTACAGTAACTAAAACCATTGACTTTGGCCTGCCATATAAAGTGGCGGATATTTCCCTTGCTGAATGGGGACGAAAAGAAATACGTTTAGCCGAAGCAGAAATGCCCGGTTTGATGTCAATCCGCAAAGAATACGGACCTACCCAACCCCTGAAAGGTGCAAGAGTTGCCGGTTGTCTGCACATGACCATCCAGACGGCAGTGCTGATTGAAACATTAACAGCTCTTGGCGCTGAAGTAAAATGGAGCTCCTGCAATATTTTTTCCACCCAGGATCATGCGGCCGCCGCCATAGCAGCTGCCGGTATCGGTGTATTTGCCTGGAAAGGGCAAACACAGGAAGAAGCTGACTGGTGTATCGAACAAACCCTGTTCTTTGGTGGTAAAGACAAGCCATTGAATATGATCTTGGATGATGGTGGTGACCTGACCAATATGGTACTTGACACTTATCCTGAACTGGTACAGCATGTAAAGGGAATATCTGAAGAAACAACAACCGGTGTACACCGTTTATATGAAAGAGTGGCGAAAGGAACATTGCCCATGCCTGCCATCAATGTAAACGATTCAGTTACCAAATCTAAATTTGATAATAAATACGGTTGTAAAGAATCACTGGTGGATTCCATCCGCCGGGCTACCGACGTGATGCTGGCTGGAAAAGTAGCTGTTGTGGGTGGTTATGGTGATGTGGGTAAGGGTTCTGCTGCATCACTTGCAGGGGCCGGTTGCCGCGTGATTGTTACCGAGATCGACCCGATTTGTGCCCTGCAGGCCGCGATGGATGGATTTGAAGTAAAGAAAATGATTGACGCAGTTAAGGAAGCAGATATTGTGGTCACTGCTTCCGGTTGCCGTGACCTGATCCGTGGCGAGCATTTTAAACTAATGAAAGACAAAGTGATTGTTTGTAATATTGGTCACTTTGATATTGAAATTGACATTGCCTGGCTGAATACCAATTATGGTGATACAAAAGATACCATTAAGCCACAGGTTGATATTTACAATGTGGATGGTCATGATGTGATCATCCTCGCAGAAGGCCGCCTGGTAAACCTGGGTTGTGCCACCGGCCATCCTTCCTTTGTGATGAGTAACTCCTTCAGTAACCAGACGCTGGCCCAGATCGAGTTATGGCAAAACCACAAAAATTATGAGAACAAAGTGTATGTGCTGCCAAAACACCTGGATGAAAAAGTGGCGCATTTGCACCTGTCCAAAATCGGGGTGGTGCTGGATGAACTGACCACGGCCCAGGCAGAGTATTTAGGTATCAGCAAAGAAGGACCGTTCAAAGCGGAGCATTACAGGTATTAATTTTCTGTTTCAGTTGAATAAAGACCCATCTTCCAAAAAGATGGGTTTTTTGTTTGGATATTACCGGTAAATAATTCTAACTTAATAGTGGATGTTAAACTAATAATGACAGTTCATCTCCACCCTGCTGAATTCCTATTTCCCTCTACCCATACTGAACACTCCTGATTAGCCGCACAGAAATTGTTTTACAATCTTTAATTTCTGCTATTATGACAAAGTCTATTCTATTACTCCTGCTACTTTTGGCTACGAATGAAACTATATATGGACAACCATGGAAAGAATATGTTGACAGTGCACAAGCAGCCAGAACACAAAGGAAATTTGACAAAGCACTTAACCTTTATACACTCGCCAAAGAAATTCTCCTGAAAGACTCTGCAAACACACCGGCACATGCCAACATATTGAACAGGATCGGCAATGTATACTGGGACATGGGAGACTATTCGCAGGCGGAATTCTTCTATGCTGAGGCAAAATCAGTCTGCGAAAATTCTTTCGGCAAACTAAATCGTGACTATGCCAACGCGTGTTACAACCTTGGCAATCTGTATCGGAATACCGGTAATTTCTCCCGTGCACTTTCCCTTCACTTTGAATCAAAAAATATCCAGGAAAAGATCTCAGGGATCAACACGCTTGATTATGCTAATTGTTGCAACGCAATGGCAAGTCTCTATTCTGCCATGAATAAATACCAAGAGGCTGAAAGGCTCTATGAAGAGGCACAAAAAATTCGGGAAAATATTCTTGGCAAAAATCATAGTGAATATGTGGCCATGTCAAACAACCTGGGTGGTTTTTACAGGAAGGTCGGTCAATACGACAAATCACTGCAGAAATTATTGGAGGCCAAAAAAGGCTGTGAAAATCTTGGCGCCAAGAATGATGAGGTTTATTGCACGATATTATACAATCTCGCTCAAACTTATTACAGTCTTAAAAAACATAGCCAGTCAGAACAATTCTATATTGAAGCACTCGATTTGAGGAAATCAATTTCGGGAGAAACCCATCCACTCTACGGGGCTATTTGCCTGAATTTCGGATTATTGTACCTGGGCATGAAAAATTACCAAAAGGCAAAAGAACTTACAATGAAGGGAATGAAAATTATTGAATTACGATTCGGAAAGGATAACCAAACCTATTCAACGGCCTGCAATACGCTTGGTTCTATTTACCTTGATGAAGAAAAATATAGCGAAGCAGAAGCACTTTACCTTGAAGCCATGGAGAGACAAAAAAAAGAAACCGGTGAAAACCACTTAAGTTTTGCCAAAGACTGTTTTAACCTTGGCAAACTCTACTGGATGACAGGGGATCCTGCGAAGTCTATCCCTTACTACAAAAAAGCATTTCAAATACAGTATAACGAGCTCATTCAACTTTTTCATCATATTAATGAAGATGAGAAGGAGGATTATCTTGATAACATTTTAATTCCCGTTGAAATTCTTTATTCAATCGCTGCGAAACAACCGGATAAGCCTGCAGGCTCCTTCGGTGCAGATATTTCTATTTATATGCGAAATCTGACACTTTCCTCCTCGCAACAACTCAGGAATTCAATTCACAATTTGGTTGACAGTAGCGTGATCAGGAAATATTACGACTGGATTCAGTTGCGGGAGCAGTTTGCTTTCTGGCTTTCCAAACCCCTTCGTGATCGAAAAGGAAAAGACAAGGAACTGGAGGAAAAGACAAACTTTATTGAAAAGGAGCTTACCCGGCATTCGGCTAACTTCAAGCAACAACGGGAACAACAGGACGTTACCTGGAAACTTATTCAACAAACCCTGAATCCCGGGGAAGCAGCTATCGAATTTGCAAATTTTCAATTTTATAATCGGACCGAATGGACAGACAGTGTTTTTTATATCGCCTTTGTGATGAGAAAAGACCTCAATGAGCCTCTCATGATTAAACTCTTTGAAAAAAAACAACTGGATTCTGTTTTGAAAAAAACCAAACAGCTCAACGATCCATCCACCATTAACTTCCGGTATGCCAAAAGCAATGCGATGTATAACCTTGTCTGGGAACCGCTGGAAAAACACCTGGCCGGCATCAACAAGATCTATTATGCCCCCGCCGGTGTCTTGCATGAACTGCCTTTCGCTTCCCTCGCAAAAAACGCCCGGGAAAGGCTTTCTGATAAATACAGGCTGGTCCGCTTGAACACAACCGCCTCTGTCGTTAATCCTGAAACGGCAAGTATATCAGCTTCTGACAAGCTGTTTCTTTTCGGGGGTGTGTTATATGATGGGGATACCACCGCTTTAAAGCAGGCTGCGGTTCAGTACCAATATAATAATGACATGGCATCCCGGTCACTTCCCGATGATCCCTCCAGGGGTAATATCTGGCAATACCTGCAGAATACTAAAACCGAAGTGAAGAACATCGAAAAGATGGCACTGTCAAAATATATTTCTGCCACTGTTTATACAGGCTGGGAAGCCACCGAGGAATCCGTAAAGTCGCTTACCGGCAAAAATGCTCCCGGGATCTTGCATATCGCCACCCATGGATTCTTTTTCCCTGATCCAAAAACAAAAGCCCTTCAATCAGTAGCTTCGGAAGGAAGGGTTTTCAGGCAGTCCGATAATCCTTTATTAAGATCGGGGTTAACCATGGCCGGGGCCAATTATGCCTGGGATAATAAACCCGTCCAGGGAATCCAGGATGGCATCTTAACGGCTTATGAAATATCCAACATGTACCTGCCCAATACAAAGCTGGCTGTATTGTCCGCCTGTAAAACCGGGCTGGGAGATATACAGGGAAGTGAAGGAGTATATGGTTTGCAACGGGCTTTTAAAATTGCGGGCGTCAAGAACCTCGTCATGAGCTTATGGGATGTGCCGGATGCGGCCACCGCTGAATTTATGACCAGCTTCTATAGAAAAATGTTTGATGGCCAGTCCATTGAAGATGCTTTTTACAATACACAGTCGCTGATGAAGGATAAATACCGGCAGGAGCCTTATAAATGGGCCGCCTGGATACTCGTGAAATGATCAAAGTGACTATGAGCTGCTGGCAGACCGCCAATTCCCGGAGTGAGAAAACAAAATCCAGGTCCCGGGCTGCTTTTATTTGCTGCTTACACGGTTTATATTGTTTAACTTTCTTTTTATAGTCCTCTTCGCACAGGTTACGCTATCCTTTGACCAACCACCGGTCCTGCATCCTTCCTTGAATCCTGGTCAGAACCTGTTCATCTGCAAAACAATGCGTATGGGAAAAGTATTCTTACTGTTACCGCTCCTGGTGTTTATGGCGGGGAATTTATCCGCGCAGCTCTGGAAACAATATGCAGACAGTGCAATATTGTATAATGGCCAAAAAAAAACTTCCCGCTCCTTACATTTTTTCAACCTGGCCAGGGAAGAATTAAAGAGGGATTCAGCAGGTACAAGAACGTATGCATATTATACCAATTACCTTGGAAGCTGCCACCTGGACCTGGCAGAGTATGAAAAAGCGGAAGCCTTATACCTCGAAGCAAAGGAAATAAGAGAAAAACTCTTTGGCAAGAGGGATACGCTGTATGCTTCCAGCTGCTTTAACCTCGGATTGGTCAACAAACGAATGAACCGGTACCAGAAAGCAGAATCCTTTTACCTGGAGGCCAAAAGCATACGGGAAGAAGTAGCAGGTACAGAGGATCTTTTCTATGCCCGGATCTGTAATAATCTTGGGAATTTATATACCGATTTAAATGAATACAAGAAGGCAGAACAATTTCTTATCCAATCCCTGGTTATCAGGGAAAAAATTGCAGGAACTGATGATCCTGCCTATGCACAAAGCGTTCTCAATCTCGGAGCGTTGTACTCCAATACCAGCCAATTTCTGAAAGCCGAGAAACTACTTATAGTTGCCCGGCAAATAAGAGGGAAAAACCCGGGCAAAGAATCTCCGGATTATGCGCTGAGCTGTGACAACTTAGGCCATGTTTATTTAAAAACCGGGGAATTCCGGAAAGCTGAACCACTTTTCCTGGAGGCCTTGCAGGTTTGGGAAAAATCATTAACTAAAAATCATCCTGCCTATGCATCCGGGAGTAATCACCTGGCCTTGTTGTATATGGAAATGGCCGAATATGAAAAAGCGGAGGCTCTTTTTCTGGAGGCGAAACAGATAAGAGAAAGATTCAGCAATAACAACCTGGACTACTCGTCGAGTTGTGATAACCTGGCCCAATACTATAAAGTGACAGGCCAGTATAAGAAGGCAGAGCCACTTTTTTCAGTGTCTAAACAAATAAGGGAGAATATACTGGGCAAAAAACATGCGGACTATGGTTCGGCCTGTGAGAACCTCGGGAATATATACTACGAGATGGAACACTATGAAAAAGCTGAATTGCTTTACCGGGAAGCGTTAGAAATAAGAAAACTAAGTACCCCCAATGATAGTATTGGAATTGCGTATAGTTATACCAATATCGCCAATGTTTACAGCGTTAACGGTAAATTAGTGAAGGCAGCAGCGCTGTATGAAGAAGCCAGGACCATCCTTGGTACTACCGATAACAAATTAAGTATAGCCTATGCGAATAGTTGTTATAACCTGGGTTCCGTGTACCTGGACCTTGGAGATTACCCTAAAGCAGAAACTCTTTTTTTAGAAACCCGCCAGGTAAGAGAAAAAATCCTGTCTAAAGACCACCCGGATTATGCCGCCAGTTTATTCAGCCTTGCCCTTATAAACGGCACGATGAAAAAGACTGAACAGGTGAATGAATACTATGCGGAAGCTTTTCAAATCCAAAAGAGCCAGTGGAATAAAATACTCCGGTTCTCCACCGAAACAGAGCAGGAGGCATACCTCAAAAAAACGACCGAACCAATTAATTTACTCCTGTCTTTTAATACAACCGCGGTTACGAATTACAATAAGCGGCTTATTTATGATATTATTCTTTCCACACGTAACCTGCTACTGTCATCTTCCATGCAATTGCGGCAATCAATATATACTATGACGGACACATCCGTCAAAAACAGGTATACGCAGTGGGTTAAAAAAAGAGAACAACTATCTTTTTTGTTATCAAACCCGTTAACCGGGCAAACGGAATATATCAATGACCTGGAAAACCAGGTTGATTTACTCGAAAAAGAACTTGTCGGCCTTTCAGACGAATTCAGAAATCAACAGCAGCAACAAACAATCACCAGTAGCAGTATTCAACAATCACTTAAACAAGACGAAGCCGCAATCGAATTTGCCAGTTATAAATATTTTGATGGTAACCGCTGGACGGACAGCATCTATTATGTCGCGCTTGTTCTGCGAAAAGATGTCCCGGAGCCTGTCATGGTAAAGTTATTTGAAGAAAAACAGCTGGATTCTGTTTTACGCAAAACCAGGGAGATCAATTTTAAATTGACCATTAACAACAGGTATGGAAAAAACAGTTCACTTTACCAGCTGCTGTGGCAACCGCTGGAAAAACATCTTGCCGGCATCAGCAAGATCTATTTTTCACCCTCCGGCGCCCTGCACGAGATACCCCTCGGCGCCCTGGCCATAAGCCAGAAAGAAAGGGTAAGTGATAAATATAAACTGGTTCAGTTAATCAGCACCGCCGCCCTTACCAATACAAACGCTGCGCAGGTATCGGCTGCTGACAAATTATTTCTGTATGGAGGTGTATTGTATGATGGTGATACCAGCGCTTTAAAGCAGGCGGCAATTCAGTACAAGCACAATAATGACATGGCCTCAAGATCACTTCCGGAGGATGCTTCCAGGGGTAATATCTGGAAATACCTGCAGGGTACGAAAACGGAAGTAATAACCATTGAAAAGATGGCCCTGTCAAAAAATATTTCCGCCAGTGTTTATGAAGGCTGGGAGGCCACCGAAGAATCGCTAAAATTCCTTACCGGTAAAAATGCCCCGGAGTTTTTACATATTGCCACCCATGGTTTCTTTTTTCCTGACCCAAAATTAAAAGCAACCCGTTCGGTGGCCACCGAAGGAAGAACATTCAGGCAATCGGATAACCCCCTATTCAGATCAGGGTTACTGTTAGCAGGTGCCAACTATGCCTGGAACAATAAACCGGTTTCCGGGATACAGGATGGCATCGTAACGGCCTATGAAATATCCAACATGTACCTGCCAAATACCAAACTGGCTGTTCTTTCCGCCTGCGAGACAGGGCTGGGAAATATACAGGGAACTGAAGGGGTTTATGGTTTGCAACGGGCATTTAAGATTGCAGGTGTCAAAAACCTGGTCATGAGCTTATGGAAGGTCCCGGATGCCGAAACAGCGGAGTTTATGACCGGCTTCTATAAGAAAATGTTTGATGGCCAGTCCATCGAGGATGCTTTTTACAATACACAGACCCTGATGAAGAACAAATACAGGAGCGAACCCTATAACTGGGCGGCATGGATACTCGTGAAATAAATCAGGCGACAGCTACCTGAACAGGAAAACTGAATGATATGGTAGCTATTTTTTGCTGCGGCCCTTTGATAGAAATATGACCCCCTACCCTGGAGGCTTCCGGTTCCATGGAACTAATGCTGAATGCCAGCGCATACCCGTTATAATTATTCCTTTCTTGTATGCTCAGGATCACCATATCGCTGAACCTGTCTGCCGTGATATGAATTTCGCCCTGGCGGGAATTGGAGACCACGGTTGATAATAATTCGCTGATCAGCCCGACGAGTTTCACGTTGCTTCCATCAATGACAATATCACTGTGTACTTCATTGACCACCGAGCTTTTGTTTTGGATAGCCGCAGGAAGAGAATGATCAACCAGCCTGTTTAACAGGTTTTGTAAAGAGGTGCAGGTATAGGCACCAACAGGATTTCTGTGTTGTTCCATAGGGTTGTAATTAATTTACTGCTCCCGGATTGAAGCGATTTTTACAAAGGATAAATCGGATACTGTTTCAGCGGTAAATCTAAAGCGGCCACACATTGAAACTGTCTGAATGTAGAGATATTTTTACATTCTGAGAAGTTTCTTCCGGCGGAATAAGGGTTTATGCTGGTATATTTCCCCTTAGAGCAGTGTTTTAGCCTGTGTTACCAGGCAATTGGCCAGCGTCATAAGGGTTTCCTGCTCCTGTGCGGAGACCGTCACCGTCGTTTTTGTTTGCTTTTTATCGTTCCCGGTAAAAATGATATGCGTGATCTTTTTAGTACACATTCTTTGCAGCAGGGTTGTAGGAGCTGAGGCCGAGTTGCGGAATATAAAATGAAACAGACCTTCACAATTCATCGTTCCACCGTTTCTTGTACTTGTTTTGGATTTTATCCCTTCAAAGAATATTTCTGCGGTGGAATTATTGTCATAGCACCTATCCGGGCCTTCAATGGAAAAAAGCATATCTATTTCTTTGTTGTCGGCATCAATGGTCACCGATCCCCCTTCCAGGAAAACAAACCCCGTTGATAGTTTTGTTTGTTTCGTAAAAGGGTCAGTTTCTTTATTCAGCTTACAATCCTGCGCCATAGAAAAAAGCGGGGCCATCACTAAAGCAAAAAAAAGGTATTTCATCCGGGTAAATTTGGCGTTAAAAATAGCTAATTATGATTTTATTACCCGTATAGGATTGTTAAAGAGAAAGAGAGGTTGCAATGAACCCGGGGCAATTCCCGTACCATGTTCCCCGGCACAGCTCCCCGTATTGAGGGGAAAATACGAATGCTGAACCCCGGCTGACAAGGGCAACCTGCCTACCCGGGCAGACGTTTATTTGCTTATCTTTAGTAACGGCTCCTTCCCGTTTGGATTGCAAGGAAAGATCTGCATCAACCCACAGACATGAGGAAAAGGCTCATCACGCTTATGCTCTTTTTCGCTGTCCTTTCTGTTACAGTCAGGGCAAGTCATATTACCGGCGGGGAGATGTTTTACACATTCATGGGCATGAGCAACGGGCTGTACCAATACAGCGTTACTTATAAATTATTTCAACGTTGCGGCAGCGGGCGGGTTTTCCCCGACCCCGCTATCATATCTGTTTTTGATAAAACCAATAATGCCCGTGTTGTTGATCTTAATATTCCAATTAGTTCATCTGAAACGATAAGTATCACCGACCCCGACCCCTGTATTACGAATCCCCCGACTGTTTGTTATGAAGTTGCTTATTATGTATTCACTATTTCATTGCCCGCCTCTGCGGCCGGATATGTATTAGCCAGCCAGGTTAACTTCAGGATCAATGGGATCAATAACCTGGTACCCGGTTCGGGCAATGTCGGTGCAACCTATACCGCAGAAATTCCGGGCAATTCAATTGTATCCAATGCGCACCAGAATAACAGTGCCGTGTTTACCGGCAGCGACCTGGTGATTGTATGCGCCAATAATAATTTCACCTATAGCTTTGCTGCTGAAGATCCTGATCCTGGTGATGTGTTGCGTTACTTTTTTTGCGGTGCTTATGCCAGCACTGGCGGGGGCGGGGGTGCTCCCCAACCTACCGGACCGCCACCCTTTCCCGAAGTTTCTTACAAGTCACCTGATTTTGGTGCAAGTGCTCCGCTGGGGGTCAGTGTCCAGGTTAATCCCGTTACCGGGCTTATCACAGGTATTGCTCCAGCCGCGGGCATCTATGTGGTTACGGTATGCGTAGAGGAACTGCGGAATGGAGTTGTCATTGCCAGGCAGCGAAAAGATATCCAGATAAATGTGGCCGACTGCGATGTAGCTTCTGCCTCCCTGCTTCCCGAATATATGCTGTGCCGGAATACACAGACCATCACTATCGCCAACCAATCGAACAGCCCGCTAATCATTACCACAGAATGGGAATTTATGGATAATACAGGGGCTACTATTTTCACATCCTCTACACCGGTTGTTACGTACACGTTCCCTGCCATCGGGATCTATACCGTAAAACTGATCATCAACAGGAACCAGCCATGCACCGATTCAACTACAGCGCTGGTAAGGGTCTTCCCGGGGTTTATTCCTGATTTTAACACGGCAGGAATCTGTATCAGCAAGCCAACTTTTTTTACCGATCGCAGCACATCAGTATACGGTGTTCCGGATTCGTGGTCCTGGGATTTTGGCGAAAATACTGACGCTGCGGATGTATCAATTCTTCAGAATCCATCGTACACTTATCCTTTTACCGGAATAAAAAATGTGCGGCTCATAGCTACCGACACCCGGGGTTGCAAGGACACAGTTTATAAATCAGTTCCCATCATTGAAAAACCACCCATTACGCTGGCCTTCCGCGATACACTTATTTGCCGGAATGATATCCTGGTTTTACAGGCAGGGGGTATTGGAAATTTCTCCTGGTCCCCTTTGGTCAATATCAGCAACCCGAATACTGCTACACCAACTGTTTCACCAACTGCCACCACTACCTATTTTGTGGACCTGGATGATAATGGATGCCGCAACCGTGATTCAGTAAAAATTAATGTAGTAAACTTTGTTTCCCTGCAGGCGATGAACGACACCACCATTTGCCGGGGAGATACCATACAACTCAGGGTAATCTCCGATGGCCTGCAATATACATGGACACCGGCGGGCCAATTTATTGATCCGACTGTTCAAAATCCCTTTGCCTTTACTGTTGTACCGACCAATTACCAGGTGACCGCCATTATCGGTGGTTGCTTTTCTACAGATAATATATTGGTCACGCCCGTCCCCTACCCATCCGTATCGGCAGGCAACGATTTCTATGTATGCTATAATATGTCTTCCATCCTGAATGGTACCACCAACGGAAGTTCCTGGTCATGGTCGCCTGCCGCATACCTAAATAATCCCGTTTTATTGAACCCGGTTGTATTTGCGCCGCGGACAACAGATTTTATCCTGACGGCCTACGATACAAAGGGCTGTCCCAAACCAGGAAGAGATACAGTAAGGGTCACTGTTCTTCCTAAAATGAATGTTGATGCAGGGGCGGATACTGCCGTCGTTATTAATCAGCCCCTCCAGTTGAACGCCACGGGGGGTATTGCCTACACCTGGTCGCCGGGTTTTAACCTTTCCGCCACCAATGTTCCGAACCCGGTAGCGCTATTTGATATTAATTCGGGCAATATCCGGTATAAAGTAGTAGGCTATAGCGAAGAGGGCTGCAGAGATTCGGCCTTCATAGCTGTCAAAGTATTTAAGACCTTACCTGCCGTTTTTGTACCAACCGCCTTTACTCCAAATAATGACGGACGAAATGACCTGCTCAGGCCGATTGCTGCCGGAATGACCAGCATTGATTATTTCCGTATTTATAACCGCTGGGGTCAATTGCTGTTTTCAACCAGTACGAATGGTCATGGTTGGGACGGCAGGATAAATGGCCAGGTACAGACCACCGGTACCTTTGTCTGGGCTGTTAAGGCCACGGATTACACCGGTAAAGCTTATTTCCAGAAAGGTACTGTCACCCTGATCAGGTAACTGGCCAACATATCCAGTCTTTTCTTAATACCTCCCTTTCTCCTCATGTGAAAAACTTTTACCAAAGCAAAAGGAATAGTTAGCATATTAATTGCTGTATGAGCCGCAAACAGGACTTCATTATGCATTTTGAATTTAAAAAGGCGGTACAGTTTTCCTTATTGATCAAAGCCGGGGGAAGGTTGAGGGAATTTAATTTCAGAAAGCTTAAAAGCCCCGATGAAGAGTTGTTTTCAGTTGATGTGTGTAATGAGCGGGGAGACCGTATCATCTTTAATATGCATAAAGCTGATAATGACTGGGAAATGACGGAAAATAACCTGCCAAAATGGATTACGGAAAGCAAAATCACGATCCGTCACGCGGTTGATGAAGAATTGAAAAACTGGCGCTGAGTTGACCGGACTATTCATTTTCCCTGAAACGCTTCCGGATCGCATCCAGCTGCACTTCTTTTAAAGCAGTACTCTTTTTCAGCACATTGATAAAATAATCCACTTCCCTTTCCGTGGCCGGGCAACCCGTGTTTTCACCGGCTTCAGGACCCTCTCCATCTTTTCTCAGCTTAGAATCAGCCAGCAACTTCCCTTCCTTGTCAAAAACCAGCCAGAAGGGAATACCCAGGCCGTCTCCGTGGTAGCGGGTTTTAAGAGAGTCAGCGCCGGGATTTTCAAGATGCCTTTTATCCTTTGATTCACTCACCACGAGATGACGTACCACAAAATTATCATCAAAGAATTTTTTGCAGGAAGGATCATTCATGCTGGTATCCATTTTGTGACACCAGCCGCACCAGGAAGCATGAAAAATGATAAACACTTTTTTATTTTCCCGAGCTGCCTGCCGGAAGGATTCCTGCAGCACTTCATCTGCCGAAGGCGGAGGGGGTTGGGCAGTTGCACCCAGCGCCACGGCCATTAAAAGGATGAGGAATATATTTTTCATCAGCCTGGTTAAAAAGTAAACAATTATAATCTTACGGCGGTTCCCGTGGCGATCACCATCAGCATGCTGCCGCCGCTTCCGATCGTTTCAAAATCAAGATCAACGCCAAGGATCCCGTTGGCACCCATCGCCTGCGCTTTCTCGGCCAGTTCGCGGAGGGCATCTTCTTTTGCCTGTTCCAGGACTCTTTCATAGGTTTTGCTTCTGCCACCGAACACGTCACGCAAACCGGCGAAAATATCCTTAAAGATATTAGCACCGATTATACTTTGCGCATTGATCACTCCAAGATATTCCTGTACGGGTCTTCCATCTACGGCACTGGTTGTTGTAATAAGCATGGCTTGTTTTATTTAATTTTTTCAAAAATAGTTTTTAGTGACGGGTTTTCAGCAATGACGGCATTTTTTGACGATTCTTTCAGATATCCGATCCGTTTGTCCAGGTCGGGATGGCTGCCTAAAAATTCCGGCAGATAATTACCGGGTCCTGCCTCTTTCATGTGCTCAAAAAGATCCACGAAGCCCCGGGGATCTATTTTTCTTTCCAGCAGCAGTTCCAGTCCCCCGGTATCGGCTTCCTTTTCCAGCTTTCTTGAATATTTCAGTGATTTCAGGTTATCTGCATGATCAACAAGGACGGCC
The DNA here is from genome assembly GCA_025449935.1 of Chitinophagaceae bacterium. Lineage (GTDB taxonomy): Bacteria > Bacteroidota > Bacteroidia > Chitinophagales > Chitinophagaceae > JJ008. The sequence goes on from JANWIJ010000082.1 coordinate 99,293, forward strand.
GTCACTGATCCCAGGCGGCCAAACAACAGGCTAATAAAGACCTTTGAACCCAGCCGCCTGAATATTGACCGGGTGGAATGTTTATTATTGATATGTGTGAACTCGTGGCTCAACAAAGCCGCCAGTTCGGGATAACTCTTTATTTGCTTTAATAAAGCATTGTATACAACGATCCTTCCGCCGGGCAAGGCAAATGCATTTACCACCTTATCATTGATCACCGTTATCTTCACGGAGTAAGCGGTCGGTACCTTCATTTCTGTAAAAAATTCGTTCAGGACCAGACTGTTTGCGGAATCCTCCAGGTTAGTCATACCCATTGCATCATATACCGCTTCTCCCAATTGCTGTTCTGTTTTAACAGAAACGCGTGAAGCCAATTTTTCGGAGAGCCAGGGAACGATCAGGAGGTAAAGCAAAAACAATAAACCGGCGATCCCCAATAATAAAAGAAGATTTCGTTTCCATTCTTTGGCCCCGCTTTTCCTGTGCCAGGGTTTGCGGTACTCTTCCTGCATTTTCCTGATGTAATTCGCCGCATCATTGCCGCTGATCAGCAGCTCGCTGCCAAACTCTTTCCGGTTCTTCACTTTGGTGCTTTGTGTTGGAAAATCAAATGAAACCTCTATTTCATTCATCAGCCAGTGAAGCGTGCTGGTGCTGCCATCATCCTTCCGGTAGCCGAGACTCAGTTTCTTATCAAATACCAGCACACTGCATTCTTCCGGCTGTGCACCCGGCGACCTGTAATAGGATCCAAAATAACTCTTCATCGGTTCGTATAATTTGGAAACAGTAAAGTTAAATGTTTCACATTCCGCCTATCGTTAAAATTCAGGCTGATAATATTACTTTGTTATGTGCCCGGAAAAAGAAAACTTTGCAGCCGTCATTAAAAATTAACCCCGCAGCTGACATCCGCTTATGGTTCAGGCATATAATTTTCTCGCCTCCTGGCAATTGTTTCCTGAAAAGGGAACCTATGAGCACGGTGAAAGACCGAAAAGCGGAATTTATAAAATAGAATCTATCCCGGACCAGAAAGAGCTGGTTGTTTACCACAACTGGGTGACCCTGGAAAACCAGGCATTTTCTTCAGATTATAAATTACCGGCCGACGGGGACCTGAATGATTTTGAGAATCATGACCTGGCGGATAAGGTCCAGGTGGCTTTCCCGGACGGCATCAGCTTTGAAATTCATTTTTATAAAATGGGTATGGTCGTGCTGCATGTGGTTCATGAGATCATGCCCAATGGTTATTTAAGAATCACCCAGCAGGGAATGAAAGCAGATGGTTCCGCTTATACCAATATGGAA
>JANWIJ010000083.1 GCA_025449935.1 Chitinophagaceae bacterium
ATGCTTTTTATCAGCCGATAATTTTCCCTGCAGGTAAAGCAACAGGGTTTCCTGGTCTACGTGGGTAGATAAATTAGATAATATGTCTTTAAAGTTGGCTGACATTTTATTTTCGGTTCATTTCTTCCCCAATTTTTTCTCAATCAGTATTTTCAGATTTCGTTTCCCGTTCTGGATATAACTTTTTACCTGCAACATGCTGAACCCGGTGGTCTCGCTGACTTCCTGGTAACTTTTCTTTTCCAGGTAAAACAAAGTTACACATTGCTGTTGCTCAGGATTCAGTTCTTTTAATGCCGCTTCCATCAGTTCCAGGGTATGATCCGTTTCTAACAAGACCTGCCTGTCCATTTCTTCCCCGGGCGTTGCTGTAACCCGGTCAGTCAGTTCAGCCGTTATTTTGCCGTGCTTTTCCCGGAGCTTCATTAGGCAATGATTTTTGGCTACCATATACAGCCACGACTTAAAATACTCCACTTTATATTTCTGCAGCTCCTGGATCACTTTCAAGAAGATCTGTTGCACACTATCTTTCGCTTCCTCTTCGTTTTTTAAATACTTCATGCTTACACCCAGCAATAGCAGTGTATACCGCTGGAGTAAAATCCCGAGCCATTCATTATCGTGGTCGGCATAAAACTGTTCAAGCAGCTCCTGGTCACTGGTATGCTGGTATTTGTCGGCCTTCACAAGCGGAAAATAGTTATTTGTTTTGAGTTGTGCCGGTGAAAATTTTTACACTAAATTTTGCAGGCATAAAAAGAAGATGCAGCCCGGGCTGATTTCAATAAAAATATTGCCCGCATTACTTATATTCGGGAAAACTTTATTGTATGGAATACGCTGTTGTTGCTTTGGCAGCGGCACCTGTCAGGAGAAAACCTGGTCATAGCCGGGAGATGGTCAACCAGTTGTTATTTGGTGAATCGGTAAAGGTGCTGAAATCAAAAAAAGACTTATGGGTAAAGATCCGCAGCCTGCATGACGGCTATGAAGGCTGGATGACCAATACCATGCTGGAACCTGTGGATGAAACGACGGCCAACAGTATGAGTGTATTTGCCAGCACAAGCCTGTTAACTCCCATTTATCTCGGCGAAAAAAAAATAAACATCCCCGCCGGATCGTCCCTGCCTTTTTTTGAACAGGGGAAAGGCAGGATTGGATTGACTGAATACAGTTACAGCGGTACTTACGTAAAACGCGACGAGCAAAAGCCGGGTCCCGGGCTTATTCACGAGCTTACCGCGGCATGGTTAAATGCCCCCTATCTCTGGGGAGGACGTACGCCACTTGGTGTTGATTGCAGTGGTTTCGTGCAGGTCATTTATAAACTGATGGGCATGGACCTGCCCCGGGATGCCTGGCAACAGGCCCAGGAAGGTAAAGAAGTGAAGAAATTCAGCCAGGTGCAGGCCGGGGATCTTGCTTTTTTTGACAACAAGGAAGATATCGTTCATGTCGGCATTATGCTGGATAAAGACCAGCTCATTCATGCTTCGGGTAAAGTAAAACTGGATACGATCACCAAAAAAGGAATTGTCAGTACAGACCCCGGCCGCAGAACCCTGCGCTTAAGGTCAATAAGAAGATTGTGGTAATTACCTTATCAGGAAAATAATCCTTTTACCCACTTCATGATAATTGTATCCCATTCCATCATTTTAAAAGCTGTGTAGAAAAGGATAACAACAAATATCTTTTTTAAAACCTCCTGGTTAATGGCCAGTGCCAACTTACTGCCGAAAAAGCCACCTACCACGAACCCGGCTGCAATCAGTCCCACCACTTTCAGGTCAATAGGCGTTCCCAGTTTCTGGCATTGATGATAATAGTATAAGGAGGCTATAATGACGACCGGGAGTGTAAGCACGGCGAGTGATGTGCCCTGGGCCTGGTGTTGGGTGTACTGCATGAAGAACACCAGTGCCGGCACCATGATGATGCCGCCACCAACGCCAACTAACCCGCTGAGGATGCCGGCAGAAAGACCGATCGCCAGCGCGGTTATGATTAATTGAGTAGTCATAATATGTTTTTGATCCGTAAGCATGCTTATTTCCGGAAGGTTTCTTTATAAAGTTTGATGGCTTCATCAATGATCCTGCAGGCAAGCAACTGGTCCTGGAAGTTATCAATTTCAACTTTTTTATTCTCGAGTACTTTGTATTGTTCAAAGAAATTTCGCAGCTCCAGCAAGAAATGCTGGGGGAGTTCTTCCATCCGGGTGATATGATTCACCGATGGGTCTTTAGCGGCCACAGCAATGATCTTATCATCCACCTGGCCGCTGTCCATCATTTGCATATTACCGATCACATTCGCTTCAACCAGGCAAAGTGACTGGATAGACTGCGAACATAATACAAGAATATCCAGGGGGTCCCCGTCCTGACCCAGTGTTTGGGGAATGAAACCATAATTAATGGGATACTGGAAAGAGGAATAGATAACCCTGTCCAGCCGGAGTAAGCCCGTGGCTTTATCCACTTCATATTTTGATCTTGATCCCTGCGGAATTTCAATCAGGGCATTTACTGTTTCAGGAGCTTTTTCTCCAAAATGGGCACCATGCCAGGGATGATTGACGGTCAGCATGAAGAGATGATTTTAATTACCTTGTAATTTTCATACCTGCATAAGTTGCCAGCAAACATACAACAACACTGGCTGCAATATAAGAGAAGAACAATGCCAGCCGTTGTTCTTTCAGCAACCCGATCCCCTCCAGGGTAAATGCAGAAAACGTCGTGAATCCACCGCAAAGCCCGACCATCAGGAATAATTTCCAGTCCTCATTGTTCTCAAAGGAACGAAAGCTTAATCCCCAGAAAATACCGATAGCAAAACAACCCAGCAGGTTCACGGCAAAAGTTCCCCAGGGAAAATGATGCGGAAAACTGGCCGATAGCCACCGCTGGCAAACATAGCGGGCCATGGAACCCAGGCCTCCTCCTAATCCTACCAGTAACAGGTTTTTGATCATTGAATAGTATCGTTGGTGATTACGGAATGGCGAATTGTATCCGTGTCGTGTTCATAAAGGTACTTGAGATCAACCAGCCAATACTGCCCGAGTTTTACTAACCGCAATGTGTCATGGTCATTCTTAAACGAATTGGAAAAAATAACAATAGCGGTGGAATCATTTAAAGGAGCGGTCTTATGTATGTGAATCGTGGAGGTCCTGTACCCGTCTTTCACTGACTGGTCCGCTTTCTCGTAGGAGCGTTCAGCTACATCCATATAGTTCGTGTTGACAGAATCGGTCAGCATATAAGTCCTCGCCTCCCTGAATTTACCATCCAGGGCGGCACGGATAAAATCCCTGGCCGCATCAATACTGTTTTCAGCTGTGCCGGATGATTGCTCTTCCTTGTCCTTGCAGCTGGCGGATAAAAAAAGCAGGAACAAAAAGAGAAAATAATTTCTTTTCATCCCTGCAAAGTAAGAAAATCTTTGGAGTGCCGTTAACCGCTGTTATCCTTCTTTTTTAAAACCGGCATCGGTCGTTCATCGGGGTGCATATCTTTCTCATGCTCTTTGTTATAAGCCCGGAGAATTTGCTTCACCAACCGGTGACGTACCACGTCTTCCTCATCCAGTTCAATATGAGCAATCCCATCAATATTTTTTAAGATCCGGACAGCCGTTACCAATCCGCTGCGCTGGTTCCTGGGCAGGTCCACCTGCGTCATATCACCGGTAATGATCGCTTTGGCATTGGCACCGATACGGGTCAGGAACATTTTTATCTGGAGGTCCGTGGCATTTTGTGCTTCATCCAGGATGATAAATGCATTATCGAGAGTACGGCCACGCATATAAGCCAGCGGGGCAATCTCGATGGTCCGGGTCGTCATATAATAGCCCAGTTTATCGGCAGGTATCATATCATCCAGGGCATCATATAAAGGACGCAGGTAAGGATCGATCTTTTCTTTCAGGTCACCGGGCAAAAAGCCCAGGCTTTCCCCGGCTTCGACTGCAGGCCGGGTAAGAATGATTTTCTTAACCAGTTTGTTCTTTAAAGCCCTGACGGCAATGGCAACAGCGGTATAGGTTTTCCCGGTACCGGCAGGCCCGATCGCAAAGACGATGTCATTCTTCTCTGCTTCCACCACCATCTTTTTCTGGTTGGCGGTCCTGGCCCTTACTGACTTTCCATTTGGACCGAACACCAGCACTTCGTTGGGGTTCTTTTCCTGGAAATGATCAACGGTCTCTGCATCATCGCCACCCAGCACCTGTTCAAAATAATTCTGGCTCATATGGCCATTTCGTTCCAGGTAGGCAACAATAAGGGATATCTTTTCCCGTGCATTTTCTATCTGCTCAGGTGCACCACTCAATTTTAACTGGGTGCCACGGGAGAGAATCTTTAAGAGTGGGAATTTCTTTTTGAGAATGTCGAGCTTACCGTTGTTTACACCAAAAAATTCAATAGGGTTTACGGTTTCAAGGTTGATGATTGTGTCTGTCAAATCGCTACGGTTTATGTTTCACTAAGCCGGTGGAGGGTGGTGCCGGATTACTTGCGTCTTCTGACCATTTTCAGAAGCCTTCCTGCCACCAGGCAGGCTTACCCTTCTTTTTCAAATATAACCTATGACAGTTATTATTTCCTAAAGTTACTTATTAACAGTTGTGAATACAAAAAAAACGGCACGAAACTTTCGTTAATGATTTTTTTTTGATTATAACCTGCCATTTAGTTTCGCGGGAACAATTTTTCACGGCTATAAGGGGCTTTTACAATGCAACTTCTTTTATTCCGGCAACATCTGTTGTTTCTTCTGTTAAATAATATGAAAAGATAACTTTACACCCTGATAGTCCCTGAAGATTTGCAAATTTTACAGCTTAAAGTAACTCAACCCTGAATGAGGTTAAAATATTGTTCTCTTTTATTGTTCCTGTTCCTGGCCCAGCTTGCACATGGCCAATTATACAAACTTTCAGGGCATATCGTCAACGACAAGAAGGAACCATTGCCACTCGCCAGTGTTGAAGTAAAAGAATTAAAAAAAGGCTCCGTCAGCAAAGACGATGGCTCCTATGAATTTTTTGTGGAAAGGGGTAAATACGATATCGTGGTGAGCATGGTGGGTTATAAGAACAAAGTGGTAACGGTGTATATCAACAATGAAGATGTTATTGAAAATATCAGCCTGGAAGACGACGAATCTTCAAATCTTTCTGAAGTTGTATTAAAAGTAAAGACCCGCGACCGGGCCGAAGAAATCATACGGCAGGTGATCCGGCACAAGGAAACGGTCCTGGATGCGGTCGGCTCCTATTCCTGCGATATTTATATTAAGGCCTTCCAGCTTGATTCAGGCGTGACCAAAAAGAAAAAAGAACATGAAGGTGACACGGTGATTACGGAAAATTATGAAGGCATGTCACTGGCGGAAGTGGTACTCCGTCTTGATAAAAGTGAGAACGGCCAGATCAAAGAAAAACGGCTGGCAGTAACCAAACGCGGAAAAACAGAAAGCCTTTTTTATTTATCCGCCACCGAAGGCGATTTCTATATTTATGATAACCTGATCCAGGCGCCACCGGTTTCTAAAATTCCTTTTGTGTCACCACTCAGTTACAGCGGGCTGGTGGCTTACCGGTTTAAAACAATAAAAATTGACCGCACCCAAAAACCCAAAGTATATACCATTGCCATACTCCCTAAACTATTGAGTAATGCGACCATTGAAGGAGAGATATCGATCCAGGACAGCACCTGGCATGTCATATCCACCTCATTCCGGCTGCCGCCTGCCCATTTACCCGAGTACGATTATTTTGAAGTGACGCAGCAATATGAGCCGGTTGGCGACAGTGCGAGGATGATCAGCCGCCAGCAGTTTAACTATTATACCAAAACAAAAAAGGGCCGGTTATACGGAGAAACAACCGCCATTTACTCCGGGTATGAATTAAAGCAGGACTTCCGGAAAGGATATTTTGGGAATGAAGTGAGTGCCACTACCAGCGAAGCCTATGAAAAGGATTCTGTATTCTGGCACATGGTCAGGCGGGAACCCTTATCGGTTCAGCAGGCCATGTATGTCAGGTACCAGGACAGTATTTACCGGTATATGCGAAGCGAATCTTATCTCGATTCCATGGACCGGGTGCTAAATAAAATTACCTGGAAGAAAGTGTTGATATTCGGCCAGATATTCAACGATCACAAAAAAGAAAGAATGTGGATCGTGCCTCCTGTTACTTCATTGATCCAGCCGATCGCTTTCGGCGGTGCGCGGCTGAAGCTTGCGGCAGCTTACCGGAAAACGTTTACCTCCCGTAAAAATCTCTCGCTGGAAGCCGATCTCAGTTATGGTTTCCGCAATCATGATGTGAATGGCACGGTCGGGCTGCAACGGATGTATAACCCCTTCAGCCGCGGACAATACAGCATCAGGGCGGGGCGGAATTTCGAATTCATATACCCGGGTGATGCCTGGGTGAATGTGCTGAAGCGGAGCAATATTTACCTGAACAATTCCATTGAACTCGGGCATGAGCTGGAGATCTTTCATGGCATACACCTGCAGAATAAATTTGAAGTGGCTTTCCGCCGTTCCGTCAGCGATTATAAAGTGGGAAACAATGCAGATAGTGTATTTGGTATCCCGAATGAACCACCGGTGGAGTTCGAAGCGTATAATGCGACCTATAACGAGATCAAACTTTTCTTTACACCCAAACTGAAATACATGCGGGAACCGAAGGAAAAAATATTCCTGGGTTCCAAATGGCCCACCTTCTATGTTACCTGGCGAAAAGGGGTGCCTAAGTTATTCAGGAGTAAAATAGATTTTGATTACCTCGAGTTTGGCCTGGAACAGAATATCAACCTTGGCGTGACGGGCAACACGTCCTATATAATTAAAACCGGTGATTTCCTGAACCGGAAGGACCTGCGGATCATTGATTATAAATTTATGCGGGAAGGCGATCCGCTACTTTTCCAGAATCCGCAGAAAGCTTTCCAGGCGCTGGATTCCACGTTCCCCGTCTTTAACAGGTTTTACCAGGGCAACCTGGTGCATGAGTTCAATGGTTTTTTTATCAACCGTATACCATTTTTTAAAAAATTAAAACTCCAGGAAATTGCGGGCGGTGGTTTCCTAATCGCGCCGGAGAAAGATCTTCGTTATATCGAATTTTTTGCTGGTATTGAGCGGGTATTCAAATGGCCCTTCAACCCTCTTGCCCGGGTAAAACTGGGCGTATATGTAGTGGGTTCCCTGGCGAATAAATTCAATAACCCGGTGCAGTTCAAGATTGGGTTGACCACCTGGGACCGCTTCAGGAATAAATGGAGATAGCCACTACCTTTTTTCTTCATACCAACTACCACCTCGCCACGATCTTAAAATTCACCAGCCTTGGTGTTAGGCGATTGGGCATTAAATAAACCGTGTTGGAGAAATCTTTGACAAACAGGTAAGAAATAGTATTGGCCCGGTCGATCACGTTGAATACCTCCAGGCTGGCCCAGATATTATCAAAGTTGCGGAAAGGAGAATGGCTGCGTCGTTTGCTTCGGTCATCATCCATCAATAAGGCACTGAATCCAATATCGCAACGGATATAGGGTTCTATCACGGCTGCATTCCGGTATCTTACGGAGTTAGTGATATTATAAGGCATATTGCTTCCATAGAGCAGGTTCAGGTACATTTTAAAATTCTTGTTGGTGGGCAGGTAATCGGAGAAATACATACCAAACGTAATCCGCCGGTCCGTAGGGCGGCGAAGCCAGCCCACATCAAATCGTACACTATCCGTAATTACGGGGTCGGTGCTTTGGGCAGTTATAAATTCACCAGCTGCATTTTTATAGCGGTAATAATGATCACCGTTAATGTCTTCACCGGTTTTCATAATGCCCAGGCTGATCCAGCTTTCGGCATCTTCCACCAGTTCCCCATGCAAACGCATTTCAATGCCGGCTGCATAGGCTTTGGCATTGTTCTCTCCAAAATACCGGATACGGACATTGTCAATATCATACGGCACCACGTCGCTTATACTTTTATAATAGGCTTCCGTAGTCCATCGCATGGCACGACCACCTATGCCTTTAAAATTATAATCAAACCCCGCAACTCCCTGCCAGCTTTTTTGGGATTGAAGATCCGTATTGATTGCTCCATTATACCTTCTTAACTCCCGGTAGAAAGGTGGCTGGTGATAGGCCCCGGCCGCCGCGCGAAAAACAATATCTTTTTTCCAGTTCGGTTTCCAGCTGGCGCCAATACGGGGTGAGATCAACAATTCTTTATTTAAAGAATTATAATTAAATCGCAGGCCGGCAGTAAAGGTTACCGCATGGATGGAATCGCCGAACAGAATATTATCCTGCAGGTAACCGGAGAATTTATTGATGTCCAGGTCTGCCGTTGATTTAAGTACTTTGCTTAACTGAAGCATATTGGGCTGGTAGGGCAATGCATAACCGGCAGAATCCTGGAACTCCCATTCATTCAGTTTGTCGCTGATGGATGTTTTGTCAAAACTAAGTCCCCATTGGAAAGCATGTTTGCCGGGGTCATAATTTCCCTTGTGCGATACATTCCAGTTTTCAATGTTGAGCTCATTCCTTGCCCAGTTCTGGTACACGCCGGCTCCCAAAGGATTTACAATTAAACCATAGGTGGGATTGCGCTTATCAAAATCCCTTTCCCCAAACAAATAAGCACCGATGATGTCAATATTTTCGCTTTCATCGTTTTCAAACCGGGAGGCCATCCATTTTAACCGCAATTTTTTGCTGGCCTGGTTGGTAATGGCAACGCCAAGCATATTGGTCTGGTACTCGTCCTTCTCCCGTCCTTCAAAGAAAATGTCCACGCCAATGGTGGCGCTGAAAACTGGAGAGAAAACCGAAGTGGTTAACTGGCTGAACTGGGGGATGAGTGTAAACTTTGTTTGCGAGATATTGCTCAGCAATTCGGCCTGCCATTTGGGATTGAACTGGTAAGCGAGTAATGCCTGGAAATCGGCAGAAGAAGGAACATAATTTCCTTTCGTGTCCTGCCGGCTTAATAAATTCCGGTTACTGCGGTTACGGACACCCAGCAGGTAACTGAATTTTGAATGGTTATCGGTGCCTTCGACCTGCAGGCCCTGTTCCAGGATGCCGATATAAGCCGAACCTCCAAAACGTTTGGGTTTTTTATACTGGATGTCCAGCACACTGCTCATCTTGTCTCCATATTTTGCCTGGAACCCACCATTATAAAAATTGATATTACGGACCATTTCAGGATTAATAAAACTCAATCCTTCCTGTTGGCCGCTCCGCACCAGGTAGGGACGGAATATTTCGAAATCATTTACATAAATCAAATTCTCATCATAGCTGCCACCACGGACAGAATATTGCGAAGTCAGTTCATTATTCGATCCCACAAATATTTTGATCAGGCTTTCAACGCCGGTGATGGCGGAAGGAAGATTAATAACGGTTTTGGGATTGGGTCTTATCAACCCGGCTTCCCGCCTGTCACGCTGGTCGGTGATGACTACTTCCTCTAATGTGTTCACCCCTTTTTCGAGCCGGATGGTAATGGTTTCTTCTTCGTCTTCGTTCAGCAAAAAATTTTTCTGTTCGGATTTACGGCCGGCATAGCTGAAAACCAGCGCAAAAGCTTTACCGGCTTCCACCTTGATCCTGAAATAACCTGAATCATTGGTGGATATGCCTTTTGATTGCCCCAGGAGTATTACGGAAACATTCGCCAAAGGGTTTTCATTATCATCCACCACTTTACCCGAAACATAGGCTGATTTTTTTTGAGAGAAAGCAAGAATGGCTGCTAGCAGCAGGAAAGATGTCAGGAAGAGTTTTGGCAGGTTCATTCCTCTAGGCGGATTTAGAGACAATATTACTCATTTAGTTGGACTTCCATAAGTCAATTCAACGCAAACCCATTACTATAAAACCAGTTTGTAAGATAAATAAAACGAACAGCAGGAATTATAGTTGTTTCAGTTTTGAAATGGTTGCTTTGGGATCCGGCGATTTAAAAACAGTATTGCCGGCCACCAGCACATCAGCGCCTGCCGCAATGATCTGCGGGGCATTTTCGAGGGTAACGCCGCCATCTATTTCAATATGTACATTCAATCCTCTTTCGTTGATCATTTTGCGAAGCTGTCTTATTTTCTCTATGGTAAAAGGAATAAATTTCTGCCCGCCAAATCCCGGGTTCACACTCATCATGCAAACCAGGTCGATCTCGTGAAGGATATCACTCAATGCCGAAACAGGCGTATGCGGGTTGATGGCGACCCCGGCTTTCATACCCAGCGATTTAATCTGTTGAATGTTCCGGTGCAGGTGCCGGCATGCCTCGATATGAACGGACAAATGATCGGCTCCTGCATTTCTAAATTGTTCAGCCATTTTTTCGGGCTCTTCGATCATCAGGTGCACATCACAAATTTTTTTAGTGGCCTTCCTGAAGAATTCCACCAGCATGGGACCAAAACTGATGTTGGGAACAAAACGGCCATCCATGATATCGAGGTGATACCAGTCTGCCTCACTTTCGTTCAGCATATTGCATTCATCCTGCAGGGTAAGAAAATTGGCAGAAAGCAGGGAAGGTGCTATAAGGGGCATGGTGGTGAATTTGCGGTGCAAGATACAAATGAAGGCCCAAGGTACAAGGTTCAAGGTACAAGGATCAAGCTAATGCTGGCCAGGATCAAATGCTCATTTAATTCTATCTGCGGCTTTCTTCGCCTGCACAATGGTTTTATCCAACCCAAAGGCCCGAAGGTAATTAAGCTTTGCTTCTTCTTTCTGCCCGAGTGCTTCCTGGCATTTCCCGATCCAGTAATAGGAATCAGCAAACTCCGGGGAAATATTCAACAGCAGGTTGAATACCTTCAGTGCATCGGGGTATTTTTTCATGTCGTAGAGTACAGCCCCCTTTTCAATATAACCATCCAGGAAATTAATATCGTGTTTGACTGCCAGGTCAAAAAAAGCGATGGCTTTTATTTTATCATTGGTATTCGAATAGTAAATGCCTTTGTAATAATAAGGTTCTGCATGAATCCCGAGAGAGTCAGCCTTTATCAGTGAATCGCAGAGTTCCAGCACCCGGCTGTTTTTAGTTTCTGCCAGTTTCAGCGCCAGCATATAATTTAACTCTACGTCAAATGGCACCAGGTTATACGCCTTTTCAAGAATGGTTATGGAAGCCGCGGCATCACCTTTTTTATCAAGCAGTGCAGCTTTCAATTTCAGGATATCAACCTGTTCAGGATTTTGACTCAACAGCTGGTCGCAGATAGCCAGCGCTTCATCCGTTCTGCTCTGGCTGTCAAAAGACCGGGCCAGGCTTAGCTGTAAAAGCAGGCTGTTCGGAATTTCCCGTAGTGCCTCTTTCAAAAAAAGAATGGCAGAATCAGGTTTTGATTCCAGCAGGAGTGTACTTATTCCGAGTGCATATTTTTCTTCCTTCCTGATTGACCAGGCATGTTTAAAATCCGCCAGCGCCGGTTCAGGGAAATTGTTTTCATTCAGCAGTACGGCCCGCCTGAAATAAAGATCATCGTTTTTGGGCGACTTAGCTATACTGTCTGTCAACCCGGCAAATGGCTGCCGGGTAAGTATGTCCCGGTAGGGCGAATCGGGTTTATTATCAGTACAACTGCTGATAAAGATCAATGCCAGTATAAATGAGGAGATTATTTTTGTGATCCGGTTCATTTTTCAAAACTAACTGATTTTACAAACGGAGACATGACAATCCCCTGACAAACTAAAGTTTTAACGAAAATAACTTTGCGCCCTGGCTGCCGGCAGCGCAGATTAAAACACATGAAAATGCAAAAATATAGTGGCCTTTTTTTTCTTGCCAGTTTAATAATAATAACTGTTTCCTGCAACAACAGTATAAAAATGACTTCATCATCACCAGGTGCAGCGGATACGTTGAAATATGATGACGAAATACATTTTAAGAATATCCGGCAATTAACGTTTGGAGGTGATAATGCAGAGGCATACTGGAGTTATGACGGGAAGCATCTTGTTTTTCAGCGGACCAATGCCAAAGAGGGAATTAACTGCGACCAGATCTATGTCGGGAAAGTTCCTGCAAGAAAAGGGGATGCGTTTACCTATAAAATGGTCAGTACCGGCAAGGGGCGAACCACCTGCCCGTTCTTTACCAAAGATGGAAAACATATTATTTATGCCTCCACGCATTTGGGAAGTGCAGATTGCCCGCCCACTCCTGACCGGGCGAAATATGGCAATAAATATATCTGGCCCCTGTATGACAGCTACGATATTTTTATGGCGGACCTCAATGGAAACATTGTAAAGCAGCTGACCAACGCTAAAGGATATGATGCAGAAGCTACTTTATCCCCGGATGGGGAACAGATGTTATATACGAGCGATAAGGATGGCGATATTGACCTGTACATTATGAACCTGTCAACCGGGAAGGAAAAAAGGATCACGGATTTGTTGGGATATGACGGGGGTGCCTGGTTTAGTCCCGATGGAAAAAAAATAATCTGGAGAGCCAGCCGGCCTAAGACTGAAGCTGAAATAAAAGAATACAAAGACCTGCTGGCAGAAAATCTGGTAGCCCCAACCAATATGGAGGTTTGGGTGGCCAATGCAGATGGAAGCAATGCCCGGCAGATTACCTCTTATGGCCAGGCCAACTGGGCGCCGGCTTATATGCCCGACAGCAAGCGGATCATCTTTGCTTCCAACCATGAGTATAAAAGAGGCTTTCCGTTTAATCTCTACACCATCAATGAAGATGGCAGCAACCTGTCAAAGATCAGCAGGGATAAAGGATTTGATGCCTTCCCCATGTTCTCACCCAACGGTAAAAAAATAGTTTTCTGCAGTAACCGGAACAACGGGGGCACCCGGGACACTAATGTTTTTATCGCGGACTGGGTGGAGTAGCGCTGGTTTGGAATGATATTTGAAAACGGGGTAGTATACCAATCGTATTCAAATATGAAAACTGTCCTGAAACTTATTCCGGTCCTTGCAATTCTTTTTTTTACCGCCTGCAGTAAGTCATCCTATACCAATAATCCCGGCATACCTGATCACCTGCACAACAGGCCGGTAGGCACATCAGCCGGCGATTTGCTGTCTTCCTCCAAATACACTTCATTAAAGATCGAAGTTCAATATATGAGCGGTTACCAGCCCGATGCGGCAGCGCTGGCTCATTTGCAGGAAACCTTAGCTGGTTTATTAAATAAGCCTTCAGGTATTACAGTGATTACGAAAGAAATTCCCGCTGCTTCAAATCCTGCATTGTCCGTGAATGATATTTATACAATTGAAAAAAGCAACCGTACGGCATTCACGAATGGCAATGAACTCGCCGTTTACTGCTTGTATACAAACGGTAATTCTACAGATGCCAATGTGCTCGGGGTTGCCTATAAGAACACCTCCTTCGCTCTATTCGGTAAAAAGATACAGGATAATTCCGGCAGCATCGGGCAGGCAAGCCGAACCAAGCTGGTAGCTACCGTTGCAGAACATGAACTCGGGCATTTACTGGGTTTGGTTGACCTGGGCTCTCCCATGCAAACCGCTCACAGGGATGCTGCGCATGGAAGCCACTGCAGTAATACCGGTTGCCTGATGCATTATGCGGCAGAAACAAGCGATATACTAGGATTTCTGATAACGGGTAATATTCCTTCGTTTGATGCGGATTGCCGGGCTGATCTCCGGGCCAATGGAGGTCAATAAAATTTGATGTTGACGCACTGCTGTTGTAGATTTGGCCATTCAAAACTACTGCTATGTACAATGGCCTCCTGCATACCCACAACTTACTCCGCTGGATTATCCTCCTATTATTGCTCGTGGCACTGTACAAAAGTTTTGCTGACAGAAGGGCTGCATTCACTACCGGCCACCAGAAAACAGGATTGTTCCTGATGATTTGCTGTGACTTCATGCTCCTGATCGGGTTGTACCAGTGGATAACAGGTCCGTGGGGATTAAAAAGCATCCGGGCAAATGGCATGAGTGCAGTTATGAAGGAGCCGGTGTTGCGTTTTTTTGCAGTAGAGCATCTTGTCGGGATGCTGATCGCTATCAGCCTGGTTCATATCGGCTATTCCTATTCAAAAAAGGCGGTTCCTGATGCTGTAAAACACAGGAGGACGATGCTTTTTTACGGGCTGGCATTGCTCGTCATACTTATTTCCATTCCATGGCCATTCAGGGATATTGGTGCCGGAAGAGCCTGGTTCCCGGGAATGTAATAGTTACATATGGCAGGTTGCTTTTAGACCCTAAGAAGGTTTTTCTTACTCCGGGCAAGGGGCCTCACTTACTATTTGTTTACTCTTGAGAATATTTTACTGACGATCTTCCACTCACCGTTTATCTTCAGCATGTTCATATAATCGTAAAGGATCGCTGTACCGGTTTCAATCTTTATTTTCCCATTCGCGGCATTACCTTCCACGTTCAGGGAAATGATCTCGATCTTTCTTTCTGATCTGGTGCTGTTGGCTTTTACCCTGGCTATATAGTCCGCAATGGGAACATCTTTGAATTCGCCGGTTTGCGCATCAATATATTTCATGGTAGCCGAAGGATGAAAAGCTTTTTCCACCCTTTCGCCATCACCGCTCATATAGTTTTCAAGACAGGCCCGGGCCGAAACCTCTTCTGTTGTTTGGGCAAACAGGGCAAGCGAGAGGAGCAGGAGGGGGAACAAAATGAACTTTCTCATGACATAGATTTTGAATTAAGATAGTTGAGTAGCTGTGACCCGGAAAGTTATTTTGGATGAACGGCAGCGGAAATTATCGGGGTATGCGAGTTTAGGGATGCGCTGGTATTCCCATTTACGGAGCACAAAGGACACAATGAATCACGACGGACACAAAGAGAACCCACCAGTGCAGGTTTAGCCTTTCGACTTGCTGGCAGCCAGGTTTTCGATTTTACTTTTTCCCCAGCTCAATCACCTCACAATCCTTCATCTTCTCCCCATCAATTACAAAACGAAGCACCGTCCGCACTTTATGCCATCCATGTTTTCCCGCTGCGCCAGGATTCATATGCAGGCAATTCATTTTTTCATCAAACATCACTTTCAGGATGTGGGAATGCCCGGCAATAAACAGGCCGGGGCGGTGAACCAATAATTCCTTGCGGGTCGCGGGATTATAATTGGGTGGTGCGCCACCGATATGACGGATCATCACCTTTACTTTTTCGCAGGTGAATACCAGTTGTTCCTGGTAATCAGCCCGCACATCCTGGCCATCGATATTTCCATAAACCCCTCTCAACCGGTGACTACCTGCTGCCAGGCGGGTCGCGACCCCAATATCACCGAAATCACCCGCATGCCAGATCTCATCGCAGGAAGTAAAATGGACCATGACAGCATCATCCAGGTAACCATGTGTGTCAGATATCAGCCCGATTCTTGTCATGCGGGTATGAATTTAGTTGTAAATTTGAAAATGCCTTACCACAGGAATTTCACGTATTACATTGACAAACGGAAATGGAAATATTATTTCCTGGTCGCTTCGCTGGAGCTGGATAAATAATTCTTCCTGACACGCAGCTGGTATGTAAGCCATTGCTGCCATGCATTTCCAAATTTGACACAGCTGCCTGCCGGTTGGCAGGGTTTAAAATCTTCAAATCTCCAAATCGTAATTATGCCTCATTATCATACACTCGGATCAGTTCCGCACAAACGTCATACCCAGTTTCATAAACCCAACGGTGAACTTTATTCGGAACAGCTTTTTTCTACGGAAGGATTTTCCAACGATTATTCACTGATGTATCATGTTCATCCCCCCACCCAGATCATCCGCACCGAACCGCAGGTAAGTGTGGCGCCCATGGTAGCCGAGGAAAAAATGTTGCAGCACCGCAGCTTCGAAGGTTTTAATATAAAACCGGTGAAGGATTACCTGCAAAGCCGTATCCCGGTTCTGGTGAATAGTGACTGCCACATTGTACTGGCAGCGCCGCAGCAAAGCATGAAAGATTATTTCTATAAAAACACGGATGCGGATGAAATGATTTTTGTGCATGAAGGCAAAGGTGTCCTGCGTACCATGTATGGTGAATTGCCTTTTGGATATGGTGATTACCTCGTTATTCCGAGGGGAACTATCTACCAGGTGGAATTTGCCAATGAAGAGAATCGTCTTTTTATCGTAGAATCATTCAGCCCCATCCGTTACCCCAAAAAGTATTTGAGCAAATACGGCCAGTTGCTCGAACACTCCCCTTTTTGTGAAAGAGATATAAGGCCCCCGCAGAACCTGCCGACCTACGATGAAAAAGGTGATTTCTTAATCAGGGCAAAGAAAAAAGGCGTGTTGTACGGGTTGCATTATGGAACCCATCCGTTTGATGTGGTAGGGTGGGATGGCTACTGTTATCCTTTTGC
This sequence comes from Chitinophagaceae bacterium, assembly GCA_025449935.1. Taxonomy (GTDB): domain Bacteria; phylum Bacteroidota; class Bacteroidia; order Chitinophagales; family Chitinophagaceae; genus JJ008. The sequence goes on from JANWIJ010000083.1 coordinate 16,461, forward strand.
TTTTTCCATTCACGATTTTGAACCCATCACCGGGAGGGTGCACCAGCCCCCACCGGTGCACCAGACCTTTGAAGCCAATAATTTTGTGGTCTGTTCATTCTGTCCCCGTCTTTTCGATTACCATCCGCAGGCAATTCCCGCACCATATAATCACAGCAATATAGACAGTGATGAAGTGTTGTATTACGTGGATGGTGAATTCATGAGCCGGAAGAATGTGACAAGGGGAATGATCACCTTACACCCGGCAGGCATACCGCACGGGCCGCATCCCGGTGCCGTGCAAAAGAGTATCTGTGCGAAGGAAACGAAAGAGCTGGCCGTGATGGTGGACACTTTTCATCCGCTGATGCTTACCAGGGAAGCACTGGAGATTGAGAATAAAGATTATGTAATGAGCTGGGCGGAGTAGTTGACCTGGAAATAAGGAATAAGTAAATAAGGCAGAACGTTAGCTGCCTTATTTACTTTATTTACTTGATATCCTTTCCTATCTTCCTTCAGAAGCATCCTCACATTTCTCTACTTCAGTTTCCACTTCTTTCATAAATGCTTTGTCATATTTCTGCTCCATATCCTTCTCAAATTTTTTACGGGTCGCCTCGGCTGCTTCCCTGGCTGAACCATCTGCGGCTTTATATGCTTTGGCATTCAGGTCGCACCATTTTTGAGCGACCGAAGCCGGGGAATCTTTTTTGCTCCCGCATGCAGTCAATGCTAAACACAGAACGACAACAAGCAGGGTGCTGAGGTGTTTTTTCATACCGGTTTATTTATGCCCCATGGGGCAGGCAGTTTAAATTATTACTGAATGTAAGCTTTTCGGAAGAAAATGACAGGGGCTGTGTCTAAATTTACCCGGAGCCATTTCGCTGTATTTATAATCTTTTTTATATTCGGTTACTAAAACAGGTTGCTATGCTAAAAATTGGAAGCTTAAAATCCGGAGACATTATCACTGTCAATGATGAAGGCGTGATCCGCGAGGGTACCGTTGTCAGTACCAGCCACGAAGAAAACCAGGCGTTGGTCAACAACGGCATCCAGGAATTCTGGTACAGCCCGGAAGAGCTCCATGCTGTGCCCCTTGACGAAAATCAGCTAATCAAGTTTGGATTTACCAAAGAGGAAGCTGACGGTTCTGTAAAGTATAAACGGGATTCGTTCAGGCTGGTGACCCCGAAAAAAGGAGATTTTTCGAATATCGAAATGTGGTGGCGGGAAGACAGGAGGCATTTCAGCTTTCCGCTGGGTGTTCATGAGCTCCAGAACCTGCACCTGGATATGACTAAGGTTCCCCTCGACAGGCCCTGATAATCAGCCGCTAAGAGCTGGGTATAGACAGGAAACAACGTTTTTCCACATCATCGCTAAAAAAGAACAGGGTTTTTTCTTTTTTCACCCTGATACACTTACCTTTGCGTTCCCAAAAATTATATGTCGAAACAACCCCTTATTAAACAGGATGGTACAATCATAGAGGCCCTGTCAAATGCAATGTTCCGGGTAAAACTGGAAAACGGTCATGAGATTCTGGCCACCATCTCGGGGAAAATGAGAATGCACTATATACGCATTCTGCCGGGGGATAAAGTGGGAGTGGAAATGTCGCCATATGATCTGACAAGGGGAAGAATCATTTTCAGGTACAAGTAATTCGCAAAAAGCTGATTAAAATGAAAGTAAGAGCATCCATTAAAAAACGCAGTGTTGATTGCAAGATCGTCCGTCGCAAAGGCAGGCTGTATGTCATTAACAAAAAGAATCCCCGCTTTAAGCAAAGACAGGGATGAGAAAAGCTAGCGGCTAAAAGCTAACAGCTCAACCAGTATTAAGTAACAAATTATAAGCAAAATATGGCTCGTATTGCCGGTGTTGATTTACCAAAAAATAAAAGAGGCGAAATAGGTCTTACCTATATCTATGGTATTGGCCCTTCTACCGCGAAGTACATTCTTGATAAGAACAGTATTGACCGCAGCAAGAAAGTGCATGAGTGGAATGATGATGAACTGAATGCTATCCGTAACGTTATTACGGAAGAGCTGAAGGTGGAAGGACAGTTGCGTTCCGAGGTACAGATGAGCATTAAGCGTTTGCTGGATATTGCCTGTTACCGTGGTCTTCGTCACCGTAAGGGTTTACCGGTTCGCGGACAGCGTACCAAAACCAACAGCCGTACAAGAAAGGGCAAGCGTAAAACAGTTGCCGGTAAGAAGAAAGCACCGAAGAAATAATACGTTGCAGGGCCGGTGTGACAAAACATTCACCGGGCTTGTCCGGTTATTATAAAGAAGCAAGATTGAATCAGCGCCGGATCTGCGGCTTCACAGGGAGGGTTGATTCAGGTTCTTCGCCGGGTGGCGGGGAATAATTTAAAAAAATAAATGATTACCTCAGAACAGACATTATGGCAAAAGCACAAGCACAGGCTGTAAGCGCAAAAGCAGCCGCAAAGAAAAGAGTGGTAAAAGTGGATTCGTACGGAGATGCCCACATTTCAGCAACCTTCAACAACATCATCATCAGCCTTACCAATAAAACGGGACAGGTTATTGCCTGGAGCAGTGCCGGTAAAATGGGCTTCCGGGGTTCCAAAAAGAATACACCCTATGCTGCCCAGACAGCTGCGGCTGATGCAGCTAAGGCTGCCTTTGATGCAGGCTTGAAAAGGGTGGATGTATATGTAAAAGGACCAGGCGCCGGCCGTGAGAGTGCTATTCGTTCACTTTCACAAAGTGGTATTGAAGTGGTCATGATAAAAGACGTAACCCCGTTACCGCATAACGGTTGCCGTCCCCCGAAAAAGAGAAGAGTATAACAGTAGTCAGCAAGTCCGGCTACAAGACATATAGAAGCCAAGAGCTTTCATTTTAAAAAAGGGTGCCTGATTGATTTTTTAACGCTTTTACTGATCAAAGCACCGTTACAAAAAAGCGTAAATGAATAAAAACTATGGCAAGGTACACTGGTCCAAAGACCAAGATTTCCCGCATTTTTGGGGAACCTATTTTAGGTAACGGGAAATGGCTGACTAAAAACAGCAATCCTCCCGGTATGCATGGCGAAAAACGCAAACGGAAAACGTTAGGCGAATACGCATTGCAGCTCCGTGAAAAACAAAAAGCAAAATACACTTACGGTATTTTGGAAAAACAATTCCGCAAAACATTCGAAGAAGCTGCCCGCCGCCGGGGTGTGACCGGTGAAAACCTGATCAAACTTTGCGAGGCCCGTCTTGACAATACGGTTTTCCGTATGGGGATTGCCCCAAGCCGACCTGCTGCCCGCCAGCTGGTAAGCCATAAACATATTGAAGTGAACGGAGATGTTGTAAATGTTCCTTCCTACCAGCTGAAAGCCGGTGATGTTATCACCATTAAAGAAGGCAGCAAAGGCAGAACCTCCATTACCAGTGTCGTCCGCGCCAAGAACCCAAAGTTCAGCTGGCTTGACTGGAATGAAACCGAGCTGAAGGGTACGTTCATTACTTATCCTGAACGGGAAAGCGTGCCGGAAAATATCAAGGAACAGCTGATTGTAGAATTGTATTCAAAATAAGCTGTTAGCCCTTAGTTATTAACTGAACAACAAACTATAAACAACAAACAATAAATTTTAAATATGGCCATTTTAAATTTCCAGAAGCCCGATAAGATCATTCTGCAAAAAGCGACTGATTTTGAAGCTCAGTTTGAGTTTCGCCCGTTGGAACCAGGTTACGGTGTAACCATTGGTAATGCACTTCGCCGGGTTTTGCTGAATTCCCTGGAAGGCTATGCTATCGTTGGTGTGAAGATTGAAGGGGTTGAGCATGAATTTGCCACGATGAAAGGCATCAGTGAAGACGTAGTAGAAATTTTCCTGAACCTGAAGCAGGTTCGTTTCAAAAAAATAGTAGATCATGAAGTGGCAAATGAAAAACTCATTTTGTCCATCAAAAATAAGACAGAGTTTACAGCGGGTATGATCGGCGAAGCCACTCATTCCTTCCAGATCATGAACCCTGACCTGCTGATCTGCACACTCGATTCTTCTGCCCGGATGGATATTGAACTGACCATTGGTAAGGGCCGTGGTTATGTACCCGCCGAAGACAATAAAGTGAAAGATGCACCGCTTGGTTATATTCCTATTGATGCTATCTATACGCCGATCAAGAACGTTAAGTACACGATTGAAAATACCCGGGTTGAACAGCGTACAGACTTTGAAAAACTGATTATGGAAGTTTCTACGGATGGCACGATCCACCCGGAAGAAGCCGTAAAACAGGCTTCAAGGATCCTGATTCAGCACCTGATGATCATTACCGATGAGAACATCACCTTCGACAACAAGGAAGAGAAGAAAGAGGACCTGGTGGATGAGCAGACTTTGCAATTGCGTAAAGTGCTCAAAACACCCCTGGAAGATCTTGATCTTTCGGTCAGGGCCTTCAATTGCCTGAAAGCTGCTAAAATTAACTCGCTGAGTGAGTTGGTGCAGTACGAACAGGAAGACCTGATGAAGTTCCGCAACTTTGGTCAGAAATCCCTGGCTGAAATTGAGCAGGTGCTCACCGAGCGCGGCCTGCATTTCGGAATGGATTTGGTGAAGCTGGGTATTGATCTGAGCGAATTCTAAACAATTCCGGATATGTGAAGCTGTGTGAAATTTATGAGTTGCTCACACTTCTCAATCCAGAACTATAGTTCTTTTATAACAGTAGGTTGTAATTCCTGACACGGTACAACCGAATTTTTAACCAAATGAAAAATGCAGGGGTGATTACCGGATGTAATTCATTCTTACACTTCCACATTTTCATTTTCAAATTAAACAGTCATGCGTCACGGAGACAAAGTAAAAAATCTGGGCCGGAAGAAAGCACACAGGGATGCCCTGTTGAGCAACCTGGCCTGCCAGCTGATCCAGCACAAGAGTATCGTAACCACTACCGCTAAGGCAAAAGCTTTACGGGTTTACGTAGAACCCCTGATCACTAAAGGAAAAGAAAATACCACGCACCAGCGCCGGGTAGTGTTCAGTTACCTGCAGGATAAAGAAGCGGTCAAAGAATTATTTGGGAGTGTAGCAGAGAAAATTGCCGGCCGTCCCGGGGGATATACCCGGATCATTAAATTAGGCGCGCGGGTAGGTGACAATGCTGAAACTGCCATGATAGAGCTGGTAGATTTCAATGAAATCTATGGTAAGGGTAAAGGCGAAGCTAAAACGGCTGCTAAGAAAACCCGCCGGGCAGGTTCTACGAAGAAGAAAGCGGATACTACGACTGCCACACCTGATGAAGCAACTGCTAAAGAAGGCAAAGCAGCTGAATAAATCAATTAACCGATCTTCCTATATGACCCCGGCAAAAGCCGGGGTTTTTTTATGCACCTATTGTATATGATGTGTCCCTGTTCTTCGAATAATGTAACCGCCATGGTAACGAAAATGCCCCCGGGGAACGGGGGCATTTTTCAATGCACGATCTGTTCATCAATAGAATAATTTCATTTCAACCCTTCGGTTTTGCTGGCGACCGGCTGCAGTCTTATTATCAGCAACCGGGGTGGTCTCGCCGAAACCTTCGCTGATCAGCCTGCCTTCATCAATTCCTTTACTGACGAAGTAAGCTTTTACAGATGCCGCACGGCCATCACTCAGTTTGAGATTATAGGCATCTGAGCCCTGGCTATCGGTATGTCCGTCGATCTTGAGTTTTACGCTGGGGTTTTCGTTCAGGATGGTGACCACATCATTCAATGCTGCGAAGGATTTAGGCAGCAGTTTGGTACTGGCGGTATTGAAGAAAATACGTTTTGCCGCATACTCAATTCTTTTCACCACCTCTTCGGTGATCTCCGGACAGCCTTGCTGCGCTGCAACGCCGGGTACATCCGGGCATTTATCCTGGTCATCAGGAATGCCATCCTTATCCCTGTCCGGTACAGGACATCCCTGGTATTCTTTGACACCGGGTTCATTGGGACACCTGTCTTCTTCGTCGTTGATGCCATCCTTATCCGTATCGGGGATGGGGCAGCCATCGTATTTCGCGATTCCCGGAACAGTAGGACATTTATCCTGTTCGTCATTGATGCCATCCTTGTCCGTATCGGGGATGGGACAACCTTCATATTTGGCAAGACCCGGCACAGTGGGGCATTTGTCGAGGCTGTCAACAATGCCATCGCCATCTGTATCTTTTGGTGGCTCGGGTGGAGTTATGATCACTTTTTTCTTCGAGAAGTCGAAAAACTTAATTTTTACACCAGCGTAGATATTCTGGTTTTTGAATTCAAAAGGTTTGCTGTCGGGCCCGATATTGACCGTATTGAGCCCATAGATATACCTCGCAAAAATGGACACTCTGGAAATTGGGGTGACTTCGATTCCTGCAGTGGCACCAAGACTAACCTTTTCAAAATTCTTTTTTTGAAGAAGGCTGTTTACGTCCTCTACGCGGGTCAGGAAATCGACCTGTACACCAACCGGAATAGAAACATATTTGCCGGCGTTTATTTTCAACAGGAGCGGAACCCCGAAATAGTGGAGTTTCCCGTTATAGGCACCAGCTACCGCGTTTTCCGCCTTATATTCATTCGAAATAAAGAGGAACTGGGGTTCAAAAGAGAGCCGCCTGCTCAGCGGGAAATTAAAATAAAAACCTCCAAGGAATTCGGTTTTGAACTTATAATCGAGGGTAGATTCACCGGGACCGCCCACATTGAACTTGGATAGATTGGCACCTCCAACGATGCCGAATGAGGCAGGCTGTTTTCCTCCCTCTTG
>JANWIJ010000084.1 GCA_025449935.1 Chitinophagaceae bacterium
AAACCCATCATCCGGGTCGAGATCTTACCCTTGGCGGAAAAAAATTTGGAGAATAATGATAAATACCCGGCGATCGATATCAGCGAAATTAACCTGGTGCAGCCATCTATTCATTACACGCAGGTTAGCGATAGCGGGACATTTTCACTGGCCTGGCAGGGAGAAAAAAATGGAGCTGATTTCCTGCACCTGGCTGGCTTGCACATCGAACGCGCTGCAACGATTAATACCACGCTGAAAAATATCCGTTTCCATCTTTCACATTTTGTCTTCGCCGACAGAAAAGGAAAAAGTTTCAGTACGGGGGAAGGGAAAATTGCAGCCCAATTAAGAAATATGGATTTGCTGCTGGAAAATAATCTGCCGGCGGAATGGCAGGCCGTTGTATCCGGCCTGGATGCGAAGGACCTGCGGCTGGACAGCCTTGGCAAAAAAAATGGAAGCCTGCATCTCAAAAGCGCTGAACTGCAGGAACTAAATATCAGCTCCGCAACGGTACTGAATTTGCAAAAGCTGGCCTCTGCAAACCGTTCTTTTCAAATAACGCAACTGAGCGGTGGATACAAAGATGCTGATAAGGAATTCCGCTGGTATAATGCCGCTTTTACCCGTTCCCGCAATATGTTTATGCTGGATTCCTTTTCCTACACCCCCTCTCTCGGAAAAGACTCATTTCTTGCCCGGCAAACTTTTCAAACGGATTATCTCACCCTGAAAACCGGTGCCATCCGGATCGGGCCGGTAAACCTCGACAGGTATATCAGCGACAATATGCTGATTGCGGGTACCCTAAGCATTAATGATGTCGTGATGACGGACTATAAAGACAAGCGGCTACCTCTCCGGGAAAACCTGGTTAAACCACTGCCGGCCACGATGATAAAAAACATTCCGCTCAAATTATCCCTTGACAGCCTACTCCTGATCAATACCAATATTGAATACACGGAAGTAAATCCTAAAACCAATTCCGCAGCCATCATCCCGGTAACCAGGCTAAATGCAAAAATATTCCCGGTCCGGAATTACGGTTTAAGTGATACGGACAGCCTGAATATACAGGCTGAAGCTTACCTGCTTGACTCGGTGTGGCTAAGACTAAGAGTGAAAGAATCCTATTTAGACAGCCTGCAGGGCTTCCTGATGACACTCCGCATGAAACCCATTGACCTGAGGTTACTGAATCCCATGCTGGTTCCGGCAAGTTCTGTAAAAATAGTATCTGGTTACCTGGACACCTTAAACCTGCGGGCAGTGGGCAGGGAGTTTTTATCGTTTGGGGAAACACAAATGTATTACCACGACTTAAAAATAAAATTGTTAAAAGGGGGTGACGAAAAGAAAACAGGTTCGGGTTTGCTCAATTTTATTATCAATAATTTTATTGTAAAAAATAAGAATACTTCCCGCACCGGGACGGCGTTCTACATCCGTAACCGGCAACGATCCGCCATCAATTATCTTCTCCGGATTGCTTTGAGCGGCATCAGCAGCAGCGTGGGAGCAAAAAGCAACCGCAAATTATTGCGGCAATATGAAAAAGAAATCAGGCAGCGAAAGCTACCCCCGGTTGAGTTGTAGCAGTTTCCGTTATTAAAGGCGGCTAACAGGAATTTCAGTATCTTTTTAACGGAATTAACCTGAATTGTATAATGCTAAAATCCATTCCCCGACATTGTCTTCTTTTCATCACTGTTTTGATCCTTGCCGCGGTAAAACTTCATGCCCAGACCCAGGAAGATTTTAATAATAAACTCGCTGAGGTCTACAATAATTCTTCCGACAAGCGAAAGGCATTGGCGCTCGCCAAAGAGATGTATACTATGGTGGAAAAGACAAAGCCACTCCAAACCTATTCGAATTATTATTTACTAAAAAATGTTTTTGAAAACCAGGCCGGTGATACGATCCTCGCAAAAAAATGTGGGGAGAAAGCAGAAAAAATAATGAACGCGACGGTGGGAATAAACCCTGAAATGACGGTTGACAGCACCAACCCCACCATGGCCTGGGCCACTTATTTTTTCCCGGGGTTGTTTAAAAATGGTGACCCGCAAAATGCGGAAAAGGCGTTGGGCTACCTGAACAGGAACCCGGAGCTAAAAACATTTACTAACTATACTTATATCGGTTATGCTTTTGAGCGGAACAATGATTTCCTGAAAGCAAAGGAGAATTACGAACAGGCACTGGCCCTGGCAAAAAATGAAAAAGAAGAATATCATTCCTATCTTTTCTATACCAATTTTCTTACCCGGACGGGTGATTACCTGAAGGCAGATGAATATATCCGGAAAATGGAAACCTTGTCAGAACAGGCCTCCGGTTATTTCCAGGTGGCTTACAAATCAGAAGCGATGTCGGCCCGGGTAGTTTATTATTTAAATACCGGGGACTATCAATCCTATGTACAGGCATCTGAAAAGAACTATGATTATTTTTCCGAAACCTGGCACAAGAGTGATAAAACCGGTTGCGATCCCTATCCCGGTATCCGGTTCACGAATGCGGCTTTTGGCAAAGAAATGCTGAAGGAATATGCCGCAGCAGAAAAACTCTGGAAGAGCCGCGACTCGGTAAATTACATCTGGGTGAACTGTTACAACAAAACGTACCCGAATGCGCATTATTTCCCGGTATCGATGTACCCGGTCTACCTGGTCAAACGCGGGAAGTTCTCTTCACTGGCAAAACCGGCGTCCTTTTTTATTAAAGAAACAGAAGATCATTATAACAGTTACAGCCAGTACGCGGATATCAGCGCCCATTTTGCCAAAGCCACACAGTTAGGTTTCCTGGGAAGTTCCAACTATGCTGAGCTCTTTAAACCGGTGATGGAACAGGTTAAGACTACCCGTAACTTCCGCGAATCAACAGAACCTTTTTCCAATTATGCGTATTTCAGTATGCGGGACAGGAAGCTGGAAGAATCGCGAAAGACCTATGATGAGTTATTTGAGCTAAACAGCGGGTGGATCAATGATATTATTTTCACTTTTGGGGAAAAAGCGTTTGTCACTTATTATAATACGAAACTGAAGAGCGGGTATGACAATTTTCACAGCTTTGTAAAAATAGCCCGTGAAAAGCACCCGGCATTATATCCACAGCTGGCTGAACAGGCTTATACCAATTTGCTCTTCACGAAATCCATCTCCCTGCAGGGAGCCAAAAAAAGAAAAGAAGCTTTCCTCGGATCCAATGATGAAACCGTACACCGCCTGTACAACGAGTGGATTGATACAAAACAACAGCTGATACGGCAATATATGAAAGCAACGGATCCAGCCGGGGCCGACACGGCTAATGCTGCTGTCAGCCAGGCGCAATTAAAGAAAATGCAGGACCAGGTGGGCAGGATGGAAAATGAACTGGTATTAAAGTCGAAAGACTTCAAAAAATATTTAACCATCACCCCACCGGGCTGGAAAGCAGTAAGGGACCAGTTAAAAGAAGGAGAAGCTGCCATTGAGATGATCCGTTTCCAATGGCGGGACAAAGTCTATTATTCAGATACCGCTTACTACGCTGCCTATATTATTACCAGCAACAGCCAGTACCCCGAAGTGATCTACCTTGCCGACGCCGCCAAAGATCTTGATGACAAATATTATAAACAGTATAAAAACAATATCCACCTGAAACTCGATGACAAACATTCATATGACCGGTACTGGAAAGCAATTGCGGCGCAACTGGCAGGAATTAAGAAAGTTCATTTTTCCCCGGATGGTATTTATCACCTCATCAATATTGCTACGCTGAAGAACCCCGCAAGCGGCCAGTTCCTGCTGGATGAAATAGAAATACATGCCACTACATCGGGGACAGATATTAATAAGAACCTGCTCAATAATGATGCGATAAAAACCGCGACATTGATTGGACGGCCTTCTTACAAAACAGATGTGGCAGTAGCTGTTGCTCCTTCCGCTAATGAAAGCCGGTCTTTTGTCCGCACCTTCAGGGATAATAATGTTCCTGATCTGCCCGGAACTGAAATCGAAGTCCTGGCCATTAAAAAAGAAATGGATCAGCATAAAATTCAAACAACATCATACCTGAGGGAAAAAGCTACAGAGGACAGGATGTACCAGCTTCACAGTCCCGGCATTTTGCATATTGCAACGCATGGCTATTGGTCACCGGCCGGAGAAAATGCAACAGAAGGTTACCGGGTTTTCAACGCGATGGTCAATTCCGGGTTGTTGCTGGCCGGAGTGGTAAACTATTATAGTTCCAAAGAATTTCCCGATACCTATGACGGTATATTGACCGCATACGAAGCACAAAACCTGGATCTTGGTAAAACCTCCCTGGTTATTTTATCTGCCTGCGAAACCAACCTCGGCTACCTGGATGCGGGGGAAGGAGTCTATGGTTTGCAAAGAGCCTTCCGGGCAGCCGGAGCCGGCAGCATCATGACCAGCCTCTGGAAAGTGGATGATAATGCTACTAAAGATTTCATGATCTTTTTTTACCAGCAATACCTGAGGTCAAATGATAAGCTGGCCGCCTTCCGCCTGGCCCAGAAAGCTATCAAAGAAAAATACAAGCACCCCTATTTCTGGGGCGCATTTGTGATGATGGGAGAATAGAATTACTTCAAATCGGTACTTACACAAACTCATAAACTTCCGGTAATCAACAACAAAAAACATTCGCAAAAACACTTACCTTCGATTTATCAATAGTTGCATAACTAACTAATTTCCCATGTCAAAAAGAAGTATTAAAAAAGTAGCTGTTTTAGGAAGTGGTGTAATGGGTTCAAGGATCGCCTGTCATTTTGCGGGCATCGGGTTACAGGTATTATTGCTGGATATTGTACCGAAGGACCTGCCTGCTGATGCCAAACCGGCCGAAAGAAATAAAATAGTGAATGATGCCCTGGCAGCTGCGATAAAAAGCAACCCCTCTCCTGTTTACCATAAAGACGTTATCAAAAAAATCACTACCGGCAATTTTGAAGATAACATGAAAGATATCGCCGGTTGTGACTGGATCATAGAAGTGGTGGTAGAGCGGCTGGACATCAAACAAAAAGTATTTGAGCAGGTAGAAAAACACAGGAAGCCCGGCACCCTGATCACCTCCAACACCTCCGGTATTCCCATACATATGATGGCCGAAGGCAGGAGCGATGATTTTAAGAAACATTTTTGCGGCACCCACTTTTTTAACCCGCCCCGCTATTTAAGATTACTGGAAATAATTCCCACGCCACATACCGATCCTGCCATCATTGATTTCCTGATGAATTATGGAGATCTGTATGCCGGAAAAACAACTGTGCTTTGTAAGGACACTCCTGCTTTTATTGCCAACCGGATCGGGGTATACGGCATTATGGCCATATTCGGCCTGGTTGACAAACTCGGGTTAACGATTGATGAAGTAGATGCACTGACGGGTCCCGTTATTGGCCGGCCAAAGTCGGCCACGTTCAGAACTGCCGATGTAGTGGGTATTGATACCCTGGTCAAAGTGGCGAAAGGTGTTTATGATAATTGCCCGGCAGATGAAGCAAGGAATTCCTTTATCATTCCTGCCTGGCTTGAAAAAGTCCTGGCCAATAACTGGCTGGGAGATAAAACAGGCCAGGGATTTTTTAAAAAAATAAAACTGCCGGTTACGCAGGGCAGCCCTGAAGAAAGAAAATCCGACAAAGAAATCCAGGTGCTGAATCTTTCTTCCCTTGAATACGAGCCAAGGAAGAAATCAAAATTCGCTTCAGTTGAAGCTGCCAAACCAGTTGACGATCTCGCTATGCGGTTAAAAATGCTGGTAGCCGCTCCCGATAAAGCGGGTGAGTTTTATCGTCATTTTCATTACGGTCTTTTTTCCTATGTCTCGCATCGTATCCCGGAAATAAGTGATGAACTGTACCGGGTAGATGATGCGATGATGGCAGGTTTTGGCTGGGAAATCGGGGCTTTTGATAGCTGGGATGTACTGGGTGTGGCAAAAACAGCCGAAGCCATGAAAGCGGCCGGTTATAAAACAGCTGGCTGGGTGGATGAGATGCTGTCTGCCGGTAATAAATCATTTTATAAAGTAGAAGGCGGGAAAAAATATTGTTATGATCCGGCTTCTAAGTCATATAAAACCCTCCCCGGTGCTGATGCGTTTATTGTAATGAGTAATTACACGGACAAACAAATCTGGAAGAACGGGAGCTGCCGGCTGTATGATTTAGGGGATGATGTACTGGGTCTGCAATGGTTTACCAAAATGGGAAGTATCGGGGGTGATGTATTAAGTGGCATTCAAACAGCTATCGATAAGGCAGAGAAAAGTTACAAGGGCCTGGTCATTGCGAATGAAGGGGCAAATTTTTCTGCCGGGGCGAATGTAGGAATGATATTCATGCTGGCGATCGACCAGGAATATGATGAGCTGGATATGGCCATCCGCATGTTCCAGAATACGATGATGCGGGCAAGATATTCCTCCATACCAGTGGTGGTTGCCCCGCATGGATTAGCATTGGGCGGCGCCTGTGAATTAAGCCTGCATGCCGATAAGGTTTGCGCTGCTGCTGAAACGTATACCGGGCTTGTTGAATTAGGTGTGGGATTAATACCCGGAGGAGGCGGAACCAAAGAGTTTGTTTTGAGAGCATCCGATGAAATGCATGAGGATGAACCGGAAACCATTACATTAAAAAACCGCTTCCTTTCCATCGCGACTGCAAAAGTCGCCACTTCCGCACATGAAGGTTTTGGTCTCGGTGTTTACCGGAAAGGATTGGATGAAATTGTTATGAACCAGGGACGCAGGATTTCGGAGGCAAAAAAATCGGTGATCGAACTGTCTGACAGCGGTTATACAACCCCCGTTCAACGGAAAGATATAAAAGTATTGGGGCAGACGGCACTCGGTGCTTTATACTCCGGCATTCACGCGATGAAAACAGCCAATTACGCGACTGCACATGATGCCGTGGTAGCAAAGAAACTGGCTTATGTCATGTGTGGCGGTGACCTGAGTGAACCCACGCTTGTTTCAGAACAATACCTGCTTGACCTCGAAAGAGAAGCCTTCTTGTCACTTTGTGGGGAGAAAAAAACATTGGAAAGAATTCAGAGTGTGCTGAAAAGTGGCAAGCCGGTAAGAAATTAAGCGGATGCCGGAACTCCGTTCCGGCCACCAAAGCAAAACATGCCCGTTAGGGCAATGAAACGCTGTTCAATAGAAAGTCGAACTTTACTCCATAATTTAGTTGAACAGGATTACGCGATCAATCTATGGACGGGAGACTCTTCTATAAAAGAAAACTACCGCATTGGCAACCCAACGAAGAAACATTCTTCATTACTTACCGCCTGGCTGGCTCGTTACCCACTTTTCTAATCCGGCAACTTAAAGCTATTTATACTGTTCAAAAAATTCAACCGGATAAACTTGATTCAGAAAAAAAAGAATTATTGCGGCAAAAGTATTTTGATGCCTTTAACCTGGAGTTGGATAAAAACCTGAATGAACCACATTGGCTAAAAAACGAAAAGGTCGCCAGTATCGTGATTCAGTCTTTATTGTTCAACAATAATAAGCATTATACACTCTGGTGCGCTTGCCTCATGAGCAATCATGTACATATCCTCCTTTCTACCCTTCCCCAAAGCCCCCTTTTGAATATAATCCTGCAAAATCACAAAAAATTTACCGCTGTACAAAGCAACAAGATATTGGGCCGGTCCGGCGCCTTTTGGGCAGAAGAAAGTTTCGACACGCTGATCAGGAACAATGCGCATTTTTTCCGGGCAATCAATTATATTATTGAAAATCCGGTAAAAGCGGCATTAGTACGGCAATGGTCCGACTATAAATGGACATATATTCATCCAGAACTGCGAAAAGAGTACGTAATGCAGAAACAGATTTAAAATGACTTTTGTTTACTATCTTCAAAACTGATTCTTAAATTAATTTTGTAAAATAAACGGAACGGAGTTCCGTTTTCCAAACAACTGCAGTATGCAAGCAACTCTTGTCGATTTTGGAAATGATTCGGTGGTTTATAACATCACCGGCACAACCCGTGAAGAACTGGAAAATAAACTGAATTTGTTCTTTGCTTCAGAAAAACTTCCGCTAAAAACAGAAAAGGGGGAAGAAAAAACTTACCTGAGGGGAAATAAAGTGTTGCGGGTTCTTTTCGGCGCTTTTGTAAAGTACTTTAAGGTGGTCGCAACCGTAAAACAGCAGGATAATCTTTTTTCGGTAAGGTTGTTGCGGGACATGAACCTGGCAGTATCCGGCGGATTAATCGGGATTAATAAATCCCGGAAAGAATTTGCCCGCCTGTCTGAAGCGTTCAAAGCTTATTTTAACCAGTAAGCCTATTCACTATATAACCATTACACATGAAAAGTCTGTTGTTAGCCCTTTTGACCTTATTGACATCCATTGCCTATACGCAGGAAAATTTCTCCGGTTCTTACGGCTATATTGTTCAACCCGAAACTGCCCCTGCCGCAAAAGATAAATCCGCCATACCCGGGGGAAGACTGGTATTATTAAAAATGGAGGGAAACAAATACCGGTTCTGGCTGGATGTTCTTACAGGTGCCCCGGGGTATAACAGGGGTGAAACAGACGGGACAATTGTTTTTTTGAACGATACCGCCTCTTTTGATAATACATTTGAAGACGCTTCACATCCCTGCATACTAAAATTTAAGAAAACAGGCATGACGGTAAACATCAACAGCCAGTCAACCTCTTTTAACTGCGGTTTTGGAAATGGCGTAAGTGCAGACGGAGATTATGCCTGGATACCCAAACAGGAGGCATTGGATAATGACTGGCTTAAAAAGCAATACCCGCAATCATCATTGTTGAAGATCGGGGTGGCGCAGGCCGAAATCTACCATGACCAGGATGGCATGCAATCGTTTGGGAAAAAACAGTTCCTGTCAAAAGGTGCATCTTTTTTGAATATTGCAGAAACGGAGAAAACAGTTTATACAGAATGGATCGCTGCAGATGGTACGCTGCAATATGGCTGGATCAGGAAATCGGATATAAAAATGTAAGACCAGGATTATGGGCTCCGTAGAAACAGCCAACCAGCAATTCATTATCCATTCTCATATTATTACGTATGGCAATGCCGCCAGCCTACCCATTACACAAAACATTCAGGAAGAGATTGAAACCATGTGGAATGAACCTGCCGCAATATTAACTGTTGACGGATCAGCCTTTTCGGTTCTTTTCAAAATCACTGCCTCTTTCCAGCCACAAATAACTGATGTAGACATTTACCAGAACCTGGATCCACTCAATAATTACTTCCGCATTGAAGAATTTGCGCACGGGAATATCTCCTTTGTGGATGGATTGGGGTGCAACAGTGGATACTTTAAGCTTGAAAACTTGTATAAGGGCTCTACCACTGCAGCTCATGAGTATGGTCACACGCTTGGACTGGAGCATCCCGCTGATCTTGATCTGCGCGGGAAAGGAGTGCCCGGTATCATGTACCCAAGAGGCACACTTGTAGATCCCCAATACCAGTACGAACCTGATAAACCGGCCGGGTCAAAAGGCGGAACGATGCATCCGATGTACCGGAAAGTATTGCAGGAAGATGTGCAAAATCTTCATCTTACCCGGTTGCGGTTTGAAAATGGGAAAGCGATACTTGGTGAATTCTCTAACGTCTGGCACCCGGATCATTCGCATATTGATCCCCACGACTTCTTTTCAGCGGGTTACAGCGCCTAAGGCGTCTTCCAGTAATGGATACCTGAACTGAAAGCCTGTTTCCTGTATTTTACCCGCACTCACGGTAGCACTTTTCAGCACTTCAACACTCATTTCGCCCAGGAAAAGTTTCAACGCCAATGCGGGAACATTAACAGGTATGAAAAACCGTTTCCGGCTTTTCGCCAGTTTAAGGATAAACTCTTTGTTGGAAACAGGGTCAGGCGCTACAGCATTATAAACCCCATTCATTTTTTCATTTTCAATCGCTGTAATATACATCCGCACGAGATCGTCCACATGAATCCAGCTGATGACCTGTTTGCCACTACCCAATATGGTAGCCAATCC
This sequence comes from Chitinophagaceae bacterium, assembly GCA_025449935.1. Taxonomy (GTDB): domain Bacteria; phylum Bacteroidota; class Bacteroidia; order Chitinophagales; family Chitinophagaceae; genus JJ008. Next base: position 10,066 of record JANWIJ010000084.1, read on the forward strand.
AAACCGTAACGGTTTTAAAAATTCCTTTAAGGCCCCACCCTCTTTATTCAACACGATACCTGTTCTTAGTTTTACGATTCGTTTACCCGGTTGCCGGGCAGGTTCAACGCTTTCTTCCCATTTTTTACAGGTTTGTCCCAGGAAATCCGGAGCTGGTGGATCAGTTTCAATAAATTTATCTCCCTTACCATCCGCTAAGGATGTTTCAGCACGGGGGTCAGGGCCATACCAGCCAATTGCCGATGCGCTCACTAATGCATTTACTTTATTGGGGATTTTTTGGAGGCTCTCAACAAGGAGGCGGCTGCTTTGGGTGCGGCTGCTTAAAATTTCCTCCTTTCTTTTCTTTGTCCAGCGCTTATCTGCCACCCCGGCCCCTGACAGGTGTATGATATAATCAGCTTTAGTGATTGTTTCTTCGTCAATCGTTTGGTTTTTTATATCCCACTCCGCATAACTAACTCTTCCGCCTAACTGCTGCCGAGTAAGGTTTTTCTTCTTACTCCTCGTAAGAATAATGACTTCATACCCCCTTTCCAGCAAAGCCAGGGTGAGTGCCCGGCCAATCATCCCGGTCCCACCGGAAATAACCACATTTGGCATAATGAATGCATTAATTTAAGGCTTAATAACACGCCGCTGTCCGTATTGTTTTAAGTATAATAAAGAAACCTATATCTTCATCGTCAAAATAAACTCTTTTTATGAGTGTTGTTCTTTCTATAAAAAATATCGCGAAATCATACGGTGCTGTAAAGGCCTTAAATGGTGTTTCTTTTGATGTGCCGGAAGGAAGCGTGTTTGGCATCCTGGGCCCTAATGGGAGTGGTAAAACGACCTTGCTGGGAATAGTGATGGATGTATTACGGGCAAACCAGGGAGAATTCTTCTGGTTCGGGCACCCGGGCGGTTCACCCGCGCAGCGCAAAAAGATTGGTTCCCTGCTGGAAACACCCAACTTCTACAGCTACCTTTCCGGAACAGATAATTTGAAAATTACGCAGGCCATCAGCGGCCGGGGAACAAAAAAAGATATTGATGAGGTACTGCGAAAAGTAAACCTTTATGACCGCCGCTGGAGTTCCTTTAAATCTTTCAGCCTTGGAATGAAACAACGGCTGGCCATTGGGGCGGCCTTGCTGGGTGATCCTAAAGTGCTGGTACTCGATGAACCAACCAATGGTCTTGACCCCGTAGGTATCGCAGAAATAAGAAAACTGATCGTACAATTAAATGAACAGGGTCATACCATTATTATGGCCAGTCACCTGCTGGATGAAGTAGAAAAAGTATGCACCCATGCGGCCATCCTAAAAACCGGGAACCTGATCCTGACCGGTAATGTGGACGAGATTATGATGGATGAAGATGTTGTGGAGCTCAGTGCAACAGACATTCATGCACTGGTAGCTGTTCTGAAAAACCTGGGTAAAGAAGTTTTGGTGGATGAGAAAGCAAATACGGTACAGGTTATTTTCCCGAAAGGAACTGCCGAAATGGAAGCGATAAACCGCCATTGCTTCAATAATGGGGTTGTGCTGACACAATTAGTACTGAGAAAGAAAAGGCTGGAGGCAAGATTCTTCGAATTGACCAACAATTAATTATTCTAATTACTTCATATGAATACGCTGATACGCACCGAGTGGCTGAAGATGAGAAAGTATAATGCTTTTTGGTGGATCATGGGTCTCACGGCCCTGTCTTATCCAGGCATCAATTATATTTTTTACATGGTATATGATGATATCACCAACCAGCCCACACAGGCCGCCCAGCTGGCTAAAATGGCCATCGGGAATCCCTATGCTTTTCCCGATGTGTGGCACACAGTAGCTTTCTTCTCATCCTTGTTTATTTTTATTCCCGCCGTCGTCGTGATCATGTTTATCACCAATGAATATACTTTTAAGACCCACCGCCAGAATATTATTGACGGATGGAGCCGCAGCCAGTTCATCAGCAGCAAGCTGATCGATGTGTTGCTGGTTTCGCTGATCATTACGCTGTTGTATATAGCGGTAACACTTGTAGCCGGTTTTGCCAATCACACCCGGCTGATCCGGGATACCTGGGGTTCCGCTTATTTTATCGGCTTATTTGCCCTCCAAACATTTGCGCAATTGTCCATCGCTTTTTTGATCGGTTTCCTGGTCCGTAAAGCCTTTATTGCCCTGGGTATCTGCCTTTTTTACTTCATAATTTTTGAGCCGATCATTGTTGGGTTACTGAGAGTATATGGTAACGACATGGGCCGTTACATGCCGCTTGAAATATCTGACAGGATGATACCCGTTCCCGCTTTCCTGGGCAAACTGGAGAAGCCCGAAAATTACGAGAAAGCGCTTAACGATATGCAGCTTCATGTCCTCCTCACCGTGCTAATCACCGTGATCATCTGGGCCATCTGTTACCGGGTGAATAACAGGAAGGATCTTAAGTAATATTGCTTCAATCTCATTCTTGTTTTCCTGCTTTGTTCTCCGGGAACGATCCAACCCCCGTTCAGGGCGGGAATAAATTTCCCCAGACTGGCCGGCAAAACATCTATCTGCAGCAACAGTTGTTGTTTGGTATCGCATTTGCATCTATCCTCACATACTGCCCGGCAGGCAGGTCACAGATTAGTCAATTTTAAATTTTGTGGTTATGAAAGGTTCAGTAGCATTCTGTTTCGCCATCATCTTCGTACTGGTTAATACTGTGGTTTCCGCACAGACATGTATCCTCACGAGTCCATCCAACATGATTATTAAAGCAGAGAGCGGTAAGGAAGGGGCCATAGTGAATTTTCCTGACCCGGGTTCGTTTGGTACCAGCGATTGCGGAAGCATCAGTTATACACCCGCTTCCGGTTCTTTTTTCCGTATTGGCTCCCACAGCATCATTCTCACTACTTCATCCGGGCAAAAAAGTTTTTTTACCCTGACAGTTACAGATAACGAGCCGCCGGTCTTATCTGAAATACGGCTTTCTGAAAAAAAATTATTACCCTCGCAAAATATGAAGAAAGTGGCCGTCTGGTATACCGTATCCGATAATGCAGAAGAAGTAAAAGCGGTGCTCTCCATTAACAGTAATGATACTGAATCAAATTCCCGCGATTGGGAGATTATCAATAATCACATGGTCCGGCTGAAAACAACCCCGTTACCGGATGGAACACCCCGGGTATACACGATCACCGTAAGTTGTTCGGATGTTGCCGGGAATATTACCAAAAGAACAACCAGTATTACAGCCTCCCAGAGCATTGCCTCTGCTTACACAAAAAATGAATCAGGCTCCGGTGGCCAGCCGCTGGATTAAAGCAATTACATAATTTTCAACATACCAACGCCGGTAAGCAGTAAGAAACTGTATACCGGCGCTTGTTTATAATTACAAATGCTCCTGTTCTTTATCGGCCCGTACTTCGCTGTGCACCATATCCTCTTCTCACATGGTTACCCCCGCGGGTTTCATGTGATGAGAAATTCCGGCGTGGCCTGAAGGCGGATTGTTGTTGCTGCCTGGCAAACGGTACAGGTGCCGCAGTATTGGCACTCATGATAAAAGGATGCTCATGAATAACCGGGATCGTTTTCCCGATCAGCTTTTGAATATCTTTTAATTCTGATCTTTCCTCTGCACTGCAGAATGAAATCGCGATACCATTATTTCCCGCCCTGCCTGTGCGGCCGATCCGGTGCACATAGGTTTCTGGAATATTCGGCAATTCAAAATTGATCACGTGCGTCAGTTCATCAATATCAATTCCCCGGGCAGCTATATCAGTTGCCACCAGCACCCGCAGCGTACCATTCTTAAAATCACTCAGCGCACCCTGGCGGGCATTCTGCGATTTGTTGCCATGGATGGCAGCGGCTCTTACCTGGTGCCGCTGGAGGATCTTGACTACTTTGTCTGCCCCGTGTTTCGTTCGGGTAAATACCAGGGCGGTTTTAATTTCTTTATCCTGTAACAGGTGAAGCAGCAGTTCAGGTTTTTCCATCTTACCAACAAAATAGAGACTCTGCTCAATTTTTTCCACCGTGGATGAAGGAGGTGTTACTTCCACTTTAGCAGGATTGGTCAATAAGACATTGGCAAGCTTTTGAATTTCCGGTGGCATGGTGGCCGAAAAGAAAAGTGTCTGTCTTTTGGGAGGAAGTTTGGCGATTATCTTTTTTACGTCGTGGATAAAACCCATGTCGAGCATGCGGTCGGCCTCATCGAGTACAAAGATTTGCAGTTTGTCCAGGCGGATATAACCCTGGCTCATCAGGTCCAGCAACCGGCCCGGTGTAGCCACCAGCACATCCACTCCTCTTCTAAGGGCATTGGTCTGGCTCATTTGTGATACACCACCAAAAATAACGGTGTGACGGATGCCGGTATGTTTGCCATAAGCTGCAAAGCTTTCATTTATTTGAATGGCCAGCTCCCTGGTCGGTGTTAATATTAATACTTTGATGCCGGGTGCCATCGGTTTTTGCTCATGCAGTATCTGCAGGATAGGAATGGCAAAAGCGGCGGTTTTGCCGGTACCGGTTTGCGCGCAACCCAGCAGGTCTTTGCGCTGCAGCACCAGGGGGATAGCCTGTTGCTGAATAGGTGTAGGGATCGTGTATCCTTCTGCGGCTACCGCTTTGAGGATAGGTTCAATAATTTCTAACTTTTTAAAAGCCATGATAGGTTTTTATGTTTAAATCGCAGATGATCTGCGGATGGAGCTGGCTAAGACGTTGTAGTTTCTGAATCAGCGAAAGTAATTTCTAAGTACCACCGGCTTACAACCTGCCGTGTCAGTTACGTGGAGTAGGGTGCGAAGGTAGGTGTTTTATGCGGGAATGTCAAATGGAGTTTGGAGTTGGTAGTTGGGAGGCATCTTATACCTCATACCTTGTTCCTTATTCCGTGCACCATATCCCTTGTGCCTTCATCGTTCAATATTCCGAAAATAGATAGCGCGAAAAAAACCCTCCGGTAGAAACCGGAGGGAACAACTAAAAAACACTAGCAAAATGCTCAGTGGCTTCATTGGAACGAATGAGGGTGGCGGATTACAATAATAATCAGTCGGGTTTCTTCCCGTCTAAAAAAGTATTAATGGTGCTGATGTGTGATTGATTCTTGTCGTCGGTCTTGACTTCGTAACTGCTGTAGAAATTCTCGATGCGGGAATTGTTGTTGTACAATTCCATATTGCGGCGGATATATGCCGGCACAGTTTCAAACTCATTATTGGGGTCAGCAGCGTTAACATTGAAGGACAAGTTTCTCAACTTGTGCAAACGTTCGGCTGCCCTACGTTTTTGCTCTTCGGTTTCGTTCGCCAGCGGCGAATCCTCAACCTCGGTGGACAAAGGTGGCTGAGCCTGATGGGCCAACGGCATATCCGCCGCAGGAATGTCATCCCTTTCTATTATTTGCATTTGCAACTCGAGGAGTTCTTCCTCTTCATTGCTGGCAAGTGGAGAAGGGACCGGCTCTTCGGCAGAAGTTTTTGAGGCAACGGCCTCTGGTTTAGATTCTGCGTAGATATTGGACGGTCTGGCCAGGTAACCTCCCGATGCTGCAGACACCGGGTTCGTACTACTAGTACTATCTTTAAAACTGAGTATCAGCTCAGCGTCTGTTTCTTTAATTGGTTTTGGTGCTGATTCAGGTTTGCCCGTCGAATTTATACTTTCATCTTTTCCTACAATTGACAATTTGCCAACAGTAGATATACCCGTTCTTTCTTTCGTAATCTTACTTAGTATTTTTTCGGAATCCTGTCCCGCCTCTTCCTGTTGCGGGGGTTGCAGTTCAAAATGAATAATGGCGGCTTCTTCACGCTCCCGCATGTCCGTCATATCAATAACTGGCGCCTGCATAACGGGAAAGTCTTCCACCAGTTTCGGTTCCAGGCGGTCTTCCTGCTTACTGTTAGCTGGAAGTTTATCAGTGGCTGCCTGTAATTCTTCCTTCGGCTCCTCCGTCTGCCCGAGCACCATAAGTATTTTATCTTCTTTCTTTGGTTCTTCCTTTTTGGGAACCGGTTTTGCAAAAGGATCCTTGTGTTCAAAACCAGTTGCGATCAACGTAATACCGATCCGGTTGCCCAGCGTATTGTCATAGCCCATCCCAAGGATCACATCGGTATTCTCCCCGGCCTGGCTCAGCAAATAATTCTGAATCACTTCTACTTCATCCATGGTAAACTCATGATCCCCGGCGGCCGAGTTAATATTGATCAGGATCCATTTGGCTCCTTTGATATCATTGTCATTCAGCAAAGGCGAATTCAATGCTTCTTCGATCGCTATTTGCGCCCTGTCTTCTCCTTCAGCTTCCGCATTTCCCAATATGGCCACACCGCCATTCCGCATTACCGTGCAGACATCGGCAAAGTCAACATTGATCTGGCCGGTGCTGTTGATTACATCGGTGATACACTTGGCTGCAGTCGCCAATACATTATCAGCTTTTTCAAATGCTTCCCGCATTTTCAAGTTGCCGAACTGGTGGCGCAGTTTGTCATTGCTGATCACCAGCATGGTGTCCACGTATTGTTCCAGGGTTTTTATTCCTTCCTCGGCCTGCTGCTGGCGTTTTTTTCCTTCGTAGGCAAAAGGAGTGGTAACAATACCGACCGTCAGGATGCCGAGGTCCTTACAGATTTTAGCAATAATCGGGGCACCACCCGTACCGGTGCCACCACCCATGCCGGCCGTAATAAACGCCATCTTGGTATTTACTTCCAGGATGCGTTTGATTTCTTCGAGCGACTCTTCCGTTGCCTGCCTGCCAATGTCTGGATTAGCACCTGCACCCAATCCCTGGGTAAGATGTGGTCCCAGCTGTACCCGGTTGGGAATGCCGCTGTTGGCCAATGCCTGCGCATCTGTATTGCATATAATAAAGTTTACACCGTCAATCTGCTGGCTGAACATGAAGTTCACCGCATTGCCACCGCCGCCGCCAACACCAATCACTTTGAGGATGGATGATTTTTCTTTGGGCAGATCAAAATGTATCATAGTAGTTGAATTTAGCTGGCTTTCGCAAAGCCGTTGATGAATTAGTTGGTAATTTTCTTTTCCGGTTATTATAAGTGTTTGTCTTCTTCTTCCTTGAACAGGTCAATAATCCTGTCTTTGAATTTGCCCCAGAAGCCCGTGAGGTTTTTCCTTTTCTTCATTTCCTTTTCACTTACCGCTTCTTCATCCGGCAAAATGACTTCCTCCTGGCCGTTTTGTTTCAGCCCATCAGGCACTTCCACTTTCTTATATTCTTTTTCAAACTGTTTACGGTTGTGCTCATAATCATCATACCCTTTCAGGATAAGGCCAATACAGGTTGAATAGGTAGGCTTGGCCAGTTCTTCAATATGACCACCGGCCAGGTGTTCGTTCGGGAAACCGATTCTTGCCGGTAATCCCGTCACATATTCAGTAAGCTGGATCAGGTGTTTTAATTGCGAGCCCCCGCCGGTAAGAATAATGCCGCCGTTGAGCATGCGGTTATCCAGTCCTACCTGCTTCAGGTGGTAGGTAACAAAATCCATGATCTCGCTCATACGCGCCTGGATGATATTAGCCAGGTTCTTTACACTGATCTCTTTGGCAGGCATTCCCCTTAAGCCCGGAATGGTGATATAGGCATTTGATTTCGCTTCGTTGGCAAGCGCGCTGCCAAACTGCACTTTCATTTGCTCAGCCTGGGTCTTCAGTACTCCCAGTCCTGTTTTTATATCGTTAGTAATATTCTCGCCGGCAAATGGGATCACCGCGGTATGTTTTAATATGCCTTCATAAAAAACGGCCAGGTCGGTCGTGCCGCCGCCAATATCCACAATGGCCACACCCGCTTCCATATCTTCCTGTCCCATAACAGCCGAAGAAGATGCAAGGGGTTGCAATACCAGGTCCTTGGTGTGCAGGCCGGACTTTTCGACGCTGCGGTTGATATTTTTGATCGCATTTTTATCGCCGGTGATGATATGAAAGTTCGCGCCGATCTTTACCCCGCCATACCCGATAGGGTTGGGGATGTTTTGAAAATTGTCTACAGTGAACTCCTGCGGTATCACGTCGATGATCTGGTCGCCGGCGGGTATATAAGTTTTATACTGGTCATCAATCAGCTGGTCAATTTCTTTTTGCGTAATCTCTTCATCCGTCTTTTGTCTTACAATATCACCACGCGTTTGCAGGCTTTTGATATGATGACCGGCAATGCCAACGTATACTTCGTTCACATCCAGGTTGGGGTTGGAAGCAAAACAATTTTCGAGCGCCGTTTTAATAGCTTTGATGGTCTCATCAATATTGAGGACCTGGCCGTGTTTAACACCGTTGGAATTGGCCTTGCCAAATCCAAGAATTTCCAGCTTACCGAATTCGTTCTTACGCCCGGCAATTACAGCGATCTTGGTGGTGCCAATATCGAGACCGACAATAATAGGTTGTTCGTTGTTCATAGATGTTGTTTTTAGTTGTTGTTGTTTTTATAAATCGAAATCATTTTTTGCTCTCTTAATAATATCCTCCATTTTCTTCCTCCCTGGTTTCCTTTTTGGGCATAACCGCCTTGGGTGTTTTCATTTTTTCAACGGGTTTGGTTTCTTTCCCTGCCCCGGTTTTTGATGGCAAAGAAGATTTCAAAGGGTTGGGATTGGAAGCTTTATTGTCCGCCTGTTTAACAGGCCTGTTAATTTCTATTTCTTTTAATTCAGGTGCCGGTGCGGTGGCTGAATCAGCCTGCAGGTCATACCTGCCGGTCACCGGGGCTGTTTTAATTCCCGGTTCCACTACTACTTCGTTTGACTCCGCGATCAGTTTTTCCACGTTCTTTCTATACTGTACCGGATCGATTTTTATGTTCCCGGCTTGTTTGGACGCCACTACCTGTCCCCGGTACTGGACATCAATCATTTTATACTTATCAAATCCGGTTTTACCCAGCACCTGCTGGTAAAAAATAAACAGCCGGCGGAATTTCTGGTCGATATTATCTCCATCTCCCAGTTTCACGATATGATTCCCAACTACCGGTATCATCTCAAAAGTTCCCTTGTCCGAAATATCAACCTGTGCGACCTGTGACATCCAGAAAGGATCATTAAAAATGAACCCGGCGGTGGTTGTTACATCTTCGAGCAAAGCGCTGTCTTTCCCGGATAATCTTCTCGTATCGGGGAAACTGGTAAAGACAGGGACCTTTGCACTCAGTTTAGCTGACAAAGGCATCTTTTTCCCGGCCGCATCTATATAAAATGAATTACCAGCCTTGGTGAATATCCTCCCCACCGGTTGTTTTTCCGTAACGGTAATGTGCAATACGTTCCGGTTATCAAAATAAAGAACGGCATCGTTGATCCAGCTGTTATGCTCCAGCATTTGCCCCAGCTCATGCAGGTTGAAAGAGGAAACAGGCTGGCCTTTGATCTTTCCGCCGGTGGCATTGACCAATAACTGCTTCACATCATTTTCATCAATGAAGAAGTTATTGCCGGTTGCCTTCAGGGTTATGGCATAGTCGCTGCATTCTCCTTTATTCTTCTTGCCGATTGCGGCGAGCAGCAGGGTAAGCATGCCACCGCCAATACATACCCAGACGGTGATGAATAAAATTTTTCGTATGGTTGATTTTGCGTTCACGTTATATTTCTTTTAAAATCTCCCTGATGGGCTCCACCATGTTATCGATATCTCCTGCCCCTGCTGTTATAATTACTTCACCAAATTCCTTATTGACTGTTTGCCTGTATTCATGCTGAATCCAGTTCATCAGTTCAGGCTTCCCCAGAACTTTCTTGTTCTCCTTTTTCATTTTGCCCAGGATCATTTCACTGTTCACACCGGCTATCGGTAATTCCCTTGCGGGATAAATGGGTAAGAGAACCACTTCATCTGCCAAATCCAGCACTTCGGCAAATCCATCAGCCAGGTCCCGGGTCCTGCTGTACAGGTGCGGTTGAAACAGCACCGTACACTTTTTTTGTTTAAACAGGGTTTTAGCCCCGTTGATCAATGCTCTCAGTTCCTCCGGGTGATGGGCATAGTCATCAATAAAAACCAGGCGGTTGTTTTTAATGATATACTCAAACCTTCTCTTCACACCCCTGAAGTTCTCAACGGCAGCTTTGATCCTGTCATGCTCAATTTCCAAAGAACTCGCAACGGTGATGGCCGCTACTGCATTTTCAACATTGTGCATTCCACCCATATTCAGTTTCACATTCTCCAGCACAATCCCTTTTATCCTGATATCAAATTCATAGGTTCCATTCATCATCCGGATATTATCGGCATACACATCGGCACTTTCGTTCTGCAGGCTATAGGTAAGCTGTTCATCCGCCTGCAAGTCTCTCCCGCGCTTTAATCCAAACTGCCGTATCAGCAAACCACCAGGCTTTATTCTTTTACTGAAATCAATAAAAGCCTCTTCCATGGCACCGGCTGTTCCGTAAATATCCAGGTGGTCCGCATCCATGGCTGTGATAATGGCTACATCAGGATTTAGTTTCAAAAAACTCCTGTCATACTCATCAGCCTCTATCACGCACACATTTTTTTCATTGCTCCAGAAATTCGTCCCATAATTCACTGCAATTCCTCCGAGGAAAGCATTGCATCCAAATCCACTGTCCCGGAGCAAATGCGCCACCATCGTCGTAATCGTGGTTTTGCCATGCGTACCTGCGATACATATATTAAAAGAACTTTCCGTGATAATCTGCAACACATCGCTTCTCTTTACCACTTTATAGCCCTCCTGCCGGTAATATTCCAGTTCTTTATGCCCCGCTGGTATAGCGGGGGTATATACTACCAGGCTGACCTGTTTCGGAACCCGGTCAACATTTTCCTCATAATAAACCGGGATGCCGCTGGCTTCCAGTTCCCTTGTCAATGCGGTGGGGGTTTTGTCATACCCACTCACTTTAATGCCCTTTGCATCAAAAAACCTGGCAATGGCACTCATCCCGATCCCCCCGATCCCGATAAAATAAACTTCGTTCATCTTGTCAAACCCCCGGAAGGGGGTATTCATAAGGACAGTATTGGCTTGTATGTTCATGGTAGCTAAATCAATTTCAAAATTTCATTAGCTATAACATTATCAGCATTGGTCACAGCAAGCCGGGTGATATTCTCTTTCAATTCTTCCTGCTTGCTAATATCCTTTGACAGCTCGATCGTCATGAAAACCAGTTTTTGCATAGTTTCACTGTCTCTCACCATCAAGGCTGCATTCTTATTCACCAGTTGCATGGCATTCACCGACTGGTGATCTTCTGCAGCAAAAGGATAGGGTACGAACAAAACGGGCTTTTTTACAACACATAACTCGGCAAGTGCCATAGCGCCGGAACGGGAAACAACCACATCCGCGGCTGCATATGCATATTCCATCTGCGTGATAAAATCATTGACCCAAACTGCTTTTTTCCCACCGGCTCTTGTCTTCGCTGTTTCCAAATAAGGTTTCCCGGTTTGCCAGATCAGCTGTATGTCCGCATGTTGAAAATCATCCAGCCCTTTATTGACCGCTTCGTTGATGGATTTGGCCCCAAGGCTACCTCCAACTACGAGCACCGTTTTCTTAGCTTCATCCAGCGAAAAGAATTTTATTCCTTCCGTTCTTGTTAATACTGACCTCGAGATGCTGGCCCTAACCGGGTTTCCCGTCACCATTATCCGGTCTTTCGGAAAAAATTTTTCCATCTCGCCGGTCCCGGTAAAAATTTTTGTCGCTTTTCTCCCGAGCATGATATTCGATTTGCCCGCAAAGGAATTTGACTCATGGATAAAGGTTGGTATCCGTTTTACCTGCGCTACCCTTAACACCGGGAAACTGGAATACCCTCCTACTCCTATGGCTGCATCCGGTTTAAAGCGGCTGATGATGGAACGAACCTGGAAAAAACTTTTTGCCAGTTTGAATGGCAATCCGATATTTTTTATCAAAGAACTCCGGTTGAAACCTGCTATGTCCAACCCTTCAATTTTATATCCTGCCTGGGGTACTTTTTCCATTTCCATTCTTCCCTTTGCCCCTACAAACAATATTTCAATATCCGCATCTATCTTTTTCAACGCATTGGCAATCGCTATGGCGGGAAAAATATGCCCGCCTGTTCCTCCGCCTGCTATGATCACCCGCTTACTCATGATCACGTTTATTTTACGAATTCAGCGGAAGTCTTTCCTTCCAGCTGCTCCACGTTTCTTGCAACACTTAATATGATACCGATGGCCAGGCAGGTAAATATGAAACTGGTTCCTCCCATACTCACCAACGGCAGGGTTACCCCGGTTACCGGGAACAAATTCACGGTAACAGCCATATTGGCCATGGCCTGTATCGCCAAAGTGAAACTGAGTCCCAATGCCAGGAACGCTCCAAAAGCAAATGGGCATCGCTTAAATATCCGGATGCAGCGATAGAGAAATACCAGGTAGATAAACATGATGAACGCACCGCCCACCAGCCCGTATTCTTCTATGATGATCGCATAAATAAAATCATTGTACGCCTGCGGCAGGTAATCCCGGGTAGTACTGTTCCCGGGACCTACGCCCAATACACCACCTTTGGCAATCGCTATTTTTGCCTGGTTCACCTGGTAAGCATCATTATCGGTTTCCTTACTCCCGTAGATAAAACTCTCCATGCGCCCAATCCAGGTATCCACCCGACCGAATAAGGTGGAAGAAGCCTTTTTCGTAACTACAACCTCTTCCGTTTTTGTTTCGCCATGCCGGACAACAGCCGCGGTTATCAAAAACAATATGGGAATCAGGGCAATCCCGATCGTCATCAACAGGTGCTTTGTCTTAACCCTCCCGATAAACATCAGCAGCATGCAACTGGCACCCAGCAGCAAGGCAGTTGAAAGATTGGCGGGTGCAATCAGCAGGCAGGTTATCGCAACGGGTGCGATGACCGGAAGAAATCCCTTTTTGAAATTTTTAATTACATCCTGCTTTTTGCTGAGTAACCTGGCCAGGTACATGAATAAGGCAAGCTTGGCGAGGTCGGAGGTTTGCATGGTCATATTGACAAAAGGCAACCGTATCCACCGGCTCCCTTCGTTCATTTTTACGCCAAAAAATAAAGTGTAGGCCAGCAGGGGAAGGGAAATCAGGAAGGCAATCCTGGCCGCCCGCGAATAAAAGGTGTAATTAACCAGGTGGGCAAAATAAATAACCATAATGCCCGCCAGTATAAAGGCGATCTGCTTAAAAAGATAGATCTCTGTATTTCCTTTGTAATTTTTATAGGCCAGCGAACCGGTGGCGCTGTACACCGCCAGCAGCGAAACCAATGTCAGCAACACCACCAGCGCCCAGATCACCTTGTCGCCACGGGTGTTGTTCAGGAAACTGGCAGTACTGAAGTTATTCTTCAGCTCATTAAACCGTATGTCTTTTGCTGCATCCATCGTTTTATAATTCTTTCACAGCCTGCTTGAATTGGTTTCCCCGGTCCTCGTAGTTTTTAAACAAATCAAAACTGGCACATGCCGGGCTTAATAAGACCACATCACCTTTTTCTGAAAAATGAAAGGCCGCATGTACCGCATCCAGGGCACTCCCGGTATTGACCAGCGGGTTAATATCCTTCCCAAAAGCCTCATGTATCTTCCTGTTATCGGTACCCAGGCAAATAATCGCTTTCACTTTTTCTTTCACCAGCTCAGCGATCAATGAATAGTCATTCCCTTTATCTACCCCACCCAATATGAGGATGGTTGGTTTGGTCATACTTTCCAGTGCATACCAGGTAGAGTTTACATTGGTAGCCTTGCTATCGTTGATAAACTCAACCCCCCGGATCGTAGCCACATGTTCCATGCGGTGTTCCAGGCTTTGAAAGTCCTGCACCGCTTCCCGGATTTTTTCTTTCCGGATATCAAGGGTAGTAGCGGCTACGCAGGCTGCCATAGTATTGTACTGATTATGCTTCCCTTTCAGGGCAAAATCAAATACACTCATATTGGTAAAATCCTGTCCTGTCCTGATGTACATATCCCCGTCTTTAATAAATGCTCCATTGGGTAGTTCTCGTTTCATACTTATTGGCAGTTGGTTAGATTGAATATTGAATTGGTTTAAATATTTCATAGTTACTTCATCATCGGCGCAGTAAATGAAATGATCATTTGACTGCTGGTTCATCGTGATACGGAATTTGCTGCGGATATAATTTCCGAATTGGTAATCGTAACGGTCCAGGTGGTCTTCCGTAATGTTGGTCAGTATGGCTATGTCGGGCCGGAAGGTCTTAATATCATCCAGCTGGAAACTGCTTATTTCAACAACGTACAGCGACCTGGGATCCTCCGCTACCTGTTTGGCAAATGAATCCCCGATATTTCCTACCAGCGCACAATCCATTCCCGCTGTTTTACAAATGTGGTAGGTCAGTGCCGTCGTGGTCGTTTTTCCATTGCTCCCGGTAACCGCCACTATCCGGCTGGCGCCTTTAAACCGGTAAGCCAATTCCACTTCGCTGATGATGTCAATACCGCGGGTCCTGATTTTTTTCACCAGCTCATTTTTCTCAGGTATACCCGGGCTTTTCATTACTTCATCTGCCTGCAGCACCCTTGCTTCATCATGCCGACCTTCTTCGTAATCAATTCCTGCTTTCCGCAATTCGTTACGATAATGATCTTTCAAAGAACTTCCCTCGGTAAGGAATACATCATATCCCTGTTGCTTCGCCAGCAGTGCAGCGCCCACACCACTTTCACCTCCTCCCAATATGACAAACCTTTTGCTCATAAACCTCACCCTTGTTCTCTCCCGCGGGGAGAGCGGCCGGGCTGAATAACACTTTTCAACTTTTACACTAATACTTCAGCAGCTATGTCCATCCGGCTGCATTAATTCCGCCCTCACTTTCGATTTCCTGTCAAAAGCAGTGTACGGAAGTTGGTTTTTCATAAGTATTAGTTTTCAATACAACTGTACCACAATTCGATTGGATCAGGCCATTAGTTATCAGCAGGTCCGGACTCGGTCGGGGGTTTTTCAACAATATTTTCTCAAAAGCAATTACAAACTGACTATCGCAACTTCAAGGTGACTATACTGAATACCACCAGCAGCACGGTCACTATCCAGAATCTTGTGACAATCTTTACTTCGTGGTACCCTTTTACCTGGAAATGGTGGTGAAGCGGCGCTTTTAAAAACACCCTTCTCCCGGTTCCAAACCTTTTTCTCGTGTACTTGAAATAAGTGACCTGTAGCAACACGCTCAATGTTTCCACGAAGAATACCCCGCAAAAAATTGGTAACAGCAATTCCTTGTGCACGATTATCGCCAATGAAGCAATGATGCCACCCAGCGTAAGGCTTCCGGTATCCCCCATGAATATTTGCGCAGGGAACGAATTATACCAGAGAAAACCAATACATCCCCCGATCATGGCCGCAATGAATATGGATAACTCACCCAGGTCGGGGATATACATGATGTTGAGATAATCCGCGAATATCAGGTTACCGCTTGCGTAAGCGAATATTCCCAGTAATACCCCGATTATCGCCGAGGTTCCCGTGGCCAACCCGTCCAACCCGTCCGTAAGGTTGGAACCATTCGAAACCGCAGTGATAATAAATATCACGATCAATATGTAAAGAACCCATGTATAATCTCTCCAGGAAGACGGCAGCAATTTTGAATAATTGAATTCATGATTTTTCACAAATGGAATGGTCGTGACTATGCTCTTGGTTTCCGTGAAATATTTTGTCCGCCCATTGATCTCTTTGGAAAAAACAGTGGAATCGCTTGTCGGCGTTTGCCCAACATATTCTCTCCAGATCTTTACTTCACTGTTGAAATAAAGCACGGCCCCAACCGTAATGCCCAATCCTACCTGTCCTAAAATTTTGAACCACCCGGCCAACCCGTCACTGCCCGTCTTCTTATATTGCTCTCCTCTTTTTTGCGCTTCCCTTTTGCCACGCAGTTTCAAATAGTCATCGATAAATCCAATGATACCTAACCAGACGGTGCTCACCAGCATCAATTGTATATAAATCTTTGTCAGGTCAGCCAGCAACAAAGTAGGAATCAGGATAGCTAAAATGATGATGATCCCTCCCATGGTCGGTGTACCACTTTTGCTTGCCTGTCCCGCCAGTCCTTCATCACGGATACTTTCCCCGATCTGTCTCCGCCTTAAAAAATAGATCAGCTTTCTTCCGAATACTGTCGTGATAAAGAGTGACAGCAACATCGCCAGCAATACCCGGAACGTGATGAATTCGAAGAGCCGGCTCCCCGGAAACTTGATCCCTTCTTCTTTTAGCCAATCAAATAAATGATAGAGCATCGCTGGTTCCTGGTTGTTGTTGGTTTGCGTTATTCAACTATTCCTTTTAATCCGCTCACTTACCAAGCATCTCAAACATCTCTTTCACTACTTCTTTATCGTCAAAGTGATTTCTCACTCCTTTTATTTCCTGGTACTTCTCGTGCCCTTTGCCCGCTATCAGCACAATATCTTCGGGTTTTGCAAGGCTCAGGGCCGTCTTTATCGCTTCCCTCCTGTCAACGATCGAGATATATTTTCTCCTGGCCGCCGCACCCAGTCCCTCTTCCATATCTTTTATGATCTGCGCGGGGTCCTCACTTCTCGGGTTATCACTGGTAAAAATCACTTTGTCACTGTACTCGCAGGCGGCGGAGGCCATCACCGGTCTTTTTGTTTTATCCCTGTCCCCGCCGCACCCCACCACAGTAATCAGCTGTTCAAATCCCTTCTTTAACTTTTTTATGGTTGCCAGCACATTTAAAAGAGCATCGGGGGTATGCGCATAATCCACTATCGCAATCACTTTGTCCTTCGCCGATACCATATAATCAAACCGCCCTTCGGCCCCCGTCAACTCACTCAATGCAGTGAGTACTTCCTGTTTTTCTTCTCCCAGGCAAACAGCACCACCGTATACCGCCAGGAGATTATAAGCATTGAATTCGCCGATCAACCTGAAGTGCACTTCGGTATCATTTACTGTCATGACCAGCCCGCTCAAACTGTTGTCAAGGATCTTTCCTTTAAAGTCCGCCACCGTCTTCAAACTGTAGAAGAACTTCCTGGCATTTGTATTCTGCAGCATCACCTGGCCTCTTTTATCATCCGCGTTGCTGATGGCGAATGCCGCAGCTGGTAAGGAATCAAAGAAGGCTTTCTTTACCCGGATATACTCATCAAACGTCTGATGATAATCCAGGTGATCATGTGTGATGTTGCTGAAAATACCGCCGGCATATTGCAACCCACTCACCCGGTGCTGGTGAATGGCGTGTGAACTTGTTTCCATGAACACATGTGTACATCCCTCATCAGCCATTTGCCTTAATAAAGCATGAAGGCTGATCGCATCAGGCGTGGTGTGCGTAGCAGGCACTATTTTGCTGCCGATCTGGTTTTCTACCGTACTTAGCAATCCACATTTATATCCCAATCTTGTAAAGAGCTTGTATAATAATGTAGCAATGGTTGTCTTGCCGTTTGTTCCTGTTACGCCCACCACTTTTAACTGCGCAGATGGTCTTCCAAAAAAATTGCCGGCCATAAAGGCCGCCGCTGCCGCACTGTTCTCTACTTCTATATATACAATGCCTTCCTTTTTTTTGGGGGGCATTATTTCACCAATCACCGCAACCGCGCCGTTACCTATTGCTTTTTCAATGAACTGGTGGCCATCTGCCGTTCCACCCTTTACCGCTATAAAGACAGCCCCCTCTTTTATCTTTCTCGAATCAATTTGTATATCCCTGGCTTCAATTCCTGTACTGCCTGTCACTGACCTGATACTTACCTTATATAGTATATCGCTTAGCAGCACCTTTTTTCCTTTAACTCAATTCCAGTATTACCGTAATTCCTTTTCCCAGCGTGGTTCCCGGAGCTACTGATTGAGTAACGATCTTCCCTTTCCCAATTACCCCCACTTTTACGCCCATGTTTTCCAATAAGTAAATCGCATCTTTCAAACCCATACCTTTCACATTGGGCATCACCTGCCGGCGAACCATGCTTGTCTTCATGACCGGCTGGTAATCGCGGGTGTAAACACTGGCCCATTTGTTTTGCGCCACCGAATCGGTGTACCGCACATTCATCACCTGGTAAACATGCCTGATATCATCGGTGTAGCCGGCATAGAAATAAGCAGCACTGTCTTTTACAACCGCGTATTGGGTAGGATTTTTCTTATCGACATACATGGAGTATAAACGGGTGGCGATCTCTCTGAATACAGGCGCTGCCAGGGTGCCTCCGTAATGCGAAGCAGCATGCGGCCGGGTGCGGATCACTACGATACAGGTATACTGCGGGTTATCTGCCGGAAAATATCCTACAAAACTTGCCTGGTATACTCCATGGTCGTATTTAATCTTCCCGTCAGATACATGCGCGGTACCTGTTTTACCCGCAACAGAAAAAGGCAAACCAGCGAATGCTCTTCTCGCGGTTCCCTCGGTAACTACCATTTCCATGGCTTCCCTGGCTGACCTGATCACCGGGGCTTTACAGATATCTTCTTTGATCACGACCGGTTCAAACCGGCGCGTTACAATGCCATTATGCTGGATATTGCTAACCAGGTATGGTTTCATCATCTTCCCATTATTGGCAACGGCATTGTAGAGGGCCAGTGTGTGCAGGGGACTTATGCTTATTCCATAGCCAAAACTCATCCACAACATATTTCCTTCTGCACTTCCCTTTTGATCCAGGGGAGCCAACATCGGCCGGGGAACATCGGTGAGATCAACGGGCGATTTGACATCCATATAAAAGCGGCGCATATACTCTTTTAGCTCCGCAGGTTTTTTTGCAAACGCCTTGTAAGCCAGTTTGCTCATCCCAACATTTGAGCTATGCGCAAAACATTCCTGTACGGTCAGCAGGGATTTGGGGGACCTTTCCGCATCTGTCACCACTTTTTTACCCACCTGCAGGCGCCCGGCACTGCCTACCTCCACCATATCGCCGGCTGACGAAGACCCTTTATCGAGTACCGATAAAAGCGTAACCAGTTTAATGGTAGAACCCGGCTCGGTAACTTTCAGCGCATAATTATCATCTTCATAATAACTTCCATCCTGCTGGCGACCCAGGTTGGCGATCGCTTTGATCTTTCCTGTTTTTGTTTCCATCACGATCGCGGTACCATAGGGACCTTCACACTGCAGCATCATTTTCATCAGGGCTGTTTCGGTAATATCCTGGATGTTTACATCGATGGTAGTAATGATATCCCTCCCCTGTACCGGGTCCATCTGTGATCCTTCAATAGGTATTAAACCACCCCCGGCTATTCGCCTGACCAATCGCTGGCCTTTCTTCCCGCTTAATACAGTATCATAGCTTTTTTCAAGGCCTACATTCTGCTTTTTGATTTTTTTATTGTCCGCGACAAATTCTCTTGACAACCCAATGGTCCTGTTTGCCAGCAATCCAAAAGGCGTCAGTCTTTTACTGTCGGTTTCTACGATGATCCCGCTTTTATTTCTGCCCAGGTTCACCAGCGGGAACTGGCGGAAGGCTTTATATTCTTCGAAACTCAGTTTCTTCCTCAGGGAATAGTACCTGTCACCTTTTCTATAAGCAGCCTTTAATTCCTTTTTGAATTGTGCGGCGGTTTTATCTTTAAAATAACCGGCCAGCGATGCGGTAAAAGCATCTATGTTTTCGTTGAAGATCTTTCCTTTCTTTTCAACCAGGCCGTCTGCCTGGAAATCCATATAAATATCAAATGTTGGAATAGAGGCGCTGAGCATTTGGCCGTCTTCGCTGTAAATTGTGCCGCGTTCTGCCTCCAGTGGCTGAATACGCTGATGAAGACTGTCGCTCATGCTTCGCCAGTAACTTCCCTGGAAACGCTGGATATAGAAGGCCCTCCCGAGTACCAGTAAACTCAGTACGATGATACCGAGAAAACTGAGGTAAACCCTCCACAATATGTCACGTTTTACTTCCAATGTGCCCTTTTACCCGTCCTGGTTTACCAGGGGCGGAACTGTTAAGTAGTTGTTGTGTTCTTCGTTGTTCTTTCTTGTTCCTTTTTGTCTAATTCGAGGCAATGCTGTCTTTTAACACAATGGGTGACGCCACCAATTCTTTAAGCCCCATCGGTTCAACCGCCTTTACCATTTCGCTTTGCTTGCTCCGGAATATTACTTCTCCCTTTATGCTGATGTACTCGTATTGTAATTCTTTAACTTCCCTGGCGGTCCGGTTAATGTTACGGATCGTTTTGTCGGCATAATGACCGTTGTAGATATACAATACCGCCAGCAGTGCGAGGAACAAAAAGAACGGAACCTGCTTAACGATCGACTGATAATTCAGCAACCGTTTCCAACCTGCCTGTACGGCCGACAGGTTCAGTTTCAGATTCCGTTCTTTTGGATTTTGTTGTTCCTCCATAATGAGTTATTAGCCCGTTAGTTTGGTTTTTCATTCCGGTTCATCCCCGGGGGTTGATTTCAAAGGATATAGACTTCCCAAATTTTTATACCCTGGTATATATATAATATGAATAAGAGCTTTGTTGTAACGGTTTTTAAACCATCATCAGTTTCTCCGCGACTCTCAGCTTTGCACTACCCGATCTCGGGTTCTGTTTTATTTCCTCGTCCGTTGGCAGCACCGGCTTTTTCGTGATCACGTTGAATTGGTTTACCGGTTCGGTATTGATAAACGGGTTCTCTTCCGGTTCATCAAATGAACCACGGCGGAAAAAATTATTCACCAATCTATCCTCAAGGGAATGAAACGTAATGATGGCCACTCTGCCTCCAGGCTTTAATAAGGATGGGACTTGCTGCAGCATTTCTTTCAATGCGCCTAATTCATCGTTCACTTCAATTCGTAAAGCCTGGAAAACCTGGGCGAAGTACTTGTTCGGGTTTCCTTTCACTATTTCCCGGAGTGCATTCTTAAATCCGTCAATCGTTTTAAGTGAAGCAGTACTGCGAACCCCGACAATGGTTTTTGCCAATGTCCTGGCGTTGGTTACCTCACCATACTGTTCAAATAGTTTGTGCAATCGTGGTTCAGGGTAGGTATTCACCACTTCAAAAGCTGTGAGGCTCTGGCGTTGATCCATCCGCATATCCAGTTCTGCATTGAACCGGGTAGAAAAACCTCTTCCCGCCTCGTCAAACTGGTGACTGCTTACCCCGAGGTCAGCCATGATGCCGTCAACCGCATTAATGTGGTGCAGGCGAAGAAACCGTTGCAGGTGACGAAAGTTTTGCTGAACAAAAATTATTCTTTCATCCTCCGGCAGGTTTCTCTTTGCATCCCCATCCTGGTCAAATGCCACCAGCTTTCCCGCTGCACCCAGTTTCTGAAGAATGGCTTTGGAATGCCCGCCGCCACCAAAAGTGCAATCCACATAAACACCCCCGGGTTGGATATTCAGGCCTTCCATCACTTCATTGAGCAGAACGGGTATGTGATACTGCTGCTGCACAAATGGTAATTATTCCTGTTTTCCTCCCCCGAGCACATCCTTTCCAAGCTCACTTAATGCATCCGAAGAAATTGAATCAAAGAACTGTTTGTACTTATTACTATCCCAGATTTCTATTTTATCTCCTGTTGCCATCAGCACAATGTCTTTTTGCAATTCCGCGTATGCCTTCAGGCTTGGCGGCAACAGTATCCTTCCGGCTGTATCAGGTTCCACGTAGGTGGCCCCGTTCAGGAAGGCCCGCCTGAATTCCCGCTGTTTGGGATCAAACTCATTCAGACCGGTAATTTTTGCAAAGAGCGGCTCCCAGGTCCTCATGGGATAGAGAGCTAAACATTTCTCAAATCCCCTGTTAACAACAAAGCGACCGGTTTCCTCTTCCGGCAATTGCTTTTTGAACCCCGCCGGGAGGAGGAACCGCCCCTTGGCGTCCAAAGTAGCCTCGAATTCTCCGAGAAAGCCTGTCATTATCAGTGAATTGGATCAATTTTGAATTAATTGACACAAAATAACACTTTTTACCACTTAACAACCAAATTTTTTAATATTTAATTTTTCCCCATTATTTTATTAACTGAAACCCATACCAGCAAAGGGTTTCATGATATTCTATTAATCTTTTGTCTGAAAATCGCTGTATTGGCTGTGAATAGCGGTGGATAACCTGTTAATTACCTATAAAACCTAGGGAAGCAGACGTAAAAAGGAAGCATTTACTTCGTACCACATTCGACTCATTCAATGTCGCCCGCAGGATATTCAGCATCTCCGCTTATCAGTAAACTCGGCATAAAGCCCACGATGAAAATTTTATTGATCAATCAACCGGGTGATTATTATGACTTGCTGCAAACAAACATCAGGGACCAGTTGTGCAAAAGAAATGAACAGCCTGACCTGTTGCATTTATTTGTAAAGAATGTAAAAGAGTTGGAGACAGGCATGAAGAAATTAAAACCCTTTTGGGAAAAAAATACTGCCCTTACTATTTGGGTTTCCTGGTATAAGAAGTCCGCAAAGATTGATACAGACGTCACCGAAAACGTGATCCGTAATTATGCGTTGAAAAATGACCTGGTGGATGTCAAAGTTTGTGCAGTGAGTGATGCGTGGAGTGGATTGAAATTAGTTGTCCCGGTTAGCAAACGATAGTATTTTTACAAAAAGCCAAATACAACAGTTCGTTGTATCATGACAGATCCGCGAAACATAAACATCCTCGACTACACGTATTCGCTGCCGGCAGAAAGAATTGCCAGTTACCCGGCACAAGAAAGAGATGCTTCGAAACTGCTTATTTACCGGGACGGTAACATTGCCGAAGATATTTACAAAAATATGGCAGGGCACCTTCCGGCCAATTCCTTACTCGTGTTCAATAATACCCGGGTAATTGAAGCCAGGTTATTATTTCAAAAACCAACCGGTGGTATCATTGAAATATTCTGCCTGGAGCCGCATGAACAATATGCTGACCTCACTTTGGCCATGTTGCAGCAACAGAAAGGGCTGTGGAAATGCCTTGTGGGGGGCGCTTCCAAATGGAAGACCGGGCAGGTCCTGGAAAAAAAAATGCAGCAAGAAGGAAAAGAGATCGTTGTCTTCGCAAAATATGTTGAGAAAAGACAGGATGCTTTTATCATCGAACTATCCTGGACTCCGGCAACCCTGAGTTTTGCTGAACTATTACACCATGCCGGTGCTATTCCTTTACCGCCTTATATTAAAAGAATACCGGAGCTGTCCGATGCGGAAAGATACCAGACAGTTTATGCAAAAACTGGTGGATCCGTGGCTGCCCCTACCGCGGGTTTACATTTTACACCGCGTGTTTTCCGGGCGCTTAAAGAAAAAAATATTCAAACTGATTTTGTGACCCTGCATGTTGGCGCAGGAACTTTTAAGCCGGTAAAGGCCGGGAGCATGCGGGAACATGAGATGCATGCAGAATGGATCGATGTATCCAGGAAGACGGTGGAGAATATCCTGGATAACCCCGGCCATGCTATCATGGCTGTTGGCACCACTTCGCTGCGAACCATAGAAAGTTTATATTGGCTGGGCGTGAAACAGGCAATAGCCGGTGGCACCAGGCAGGAAGAACTGCTCCAGTGGGAGGCTTATGAATTGAGTAAAAAAAATATCCCGGTAAAAGAAGCGCTGGAGTCACTGCTGGATTGGATGAATAAAAATCAACTGGAAAGATTAGTAACAAAAACTCAAATACTCATTGCCCCCGGTTATTCATTTAAGATTGTAAAGGGCTTGATTACTAACTTCCATCAACCACAATCCACCTTACTGTTATTGGTGGCCGCCCTGGTTGGTAATAACTGGAGAAAAATTTATGCTCATGCACTGGATCATGATTTTCGATTTCTGAGTTATGGCGATGGATGCCTGTTGTGGAGAGATCCAAACCCTGCCCGGTAATCCTTATTAGCTTTTCTTCAACGGAAGATCCAGCGTGAACGTACTTCCTTTACCCAGGGTGCTTTCTGCTTTGATATCGCCATCATGTGCTTCTACCATGGTTTTCACATAACTTAATCCGAGTCCAAAGCCTTTAACATTGTGTACATTCCCGGTATGCGCCCGGTAGAAACGTTCAAAAATTCTTTTAACCGTATCCCTGTTCATGCCAATGCCATTATCCTCGATCCGCATCGTAAAGTTTTTACCATTGGACAGGGTGGTTAACTTAATGACCGGCGGTGTGTTGTCCCGGGCATATTTTACCGCATTGTCCACCAGGTTATTGACCAGGTTGGAGAAATGGACTTCATCGGCATTGATCAGGTCATTGGAGGCGTTCAGCGCCAGCTCTACTTTTCCCTTTTTATCCTCGAGTTGCAGGATAAAATTATCAACGACATCCTGTATCACTTCGTGTACATGCAGTGGTTTCAGGTTCAGGTCCACTTCCTGTTTTTCGAGCTGTGATGCCTTCAGAATTGTTTCCACCTGCCGGTTCATCCGCTGGTTTTCTTCTTTGATGATACTGCTGAAATAACCCATTTTTTCGCGGTCCTGTATCACTTTTTCATTCCGCATCGCATCCACGGCAAGTGAAATAGTGGCAATGGGTGTTTTGAACTCATGCGTCATGTTGTTGATAAAATCATTCTTGATCTCTCCCAGTTTTTTCTGGCGCAACATGGTACGGAGTGTGAGGTAAAAGGCCGCCAGGATAATCATGGTGAAAAAAATGGACGTGGCAATCCGCCAGCGGAGAGATTTCAATACAAAACCTTTTATATTGGGTATAACGACAAAGAGGGCTTCGTCCACGCTGAGGTTCTCACCGGCTGTACCACCCAGCGCTTCCAGTCCCCAGTTATAGGTAAAGTTCCCGGTAGTGTCTTCGAAATAAAAGTTGCTGAAGTTTGCTGATGTGTTCTCAAAAACCGCATTCCCCGCTTTGTCAAAAGAAGCAATCCCAAATTCAAACCGGATGTCTTTAAGGTTGTTCTTCAAAAAAGCTTTTTCAAATTTCTTCCTGACATCTTCCGTTTCAACGCGCTTGCCGATTGTGACCGGCTTAAATATATCCAGTGTAAAATTTTCGGTCAGGAAATTTCCTTTATTACCTCCCGCTGCATAACTGCCTTTGTGATGGGCCAGTTCATTTCCTACCAGTTTCGTGGTCTCTTCAACACTATGTTTGATCTGTTCTTCCCGTAACAGCACCATGTTCTTAATCCAGGACACCTGGATAACAATAATGCCTATCAGCGAAAGACTTATGAGGATGATAATTATGGTAAAAATTCGTTTCACTTATTCCCTGATTGCGGCGTAAGATAAAGGGTTTTTTGTAACCTCCGTAATCCTGCAAAAGTACACTTCCCTCAGCGTGGTATATCCCCCGGACAGGGTATGAACAGGTATTTTAACGGGGATTTAGAAACTTATCAATCATGTTTCCGGCAAACACCCAGCTTTACACCAGGCGGATAGAAAAAGTAGTTTACTAAAAAAGATTTTTGGACTAAATTGAAGTATGATTGATCCGGCGCCGGGCATATTGCTGATTGCGGATCCTTTCCTGAAGGATCCGAATTTCCTGCGGACTGTTGTTTTTTTATGTGAACACAAAGAGGAAGGCAGTTTCGGATTTGTATTAAACCGGCAATATGAAAATACGCTGGACGAACTGATCCCGGAACTGGAAGGTCATCCATTGCCGGTTTATTACGGGGGGCCGGTTCAACTGGACTCCATTCATTTTTTACATCAATACCCGGATGAAATTCCCGGCAGCCAGGAAGTAGCAAAAGGAATTTACTGGGGTGGCGATTTTGAGGCCGTGGTGAATATGATAAAAAACGAGCATATAGATACCAGCAAGATCCGGTTCTATGTTGGGTATTCCGGGTGGAACGAAGGACAACTTTCCGCGGAAATGGGTGAAAAAACATGGCTCACGGTAAAAGCCACCCGCCAATTGATCTTCCACAAAAACTATGAGGAAATCTGGAAAGATTCGCTTAAACACCTGGGTGGGGATTACGAGATTATGGTAAACTTCCCGATTGATCCGCAACTGAATTAAAAAACCCTCCCGGCGAACCGAAAGGGTTAAACGTGTTTTCACAATCCCGGATGGGGCTGGTTTTTCCAGTTTCTTATTCGACGGGGATTGCTCCCTCTACTAATACGGTTACCTTATTGTTAAGCACTTCAACAAATCCGCCCTGGATGTCAAAAAAGACAAAATGATTTTGCTTATCCTTTAATACTTTTAAACGTCCTGCTTTCAGCGCACTGATCAGCGGGGCATGTTTTTCAAGAACCTCGAAGGAGCCACTGATGCCGGGCATCTGCACACCATAGACTTCGCCGCTGTATAATTTTTTTTCAGGAGTCAGAATCTCTAAATTCATAAATAAAAATTTGAAAATGAGAAAATGCGGGATGTGAAAATAATTCCATCAGAAAAACACATCTTCACATTTATCGCCCGGACACATTCATTAGCCCTGTGCCGCTGCCATCATTTTTTTACCTTTTTCAATCGCATCATCAATACTCCCCACCAGGTTAAATGCGGCTTCGGGTAATTCATCGACTTCGCCATCCATGATCATATTAAATCCACGGATGGTTTCTTCAATCGGAACCAGCACTCCTTTCAAACCAGTGAACGCTTCAGCAACATGGAAAGGTTGTGACAGGAATCGCTGTACTTTCCGGGCGCGGCTTACTACCAGCTTATCTTCATCGCTCAATTCGTCCAGGCCAAGTATAGCAATGATATCCTGTAATTCTTTGTAGCGCTGCAACATCAGCTTTACCCTGTTTGCACAATTATAGTGGGCCTCCCCAACCACCTGTGGCGTCAGGATACGTGAAGTGGAATCCAGCGGATCCACAGCAGGATAGATACCAAGGTCAGCGATTTTACGGCTTAAAACCGTGGTCGCATCAAGGTGAGCGAAGGTCGTTGCCGGAGCAGGGTCGGTCAGGTCATCCGCAGGAACATACACGGCCTGGACAGATGTGATAGATCCGTTTTTTGTTGAAGTGATCCTTTCCTGCATGATACCCATTTCAGTAGCCAGGGTTGGCTGGTAACCCACCGCCGATGGCATACGACCCAGCAACGCTGATACTTCGGATCCCGCCTGGGTAAAACGGAAGATATTGTCAACAAAGAAAAGAATGTCACGGCCTTTGCCCTGTCCATCCCCGTCACGATAATATTCAGCAATGGTCAAACCACTTAATGCTACGCGGGCTCTTGCGCCGGGTGGTTCATTCATCTGTCCAAACACGAAAGTGGCTTTTGATTCAGCCAGTTCTTTCATATCTACTTTGGATAAATCCCACCCTCCTTCTTCCATACTGTGTTTGAATGCATCGCCGTATTTCATAATCCCCGCTTCAATCATTTCTCTCATCAGGTCATTTCCTTCCCGGGTTCTTTCACCTACGCCGGCAAACACGGATAAACCTGAATATGCTTTGGCAATATTATTAATCAACTCCTGGATCAACACCGTTTTTCCCACTCCGGCACCACCAAACAATCCAATCTTTCCTCCTTTTGCATAAGGTTCAATCAGGTCGATTACTTTAATCCCTGTAAATAATACTTCGGAAGCAACGCTGAGGTTTTCAAATGCCGGTGGCATATTATGAATTGGACGGCCACCTTCTTTGCTGACGGCCGGCAAACCGTCAATCGGGTCCCCGGTTACATTGAACAAGCGTCCTTTAATGGCTTCCCCGGTTGGCATCGCAATGGCTTTCCCGGTATCCCTTACTTCAGTTCCACGGACAAGACCTTCGGTTCCATCCATTGCAATAGTACGTACACTGTCCTGGCCCAGGTGCTGCTGCACCTCCAGTACCAGTGTATCGCCATTATCTTTTGTAAGTTCTAATGCATTGTAGATTTCAGGGAGTTTACCATCAAACTGCACGTCTATAACTGCGCCGATGATCTGCTTTATTTTGCCAACTTTTGCCATATCTAAAAGAGGGGTTTGTTTCAGGCCGCAAAGGTAAGGGGGCAGGACCAAAACGGGAAATAGAAATTGAAAAATGAAGAATATGTGGAAAAAGCCAATTAGTGACTGATCTCCCGGCAATTAGGAAGTCGGGAAGTGGTTTTTTTAGCCCCTGTAAAAACGAATTTCAACGTTGGCCCGGAACGAGGTAATAATCGTTTTCAGACCGGCGATGGTGCTGGTATACTTCCCGGGGGAAAAGAAGGATGTAACCTTCATCCTGGTAAGACCGGAGTATTATATGAGAGTCTCCAAAATTTCGTTCAATAAAAATTAAGTTTCTGTTTTGCCTGGGCAGGGCATCCACCGGTGCATTGCCGTTTTCATAAATTCCGTCTTCATATATCCTGAGGTCATCAATGATAAATACATCTGAAAAGGAAGAGCGGGTGTTTTTGATGATTTCCATTTCTTTTTGCAGCGGAAGCCTGAGGTCCTCATCCCCTTCCGTATCATACGCTTTCAGGCCCTCATCCGCTCCGGGGAAATGGGCATCCAGCCAAAAAATACAATTACCTGCGAATTGAGGTAACTCCTTTGCTAAAACAGCGGCGCTATCTCCTTCGATAATTTCAATCATGCC
The DNA here is from genome assembly GCA_025449935.1 of Chitinophagaceae bacterium. Lineage (GTDB taxonomy): Bacteria > Bacteroidota > Bacteroidia > Chitinophagales > Chitinophagaceae > JJ008. The sequence continues at coordinate 38,655 of JANWIJ010000084.1, forward strand.
ATATGCGCTGAATCTTTTTTTAGCTTCGGCCGCTATGCCGGGAATTATCTCTACTGACAGAATTTTTGTAAAGGCGGCCTGGCGGGCATATTCCACCCCATCTCCTTTCCAGGTGCCGGTCTCCACAAAAAATGGTGTGTGATAGTCTTTTGTTATCCTGTTCAAATCAAACCTGCGGATTGAACCCATTACGGCTTATTAAAATAATGATACAAATTGCTTTTCTTCTTTTTCCGGATAATTAACCCGATAGAAGTTACTACAAATTCATCCAATTGTAATTTGAGATGAATTTTTTGCTGGTGCGGAACAAAATCCACCATAAAATCTTCCGGAAGACCCCCCAGTGAATAATCGGTTTTCTCTACATAATGCCCCTTTTTTTGGAGTTGCCGGATAATTTGTTCAATATCCCTTTGCCGGAAGATAACCGTATCTCCTTCCGCCGTTGTTTCACTGTCGGAGGAAATATTGTATTCGGTGGTATGGACAGCCCATCCTCCAGGTTTCAATGTTTCCAGCTGGTTTTGGAGGAAGGTCATTCCTTTTTCAATCGACCCAAGGTGTTCGAAAGAACAACTGGACCAGTTAAAATCATAATTCCTGATATCGCGTGGTATGTTGTTCATGTCAACAGCCCGGTAACTGACATGTTTTTTCAGCGTTGCTTCATCACACAAGCCCCGCTTGTTCAATGATTCTATGCCGAAGCATAGCTGGTTTGCATCGGTCCAGCCCATCTGTTGCCCCTGTTCCGGAAAAATATCTGTAGCAAGGATATCACATCCATAATTAGCAAACACCGAGGGTCCCGGCTCGCTCCCTGCCGCAAAGACCAGTCCTTTTTTTCCAGGAGCGATGCATCCTCTTTCCCATAATGCCTGCATCACGTAAACAAATTCCCACTGTTTGCGATGATACCTGCATTCTTCCTTCATTTCGGCACACCAGCGCTTGTACCAGGCAGCCTGAACATCTCTGGCTTTACACAATTCAGATTTTCTTTTTTCCTCCTGGTCCTTTTCTGCCGGTGATCTCATGATGTTTAATTAATAAAGCGATTGGTAGACTTCCAGGTATTGCTTTGCCTTTTCATTCCAGTCAAACCGCATACCTCTTTCCCTGATTCGTTGCGCCATTTGTTCTTTTTCATACCGCCTCAATCCTTCAGCAAAAACCTGCTGCATATGCCGCTCTTCAAAGGAAGAAAAATAAAAGGCGGAATCACCACCAATTTCAGGCAGGGATGTCAAAGCAGACAGGAACAAAGGTTTGCCAAATTGCATGACTTCCACGACGGGTGCGCCAAATCCCTCCGCCAGGGAAGGATGAACAAAAGCAAGGCAGTTTTTAAAATACCAGGCTTTTTCACTTTCCGATACCGGGCCAACGATATGAAGCCTGTCCTTCACACCCCTGGTGGCGGCTTCCTGGTTAATTCTTTCAATATAATCCGGCTCGTCGAGTCTTCCTGCCACAACAAGTTCCACTTCTTCATTCTCAAGCAGGGGTAACAGCACATGATAATTTTTTTTAGTATTTACATAACCCATTCCGAAAAGAAAGGGCCGTGAAGGCCTGTACGAAATTCCGTTCAGGCAGGGTTCATGCACTTTATGCGAGCCATTGTGAATCACATGCACGGGCCGGTTACCTACCTCGCAGTTGTGCAATACATCCCTTTTGCAAAATTCAGAAATGCATACGACCGCATCACTTTTATCAATTAACGCCTGGGTTTTGGCCAGGCTTCTTTGCTGTTCTTCCAGGGGTTTTCCCTCGTGTAAGGGGTTAAGATCGTGAATGGTCAGCAAAATTTTAATCCGGGGAAATTTTTTTTTATCGGGAAGGATGCGGCCAGATTGAAAAGGCGCATGCCAGATATCACATCGCTTCAAAAAAGGATTGAAAAAATTCCAGAACCGTGGTTTTTCAACAATAATTTTTGACCGGGAGCCGAATGTTCCTGCTTCCGACGGGGGAACATAAAACGAAATGGACCCCGTATTATCTTCTTCCAGGAGTTTTTGCACATATTGTCCGAGATTCAGGCAATAGTGATACAATCCCGAATGGGGATGCTTCATCAAATCACAGTCAAGGATAATCCTTTTCTTCAAAACCATGTCTTGCGGTAGTTTAAAATCCCGCTCCCTGTGTACGCACCGGTCGTCAACTTGTAATCTCTCCCCTTGCTTATATAAAAATTATGCCTTTGTAAGGTAGTTCATGTTACATCCTGGGCACTGATGTTTACAAACCTCCTGACTGATTCTCATCAGCTTTTACGGATCAGGCAACCTCTAAATTGCCATGCACTTGTATGGTTGTTGGAAGATCCTGACTAAACCAGGTTAAACAGGACTGATGCACAAAATTATCTTTGATTGTGAACGAATGAAGTACCCGGATACGGGTCTCTACCATTATTGCCGGAACCTGGGGAAATACCTGGAAAAAAATCTTGCCCTGCACGAGGAACAGTTATTTTTTTATTCTCCCCCCGGGCAACAGCACTGGTCCTATGATAACCATAATCACATAACCCAAAACCCGTTACATAAATTTGTTTTACCGGCATTCAAATCATATGATATCTGGCATGCCACCTACCAGAATACACATTATATGCCCCGACTGAATAAAAAAATTAAAGTAGTACTTTCTGTTCATGACCTGAATTTCTTATACGACGAAAACAAATCTCCCGGGAAAAAACAAAAATACGTACGGTACCTCCAGCAGCTTATAAACCGGGCCGATGCCCTGGTGTGTATATCTGAGTTCAGTAAAAAAGATGTGCTGCAGTACTGCGATATTAAGAACAAGCCATTGTATGTCATTCATAATGGCACTAACCTGCTGGTAGAACCGGCGCTGAACTTAAAATCCTATAAACCCCAAAAGCCTTTTTTATTTTCTATTGGTGTTATCAACCGCAAGAAGAATTACCATGTACTCCTTCCTCTGTTGAAAAATAACCGGATGGAACTACTGATCGCCGGAAAACCTGATGACCAGCAATACCTGTCCTTTATGGAAGAACAGTCCCGGGAGCTCGGTGTGGAAAAGAATGTTCACCTGCTGGGGCGGGTAACAGAAAAGGAGAAATCATGGTACTTTAATCATTGCCGGGCTTTTGCGTTCCCGTCCATTTCAGAAGGATTTGGTTTGCCGGTAGCCGAAGCAATGAGTTGCGGGAAGCCTCTTTTTCTTTCGGATAAAACGGCTTTGCCCGAGATCGGCGGGGATGTTTCATTTTATTTTAAAGATTTCCATCCCGATCATATGGAAGAGGTTTTTCAACGCGGAATGAAATTATATAATGCAAATGGTTTGAGATATAAAATCATAGAATACGGCCACGGTTTCTGCTGGCATAAATCAGCCAGGAAGTACCTGGAAGTATACCGTTCTTTATATTAAAATAATATTGGCTTAAAGAAATGAAAATTTACCGGCGTCTCCTGGCTTATGCACGGCCTTTTGGCAGGTTTGTGGTACCCTTTTTCTGTTTTACGATCCTCGCCGTTATATTCAGCGTATTCCAGTTTGCCCTGATCATTCCGCTGCTCAATGTACTTTTTGATCATAACAGCGGCAAGGAATTAGTCGCAGCACCTTCTTTTTCCATATCCACTGGTTTTATAAAAGATATTTTTTATTACCAGGTATACCGGCTCAAATCGATGAACCCGGTATATGCCTTATACTTTATCACTTTTATCATTGTGCTGGCCGTCCTGCTGACAAATCTGTTCCGCTACCTGGCCCAGCGAACGCTGATCAATGCAAGAACCTTACTGGTAAAAAGAATCAGGGAGGCGTTGTTTGAAAAAATCAACCACCTGCACATGGGTTTTTTTACAAAAGAACACAAAGGAGATCTTATTTCAAGAATGAACGCTGATGTGTTTGAAATTGAAGGAGTGGCCGCCAATTCGCTGGAAGTATTATTCAAAGAGCCGTCATTGATCATCGGTTATTTTATAGCCTTATTCTCCATTTCCCCGCAGCTGACCCTGTTTACCCTGATCATTATACCTGTTTCTGCCCTCGGCATCGCCACGGTTCAAAAAAAATTAAAAAGAGATGCGAAGGATGCCCAGGCTTCTATCGGTCGTTTACTCACCATCATAGATGAAACTTTGACCGGTATGCGTATCATCCGTGCATTTAATGCCACAGGTTTTACGCTAAAAAAATTCAGCCGGGAAAATGATTTTTACCGCAATGCCAGTCTGCAGGGTTTCAAACGCCGGGAAATGGCACCTGCCTTTTCAGAGGCCGCTGGTGTGATGGTTGTGGCTGGTATATTACTCTATGGAGGGAGGTTGATTTTACAGAATGGACAACAGGCAACGGGCATGGAGGCGAGTGAATTTATTGCGTTCATCGCTATTTTTTCCCAGGTTTTGCGGCCTGCAAAAGCCATGGTAGTTGCCGGGGCTAATATTCAGCGGGGCCGGGGTGCGGGCGAACGAATTTTGGAAATTATTGATAAACCCATTGACGTAGCCGATAAACCGGATGCCGTTGACCTACCAGAATTCCGGCAGCAAATTGAATTCAGGAATGTGGATTTTGGCTACACACAGGTGCCCGTCCTGAAAAATGTGAGTTTCACCATCCGGAAAGGAAAAACAGTTGCGCTGGTCGGCGTCTCGGGAGTAGGCAAGTCGACGATTGCAGACCTGGTACCCAGGTTTTATGATGTGACCGGTGGTGCTGTCCTGGTTGACGGTATCGCGGTAAAGGATTACAGGATGGAATCATTGCGAAGCCATATGAGTTTTGTTACACAGGAGACATTCCTGTTTAATGATACTATTTTTAATAATATCGCTATTGGCCGTCCCGATGCCACAGAAGAAGCTGTAAGGGAAGCGGCTACCATTGCAAACGCCCATGAGTTTATCATGCAGACAGAGGATGGGTACCAGACTTCTGTCGGCGACAGGGGCATCCGGCTGTCGGGGGGGCAACGGCAACGGCTTTGTATTG
>JANWIJ010000085.1 GCA_025449935.1 Chitinophagaceae bacterium
ATCCTGGAAACACCTTATTATGACTTCCCTTCCGTGATCAGCCACTATCTCCCCGTTTACCCCGTAAAATGGATGTTGCATTACCAGCTGCCAACGCACCGGTATCTTGAAAATGTATCTGCACCCGTTACCATATTTCATGGCACCCGGGACAGGATTGTACCCTACAAAAACACAAGCCGCCTGGGTAAATTTTTAAAACCCGGGGATGAAGTCATCACGATCAGGGGTGGGTCTCACAATGATTTGTACAACTATGAGGAGACCATTGATAAACTTGACTCGCTGCTGGTACAGTGACTATTCCCCGAGCGTGGTCTTATTTTTAGTCACTTTTAATTTATACCCCACTCCTACTTTCAATGCATAATTCCGGTCTGTATGGCTGACAGGAAAATCAAAGCAAACCGGGTAATCATATTCCTTAATGATATCCCGGATAATTTCATGTACCGGTTTGCCAAAAGGCCGTTCGGTATCTTTCATATCTGTGAACCCGCCAACAATAAGCCCCGCCAGCCTGGATAATTTCCCACTTCTTTTCAGCTGGTGAAGCATCCTGTCAATATTATAACTGCATTCCCCGACATCCTCGATAAATAAGATCCGTCCCCTTGTTTTAATGTCGGAGCCTGTTCCCGTCAAATGTGCCAGCAACGCAAGATTGCCCCCCACCAGTTCACCAACCGCTTCCCCTTTCCGGTTAAATTCGTGAGCGGGGCAGGTGTATTTTATTTTCCGGCCTTCCAGGGCCTTTTTTAGCGACAACACGTATTCATTTTTGAAACCTTCATCGTTAAAGGCGGCGGCCATCGGTGCATGCAGCGATGAAATATAGTAATTGGAATACAGGTGGGCATGCAACACCGTTATATCGCTGTAACCAACAACCCATTTGGGTTGCCGTTTGAATTTTTTGAAATCAATCTTGTCAATAATACGCCCCATGCCGTAACCGCCCCTCCCGCAAAGCACCGCATTGACTTCATCATCATCCAGCATTTGCTGAAAATCGGCCAGCCGCTCTTCATCCGTCCCGGAAAAATAGGTTGGAGAGTTGCCGCCTACCGTTTCCCCGACCTTTACTTTATAGCCCCATGCCTGCAGGGTACTGATGCAGGTCTGCACTTTAGCGGTATCCATAAATCCCGCGGGGCAAACAATTCCTATCGTATCGCCGGGGTGTAAATATGGAGGGATCTTGATCATGAAATCAACGTTATTGTTTTGAAAATTGCTAAGGTAATTACCAGCCGGCAGAGAAAAACTGCAATTTTTTATTTTTTAAAACTATACATTTATGTTCATAAACCTGCACCATGATCACTTCAACCTTTCTTGAAGATTTACACAAAGTCAGCCTGGAGGATATAGAACTTGTCGGCGGCAAAAATGCTTCGCTGGGAGAAATGCTGCAAAACCTGACGGCCCTGGGTATCAATATTCCCGGTGGCTTTGTCATAACCGTGCCGGCATACCGGCGTTTTTTACAATATAACAAGCTGGAAAAAGAAATCGAGTCTATCGTCAATAATATTAATTATGATGATATCGAATCATTGCGCCGCGGCGGATTGGAGGTCAGGCAATTAATAAAAAACTCCAAGTTTCCCGGTGATATGAGTAAGGCGATTATTGAAAAATACACTGAGCTTTCCCAGAAATATGGCCAGGAGGTTACGGATGTAGCCGTCCGTTCATCGGCTACCGCGGAGGATCTGCCGGATGCTTCGTTCGCGGGCCAGCAGGAAACCTACCTGAATGTGCGGGGTCCTGCTTCCCTGATGAACGCGGTAAGAAACTGTTTTGCTTCCTTATTCACTGACCGGGCTATCAGTTACCGGCAAACATTCAAGTACAACCATTTTACGATCGGTCTTTCTATTTGTGTTCAAAAAATGGTTCGCTCCGACCTGGGTTGTTCAGGGGTAGCCTTTTCGCTGGATACGGAAAGTGGTTTTAAAGATGTGGTGGTCATTAATGCATCCTTCGGTCTTGGCGAAATGATCGTGCAGGGTTCTGTTTCACCGGACGAATACATAGTTTTCAAGCCCCCGCTGAAAGAAAACTTTACACCGATCATTGAAAAAAAACTCGGGGTGAAAGACAAGATGATGGTGTATGGTGATGACCCCGATGAACGCGTAAAGATCATCCCCACAGAAAAAAGTCTCCAGAACCGGTTCTGCCTGACTGATGAAACGATATTAAAACTTGCAAAATGGGTGCAGCGGATCGAGGACTACTATACGAACAAGAAACAAAAATGGACGCCCATGGACGTGGAATGGGCCATTGACGGTTTAAGCAAAGAACTTTTCATTGTACAGGCAAGGCCGGAAACGATCCATTCGCAAAAGAACCACCGTATAATAACGGAATATAAAATAAAGGATGGCAACCGGGCTGAAAAAATCGTGCTGAAAGGGATTGCCGTGGGTGATAAGATGGCCTCCGGCAAGGTTAATATTTTATACTCCCTCGATAAGCGTGTCACAGAAGGGCATGTATTCAAAGCCGGGGATGTGCTGGTGACGGATATGACTGATCCGGATTGGGAACCCATCATGAAAAAAGCTTCCGCGATTATTACCAACAAAGGTGGCCGCACCTGTCATGCTGCGATCGTGGCACGTGAACTAGGTGTCCCGGCAATTGTAGGCACGTTGAACGGTACAGAGGAACTTTCCGGCGGACAAATGGTAACCGTGTCCTGTGGTGAGGGCGATGAAGGGATTGTTTATGACGGGGAGATTGAATTTCGCCGGGAGGAATACAATCTTGACGATCTGCCTGAAGTAAAGACACCGCTCATGCTGAATGTGGCTTCTCCTTCCATGGCCTTTCATTTTTCCCACTTACCGAATAAGGGGGTGGGCCTGGCGCGGGAAGAATTTATTATCAATAATTATATACAGGTGCATCCGCTGGCCCTGCTCCGTCATAAAAAACTGAATGATGAAGCCCTGACCGCCATCATTGAAAAAAGGATCCGTGGATTTGAAAACGAAGAAGATTTCTTTATCCAAAAACTATCGTACGGGATTGCCAAGATCGCGGCAGCTTTTTATCCCAACAAGGTAATCGTACGGTTTTCGGATTTCAAAAGCAATGAATATTTTAACCTGCTGGGTGGCAGTTATTTTGAACCAAAAGAAGAAAACCCAATGATAGGCTGGCGGGGCGCCAGCCGGTATTATTCTGAACAGTACAAAGAGGCCTTCGGACTGGAATGCAAAGCCATTAAACGGGTGCGGGAGGAAATGGGATTAAAAAACGTGGTGGTGATGATCCCGTTTTGCCGTACCGTAACTGAACTGATAAAAGTACACGAGGTTATGCAGGAATATGGGCTGAAACGGGGCGAGGCTGGTCTTGAACTGTTCCTGATGGCCGAACTTCCATCCAATGTGCTGATGGCGGATGAATTTGCCAAACACATAGATGGGTTTTCAATCGGCTCCAATGATCTTACGCAGCTTACCCTCGGTCTTGACAGGGATTCTTCGCTGGTCGCCCACATTTATGACGAACGAAACGAAGCGGTAAAACGGATCATAAAAATGCTGATTGAATCTGCCAAAAAAAATAATGTAAAAGTGGGCATCTGCGGACAGGGTCCTTCCGACTTTCCGGATTTTGCACAATTCCTGGTGGACCTTGGTATTGATAGTATCTCTGTCACACCCGATTCATTGGTAAAGACAGTGAAGGCTATTCATGCAGTAGAAAAAAAATAGTTCCTGTCTTATAATTGGATTGAAAATACAAAGCCACTGTAAATACGGTGGTTTTGATGTTTGGGCAATGACGGGCATTCCGGTATTTTTGCAGGCTAACACAGCGATACGGTAAAATGACAGATTTCAAAAGATATTTAATTACGGCTGCTCTTCCCTATGCCAACGGGCCTGTACATATCGGTCACCTGGCCGGTTGTTATATTCCTGCTGATATCTACAGCCGTTACCTGCGGGCACAGAAAAGAGATGTGAAATTTGTGGGGGGGAGTGATGAACACGGGGTGCCGATCACGATCAGGGCGATGAAAGAAGGAATCACCCCGCAGCAGGTTGTCGATAAATACCATGCCATCATCCGGGACAGCTTTGTAAAAATGGGTATTTCCTTTGATATCTATTCACGCACATCCGGCAAAGTACACCACGAAACAGCTTCCGCATTCTTTAAGAAAATGTATGAGGATGGTTTGTTCGAAGAAAAAGAAACAGAACAGTACTATGACGAAAAAACAAAAACTTTTTTAGCTGACAGGTATATCACGGGCACCTGCCCGGTTTGTGCCAATCCCAATGCATATGGGGATCAATGTGAAAAATGCGGATCCTCGCTAAGCCCTGAACAACTCATTAATCCCAAAAGCACACTGAGCGATGCCGTGCCGGTAAAAAAACAAACCAAACACTGGTATTTCCCCTTGCAGCAATATGAATCTTTTCTGCGCACCTGGATACTGGATGAACACAAGGAATGGAAAAATAATGTATACGGGCAATGTAAAAGCTGGCTGGATAAAGGATTGCAAAGCCGCGCGATGACACGGGACAGCAATTGGGGAATAAAAGTGCCGGTTAAAGGTGCCGAAGGAAAAGTTTTATATGTATGGTTTGATGCGCCGATCGGTTATATCAGCGCCACCAAAGAACTGACCGGTGCCTGGGCCGATTACTGGTGCAGGGAAGATACAAAGCTGGTTCATTTTATAGGAAAGGATAATATTGTTTTCCATTGCATCATCTTCCCGGCCATGCTGAAAGCACATGGCGGCTTTGTATTACCCGATAATGTACCCGCCAACGAGTTTTTAAATATTGAAGGCGAGAAAGTTTCCACGTCCCGCAACTGGGCTGTTTGGGTAGATGAGTACCTGAAAGATTTCCCGGGTTGCGAAGATGTGTTACGGTATGTATTATGTGCCAATGCACCTGAAACAAAGGATAATGATTTTACCTGGAAAGATTTCCAGGACCGGAACAACAGCGAACTGGTTTCCATTTTCGGCAATTTCGTGAACCGGACCTTTGTGCTGATGCATAAACTATGTGCGGGTAAAGTGCCAAAACTTCATGAAGATATACTGGATGCTACGGATAAGGCGATCATGAGCGATATTCAGAATGCCCGGGGGAAGGTGGAGACAGCGCTGGAAAATTTCAGGTTTCGCGACGCCCTGTTTGAAATAATCGATCTCTCCAGGAAGGGAAATAAATATATGCAGGAAAAACAACCCTGGATAGTTGCCAAACAAACGTCAACAAGTGGCCAGCCCGCAGCGGATGCGCAAAAAATTATTGACAACTGCCTCCATCTTTGCCTGCAATTGACGGCAAACCTGGCTGTTCTAATCAACCCTTTTTTACCCACCACGGCACGAAAGATGCTGCACATGATGAAAGTGGTAGATAAAATGCTTGATTGGGAAAATGCCGGTAAGCTGAAGCTGCTGAGCGTTGGGTATAGTTTACGGGAACCGGAATTATTATTCAGGAAAATAGAAGATGCAGAAATCACTGCACAGGTAGAAAAACTAAAATCAGGATTAGTAAAACCAGCAAAAATAACCAGCATGGAAGAATCTAAACCAGGCAACGGCAAGCCTGAAATCGTTTATGATGATTTTGCAAAATTAGAATTGAAAACCGGGCTGGTAACCGCCTGTGAAAAAGTAGAAAAAGCGGATAAGCTGCTTAAACTGGAAGTTGACCTTGGTAAAGAGAGGAGGACCATTGTATCCGGGATTGCCCTGCACTATAAACCGGAAGAAATGATTGGCAAACAGGTGATCGTTGTTACCAACCTGGCTCCCCGGAAAATGAAAGGCATCGAAAGCCAGGGAATGATTCTTACCGCGGAGGACAGCGACGGGAAATTGCAACTATTAACACCCGAAAATTCAGTGACCCCCGGCTCAAATGTTAGTTAACCGGTAAAATTGCCCGGTACCGCCGTTTTGTTTCCAACAAGACGGCCTTTTCATTTTATAGCCGGTTGAATTTCAGTAAATTCAGGGCCAAATCATTTCCGCACCTTGACAGTAAACAGTCCTGCAAAAAAATTTCTGAAATTATCTGGCATAGTCCTGGGGATTTTTCTTGCCCTGGGATTGGGTTTTCACTTATGGTTCAACGCTCATGCGAAACGGATGCTGGAAGACCTGGTATCCTCGAAATCGAACGGGAAGGTGAAAATGAAACTGGGGAAACTCCGGTTCAGTTATTTCAGCAATAAAATGGAACTGGAGAATGCAGTCTTTTACAACGCGGACACGCTGCAGGAAAATACGGCATACCGTTTTAGCGTAAAAAAAATAAATCTCCGGGTAAAAGCATTCTGGCCCGTTGTTTTTCAAAAAAAATTCCTGATTGATTCCCTCACACTTTTTGAACCTGACATCCAGGTGACCCGGTTACGGCCTTCAGATAAAAAGGGCTTAAAAAAAGCAAAGGATGTATCCATACCCGAAGAAATAGGTAAAGTTTATAATTCCATCCGGGATGCATTGAAAGTGCTCAAAGTATCACGCTTCCAGATCGAAAATGGAAAGTTTACACTGATTAATAAGATCCAGCCGGACCAGCAACCCATGACCATCAGCCATCTCAACTTTCACATTGATAATTTCCTGGTTGACACAAGTAACCTCACCGCGAAAGACAAAATATTATTCAGTGATAACATTGTGCTGAGTTCGCACGACCAGGATATTGCTTTCCCCGACGGGCGACACCGGCTCAGTTTCAGCAGCTTCAGCATCAACCTGCAGCAAAAGCTCGTTCGCTTCGACAGTTGCACCATTGCTGCTACCCGGGACGATAGCTCGAACGCCACTTTTCATGTTTACCTGGATGCTCTATTGCTGACCAGTATTGACTTTGATACCCTGTACCGCACCGAAGTAATCAAAGCTGATTCGGTGTATTGCGTAAATCCAAGATTCACGCTGGAAGTGGAACTCGGGAAAAAGAAGGATGGGGGCAAACCCCCGCCAAAACTCGAAGACATTGTCAAGCAGTTGACCGGTGACCTCGAACTGGCACATGTCGTGGTAAGCAATGCAGATTTTAATATTAAAACGGTACGTGATGGTATCCCAAACTCATTCGTGTTCAGTGAGAATAATTTTGAAATGGAAGGACTTCAAATTGACCAGGAAGCCCCAAAATCGATAAAAGTAAAAAGTTTTGCGATGGCGATCCGGAATTATGAGAACTTCATAAAAGACAGCACCTACAGCATCCAGTTCGACAGCGTTGTTCTTAAAGATGACCGGGTTACCCTCAGTAATTTTGTTTTTAATAAATTGAATAATGGAAAAATCCTGAACAGTTTCAGCATACCCCAGTTTAATCTCCAGGGGCTTTCCTGGGATGATCTTGTTTTTGAAAAAAGATTAAAAGCTGAGCAGGCCATTATGTTCAGTCCACGGATAAACTATACAGTTGGTGACACGAAAAAAGGGCGGCAAAATATTTTTCAATCGCTCGGCGCGGTGAATGATTATATGGATCTTCAATACCTCGATGTAATAGACGGAACCATCAATCTCCGGGTAAATGATGACCTGCAAATACAACTGGACAGTGCCACCCTGGCTATCCAAAGCCATTCGTTACTTACATCCACCAAATTATCAGGAATTAAAAACTCCCTCACCCGTTTATACTTTAAGAATGGGAATATCCGGGCAGGTAATATCGTTATTGCCCTAAACAATATCAGGTATATTGGAAACACCGGGCAATTTGAAGCCGGTTTGATACGGGTAACGAACGATGAAACAAATATGAATATCATCCTGCAGGATGCAGGTGTCGAAAAAATGAAAGTGGATGAAGTTTCGAACAATATATATGCCCAGGGGGTGACCTGGAAAAAAGGAGAAATAAAAATTAACCCCGGGGCCGGGAACAAAAAAGGGGTCACGAACCCTTTAATAATTCAACTACACCAGGTACAGGGTTATAATACAGAAGTCGATGGTCTTTTCGGTAAAAACCATATCACCACGAGGTTCAACCGGATAGCTTTTACTGACCTGGAAAAAACCCCGGGGAATAGGCTGGTATTAAATGGCCTGTCTGTCCGGGGCGGGCAACTGGTGGTGAAAGACAGGCACAGCGAACTATCAATAGCAGATTACGAACTGGCAGATGACAGGAATGCCTTGTTTCAAAACATAACCTATAAAAGTAAAAGCGGGAATACGGGCATTGACTTCAGGCTTCCCTCCCTTTCTCTCATCCCGCATATTCAACCGGTGATCAATGGGCATATTCTCCTGGATGCTGTTACCGTAACGAAACCCATCATCCGGGTCGAGATCTTACCCTTGGCGGAAAAAAATTTGGAGAATAATGATAAATACCCGGCGATCGATATCAGCGAAATTAACCTGGTGCAGCCATCTATTCATTACACGCAGGTTA
>JANWIJ010000086.1 GCA_025449935.1 Chitinophagaceae bacterium
CAGTACATGGAACAGGAACAACAGAAGATATTGCTCAACGCCTCCATCAAATTACAGGAAGAAGAACGGCAACGCCTTGCGGCTGACCTGCATGATGATGCCGGTCCCCTGCTGGCCACGGCCCGCCTTTACCTCAACGAAAACCTGGTGAACCAGGATAAGGCCACCCAGCTTCAATCCATATTCCAGGCCCGCCAGATCATTGATGACACCATCCAGCTGGTCCGCAATATCAGCCACAGCCTGATGCCGCCCACGTTAAAGAATTTTGGACTCGAATCAGCCATCAATGACCTGTTCCAGAAAATCAGCGGGTCAGGGAGCATTAATGCCAGCAGCCGTTTCCATGAATACAAAGAAAGACTGAAGGAAGAAAAAGAACTGATCATCTTCCGGGTAGTACAGGAACTCATCAATAATATTCTGAAGCACAGTAATTCCAGTTTTATCCACCTGACCCAAAATGTGCATGCAGATAAATTTTACCTGCGTATTCATCATGATGGCCGGGGCATTGTACAGGCCGATTTTGACAAACTGAACAAGAGCACCGTGGGGCTGGGACTGAAAAATATCAGCAGCCGTCTCCGGGTCGTACATGGTAATATCAATTTTGAAAAAGACATTTCACAGACTTATTATAAAGTAACCATTGAGTTGCCGACAGACGATCCGTATCAATAAGCCCGAATGAACATTATTTGTTAATTTTGCCCCTTATCTGAGACTATGGGAATCATTAAGGTAGCTATTGCAGACGATCATAAAATCTTTCGGAAAGGAGTCATCCTGTCACTCCGGCCTTTTAGCAATATCAAGTTTGTCCAGGAGGCTGATAACGGCGATGAGTTGCTGAGCGGAATTGCCGAATCAGCCCCCGACGTAATCCTCATGGACCTCCGCATGCCCGGTAAAGATGGTATAGAAGCCACCAAGATCGTGAGTAAGCAGTTTTCTCATATAAAAGTGCTGATACTGAGTATGTACGAAGATGAGCGGTTTGTTTACCACCTCATGGAAAATGGCGCCAATGGCTACCTGCTGAAAAATGCGGAACCGCAGGAAATACGCCGGGCCATTATGGAAGTCTATGAAAAAGGCTACTACCTGAACAATTTCGTGAACCGCATTCTCCTGAAAAAATCCCATTCCCGCCAGAAAGTAGTGCCATCGCTCAACAGCGAAATAACCTTAAGTGACAAGGAAAAAGATGTGCTTCGTTTTATCTGCATGGAATTCACCGCCCAGGAAATTGCCAAAAAAATGGAAATAAGCCCAAGGACCGTTGAAGCCATCAAAGACAGGCTGATGGAACGTTTTGGAAGCAAGAATACGGCCGGGCTGGTGTTCTTCGCCGTAAAAAATAACCTGATTGATTAATTACCACATTACCCCTTAGAGTCCGGATTAAAACTGCATCTCGGGAATATCTCCTTCGATAATCAGCTTTCCGGCCGTGTTGGATTTTATCTCTTAAACCGTAACTCCCCGCGCTCATTCCAGTAATTTAAAACCATAAGGGGTTACATCCAGAACTGCGATATCCGAAACGATCTTTTTCACACAATTAATTCCTGTTAACGGAAGAGTGCATTCAGGCAGAAGTTTGGATTCCCCTTTGGGATTGCTATGCACCATGGCCACAATGATATTCTTGGCGCTCGCCACCAGGTCCATGGCACCGCCCATGCCTTTAACCATTTTCCCGGGGATCTTCCAGTTAGCGATATCTCCTTTTTCACTCACTTCCATAGCACCAAGCACCGTCAGGTCAACCTTACCAGCCCTGATCATTCCAAAACTCATGGCTGAATCAAAAAAGGCTGATCCGGGTACCGTAGTAATGGTTTGTTTGCCGGCATTAATCAGGTCCGGGTTTTCCTGGCCTTCAAAGGGAAAAGGCCCCATTCCCAATAACCCGTTCTCACTTTGTAACACCACGTTTATTCCTTCGGGTATATAATTAGCCACGAGGGTGGGGATACCTATTCCCAGGTTGACATAGTAGCCATCCCGGAGTTCTTTTGCAATACGCTGTGCTATTTGTTCTTTTGTAAGTGCCATAATTATAGTTTCTTTCTTACCGTTCTTTGCTCGATTCTTTTTTCATAATTCTTTCCCTGGAAAATACGATGGACATATATTCCGGGGGTATGGATATTATTTGGATCCAATTCCCCGGCCGGTACCAGTTCTTCCACTTCCGCGATGGTTATTTTTCCGGCCATGGCCATCAGTGGGTTAAAGTTCCTCGCCGTTTCTTTATAGACCAGGTTCCCATCTGTATCGCCTTTCCATGCCTTTACAATCGCGAAATCTGCATCAAAAGCGTATTCCAGTAAATAATCCTTGTTATTGAAATTTCTTACTTCCTTACCGGCAGCCACCTCAGTACCAACTCCGGCAGGAGTAAAAATGGCCGGCATGCCATACCCCACCGCCATACACCTTGTAGCGAGAGTACCCTGTGGAATCAATTCAACTTCCAGTTCGCCGCTTAACAATTGCCGCTCGAATTCAGCATTTTCCCCTACATACGAAGAGATCATCTTTTTCACCTGCCTTTGCTGTAAGAGCAGGCCGATGCCAAAGCCATCCACACCGGCATTATTGGAGATACATGTAAGGTTCTTTGTTCCTTTGCTAACCAGGGCAGCGATACAATTTTCCGGGATACCGCATAGACCAAATCCACCGAACATCAATATGGCACCGTCATTGATATCTGCAATGGCATCACCAGCCGATGCAACTACTTTATTCATGAAAGAATTTATTTGATTGCAAAAATAATCATCCTGGCCCTGCCCCCCGGATGTTTTATAGGCGGGTGGCGGGTGCTTTTTTCTTTTTCCGTAAGGGGTTAACCGCGGTGTCCGGCTGTATAAGCCTTTCCTCCCCGGGACTAACGGCATCAACAGGGACGGGGGAAGTAATATCTGTGGGAACCGCTTTTTTCGGGCGGCTTAATGAATCCATAATATCTTTCAGGAGCTCCGGGTGAGACTGGTAATAGGAGAGACTGTTTTGAAATTCTTCTTTCTCTACCTGGTGGATAGAAAGCACCTGTTGGTAAAATTTAATACTTTCTGCCGTTTTATCCTTTGAAGAGTCACCGGTCAATACATAGCTGGTAAGGAACTGGTCGGCCCTTATCATGTCCCACAAAACAGCCTGCATTTTTTCCCTGGGCAGGATATCATTGGGAATCCTGTTTTTGTTTTTACAGCCAACAAACAGAAGTCCTGAAAAGACTATCAGCAGCGGTAACCTCATTTTAATTCTTTGTAAGCGGCTGCATTTGTAATATCCAACCGGGTAAGAATATCCTTTGCCCTTGTCTTTTGCTCACTGTTGGCTTTGCTGAATACTTTTACCAGCTCCGACCCCTTTCCCTGGAAAAAAAACTGCATAATCATGGAGTTAGGGTTATCATTATTGATGGAATTCAGAAAATTCAGGCTGTTCAGAATACCGCTGCGGCCCGCTTCCTCATCCTGGTAAAAAACATCCATTCCCGACCGGTAATAAGAATAAATTACATCATGCATCAGCGTAAAACGGGTATTGTTCATATTTTCCGCGAGCCAATACCGGTTTCGCAGGCTTTCAAATGACTTCCACCCCGTTATATCCCGGCTTTCAGGTGCATTATTTACAATATTCCAGGCTTTCTTAAAATAAGGATCACCCCCTCTTGGAGAAAATGAATCATAATCAAATCCCAGTATCATATTTATGTAGTAAGCCAGTACCGCGGTGATATTGGCAGCCAGCGGATCATTGCCCTGTATCCTGTTTTCATTATACTCGATGGGCTGAAATTCCACGTACCTGAAAACGATGTTGTCATCAATAAAATTAATGATCGGTGAATCATAATTGGTGTTGTATACCGGGCGGGCCGCCTGGACAGTCAGTTTTCCTTTGAATACATTATTGCCAAGATCCTGGTCGATCGTGAGTAAAAAATTACACTGTATTTTTTCACCTGGCTGAAAGGCATCAGGGGTCCACCGGCGGTTATTGATAAAGGAAGTAAGTCCTGTTTGCAGGGTCTGGAACACTTTTTTATCGATCTGTGTGCTTACTTTGGCTGTAATCACCGTCAGCCTGGCCTGGATCTCCTGTCCCCGGCCCAGGCATGAACTCATGATACATACCGCAATTATTAAACTCCTTTTAAGCATAATGAAGTTGTATTATTTTATCAACAATATCCCGGGCGACTTCTTTTTTTGATTTCGTTTCAAAAATGAACTTTTCACCTTTCTTTCCGAAAATAGTAATCTTATTGGTATCATGGCCAAATCCGGCGTTCGCATGGCTCAGCGAATTCAAAACGATCATGTCAGCATTTTTCTTTTTTAGTTTTTCCAACGCAAATGCTTCTTCGTTATTTGTTTCCAGGGCAAATCCAATCAGCACCTGTCCTGGTTTCTTCTTTTCCCCGAGGCTTTTTAATATATCTTTTGTTTTTACCAGTTCTACCGTTAATTTCTCAGCCTTTTTCTTAATCTTTTCATCTGCGGTTGTTTCCGGTGAATAATCCGCCACAGCAGCTGCCATTACGGCTATATCCATTTCCTGGAATACCTCATTACAGGCCTTGTACATTTCATCGGCCGTGTTTACCCTGATAACCGATATACCGTTTTTTGACAATTCCAGGGTGGAGGGTCCCATTACAAGGGTAACTTCAGCACCCCGGTAATGTAATTCGTTTGCTATCGCCAGGCCCATTTTCCCCGATGAATGATTTCCTATAAAACGAACCGGGTCAATGGGTTCGTATGTAGGCCCGGCAGTCACAATTGCCTTTTTACCCTGGAGAGGACCGGTCAAAAAAAAATTGGTAGTGATGTATTGTATAATTTGATCTGGCTCTGCCATTCTCCCTTCACCGTTTAATCCACTGGCCAGGTCTCCTTTTTCCACGGGGACTATTCTGGTGCCGAAAGAAGCCAGCTTGTCAAGATTGCTTTTAGTTGATGCATGCAGCCACATATCCTCATCCATTGCCGGGGCCACCAGCACCGGGCAGGTGGCTGACAAATAGGTCGCGAGTAAAAGATTATCACAGAGGCCATTTGCCATTTTCGCAAGGGTATTACAACTCAGGGGAGCAATGACCATTAGATTTGCCCACCGCCCGAGCATGACATGATTGGCCCAGCTTTGTTCATCAAAAAGATTGCTTAATACCGGGTTACGGCTTAGGGTGGAAAGGGTGAGCGGTGATATGAAATCCCTGGCCGCAGGGGTCATTATGACCTTAACCTCCGCGCCGGCTTTTACCAGTAAACGAACCAGGAAAGCAGATTTATAGGCAGCAATACTCCCCGTCACGCCAAGTAATATCTTTTTTTCCTGCATCATAGATTTTCCAAAAATACCATTTACTTATAAAAGGACATAATGAAAGCGGGTGCAAATACCTGTTAAAAAGAAAAGCGATGGATGACCATCGCTTTGTATAGTAATAATAATTTTTGATCAGCTGAATAATTCGTCTTCCCCTTTGCGGAAATACACTTTATCATCCAGGAACTCCTGGGTTGCCAGCAAAGCGGGGTTAGGCATTCTTTCATACGCCCTGGAAATTTCGATCTGCTCTTTATTCTCATGAATCTCTTCCAGGCTGTCTGTATGACTCGCAAACTCCTCCAGCTTGTTGTGCAACTCTTCTTTTAAGGAAATATTGATCTGGTTAGCCCGTTTGCCAACAATGGAAATAGATTCATACAGGTTACCTGTTTTTCCCTTGATATCATCAAGATTGCGGGTTTCCACATTGTTGGTGATACCTGCACTAAGCTGCCGTCTTAATTTGCTCATTACTTAAAGTTTTAATATTCGTTTGCGATAAATTTAGAAATTCTTCGGCTTCTTTTTTCAATTTACTATCGGGAAACCGGTCCGTAAATTCGTTACACTCGTTGATCACCTGTTCAAATCTTTCTACTTTCTTTTCTTCTACGCTCAGTTCTGCGAAACGGTAATATGACTTAATGACCATCAGTTTATACTCGTCACCCCGTAACGATTCAGGATACCCGTTCAGTAGAGTAGTAAATGCTACCCCTGCCGCCCTGAACTGTCCAAGGTCATAATATAATTTTGCGCTCTGGTAATCTTTGATCTCCAGTTTTTTCCGGCAAATATCGATGATCTCCGTGGCCTCTTTATTCCTGGCCGAACCCGGGTGCGTGTTCATAAAGGTCTGCATCATCCCCATCGCCTTCATGGTATTGGTCTGGTCTAATTCGGGTTTGGGGGATTGTTTAAAAAAAGAATATGCTCTCATATAATCCACTTCTTCTGCCTTGGGGCTGTTAGGAAATATTTCGAGATAACTTTTAAAAAGATGCTCAGCATTTAGAAAATCACCCTGGTAATATGCGCAATAGGCATACTTGTAATAAATATCTTCAAACTCCTTACCTGTCTTATAATAAGGCATGATATCCTCATACACCTGCTGCGCCTTGCTGTATTTCTTTTTTGCAAAGAATTGTTCAGCCATGCGAAGTTTGTAAGCCGGGTCGGGGTTCTTTAATAACTTGTTCATCCCGCCGCCGCAACTGCTCAGGAATATGCCTGCAATGATTATCCAGCTATATTTCATAAAGGTGTGCAAAGTTAACAGATACCGGCAAATCTTACACAAAAAATATAAGCTTCCAAAAGGTGGCAGTTAAGATTTTGATAAAGGCATGTCCTTGATTATGTGCTAAATAGCTCTTTGCCGGTACTTTTTGAAAACGGGCAAAAATAAAAGACCCCGGCAGATTTGCCGGGGTCTGGAAAATATATTGCGAATATTAGTTCTTGCGCAGGTTCGGATGCGGAGGCTCAACCGTGTTAGGACCATCTTCGCCATCAGCAGCGGCACGCAGGTCAACGGTATTACAATCACCGCCTTCCTGGCCATAGTTGAAGATGAAACGGTCAGCACTGATACCTTCTTTATCCACCATGTGGTTGATGACAGTATTCACATGATCCCAGCTTAATTGCTGCTCTCTCTTATTAGAAGAGCAATAACCGATCACCACCACTTTACAACCCGGGTTATTGCGTAACCTGGAAGCTACGGTAGCCAATACAGCTTTTGCATCATCACTCAGTTTATTTGAACCGGCTTTGAAAGCAACACTTGGTAATGCACCCATTTTCTCGGCACAACCTATTTTGTTACCACCCCAGCCCGGACAATCTTCACTTGGGCAAGGAACAGGGCACTTACCAACACCATCAGCATCTACCGGCTGGCAATAAGTTGGGGTGATCAATTCTTTATCCTTACAATCAGGTACACCATCGCCGTCAGTATCCTTACTTACACCATGGCTGTCAACTGGACATCCCTGTGGTGTTTGTTCCTGGTCAAACTGGTCTGTTACACCGTCGCCATCACTGTCAGGCAGTACGGGCTTTGGCAAACGCATCAATCGTGGGTTGCGGATTTCGCTGTAAGCATAATCCAGCGGGTTCAGCCACCACAGTGGTTCAACCGACTTAGCACCCAGGTTTATATTCAATCCTACAGTAAAATAGTTATAGGAATCAAAATCCCTTGTCAGGGATGCATCACCCCAGGCATGTTCCTGCCAGCGCTGACCATCCAGCAAATCGTCTTTGATAAGCGTATAGCGATCTTCAATAGCAATGTTAATGCGGTTGCTGAGTTTGAAGGCAATTCCCGCACCTACGGTAGCAGAAGGTTTGAAAGTGTCACCAAATAATTTAGGACGACGTTCTCCCTGGTTTTCTGCCGGTGTCTCATATGAATCATCCATAAGATCCTGTAAGGCATCGATTGTTTCTTTACGGTTCTTATAGGTTCCGCTGGCAACCGAACTGAAGTTATACTTGCTGTTGCCATTCAGTGCATTCACTTTTGCATCGTAAATAGTTCCGCCAATACCCGCAAAACCGTAAAAATTAAATCCAGTTTTTGCTTTGTGGAAACGGATGTTATTTAACGTTACTACTCCCTGCAGGGATAAATCCTGAACAATCGTTTTGTAATTGTAGAAAACGGGCTCCAACGGTGCGTTGGGTCCGCCACTCAATGTTAACTGGGAAACAATATCACCGGTATTTGTCCGGTAAGGAGCAGAATATCCATTGTTTGTCCAGGCTGAGTTCTTACCATAATTTTCTGCCTGGAGCCAATGTAATCCTTTACCAATACCATACAGGTATTCTAAACGCATAGAAAAGATATAACCAAACGCTTTTCTGACGTGTAACCCAAATCCTGGAGAGAATAAGCGGGTGGGTACATCACCGCTAATGTTAAATAAACCACCTTTTATACCGATTTCCCACTGATTGCGGGGTTTAGCCGGAAAATTATACGTTCCATTCAGGAACTCAGTGTGTTGGGGCATTCTTTTGCCCGGAACAAGGGAAGAATCTTTTACATCATAACTAGCTCCTACCCTTTGAGAAAAACCAGAAGATGCCAGCAGACATAACATGACTGCCAGAAATAAGTACTTTTTGCTTGCCATAACTAAGGATTAGATTTGTGAACAATGTCCTAATAATGTGCAAAAATAGAAATTGAGGATTAATTACCAAATTTTTATATTAATTATTTGCCTCTTTTGCCCATTATTTCTCAATTACTTAGTCACAAAAAGACTGCCTTTTGTTGCTTTCGTTAACATTTATTTTTTTGCGGCGTAAATTGCCCACTTTAGGCATGAATTTACCCGCAGATTTGATAAAAGAAGAATTGAAAATCTTTGAAGCCCGTTTCAAGGATGCTGCAAAAAGTCAGGCGCCCCTGCTGGACCGGATCATGCGTTACATTGTAAAGAGGAAAGGGAAGCAACTGAGGCCGATGTTTGTATTATTATCAGCAAAACTTTGCGGAGAGATAAATGAACCGGCCTACCGGGCAGCTTCACTCGTAGAGCTGCTGCATACCGCAACACTCGTTCATGATGACGTCGTGGATGATTCGATGGAACGAAGAGGTTTCTTTTCAACTTATGCACTGTGGAAAGCCAAAGCCAATGTACTGATAGGAGACTATTTGCTGGCAAAAGGGCTGTTACTTTCGCTGGATAATAACGATTACCAGGTGCTGCATATTCTTTCGGATGCCGTCAGGAAAATGAGCGAGGGAGAACTGTTGCAATTAGAAAAAGCCCGGAGCCTGAACCTGAAAGAAGAGGTATATTATGAGATCATCCGTAACAAAACCGCCTCCTTACTCGCTTCTGCCTGCGCTGCAGGCGCATGGTCTACCAGTAAAGATGAAGCAATTACCGAGCGGATGCGTTTGTTTGGCGAAAAAACGGGTATGGCCTTCCAGATAAAAGATGACCTTTTTGATTATGCCAGCGAAAATGTCGGCAAACCCACCGGGAATGACATTAAAGAAAAAAAATTAACCCTGCCCTTAATCTATACACTGAATAATACGGATAAAGAAACGCGGCGGAAAATAATTTATATCATTAAAAATCAAAACCGCGATAAAGAAAAAGTAAAATGGGTGATTAACAAGGTGCAGTCCCGGGGTGGTATTGATTATGCCAAAGGGAAAATGAATGAGTACAAAAAAGAAGCCCTTGACCTCCTTCATCAATTCCCGGATAGTCCGGTCAGGAAGGGGTTGGAAGATATGGTACTTTTTGTGACGGACAGGAAATACTAACGGTGTAAACAGTTGTCATGGAAAAACGGTGGAATGTTTTGCGGGCAGATGAAGAAAAGCTGAATGCCCTCCGGCAATCATTGAAAATCCATCCTGCGCTTTGCGGGATATTGGTTCATCGCGGAATTGACAGTTTTGAATTAGCAAAAGATTTTTTTCGTCCCCCGCTGAACAGCCTCCATAGTCCCTGGTTAATGAAAGACATGGACAAAGCCGTAGACAGGATCGGGGCTGCAGTGAGCAGGCAGGAAAAGATCCTGGTATTTGGTGATTATGATGTGGATGGCACAACGTCCGTGGCGAGTATGTACAGGTTTCTCAAACTGGTTCACCCGCATCTTGATTTTTATATCCCGCACCGCTACCGGGAAGGATACGGTGTAAGCAAATCAGGAATCGACTTTGCGAAAGAGAACGGATTTACATTAATTATCTCCCTGGATTGCGGCATTAAATCAGTAGAGCTGATCACCTATGCGAAGGGACTTGGCATTGATTTCATCGTTTGCGATCACCATTTACCAGATGAGGAATTGCCACCGGCGGTAGCTATCCTGAATCCAAAACAAAAAGATTGCCCTTATCCATATAAAGAACTATGCGGCTGTGGCGTTGGCTTTAAACTCATCTGCGCATTAACAGAAAAATTTAACTTACCAGCTGATTCCTCCTTTGAATATCTCGATTTACTCGCCACCGCTATCGCTGCCGACATTGTGCCTGTTACCGGTGAAAACAGGGTCCTTGCCTATCATGGACTCAAAAAAGCCAACCTGAATCCTAATTATGGGATAAAGGCCCTGATGCAACTAAGCGGCCTTGTAAAAGAACTGCATATTAATAATCTTGTCTTTATGATTGCACCCCGTGTAAATGCAGCGGGGCGTATGGATGATGCCACGAAAGCCGTACATATGTTTGTGGCGGATTCCCTGGCGGAAGCCACGAGGTATGCGGAAATGCTTCACAGTGATAACACTGACCGGAAAGAAGCTGACAAAGCTATCACGGAGGAAGCCCTCCTGCTGATCGGCGAAAACCAGGAATGGACTAACCGTAAATCGACCGTTGTATTTCAACCTCACTGGCATAAAGGCGTAGTGGGGATTGTAGCCTCCCGCCTGATTGAAAGTTATTACCGTCCAACCGTGGTATTGACCCAATCAGGTGATTTTGCAGCCGGCAGTGCCCGGAGTGTGCCGGGATTTAATTTATACGAAGCCATTCATGCCTGCAAGGAACATCTGCTCGGATATGGTGGGCACTTTGCTGCAGCCGGTATGACCCTGGAACTGGAACAGGTAAACGCCTTCAGGAATAAATTTGAAGAAATTGTTGCTGCCTCCATTCGGGCTGAAGATTTAATACCTGAAATCAGTATTGATGCAGAAATTTCGTTCAGGGACATTAAGCAATCTTTTTACGATATTCTTTGCCAGATGGAACCTTTCGGGCCAGTAAATCTGCGCCCGGTTTTTATTGCAAGAAGAGTAATGGACAGTGGTTATTCCAAAATTGTGAAGGAACAGCATATCAGGTTCTCCCTGAAGCAGGACAATGTCCTGTTTACAGGAATTGGCTTTGCCATGGCTGAGAAGTTTTCCCTGCTTCAGCAAAAACAACCGGTCGACATCGTGTTTAAAATTGATGAAAATGAGTGGAATGGAGAGAAAACCCTGCAACTCCGGGTGATTGATTTCAGATTAAGCAAAGATTTAATACACAACTCGTAAATCTACGACTGTTAATAAAAATTTTATCTCCGCGAAATTTATAATGAAAGCTGAATAGCACTACATTTAGCGTTCCAAAACTCCTACCGTCAATCCGCGTTCTTCCTTCTTTTTTAGAAACCTTAATTACTGTTACAATGACAAAATTATTCCCGTTCAAGGCATTCTTGCTGGTATTACTATTTGCCGCAGCCGGCATTGGCGCCAAGGCGCAATTGCTGACTGAAGATTTCAATTACTCAGCAGGTACATTACTTTCAGCCAATGGCTGGACTGCTCATTCCGGAGCAGGAACAAATGCAATAACTGTTACTTCTCCCGGCTTAACATATGCAGGCCACCCGGGCTCGGGTGTTGGTAACGCGATCAGCATGACCACCAGCGGGGAGGACGATAACAAAACCCTGTCTGCCCCTGTAACTTCAGGAACTGCTTATGCATCCTTCATGGTAAACGTTAGTGCCGCCCAGGCCACCGGGGATTATTTTATCGGGTTCTTTCAAAATACATCAACGTTCCCGGTCAGGATCTTTGTTAAAACAAGCGGCGGCGGGTTTGTTTTTGGTATCGGCAAACAAGCCGCTACTGCAACCTATGAAGCAACAGTCAGATCATTCGGAACCACTTACTTCCTGGCAACAAATTATATTTATAACCCAGGAACGCAGGACGATGCGGTAAACCTGTGGGTTAATCCAACCCTGGGCGGAGCAGAACCTGCGGCGACCATAGCTAATGTAACCGCTGCAAATGGAGATGCTACAACCCTTACTGCTATTTATGTCCGGCAGGGAACCGCTGGCAGTGCCTCTACTCAACGTGTCGATGCCATTTTAGCGGGTACCACCTGGGCTTCTGTAACGCCCAGCGCTTCAGTAACACCAACTGTTTCCGTTACTGCGGGGGGGAATGCAACAGAACCTGCTTCCAATGGCAGCTTTACGATCAGTTTTAGTACACCTACAACAAGCGCGACAACAGTTAATTATGACTATACCGGCACTGCTGGCTTCGGATCCGATTATTCGGTTTCTTACTCCACGGGTGTACCAAATAATTCTTTGCCTTCGGGGTTCCTAACTGTAGGAGCTGGTGAATCCAGCGTTACCGTAACCATTGCACCCATCGATGACGCGGTTGTTGAAGGAACCGAATCAATTACACTGACCTTATCCTCCCCTTCCGGTGGTTATACCATTGGAGCAGGAGCAGGTGTTGCCAGTATCAACCTGCTCGATAATGATGTGCCTACTGTTTCAGTCGGTGCAGGCATCAATGCAGCAGAACCGGCGACCAATGGTACTTTCAATATTACTTTATCAAACGCCGCCCCTGTTGGTGGAGTTACCATTACCTATACACTTTCCGGCTCTGCCACTTTAAGTAGCGATTATACAGATCCGCAAAGCGGTAGCATCAGCATAGCCCAGGGAAACCTTTCTGGCACCATCACCCTTAATGTAAGTGATGATCCCGATTATGAAGGGACAGAAACGATCGGTATACTTTTGAATACGGCTTCCAATGGTTATGCGATCAGCGGTTCCTCTGCTGCCATCAACATGCTGGATAACGATCCGGTTCCACCGATTGTGATCAATGAAGTTTACGGCGGCGGCGGAAACAGCGGCTCGGTTTATAAAAATGATTTTATTGAATTATATAACCCCACCAGTTCCCCGGTCAATTTAACCGGCTGGTCGGTGCAATATGCCGCCGCAACAGGAACCGGTGCCTGGCAAAAAACCGATCTCACAGGCTCTATTCCCGCACATGGGTATTATTTAATCCAGGAAGCAGCAGGTACCACAGGCGGAACCACCAACTTGCCAACGCCCGATGCGATTGGCAGTATTGCTATGGCTGCGGGCTCCGGCAAAGTGGCCTTGTTAAGTACAACGACGATTTTATCCGGGGCATGTCCGGCTGGTGCTATCATAGACAAAGTGGGTTATGGACCAACCGCGAATTGTTTCGAAGGCGCGGGACCTGCTCCTTTACTCTCGAATTCGACTTCCGCACAAAGAAATCCAAAAGGTTTTGATACTCAGAATAACAATACTGATTTTATCGTCCTGGCACTTCCGACACCCAAGAATTCCGTGCTGGACTTGACACCTCCGGCCATTGTTTCCCTGTTCCCGGCAGATAATTCAACAGGTGTGATGACTTCTTTTACAGCCACTATAACTTTTAATGAGAATATCCAGAAAGGTACCGGCGATATAACGCTTAAAAAAGTTTCAGATGGCTCCGTTGTCAGAACCATTGATGTGACAAGTGCAGACGTTTCAACCGCGGGAACTTCCGCCTTATTTAATATTCACTCCTTAGCGTTTAATACAGCTTATTATGTTGAAATAAACGCGGGTGCGTTCAAAGACGGAGATGATAATGATTTTACTGGATTAATCGGCGCCACTGAATGGGATTTTACTACAGCGGCAACACCTCCAGCAGGTATCCTGGGGTCGACCTATAATTTTAATACCTGTTCGGGCAATCTGCCCGATGGGTTCACGCAATTTAATATCCTTGGCCTGCAGATCTGGGGATGTACAAGCTTTGGTCGTGATGCTGCCAATCCTCCATCAGGAAGCGCTCCCAACGGTTTACAGATAAACGGGTTCAGCGGTGTGAATATTCCTAATGAAGACTGGCTGATCTCCCCCTCGTTTGATCTTACCGCAACGAGCTTCCCCCTCCTGTCTTTCTGGAGCAGGACAGCCTTCACAGGCGCATCCCTGGAATTAAAAGTCTCTACCAATTATACAGGGACCGGCGATCCCAACCTGGCTACCTGGACGGACCTCAATGGTAAGTTCCCGGCACAGATCTCCGATATCTGGAAACTGAGTGAGAACATTAACCTCTCTGCCTACAAATCACCGAATACCTATTTTGCCTTTATTTATAACTCATCCAGTGAAGACGGGGCAAGATGGACGCTCGATGATATCACTGTTACCAATTCCGAAACACCACCGCCACCAAGTCTATCCACCAGTGTTACAGATGTGCAATACACTTATGTGGCCAATGGCGCGACAGCTGATAAAACATTCACGTTTATCGGCAATGACCTGACGGGAGATGTTACGGTGACATCCACAGGAACTTTCTCGGTATCGAAAGACGGGTTTGCATTTAGTCCATCGGTTACCTATACGCTCGCAGAAGCGAATGATATCATTAAGACGGTTTATGTCCGCTTTGCACCCACTGCTCCTAACCAGAATTTCGCGGGACTGGCTACGGTCAGCACGCCCGGTGTCACCAATAATATCGTCAACCTGAAAGGAACCAGTATCGATCCTGTCACTACATTAGAAGTAGTGAACTGGAACATGGAATGGTTTGGTAGCCCCACGCTGGGACCAACCAACGATAACCTGCAGGAACAAAATGCCGCGACTGTCTTACGTACCATCGGGGCGGATATCTATGGGCTGGTGGAAGTAGTAAGCGAAACAAGACTCCAAAGCGTGGTCGCCAATTTAAACGCGTATTATGGCGCGGGAACCTACAGCTATATCATTTGCAATTTTGGTTCGCATGTGAACCCACCCGAACCAGGAGGTCAGCCAATTGCGGATGCACAGAAAGAAGCTTTTGTTTATAAAACTTCCCTGTTCAGCAATATTACGACGCGGCCGATGATCAACCTCGGCATCACAACACCGTCCTACAATAACTGGTCGGGCGGACGCTATCCGTTCCTGATGACGGCCGATATAACGCTGAATTGCGTGACGAAGAAAATTAATTTCATCCTGATACATGCCAAAGCTAATACGCCACCTATCATAACGGCTTATGATCGCAGGGAAGCAGCTTCGAAAGAATTGCATGATACGCTGACCGCGTTCTTTGCCAATGAGAACATTATTATCCTGGGAGATTTCAATGACGATCTTGACCAGTCTATCACCACGGGTAAGATCATTACATCCTATCATGACTTTACAGATGATGGTGCTAATTTCTTCTCGCCTACCCTTGCATTAAGTCTGGCCAATAAAAAATCTACCGTAAGGTATAATGATGTCATTGACCATGTAATGTTGTCGAATGACATTCAGCTGAATTACCTGACCGAGTCAGCCACTATCTTAACCGATGTAGCCAGCCTGATACCCAGGTACGGAACTACTACAACGGACCATTATCCTGTATTCACCCGGTATATTTTCCCGAATACAACATCGCCGACTGTATCATCCTGCACCGAATCGATAACACTTTGCTCGGTAGCTGCCGGTACTTACACCATCCCTGCTTTCACGGCAACGGATGATTGCGGTGATCCTATCACATACAGTTATACTATCACGGGGGCCACTTCAAGGACCGGGTCTTCCGGCGACGCAAGCGGAACCTTTGCTGTGGGTACAAGCTATATCAACTGGACAGCTTCGGACAACTGGGGTAACCCGGTCACCTGCCAGACAACTGTTGTGATCAATCCATCGCCGACTGTTGTTATCCCGGATGCATTTGCGCTGCCCTCCGGTGTATTGCCGAATACGGTGTATATAGGTTATGCCCCTGCCTCTTCCCTCACACTTACTTCGAATGTAAATGGTGGAACACCGGCATATGGCTATAACTGGTCAAACGGATCCGTAAGTTCCTCCACTACCATTAGCCCGCTGACAACAACCACCTATTCCCTGACCGTAACTGATGCGAATGGTTGCCAGGGTATGGCATCTAAACTGGTAACTGTCAT
The DNA here is from genome assembly GCA_025449935.1 of Chitinophagaceae bacterium. GTDB lineage: Bacteria > Bacteroidota > Bacteroidia > Chitinophagales > Chitinophagaceae > JJ008. Next base: position 16,145 of record JANWIJ010000086.1, read on the forward strand.
AGATATCCGCGGCGGGTCCAAACTGGACAAAGTGGTCATCTGTCATAATAATAATACGCTGATCGTTGCAGCTAATTCAATCAATGCACACCTTGCACATGGTGATATGCTGGGCAGTTGTGTTGGTCCCGAACCTTCTGTTACGCAAAGACCGGCGGAAAACGGAATGCCGGAGAGCCAAGAACTTTCTGTATCCGTATTGCCGAATCCAACTGCAACTGATTTCACGCTGGTGCTTAGCGGTATTGCGGGTGAAAAAATCAGCCTGCAGATCATGGATGTCCAGGGAAGAATTATAGAACAGAAATTTAATCTTCGCTCCCGGCAGACCCTGCAGTTTGGGAAAGGATATAGTCCGGGGGTGTATTTCGCGGTTGTGCTGGATGGCGTTAGTAAGAAAGTGATCAAGCTTGTAAAACTATAAGCCGGTCGCGAACCGGTTCCTTAGAAAGACTGCCTTTTGCTAAAAGGCAGTCTTTCTTTTTTATGGTCTGTCAGGCAAATGGATCTGATATCGTTAAAAATCAACAATTTAGATTTGGGCTTTATTCCTTTCCAGGGTTTTAGCAGCCGGAATAACACAATCCTGGTTCCTGAAAAATACCTTTAGTTGCCTTCCCGAATCTGGCAATTTGCACCTATCTTTGCCGCCCCAAATCTGTGTTCGCAGATTCTCTCCGACGGTAACGCCGGGGTGTCCAATGGGATAAATCGAATTTAAAAACTTTAAACAGGTAAAATGAACAATTACGAATTGATGGTGATTTTTACCCCTGTTTTGAGCGATGATGAGTTTAAAGCTGAGCAAAAAAAATATGCAAAGCTTGCTACCGATGCCGGTGGCTCTATCGTGGCTGAAAATCCCTGGGGACTGAAATCACTGGCTTACCCGATCCAGAAAAAAACGACGGGATTGTACTGGGTGATGGAATACACAGCAGCATCTGACTTTAATGAAAAACTGAAGATCCAGTTATTGCGTGACGAAACAGTACTTCGTCATCTCTGCACCAAACTCGATAAATACGCCGTCGAGTACAACGCAAGAAAGAAAAGTGGCGCTAAAACAGGAACCGAAAAATTAGCGGAGGTTTAAGCCATGGCAAAAAATGAAATAAAATACCTGACGGCGATTAAAACCGACAAACGGGTAAAGAAATTCTGTCGATTTAAAAAATATCGCATCCGCTACATTGATTATAAGGATGTAGAGTTCCTTAAAAAATTTCTGAACGAGCAGGGTAAATTATTACCACGCCGGTTGAGCGGAAACAGCCTGAAATACCAGCGCAAAGTTTCTGATGCGGTGAAAAAAGCCCGGCAGATGGCATTATTGCCTTACGTAACAGACCTTTTAAAATAACCTCACCCTAACCCCGGGCTAAGGCCAGGGAGACAGTAGCATAACAAGCAACTGGGCAGGTGAACAAAAAGTGAACAATGGAAATTATTTTAATTCAAGACGTCGATAATCTGGGCGCTAAAAACGAGGTAATAAAAGTAAAGAATGGCTATGCCCGCAATTACTTACTACCCCGCCAACTGGCCGTTGAAAACAGCCCCAGTAATAAGAAACAGCTGGAAGAAAGGATGAAGCAGGTGAAGAAGAAAGAGGACAAAATGCTGGCTGAAATCAATAGTGTGATCAGTAAACTGAACGAAGCTCCTTTAAAACTGGGCGCTAAAACAGGTACCAGCGGCAAGATCTTCGGAAGCGTAACCTCCCTTCAACTGAGCCGGGCAATCCGTGAACAAAGAGGATATGAAATTGACCGTAAAAGGATCTCGATCGCTGATGAAGTGAAAGAGCTTGGCACGTATAAAGCCACGATTGATTTTGGTAATGGTAAGTCTACCGATGTTGAATTTGAGGTAGTCGCTGAATAAGCCTCTTATTATAATTTTTTATATGAGTCCTCCTCCATGGGGGACTTTTTTATTGCACCACACACAGTCAGGGTATTTTTTTCCTCAATCCTACAGGAATAACCGGGGTTTAATGCTTAGAAAAAACAGGTACACGGTTTGTTTTAAATGATGCATCCTTCTTATGAAACCGCGTCAGGTTTAATTTTTATCACTTTCATTTTTAAAACAAACTTTATGAAACTCATTTACTCTGTAAAAACATGGTTACTTTCCTGCGCCGTACTAACGGGATTAGTTGCCGGTTCACAAACCCCTACTATTACTACCAATGGTATCTGCGAGGGGGTTGTCGCTAATTTTAATACTAATGACAATGGCTTTAATTCCCCCAGTATTTATGGTAGCGTATTTGACAGTTCTTTCTATTATCATGCGGGCCGGGGTTACTGGATCGATTACCTGCCGCCCTTACGTGTGAATGCACCCGGCTTTCCCAGGGTCCTGAACATCATTTCTCCGCCCTATAATAATCCAAATCCCGTAGGTTCCTTTAATATAGGTTTTTACTATATCGTTAATAACCCGGTGACTGACCGTTTCCAGGTAAGGATCATCAGTGTAACACAAACAGCCCAGGGAACGGTGACAAATGTTGAAGCCACTTCCGGGGTACAGAGTTTTTCAACCTGGAGTACTCCTACACCTTATTCTGATATTACAGCGAATGTGCCTGATCCCACCCCTTTCCTGACCGGGTCGCAGGGATATGTTTGCATACGTCTAATTGATCCGGATATTACAAATGGCGCAAATACTACCTACCGCGTAGAGGTATCCTACCTGATCGGCGGACCTTTCTTTGCTGTTTTCGATAACCTGTCTATCGGGCCGCTGAACATTCCACTTCCCGTTAATTTTATTGGACTTGTAGCCAACCGGACCACGGATAACACGGTACAATTGAAATGGGACGTCAGCGAAGAAATCAACGTAAATGAATACCAGGTGGAAAGAAGCAGCAATGGTTCCAATTTTACAACCGTCGGCACTGTCGTGGCAAAAGGAAAATCAATTTATTCTTTCACCAACTACAATACATCTGCCGGAACCTTGTTTTATCGGGTAAGAAGTGTGGATATTGACGGAAGATTTAAATACAGCGGTATTATAAGGCTACAGGGTAATTCTTCCAATAGTTATTCAGATGTCCTAACGGCCTATCCCACCCCTGCTAACGAGGAGGTGACTATCCAGCACAGGAAAGTAACGCGGGGTACACAGATGACCATATCATCTGCGGATGGAAAAGTGGTTAAAGTAGTTATCCCGGCCGAAGGATCATCACACACCCCCATTAACCTGGCCGCCTTCAGACCTGGTTTATACTTCCTCCGGTTTGATGATGGACAAGGTTATATGCAAACAGTGAAATTGATCAAAAACTGATAAATATTCTATGTAAGAAGGGCTTCCCGATTGGGAAGCCCTTTATTATTCCATGAGAATCAATAGAATCGGGGGCAGGAACGGTTTCACTCAATTAAATTTGGCCATATGTCCGGAAAAAATCCGTTATTTTGTTCCGTATTTGGTGCTCTTTCAGTTTCACAAGTCCTGAACGATTCGAAAAACCGTAGAATGTTCATTGGTTACTGTTTACTGTTGACACTTTTATTTTTTTAAAACTTCTCAAAATGAACATTTACGTAGGAAATCTCAGTTGGAACCTGAAAGACCAGGACCTGTCCAACCTTTTTGCTTCACATGGTGAAGTAGTTTCAGCCAAAATTGTTACCGACAAATTCACTAACCGCAGCAAAGGCTTTGGATTTGTGGAAATGGCCAACGATGACCAGGCACAAGCGGCTATTGCTGCTTTGAATGGTACTGAAGTGGATGGTCGTAACATCGTTGTTAACGAAAGTCGTCCAAAACCGGAAGGTGGTGGCAGCGGCGGCGGTGGCGGCTTCAAGAAAAGAAGCTTTGGTAACGGCGGCGGTGGCGGCGGTTACAAAGGCGGCGGCGGCGGTGGCGGCTACAAAGGTAAAAGCGGCGGCGGCGGCGGCGGTGGTTACAACCGTGACCGTGGCGGCAGTGGTGGATACAATAACGATTATTAATCAATAACGATATTGAAGAAGCTTTAATAAGTCTGGTTCGAAAGAGCCGGACTTTTTTTTGCTCCGCAGACCAGCTTTAATATCTGCAGTTTACTTAATTATACAAACCGCCCGCAGCTAACTGCGGGCGGTGATTATCCAATTTTACTGCGTTACCCTCACCATCCCGGCTCCATGATAGGAATGATATTCCCCGTTATACATGGCATCGGCATTCACGGGTCCCATTTTAAAATTTCCCGGTGAAACTGCCCGGACGGCATAATAATAAGTTTGCTTGTTGTTATTCGCATCCACAAAGAAATGAATCCGGTCATCCCGTACATCCAGTGCCGTTGGTACAGAACCGTCTTTTATCCAGTCCATGCCGGGTATTTCCTTTGTTCGCGGATTTTCAATTTCAAAACCAGCAGGTAACAGGTCAGTAATAACTACATTCTCTATTGGTGTATCAAAAGAACGTTCCAGTGTAACTCCGATTATGATTAAATCATTTTGCTTAAACGTGTTGGTGGTAATGGGTTTACCATTCCTGTCAAAGAAACGTTTTCTCACTTTTAAATAACTGTCTTCCTCTTTGTAGGAGCCATTGGCACTGATACCTTCGGCCTGCCAGAAATAATATAGTCTTCCGTTTCCTTTCGTGGCGATCTCCACATTATTATTTCCGAGGGCCTTCCTGTCGCCCGTCCATTGACCACCATCCACCCGGGCAATCACTTTTCCATTCACTTTTATTTCAGCTGTAGCAGTAGAATTGTTGGCAGCCCTGGCATGTTTACCCAGCGCTAAAAAAGCAAAGGCTCTTTCCTGTGTACTTAAATATCGCCTGGTCTTTAATTTGTCAGCTACATGTTTTACCATTTGCCCCACCTGGGGGTTGGCGGGATCCACATCCATCAATGCATTCAAGGCTATGGCCTCATCCCTTACATCAGAATAATAACTACCTCCTGTCTGGGGTACAGATTCTTCCCCACTGAAAGATGAAGGAAGCATGGCGTTGAAAGATTTCCTGTCACCGGCTGTGGCATATGCCGCCGCTAATAAATAACGGCTGTCTAATGCAAGGATTCCGGGATTAGCCTTATAATAATTCATAGCCGGCACATTCGTTCTTCCCGCTACAGCCAGTACATATAACCCATAAGACACTTCCTTGGGAGCGATCTTCCGGTTTTGATCGCGGTTATAGTAATAGGTGATGGTTTCCTTATTTTTTAACCGGTTGTTGATGTAGTTCAGCATGGTTTCCAGCAAACTGTTGTCGACATCAAATCCTGCCTTTTTAGCTTCCAGTAAAAAGTGGGCCGCATAGATGGTCGTCCACCAATCTTCTTTTCCTTCCCCGTCCCAGAGGGTTACAGCACCATTGTACAACTGGCGCATTTTTATTTTCCGGATAGCTTCCAGGATATTGGTATTCGCATTCACCTTGGTCTGTTGCTTACCTGCCGCTGCGGCAGGGAGGGTCAACTGCATCAGGTCAGAAAGATCGCCATAATAGATTTGCGGGAATGCCGCTGATACCGTTTGTTCAGTACAACCGTACGGGTACTGAACCAACCATTTTAATTGCGCGCCCAGTTCCAATGCAGGAGAACGGCTTACGACTAAATTATAATTAACACTACCCGGCATAAAGTCACTCAAACCAATACTTATTTTCTGTGTACTGCCACCAATAGATCCGCTACTTGTATTTTTTTGCAGCGTGGATGGAGGACGCACTGAAATTTCTGTTACATCCGAGAATTTTTCTCCCAGGCCATTTACTGCTACGGTAATGCTACCAAGATTGATGACGGGTTCAGCTACCACTTTAAACATTGCCCGGGCTTCACTTTTTGCTGCAAGACTGACGGATTGGTTATTTTCTCCAACTACTCTCACCGCACCTCCGGCGACTATGGTGGCGGTTACATTCGCAGGCTTATTAGTAGTATTCGTTAGAGTTACCGGTACATTCACGGTGTCACCAGGGCTCATAAATCTTGGTAAGGCAGTACTGACCACGATCGGGTCGGCAATCGTCATGCTGTTATCTGCGGCCCCGAATTTTTCCCCTTTGTAAGAAACCGCCATCAGTCTTAATTCCCCGCTGAACTGCGGAACATCAAATTCAAATTCCGCCACACCGCTGGAATTTGCTTTTTTAATACCACTCCAGAAGCTCACCACTTTTATTCGTTTCGCCGGCATCGGGTTTACTCTTTTTTCGAGAGTCAGATCAGATCCATCTCCACCGGTGCTGCTGAGTTTTGCCCTTACTTCTGCGAATAACAACGGGTACAGGTCGAATGCTGAAACCTGCAGGGCTTTCTTCTGGTAAAAGTATTCGTATGGGTCTGGTGTTTTGAAATCATTTATCTGTAACACACCATTGTCAACAGCTGATAATGTAACAAAACTACCGGGGGCTGCTTTCACCGTCACTTTCTGGTGCGTCCTGGAGCGGGCTGTTTTCTGTGCCACTATTTCAACGGGGATTTTTCTGCTCCTGTCTTCAACCACTACATTCCTGAATCCATGCGCCACCGTCAATGGAATATCTGATACCTCATGTGGTTTAATCAGGGTGGCTGCTATATAAACATTCGGTACATGGTCAGCACCCAGCTTCAAATCAACACTGGCCGTCCTGTTACTCACCTCAACATACTGGTAAGAAATAACATGATCGGTCTCCAGGGACACCAGCATTTTACCACTGAATGGTGTCTTAAACAGTGCTTTCACACTTTCGCCGGATAAATAAGATTTCTTATCAATTTCTATTTCTATGTTTCCTTCATTGTTTACTTCGAAGGAATTATTATTTCCCCCATAACTACCATAGCTGTAAAAACTGCGGCTTACATAGCTGTTGGCACCGGGGCGATACACTTTTACTTCGTAGTCACCGGGACTTCTCGGAACATAGGTATAAACCGTGTTATTACCTACAGTCACCTGCTGTTCAATCATCAGCTTATCTTCTTTTTGCGACTCATAGCGGAAATAGCTTCCACTTTTGGTCAATACAGTTCTGTATTCGTGCTTAATTACTTCGATCCGGGCGGTTGACGGGGTGGCATTACCATCCTTGTTCACGGCTACCAGGTTAAATTTTACCGGTTGGTTCAATGGGTAATAATAAAACCAGTCCTGTTTGATTCCAAAGAACACGTCCTGGGTAAATATATCAACAGCAGTAGCACGGCTAACCGGCCTTCCTGTTTCATCAAAAACAGTTGTATAAAAGCTGGTTTGTAATGCCCCCATATTTGCATAAGTGGCCGGTACACTGTATTCAATAACTGCATTTCCCCCGGCATCTGTTGTTCCTTCTTTCACTTCCTTATCAAAAAAAGTCTGCTGGTTCGCCAGGCTGAAATCATAACCTTCAAATTTGGGGGAAGAAAACTGCTTTTGCTTTACCTGTATTTCTGTTTCGTATTTACGGTTGGCCGCAGGGGGGCCAAAGAAATTCACCGCGTTCACGGATAGTTTAGCTACTTCTCCCGAACGCAAATACTCCTTATCCAGTTTGGTATTTACCCGGATCCGGTCAGGTACAAATTCCTCGACGGAGAAATTTTTTGAAGCAAGTAAAATATCAGTGGACGTATAAACCTCCAGTGTATAACTCCCGGTAATTGCGGCCGTTGCTATGTCGATATTTCCTTCCAGGGAGCCCTCTTCATTCAGGCTTTTGCGAAATGATTTCAGCTCTTTTCCATTTGGCATAAGGAATTTTAGCTTCACGGGTACGTCTCCCGGATTTTTCCATTGTGCATCCCGCAGGATGACAGAAAAATTAATTTTTTCGCCGGGGCGGTATATATCCCTTTCAGCATATACAAAAGCATCAAACCCCGAAGGGTTATTTCTCTTTCCACCGATGTCAAATCTTGACATATTAACCCTTGTGCTGTTAAAAGGAAGGTAATTGAAGTCATCAGCCGTTTTGGCTATCACCATCGCTGGTTTGAACCCGCCGAAGTCTTTTTTATTGTAAGGAACTTCCGCAACACCCTCTTTATTTGTTGCACCCGTCCCGATCAATTGGTTATTCGCACCGTAAACGGCCACGTTCACTCCCTCCACCGGAACAGCTGATTTAATGGAGTTAGTAAACACATATATTTTATTTTGGCCTTCTTTGGCAATCAGTCCCAGGTCAGATAACGAAACATAGCGGCTGTCTTTCACCCAGTAATCTTCTGAAGATCGGATAACGATATGATAAACACCTTTGAAATCAGGCAACCTGTCTTCAAATTGTGAAAAGTTCAGGATTCTCCCGGCCCCGCTTTTCGGTAATGAACGGGTGTCAATTTCCTTTTCATAAATCACATCACCCAGCAGGGCGTCACCACCACCGTAGCTGTCGTAATATTCATACTCGCCGTCGTAACTGGCATAACCGGGCCCGCTTTGATTTTCCTGCGGATAATAACCATACCGGTGCGCGGGCAAAAGGTTGTTCTCATAAATCTTCGAGATAATCAGTTTCACTTTTGGCACATTGGTAATCTGCACTTCGATGTTCTTACCCCCTTTCCTGGAAAGATAAACAGCTTTACTGTTCGTGAAACTGATACCGGCTTCCAACTCACCAAAAGCAATGCCGCCATTGTAATCTTCCTTCATCACACCTCCTATTTTCCCGCGAAGCCCTTTGGCAATAGTTAACGCATAACTTTTTTCCATATCAAACTTGTCACTGCGCAACGTGAAACCGTAGTCATTGGCTTCAACATTATAAGAAAGATCAGGATCGAATTTCAGGAATGATTTGATGCTTTCCCCGGTTAGTTGCTGGCTGGTGGTAACCCGTACAATTCCCTCAGTTCCGTCATGCTCTGTTTCTACGTTTTGAACATTCAATATAAATGGCGAAGGAATAGTCAGGTTTGTTTTTAACGGATCGCCCGTAGATAAACTCCCCTTTTCCGGTTTTAGGCCCTTCGCGATAATAATGCCTGCTTCCTGGTCCTTATCTTCCGCTTTGATGCCATTTACACGGAGAGAGATTTTATTATCCGGCGACACTGTGATCATATCAAACCCCGATTTTTTCCCTTCCACCGTTAGCTCAAGTTTGTTTTTCAGCTCTTCGGGATTCACCCGGTAATTAAAAAACAGGTCCACCTGGGGCACAGCCGAGGTGCTGCTTTCGCCGATCCAGATGATCTGGGAGTTGTCGAGGCTGAGGTCCGGGGTGTGGAAAGTAATTTTATCGCCATTCTTTACTGAGTTGTACGGGCTGAATTTTAAAACAGCGTTTTTCACTTTTGCTTTATAGGCGGTAGCCGGGTTGAGTGGTTGTGATGGCGAAAAAATTAATTCATCAGGGCTTTGCCAGCGGAACTTGCCGGGAATCCGTGGTTCAAAAGAAATATAATCAGCCGAATCCCAGGCATTCAGCATTGAATCTTTGGCCAGTGAATGACTGAAACGAAAAACCAGGTTACCTAGCTGTGGTACTTCCCCTTTTGCATTAGTATAGGAAAGGGTGATGGCATTTTTTTTACAGGAGGATAAAAAAATAGTTCCTGCTGCTATCAGCGGAACCAGACAGATGTTGATACGCATAGAGGTGTAAGGTTAATGGTCGGTTATAAACGAGAAGTTAAAGAAGTTTGTCTGAGTAAAAAATTTAGCTGTACAATTCTTTTTCACAAAAGGAATAACAGAATTTAGCAGGTGGAACAACTAAGGGGGAATATCCCGGGTGGGGCGGGACAAGTCTGACGAGTCCATACAAAAAGGAAAGAATTTGAAATGAAAGATACAGCTCCTTTGCGCCGGGTTGCAAATCCGGGAAGATAAATATTTGTTAAGCAGCAACGGAATCAATAATGTATACAATCTGATGAGCAAACGATTCAACATGCCACTCACCCGCCGCAGAATTCTCCGGTTCTTCAGGCGCCTTGGTATTGGGTTCCTCGTGCTGATCCTTTTATTCTTTATCCTGAACTGGATTTTTCGGTTGCCGGATAAGATTGATTACTCTACCATTATCACGGATAACAAAGGCGATGTCGTCAATGCCTACCTCAGCAAGGACCAGAAGTGGCGGATGAAAACAGAGCTGGCTGAAATTTCCCCGCTTTTACAGAAAACCATTATTGCCAAGGAGGATAAGCATTTCTACTCTCACCCTGGGATTAATCCATTTGCAGTAGTAAGGGCTTTTGTCAATAACATCTTTAACAGGAGGCGCACTTCGGGTGCCAGTACGATTACCATGCAGGTGGCCAAGGCCCTGGAACCGGGAAAAAGAAATATCTGGAGTAAGATAAGGGAGATGTTCAGGGCTTTTCAACTGGAATTAAAGTACAGCAAGAAGGAGATCCTTCAGCTTTACCTCAACCTTGTACCTTATGGCGGCAACATTGAAGGTGTAAAAGCCGCCTCGTTATTGTACTTTAAAAAAAATCCCGACCACCTTTCACTGGCGGAAATTACAGCGCTTAGCATCATTCCAAACCGGCCCGGGTCGCTGGTATTGGGAAGGAATAATGAGCTAATCATCCGGGAGAGGAACCGCTGGTTAAAAAAATTTGCAGCCGAGAAAGTTTTTACCAAAAAGGAGATCGAAGATGCGCTGGCTGAGCCCCTGCATGCATCAAGGGGAACTGTACCCCACTATATCCCCCACCTTTCCTATAAACTAAAGAAACAGTGGACAGGTACTATTCAAACATATATCGACCTGAATACTCAACTGAAAACTGAAAAATTGGTTGAGGATTATATAAGAACACAGCGATTGAAAAACATCAAAAATGCCGCCGTCGTAATTATTGATAATAAAACGCACCAGGTCATCACTTATGTTGGCTCTTCTGACTTTAAAGACACCACGGACGGGGGGCAGGTAAATGGGGCCAATGCTGTCCGTCAGCCCGGGAGCACCTTAAAACCCCTGCTTTACGGGATGTGCATTGACGAAGGATTGCTGACACCAAAAACAGTTATGACAGACGTCGCGGTGAATTATGAAGGATATACCCCGGAGAATTATGATGAAAAATTCAACGGGTATGTCACCGTCGAATATGCATTGGAACACTCCCTGAATATTCCGGCCGTAAAAGGATTGAGGTTGCTGGGTCATGAGCGGATGATTCAAAAGCTTTCCAATGCTGGTTTTAAGCAAATACAAAAAGACAGGAGAAAACTTGGCTTATCACTGATATTGGGGGGTTGTGGCACTACACTGGAAGAACTGACCGGTTTGTTTTCAGCCTTCGCCAGCAATGGAACCTATAAATCGCCTGGATACACAAAAAATGATTCGGCACATCATACAGTTAATATCATCAGCCCGGCAGCCAATTATATGATCAACGAAATCCTGTCGAAAGTGAACCGCCCTGATTTTCCCCTTAACTGGACGGCGACGGAGCGGATGCCGAAGATTGCCTGGAAAACCGGGACCAGCTATGGGAGAAAAGATGCCTGGAGTATCGGCTATAATAAAAATTATACCATAGGCATCTGGACAGGCAATTTCTCGGGTGTGGGTATCGCTGATTTAAGCGGGGCTAATATTGCCACCCCGCTACTGTTCAAAATTTTTAATACCATTGACTACGATAGTGATGAAGCGTGGTTTACCCCTCCTGAAGATTGTGACATCCGCCAGGTGTGCAGCGAAACAGGTCTGTCTCCGTCTGAACACTGCACCAGCCTGGCAACGGATTACTTTATCCCCTTAATTTCCTCTGCCAGGGTTTGCAGCAACTGGCAGGAAATAATGACCAGCCCTGACGAAAAAATTTCTTTTTGTAAAAACTGTGCTCCCGCGGCGGGGTATAAAAAGAAATGGTATAAGACCCTGGAGCCAGATATCCAGGCCTGGATGGAAGAAAACAGGATTGCTTACCAAAAAATACCCGTGCACAATCCCGAGTGCGAGCTGATCTTTAAGGGAGCTGCTCCTTATATTGCTTCTCCTGCAAATGGCACTGAATACCTGATCAATAAAAAAGACCCGGAGCCACTGCAATTGATTTGCAAAACTGCCAATGACGTAAGCAAAGTGTATTGGTATATCAATAACAAGTTTTATAAAAGCAGTAATGCGGGGGAAAAACAATTTTTTGTGCCCGAAGAAGGACCCGTAAAGATTTCCTGCACGGACGATAAGGGAAGGAACAGGGATATCAGGATCACCGTGAAGTATGTGAATTTATGATCGCCCGGGTTAGTGGGAAAAAATTCATTTAGTCTGCCTTCTCTACGCTCCCGGCCCCGCTGACATCTTTGTTGACCGTAGCATTTCCTTTATATTTTATATGAGAAGCCCCCGATGCATGTGCTTCCAGTCTTACACTGGCAAACACCTCCGCCTTGCTGGCTCCGGATACTTCTACACGGGCATTTTCCGTCATCAGTCCAAAACAATTCACGCCGCTTGCACCGGCCCCGTCTGCAAAGAAATCTTTTGTTTCCCCTTTAAGGTGGATATTACTCGCCCCCGTTGCTTTGGCCTCCACGGACGGGGCTTTCAGTTCAACTTTCATATCACTGGCTCCGCTGACATGTATCGTGATTTTAGTATCACTGGTTATTTTGCTATCCCCGTAAATATTACTGGCACCTGATGCCTCAAGATGATTAAAGGAAGGCCCTGAAACATATACTTTGATATTCCCGGTTGACCGCAGGTTAAATCCATCTTCCGGGTAAATATTCAGCGTCTCCCCGTTTATTTCAACTTTTACATATTGCAGCAGGTTCTCATC
>JANWIJ010000087.1 GCA_025449935.1 Chitinophagaceae bacterium
CACATTTCCCAGAACTACCATATTTTCAAATTTGTATTATGGCAAAAGCAGCAAAAACGGCGATTAAAACAAAAGATGCGAGGGCAGCAGCCGAAGCAAAAAACTGGACAAAAGTGATCAAAGCGGTTCGCAGCCCGAAGACGGGTGCCTACACATTTAAAGAGCAGATTGTTCACAAAGACAAGATCAAGGAATTTTTGGCTCAGAAATAATTTTGAGTTAGTTAAAATATTCAAAAGCTATTCGTGACAAAACGGATGGCTTTTGTTGTTTAGTGATCAATAGTGAAAAGTGGATGATGAATAAACTTTTCATACCGGCACCAGTGACTATTGACCATTCACCATTCACAATAATATTATGGGATTCTTCAATAAACTATTTGGCAAGAAAGAAAAGGAAAGCCTGGATGAGGGTTTGAATAAAACCCGGGAAGGTTTTTTTGCGAAGATTACCAAAGCCATTGCCGGCAAGAGCACGGTGGATGAGGAAGTGCTGGATAACCTGGAAGAAGCCCTCGTCGGTGCCGATGTGGGGATAGAAACTACCGTCAAGATCATCGACCGGATCGAAAAAAGAGTGGCTAAGGACAAATACATGAGTGCTGCGGAGCTGAATCAAATGCTGCAGGAAGAAATTGAGACTTTGCTTGTAGATGCTCCTGAATCAAACAGTTATGCTTTTGATTCTGGCTTCCCGACGAAACCCTATATCATCCTGGTTGTCGGCGTAAACGGCGTTGGAAAAACAACAACCATCGGTAAGCTGGCTTATAATTTTAAGAAAGCAGGTAAGCAGGTATTATTGGGTGCGGCGGATACTTTTCGGGCCGCCGCGGTTGACCAGCTGACCATCTGGAGTGAAAGGGTAGGCGTGCCGATCGTCAAACAGGATATGGGAAGCGATCCCGCAGCCGTTGCCTTTGATACCGTGCAAAGTGCGGTGGCCAAACAAAGCGATGTGGTGCTGATAGATACAGCGGGGCGTTTGCATAACAAAGCCCACCTGATGGAGGAGCTCAGCAAGATTAAAAGAGTAATACAGAAAACAATACCCGATGCGCCACATGAAGTATTGCTGGTGCTGGATGGATCAACAGGCCAGAATGCACTCGAGCAGGCCAAACATTTTACAGCGGCCACAGATGTAACAGCGTTGGCCATTACCAAATTAGATGGCACCGCCAAAGGAGGTGTGGTACTGGCGATTGCAGATCAGTTTAAAATACCGGTGAAGTTTATCGGGGTTGGAGAGAAAATGGAGGATTTGCTTGTGTTTGACAAACATGAATTTGTAGACAGTTTATTTAACCTTGAAAAAGCTGGCAGCTGATCGCCATCAGCTTTTAGCTGGTTTCTGGTATGAAGACAAAGACACTCAAAAAGGATAAGGTCAATATCATCACCCTCGGGTGCAGTAAGAATATGGTGGATAGTGAAGTACTGAGCGGCCAGCTGCTGGCGAATGAGATTGACGTTGTGCATGAGAACAAAAAATCTGATCACAATATCGTGGTGGTGAATACCTGCGGGTTTATTGAAAAAGCCAAGGAGGAAAGTATCAATACGATCCTCGACCAGGTGGAGTTGAAACGAAGAGGCAGGATTGATAAAGTATATGTGACGGGTTGCCTGAGCGAAAGGTATAAGAATAATCTCGAGATGGAAATACCCGAAGTAGATGCTTATTTCGGGACCATGGAATTACCGCTTATTTTAAAACAGTTCGACGCCGATTATAAAACAGAGCTACTGGGCGAACGATTGCTGGCCACTCCCCAGCATTATGCTTACCTTAAAATTTCGGAAGGCTGCAACCGAACCTGTGCTTTTTGTGCCATCCCGCTTATGCGCGGGCAGCATGTCAGTAAACCAATTGAAGAGCTGGTAAAAGAGGCGGAAGGCCTCGTGAAGAAAGGTGTAAGGGAAATAATGCTTATTGCGCAGGAACTTACCTATTACGGACTTGATATTTATAAAAAAAGAATGTTGCCGGAGCTTTTACATAGGCTCGCCGATGTAAAAGGATTGGTCTGGATACGGTTACATTATGCCTATCCTTCTAAATTTCCGCTGGAGATTCTCGATGTCATGCGGGAGAGAGATAATATCTGCAAGTATCTTGATATGCCGCTGCAGCATGCTGCCAATAATATGCTGAAGGCCATGAAGCGGCAGATTACACGGGAAGAGATGGAAGACCTGACAGCCGCTATCCGGGAGAAAGTTCCGGGAATTTGTTTGCGTACCACCCTCATCGCCGGTTTCCCCGGCGAGACAGAAGATGATGTTGAGGAACTGAAAGAGTTTTTGCAACGGCAGCGTTTTGACCGGGTGGGCATCTTTACCTATTCGCACGAAGAGGGAACAAGCGGGTTTGCACTGACAGATGATGTACCCTCGGAAGTGAAAGAAAAAAGGGCGCAGGAAATTATGGAAGTACAGCAGGAGATTTCTTTTGAATTGAACCAGGAGAAAGTAAATAAAATCTACAAAGTGCTTATCGATAAAAAGGAAGCGGGTCGTTATTTGGGACGTACCGAATTTGACTCCGTGGAAGTGGACAATGAAGTGGTGATCCGCGCTTCCGGGAAATTGCCCATAGGTGAATTTGTAAATGTGAAGATCATCAAAGCCTATGATTATGACCTGGAGGGAGAGGTGGTCCCCTAGATTTCCTTCGCCGATCGCTCAATATTTCTATCCGGGATCAGCCACATGATAGCTACCAGGATAATCATGGACCCTGCAAGAGCCGTATGCACGAAGGCTGCCGGGATGGCCAGGGTATAAAATATACAGGAAAGCAGCCCCTTTTTTGATTGTTTTTGTAATACGTCGAGCAGTGCCGGATTGCCCGGGTTGCACTTTTTAAGTATTACCAGCAGTATAAAGTAAGCCACACCGCAAAGGTTGGCAAGCATCGCATATAAAATAACCGTATTTCTTTCAAAATGATTTTCCCCCATCCAGGCGGTGGCAAAAGGAATCAGTGAAAGCCAGAAAAGTAAATGGAGGTTCGCCCATAGCATACTACCCCTCACTTCTTTAATAGTATGCAGCAAATGATGGTGATTTCCCCAGTAGATGCCGAGCATAACAAAACTCACGACATAACTGAGAAATACAGGCCATAATTCTTTCAGCGCCTGCCAGCTGGTATCATGCGGTACTTTTAATTCCAGCACCATGATGGTGATGATGATGGCAACTACCCCGTCGCTGAAGGCTTCCAGTCTTGATTTTGTCATACAGCAATATTAAAATTAAATTTACCAATAACAATTCTGCATGGTCAGCACTGCCACAGTACGTTTGTTAGCTTTATCCTTTCCCGAAACGGATGAACATCCGCATTTTGAATGGACAGCTTTCCGGGTGAAGAAGAAAATATTCGCGACACTTTCCGAAAAAGATAGGACTGTTAGTTTGAAATTAACGCCCGGGGACCAGTCTGTTTTTTGTGCCTTCGATAAAACGGTTATTTACCCGGTGCCGGGGGGCTGGGGGAGAATGGGCTTTACATATGTCAATCTAAAAAAAGTGCGCAAAGCCATGTTCAAAGATGCGTTGACGGTGGCTTATTGTACGGTGGCTCCGCCAAAACTTGGAGAAAAGTATTTACCAAAATAACTCAGCCCGGATCTTACTTGTCTTCGAAAGCACTGGGAGACGCATCAGCGTCCTGTTCATCAAAACTTTTCCTATCCCCCGGGCGGATTATCATTTTTGTTCCCAGGCGAGTGTCAGATAGCCTTGTGTGCGGATATGTGGCACTCGCCGTGCTACTCCGAAAGAAGTTGTAAATTGTACAATGCCTGTTAAAAGAAAAATTACAGAACCGGATGGTGTCTATTTTATTACCATTACCTGTCATCAATGGCTGCCTTTAATTGAGCAAACGAATGGCTATGATTTAGTGTATAACTGGTTTGATCATTTAAAAGATAAAGGCCACTATATTAATGGCTATGTTATTATGCCCAATCATTTTCACGCATTAATTGCATTTAGGAATACAGGCCAGTCAATCAATACAATTGTCGGAAATGGTAAGAGGTTTATCGCTTATGAAATTATTAGTCGGTTAGAAGCGCAGGGAGAAACCAAACTGTTGCATCAGCTAAACTTATCCGTTGAGGCAAAAGACAGGGAGAGAAATAAGAAGCATGAAGTATGGGAAGATTCATTTGACTGGAAAGAATGCAGGGCACATAAGTTTATGAAACAAAAATTGGATTACATGCATGATAATCCATGCCGGGGGAAATGGAATTTGGTGGAAGATGTAACACAGTATGATCATAGCTCAGCAAAGTTTTATTTGTGTGACGAACAGGGTATTTATACTGTAATGAATTACCTGGAGCTGAATGATGTTGATCTGACGAAACCTGTCTCCGGTTGACGCCGAGTCCACAGCCAAGCACAAACCCGGGGTGAGACTCGGCTGCGAAACAAATAAAGTATAATGTATGATTTATAAACTCTTCTTAACAACCTTATTGATTGCATGTTTATCTTTTGTTAATAAAACAAGTAATAAGGCCCAATACCTTATTCTTAGTTATGGAGGCCCGCAGAACAAACCAGTACCAACAATTATCTTTTATGTGAATTCCTATAAAAAACCAGAAAACACTTTTTTAAAGACATTCAAGATAACCAAGGAAACGTTTGCTTCTATAAAGAAAGAAATCGAAACGGATACTTTGTATAAGCTAAACAATCCGAAAGAAGCTGGTTATTTCAACTTTACAATAGTTGACAAATCAGAGACTAACATTTTTGCAACATTTGATAAGGAAACTACCAAAAGAATGTTGTTAAAAATTCCAACAGTTATACACAACTCTAAACTTAGAAGGGAGATTATAGATGAAATAGAATACGTATCTGTACGACTGTGGTGATTTCTATATTTCAAATTAAGTTTTGAGATCTGATTATAGACCTAGGCTTTTTGTTTACCATTTTTTGTGTCTGTAATCTAGGGGAGGACTAAAAACATACGCTGCATAACTGAGGTAAAAAGGTCTCGGTCTCCTTCCCTTGCCATCAAAAACACATGCCAGCCTACAGCCCAATACTATTAGCATAGAATTGGGCTTGTTGATTCCTGGGCCATACCATGGCTTCGCCTTGGAATTGGCCCATTCGCACCCGCTGTTATGGTTTTTGGCTGCGGTCAGTCGCCTTCGTCCACTGCTTTGAACCTGTATGACCTATTCGCTGCGCTCATACCTTGGCAAAATACTTACCCGGGGTCACTTGTCATCGAACGCATTGGCAGAGCCATCAGCGTCCTGTTCATCAAGACTTTTTCTGTCCTCCGGGCGGATTATTATTTTTTCTCCATCCTTCTCATCGGTTCCCGCTGTTTTTTCGGCTTGCTTTGTGCGGGGTTTTATGGTTTCGTCGCTGGCAGGCCCATGGGGATATCCCTGGAAGTCCTCGGTAATTTTTGGATCAGGATGCTGGTTGATCTCTTCTTTCTTACTGATCGCTTTATTTTGTTTGTCCGGCATAAACTGTTTTCAATATACAGTTAAATTATTATGCCAGAAATTCCCGGGGAACGATTAAAAACGGGTTTACTGGCTTTTCTTTTTATTTCCCTTCCCTTTTATGTCCAGGTAGTCCAGGTAATAAATAATTTTAACTGAAAAGCTGTTAAACTGGGGTTTATCAATGATTCGCTTCAGGTTATTGTAATAGTCTTCATAAACAAGCTGGTTGGAGAGATCTGAAGAAGTTTTCCAGTTTACGTTAACAAAGCTCCCGGGCGCCACCTGCCAGGTATAGTTCATGTCGATATTGAAGAGGTTCAGGTTTACGTCCGCGTTCCTGACTGGTGCCGGAAGATCAGCCGCGCTGCCATCCTGCCCCAGGTCGAAATAACGGGTATAATCAGCCTTGCTCCAGTAATGCCGCAGCCGGAAGGTGAGACCCATCTTGTTGTTGAAATTATACTTCAGGTTCAGGATGTTCTCCACCGTGTGACGTTTGCGGAGCCCAGTACTTACACTGTCCCTGTCATTAGTAAAATAAGCATATCCATAATCATTTTTACCAAACAACATGAAATGGCTTAGTTCCACGTTGAATTTATCACTGAAACGGTACGCGTTACTGACCAGGGACTCGATATTGCTGGTCTTGTATTTCCCCGAACTGCGGTGGTATAACTGGACAATGGCCGAATATTTTTTTGCCCGGTTGGTAGCGATACGGCCCCCTTTCATCCAGGAACCGGGTCTTTTAAAGATAAAGCCGGGCAGGCGGGCTTCATAAAAATCATTATTATCGGGCCGCACATCAAAATTGATACTGACCTGCCACAGGTTTTTTAATTGCCCATTGACATTACCGTTCAACCGAACATCCTGGTACTTTCGCGGTTTATATAATTCTGAATAGTTGCCATTCAGGTTCAGGTAAATATTGTTGTAAAAGCTTCTGGGTTTCACCCACCTGTAACCCGCATAAAACCCATGGGTGATATAATTGTTGTTGGTAAAAAATCCCATATCACTCTGCTCGTATTTATCATCTGCATAGAACCGGTGTACTTCCCAGTTAAAACGTCCTTTGAATTGTCCCACGAATAAGTTGTACAGGTAGCCCGCTGTAGTTTTACCGGGTGCGGTATACCCATTCAGCCTGCTGTGGTTAACCTGGCCCCAGAAATTCCAGTCCACCTGGTTATCATAAAGATCCCAGTCAAGCGCAGTCACATTCGCATCGTAATCGCTTCCGCTCCGCAGCACGTTTGTATTGATCAGGGTCACCCTTGAATTATTTTTTAATCCCTGGTCAACCACCATGATATTATAATTGGTCAGCGGGTCTGTTTCTATTTTATATTCTTTACCGGTTCCATCATTGATGAGAGCATGTTGCGTCCTGGTTATCGCGTTAAAGAATCCAAGACCCAGTTTCTTTTTGGTGCGACCGCTGATCTTGGTCGCATTGATGAGTTTGCTTTCAGCAGGGTTTTTTATGACGGATTCATTGCTCCCGATTCTTCCGTAAACATCATAGTAATGGATAGGCTGGCCACCGATCCGGCGGCTGTAAAATAAATTCCCTTTATTAAACAGCTCAACGCCTTCATTAAAGAAAGGACGGTTCTCATTGAACCTTACCTCGAACGGGGAAAGGTTCAGCACCTGGTTATCACTCTGTACCTGGCCAAAATCGGGGATCAGTGTCATATCCATGGTAAACCCGTCAGTGATCCCGTACTTTACATCCATACCCCCGTTCACGGAAGTCTTCCAGTTGTTTCCAAGGTTTGGATTCTTCGTGAGATATGTGGAGAAATAAGGGGAAAAAGAAAGACGCAGGGGTGGCTGGATATCTTTCAGGCCTTTCCAGGTACCTGCCTGGTTCATAAAACCAAATTTGTTGGGATCGATCGGGCTCCAGGAAAATTGCTGCCCGCTTTTTGATCGCCGGCGGATGATTTGTAATCCCCAGTCCTGGATCTTTCCCTTACTGAAACGCAATGCAGAATAAGGAATGCGCATTTCAAAGGACCAGCCATTCGGAAGCAGGGTCACAGCAGATGTATAAACTGCATTCCAGCTGATATCTTCCCCGCCATTTATACCGATGGCATATTTTATGTCGAACTGCTCGTTCAGCGGGGTAACATAAAAGCCAAGCCCGTTGATCTTATCCTGGTAGGTATCGAATATTACACCCACAAAATCATTGATACCAATATTATCCCGTCCACCGAGTTGCTGCGCAATGCTGTCCTTACTGTTTTCGTAGAGCATGCCCCCAAAATAAACTGCTTCGTTATCATAGATAAGATATAGTTCACTTTTGTTCCGGGGACCCTCCAGTCGCCCGGGACTTGGCCGTTGTTCAACGAGACCAGTCACCAAAGGAGCTTGCTTCCATGCATCCTCACTGATCACGCCATCGATCTTAACTTGAAGACTTGTGCGTACGGCATCCGTTTGGGGATAAGACTGGGCAGATAAAATGCCAGCAGGCAGGCACGCGGTCATCATGACCGTAATTAATTTGGTTATCTTTCTCATGGCTGTTGATCCTGGCTATAAAAGTCAGGCAATGCAAGAAATGTTTTTTATAACAGACCTGTTACAAGATTTACACCTATGGTAGCTGTGCTATGACAGAAGGTCGGAACTGTTAAATAATTTTTAGAAATTATCGGTATACACAGACCCCGTTTTTCATTCAACTCCCGGTATAATCCGGCACCGTTAATGCTGTACGTGGCCTACCGGCCAGGCATTTCCCAACCTGGTATATTTTTACTGGGTTCATTACTCCGGTTTCAGCCACAAAAGCAGAAGTAATTCCTTGTAAAAGGCTAACTGTGAGCGTAATGCATTACCTTAGTTTCAAAGAATTTTGGATTTATGGCAGATGGTAAATATGTTTTTCTAAACCGTGATCTTAGCTGGCTTAGTTTTAATCACCGCGTACTGATGGAGGCAGCAGATAAATCTGTCCCGCTATACAGCCGGATTTCTTTCCTGTCAATTTTTTCTTCCAACCTGGACGAGTTTTTCCGGGTTAGGATGCCTTCCATTTTTGCTTTTACAACGATTGAGGCAAAAAAAATATCACTCCGGGATGAATACCCGCCGGAACTGGTACAGCAGGTACAGGCTGCCGTGCTTAGCCACCAGGAAGAGTTTGGAAGAATACTGGGCGGGCAGATCTTACCAGAATTAAGGAATAATAATATCTGCCTGTATTACGGTGATACCATTCGTCCCGAGCACCTGGAGACGGTCAGGGAATATTTTTTATCCAAAGTGCTGTCGTTCCTCCAGCCAGTTTTGCTGCAAAAGGAAAATCAACCCAATGTATTCCTTGAAAATAATGCCCTTTATTTTATTGTTGAAATTGAATCAACCGAACACCCAGCGAAGCATCACTATGCATTGCTGAATATTCCTTCGGGTCATCTTCCCCGTTTTTCTGAATTGCCCAGGCTGGGGGATGATTATTATATACTTTTTGTGGACGACGTGATCCGGGAGAACCTGCAGGAGATCTTCCCCGGGTTTATCATTCATGGTGCCTGGAGCGTAAAACTTACCCGTGATGCAGAAATGAACCTGGAAGATGAATTTTCCGGGAACCTGGCAGAAAAAATAGAAAAGCAACTGGAGAAACGGGAAGGAGGAAATGCAACCCGTTTATTGGCCGATAAATCGATGCCGCGCCCTGTGAAGGATTTTGTACAGAAATATTTTAACATCCGTTCTGAAGAAATGGTAGAGGGCGGCCGGTATCATAACTTAAAAGACCTGGGAAGCCTGCCCAACCCATTGAAAGGCAAACTGACCTATGGTAACTGGCCGGCTGTTTCTCACCCGGGCTTTAACAATCATCACTCCATTTTTCAAAGTATAACCGAAGGGGAGAAGCTGCTTCACCTCCCGTATCATTCTTACAATTATATTCTCCGCTTTTTTAATGAGGCGGCGATTGACCCGCATGTAAAAGAGATTTATGTTACCCTGTACCGCGTGGCGGCTGATTCACACATTGTAAATGCACTCATCAGTGCGGCGAAGAACGGAAAGAAGGTTACGGTCTTCGTGGAACTAAAAGCCAGGTTTGATGAAGCGAATAACCTGAAGTGGAGTAAAAAGATGAAGGCGGCCGGCATAAAGATTATCAACAGTATTCCGGGTCTGAAAGTACATGCCAAGGTAGCACTGGTGAAAAGGTGGGAGAACAAAAAATGGGAGAATTATTCATTCCTGGCAACCGGCAATTTCAACGAAGCCACGGGCCGTTTTTATACGGATCATGTCTTCTTTACAACTAACCCCGAATTTGGGGATGAACTGGATATGCTGTTTACCTACCTGCAATCGAAGACAGAGCCGGTGTTATATGGCAAAATGTCTTTCCGTCACTTACTGGTATCCCAGTTCAATATGATCAAACGGTTTAATAAACTGATTGACCGCGAAATTAAGAATGCACGGAAAGGCAGACCCGCTGGAATTATTATTAAGTTGAATAATATGCAGGAAAGGGAGATGATAGAAAAATTATACGAAGCAAGCCAGGCGGGTGTAAAAGTGCAGTTGCTTGTCCGCAGTATCTGTTGCCTGGCCCCGGGCATTGTAGGACAGAGTGAAAATATTACCGTTCACCGGATTGTTGACCGCTATCTTGAGCATGCCAGGGTATTTGTTTTTCATAATAATGGCCAGCCGGAATATTTTATGGGAAGCGCTGACTGGATGAACCGTAACCTGCACAGCCGCATCGAAGTTATTTTCCCCATTTACGACCCGGCACTTTGTAAAGAGATTGATGACATCCTGCAAATGCAGTTAAAAGATAATGCTAAAGCAGTTTTTATTACCGGCGATTTAACCAACCCGCGAATCACGGATGCCGGTGATAGCCTGGTTGCGGCCCAGCAATCCATTTACGATTTCGTAAAAGAAAAAGGAATTCAAACACTCAATTAATCATTCCACCATTTTTGAAATAACCGCGCTTTCATTTCCGGTGCGGTCCACCGCTGTCACGGCAAATTCTTTCAATGTTGCCCGGTTGTTCTTTTCACCGGTAACTTTCCCGATTACGAGGGAGCGATCCTGCCTGTTCAAAATGGTATAACTCCAGTTGTTTCCATATTTATGATAAACCACCCACCTGAATACGTCATTCTCCTCCGGGTGCTTCCAGGTCAATTCAATACTGGCGGTGTCGGTTTTACTATTTACAAGCGGAGGGGCAGGAGCTATATTATCCAGCCAGGCACTGGGAGGTACCAGGGCGTTTTTATTATAAGGACCATCGGCTATTGCCTTAGCCATATTTGGATTTTTGGTCAGCGATGAAATGCTCCAGTGCACCACACCTTTGCTTTCCGACACGATCCCCCGGGTTATCATGATCTGGCTGAGAATTTCATTTACGTTTTTGGCGCTGCTATCCCTTCCTACACTGATTCCGGGCCAGAGGTGCCGTTTCATTTTGTTTTCACCCGACCACCAACTCAGCAATACCGGGAAACTTTGAGGCATGCGGTTGATGGGCCAGTAGAGCTGCGGCGTAAAATAATCGATCCATCCTTTGTTCAGCCACAGTTTCGCATCGGCATATAACTGGTCATACTGGTCAAACCCCGCAATTGATTCCGGGTAACCCGGGCGCCATATGCCAAAAGGGCTCAGCCCAAATTTTACATGGGGCTTTGCTGCTTTGATATTTTTATATAAGCGCTCTATAAATACATTCACAGCATTTCTTCTCCAGTCGCCTCTTGTTAATTTCCCGCCACTCAACTGGTAGGCAGACCAGCTCGCGGAATCGGGAAAGTCAGCGCCGCCATTATAGGAAGGATAAGGATAAAAATAATCATCAAAGTGTACGCCATCGATATCATATCGCCTCACCAGGTCCATTACCACGGCCACTGAATGATCCTGCGTGCCTTGTTGTGCAGGATCCAGCCACCAGTATCCTTCCTTGAGAAAAACTGCCAGTTCCGGTCTTTTTTTTACAATAGAGAATTCACTGATTTCTTTGCCGTCTTTATGGTGAGCCCGGTAAGGATTTAACCATACGTGCATTTCCAATCCACGGTTATGTGCTTCTTCCACCCAGAATTCCAGGGGATCATAGTAAGGAGAAGGTGCTTTTCCCTGTTCGCCGGTCAGGTAATAGGACCAGGGTTCCAGGTCACTTTTGTATAAGGCATCGCATTGGGGCCGCACCTGGAAAACAACCGCATTGAAATGATGTTCCTGCAAAAAATCAAGAAGTTCAATGGCTTCTTTTTTCTGCTTCTCCGTACTTAATCCCGGCTTGCTGGGCCAGTTGATATTCGCAACGGTGGCAACCCAGGCGGCCCGGAATTCCCGGCTTGCGTGGGGAACAGTTCTTAGTGGTTCATTGCCCGTAACTGCTTTTGTTGAGCTGCAACTTTGCAGGACAAACAAAATAACAAGGCCGGGAAAAAATATTTTTAGCATAGTCATGATTTAGCCATTGGTGATCCCGGGTTAAAAATAGGACAAAAACCCTTTTCTGTTTATCCTAAGTATTGCCATGACTTCCCATTATTTACAATAACAAGATTAAATATTTGTCCATTGTGTTTCACTAACTTTATTCAACTCAAAATCAACTGATATGGCATTTGAATGGAAAGGGGTTTTCCCGGCCTTGCTTACTCCCTTTACTGCTGACGATAAACTGGATCTGTCCATGTTTGAAAAAAACCTGGTTGCACAACTGGAGGCAGGCGTTCAGGGTATCATTATCGGAGGATCCTTGGGAGAAGCCAGCACCATTACTGATCCTGAAAAAGAAGAAATGGTGGAATTTTCCGTGGAGTACCTGAACGGCAGAATCCCCGTCATCTTAAATATTGCGGAAAGCTCCACCAAAGATGGGGTAAAGCAGGCCACTAATGCGCGTCGTTGGGGAGCGGATGGTATCATGCTGCTACCGCCGATGCGTTATAAATCAGACGATCGGGAAACGATCAGTTATTTTAAAACGGTTGCAAAATCTACGGAGCTTCCCATTATGATCTATAATAACCCCGTGGATTATAAAATTGATACAAGACCTGAACTGTTTGATGAACTCGTGGAATGTGAAAATATCATGGCCCTCAAGGAAAGTTCCCGGGATGTTACCAACCTGACGAGAATGATCAACCGGTTTGGGGACCGGTTTAAAATATTATGCGGCGTGGATACACTGGCCATGGAAGAACTTTGCCTGGGTGCAGATGGTTGGGTTGCCGGGCTGGTTTGTGCATTTCCCCGGGAAACCGTTGCGATTTATCAACTGGTGAAAACAGGAAAGATCGCGGAAGCGGCAAAAATTTACCGCTGGTTCATGCCCCTGCTGGAACTGGATATCCAGCCCAAACTGGTACAATACATAAAACTCGCAGCCACACAAACAGGGATTGGCACTGAATATGTACGTGCTCCGAGGTTGATACTGGAAGGAGGAGAAAGGGAACGGGTTTTGAAGATCATTGATGATGCACTGGCGAAAAGACCCGGTTTAAATTAAGCATCTAAAATTATGAATGAATAATTATGGAGTATAACGATCATACTGCCGAAGAAATTAACACGGTCATGGAAGAAGCGTGGAAGGCTTTTCATATTTACCGTAAATGTTCATTGAAGCAACGTGCCGGTTTCATGCGTGCCATCGCAAAAGAAATAGAAAATCTCGGTGATGAATTATTGAAAGTAGCCGGCGAAGAAACGCATTTACCCGAAGCCAGACTGAGAAATGAACGGACCAGGACTATTTACCAGCTGACTTCTTATGCTGATGCCTGTGAAAAAGGTGACTGGCTGGAAATAAGAATCGATACAGGCGTTGCTGATAGAACGCCTCCCAAACCTGATATCCGGAAGATGCTGGTTCCGCTGGGGCCGGTTGTGGTTTTTGGTGCTGCTAATTTTCCCTTTGCTTATTCCACAGCCGGTGGAGATACAGCCTGTGCTTTGGCTGCCGGGTGCCCGGTTATTGTAAAAGCTCATCCCGCACATGCCCATACAAGCGAACTCGTAGCCAATGCCATATTAAAAGCTGCAGCAAATTCTAATATGCCGGCCGGGATTTTCGCACATATTCATGGAGCTTCTTTTGAAGTTGGAAAAACATTGGTGGAACACCCGCATTCAAAAGCGGTGGGCTTTACAGGTTCTTTTAGCGGCGGTAAGCAATTATTTGACTGGGCCAACCAGCGAAAAGTACCAATACCGGTGTTTGCAGAAATGAGCAGTATCAACCCTGTTTTTTTATTGCCGGAGAAAATGAAAGAATCGGCAAGAGAAGTGGCAAAAATCTATGCCGGCTCCATTACACTTGGCGTGGGCCAGTTCTGTACCAATCCGGGGCTCATTATCGGGATGGATAATGATGACCTGGAGCAATTCATTCAAACATTATCAGAAGAAATAAAAATGACGGCCCCGGCCGATATGCTGAACCCTGGTATTTTTAAAAATTACGTGGAGAAAAGAGCCAATGCATTGTCGCAGGAAGAAGTGGAGACCGTGGTGGTGGCGGAAGGTGAGCCGCAATTCAACCAGGCTACACCCACGATTGCTTCTGCAACTGCCGCCGCATTTATCAATAATCCCTTACTGCACCAGGAAGTGTTTGGACCTTATTCCATCATCATTAAGTGCAAAGATAGCACGGAAATGCTGGAAGTGGCCAAACATCTTGAAGGACAGCTAACCGCAACATTTATGGCGACCCCCGGCGATATCCGGGCTAACGAAGAACTTTCAGAAGCCGTTAAAAATACCTGTGGCCGTTTTATTTTGAACAGTGTGCCCACAGGTGTGGAAGTATGCCTGGCCATGCAACATGGTGGTCCTTTTCCCGCAACAACGGATTCAAGATTCAGTTCGGTTGGACCCGACGGTATCAAACGCTTTGCAAGACCGGTGGCATTCCAGAACTGGGACGATGAGTTGTTACCGGATGAATTAAAGACTAAGAATCCGCTTGGAATATGGAGAATGGTGAACGGGGAGATGAGCAGGTAGCGCGGGCCTGGCTGCCGGCAGGCAGGGCGGAGCAGGGAATCCAGGTGAAATTTGTGCGGAAATATCGGGTAACTAAATTTCAATAATTTCTGCCTCACCTATTGCCCTGTGACCTTCATGAATCCACCACTTCCTTCCGACAATAAGATATTTTTCAACTCCGGGTACTAATACGAATGAAATATTAACGATCCTTGACTCACCTGGCTGAATCCAGTTGGAATCATCAAATTCGACTTCTCCAATATATGCATGAAGCGTTTCATCTTTTGGATACTCGAAAACATGAGTCGGCCTGTAACCACTCCTGATTCCTGAAGACCGGCCCCCATTCTTAGTTGGCTTTAAGGTTAACCTCGCGGTAATCAATCTAGTAGAAATGGGTGACATAAATCTTCTACACTTAGAAAATGAGCTTTTGCGCAACAGAAAATCCTTAATTCAACACGACAGTCATCGCGTCTTCCTTCCGGTGTCTCATCACAAACCAGCCCGTTACCACGATAGAAACAACAAAGTAAGCGCCGAGAATAAACTTTACCCCGGAAAGAAAAGCAGAGGCGCCAAACCAGTCATCCTGTTTATAAAGGAAATACAAACCCAGGCCGCCGCGTAACAGTTCAAAGAGGATGGCGGTCGGGTTCCTGTCCATTAAATCGGTGAGTGCATATACACACAAGAAAAGGAAACCACCATACCAGATAATATAGTATTTATCTAAACTATTGATCAGCGCAATATTTCCAAACAGGTAACTGGTAAACAACAGTATCATCAGGAGCTGAATCCAGGTCCACGCATTAAAAGCAGGGGAGGTTTTGGTATCATATTTTTCAAACTGGTATACATCCATGATCTTATACACCGGGTATTTTTCGGCTACATCAGCGGGACGGTAGCCGGTATGTTTGAACCATAATGCAAACTTATCTTTCCAGTTCCTGGTCCGCCAGGCATCCTTCATCATCAGCCAGGCATGCAGAAAATTTATCTTCAGGGGATTCCATGTCCTCACGGGTCTTGTAATTCCATATACGGGCGGCACATTGGGTAACTCTTGCTGGAAAGTGCCAAACCATTTGTCCCAGAAAATAAAGATCTGCCCGTAATTCTTATCAATATATTCCGGGTTGATGGCATGATGCACCCGGTGATGGGACGGAGTGACAATGATTTTCTCCAAAAATCCCATCTTGTTGATATGCTGGGTATGATACCAGAACTGGGCAAAAAGATGTAGTGGAGCCACAACATTTATTACGTTTTCAGGTACCCCAAGCAAAGCCGCGGGTAACAGGAAGATGGCAAATGTTTTGACTATGGAAGAGATACTCTGGCGCAGGGCACAGGCCAGGTTAAATTCCTCACTGCTGTGATGAACAATATGACCGTTCCAGAAAAAATTGGTGACATGCTGGAGACGGTGTACCCAGTAACCGGCAAAATCCAGCGCAAAAAAAGCAATGATATAAACGATGATGGTATTGGAGACTGTTGTTATAACCAGGGATTTCAAAAAGAAAGGATAAGAAAGCACCACCAGGTAAAGACCGATAACATCTTTAGTAACATTGGTGACCCCGCTGCTGAGACTGCTCACCATATCCATATTTCGCACGGTATCTTTTCCTTTGCGCCACCCATACCATTTCTCAAAAAGAACCAATGCCAGGAAGGCAGGCATCGCAATCAATAGTATCTTTCCGTAGGTTTCCATATTAAACAGCCATTCAGCAACCAAATTTAATAAATTTTAAATGCAATTAATGAATAAGCTCCTGGCGGTGACCCTGGCCCTGCTGGGCTCCTGCAACACCCGGCATCCAAAACCCATCGAGGCCGGGTTATTAACGGAAACAGAAGTCAAAGATTTTATCACAAACTATGATAAAGCCTGGGAGAACCGGGATACGGCGACCATGAAAGAAATCATGGCTGATAAATATATTTATTTCACTTCGACCGGGGACACCCGTACCCGGGATAATATCATAAGCTGGTTTACCCCGGCGGATAAATATAACGTGGAGACGGCGTACCGGAACGAGGTCCGCATTACTTTAAATGGCAATACGGCTGTAGTAAGCAGCCATTGGATTGGTAAAGGCGTTTTTGGGACAGAAAAATTCAATGATGACCAGCGCTGCGGGCTGGTGATTCAAAAAATAAACGGGAAGATTAAGATCATATCGGAACATTGTGTGCAAATAGAACGAAAGGACTAGCAGCCTGTGACTGTTCGCCTGCCACCGGTGATTTGCATGAATTGGGTAAAGTTGATTTGCTCAGGTTATCTTAGTGCCCGGCTGTATATTTTATTATGAAACATTTTTTCCATTGCATCGATGCGCATACCTGTGGTAATCCTGTACGCCTGGTAAAGGAGGGCGGCCCGGATTTGCAGGGAAATAACATGAGTGAAAAGCGGCAGCATTTCCTGCGGGAGTACGACTGGATAAGAACAGGGCTGATGTTTGAGCCAAGGGGACATGATATGATGAGCGGAAGCATCCTGTATCCCCCTCATGACCCGCAAAACGACCTGGCTGTTTTGTTTATTGAAACCAGCGGTTGTTTGCCCATGTGTGGTCATGGAACAATCGGCACCATTACCATTGCCCTCGAAGAAGGATTAATCAAACCAACACTTCCGGGGCTGGTAAGAATGGAAACCCCTGCGGGACTGGTGCTGATCAATTATTTACTGGAGGGGGATAAAGTAAAAAGTGTAAAGCTGACAAATGTTCCCGCCTTTCTTCATTCTACGGAACTGGTGGCTGAATGTCCCGGGCTGGGGGAACTCGTAATCGATGTTGCCTATGGCGGAAATTTTTACGCTATTGTAGATGTGCAGGAAAATTTCGCCGGACTCGAATATTACGGGGCAGATAAATTGATTGCCTGGGCCAGGGGGCTAAGAAAAAACATCAATGAGAAGTATGAATTTATTCATCCTGAAGATGCCACAATACAGGGATGCACGCATATACTCTGGACAGGCGAAGTACTGGATAAAACATCTACGGCAAGAAATGCGGTGTTCTATGGTGATAAAGCCATTGACCGTTCCCCCTGCGGTACGGGCACCAGTGCAAGGATGGCACAATGGTATGCCAAAGGAAAACTAAAGAAAGGAGAAGAATTTATTCATGAAAGTATTATCGGCAGTAAATTCACAGGCCGGGTAGAAGCAGAACTGGTCGTTGCCGGCAAGCCGGCCATTCGTCCATCTGTGGAGGGCTGGGCAAAAATCTATGGACATAACAACATCTGGATTGACTCTGAAGACGACCCGTATGCATATGGGTTCCAGGTTATTTAATAAATATAACAAATGATGAAAAAGACCCTGCTTATTATTTCCCTGTTGCTAACACTGGTTGGTTATGCCCAGGATAAATCCAAACAACTCGACAGCCTGTTTGCGCAGCTGCACAGCGAACAGAAATTCTATGGCAATGTTTTGATCGCCGAGAATGGAAATATCACCTATCAAAAAAGTTTTGGCAAAGCAAACAGGGCGACCAATACTGAGCTGGATGCGGAATCCCTGTTTGAACTGGCTTCGGTTTCCAAGCAATTTACCGCCATGGGTATTATGCTGCTGAAGATGCAGGGGAAGCTGAACTATGAAGATAGTCTCCGCCAGTTTATCCCTGAACTGCCTTATCATCAAATTACCATCAGGCACCTGCTCAATCATACTTCAGGGCTGCCGGATTACATCGGGATGTTTGTGGAGAAATGGGATACCACCCAGATCGCTACCAATAAGGACATGATCAACCTGCTTGTAAAATATAAGCCTGCCATGCTTTTTTCGCCCGGTGAAAAATGGGAGTACAGCAATACCGGTTATGCATTACTGGCCAGTATCATCGAAAAGGCGTCGGGTATGGATTTCGGCAAATACCTGGAGAAAAATATTTTCAAACCGCTTAATATGAAACGGACTGTAGTGTACCGCCGGCGCCTGGAAAAGAAATTGAAGCAGAATTATGCATACGGTTATGTGATAGATAAAAGCAGCAAGCAATTCGTTTTGCCTGACAGCCTTGCTGACACCCGCACATTGGTGTATTGCCTGGATGGAATAGTTGGAGATGGAACTGTTAATTCAACCACCAACGACCTGCTGAAATGGGACAGGGCACTATACACGGAAAAATTGATCAGTAAGGAAATGATGCAGGAAGCATTTTCGCCGGCGCCGTTAAATAACGGCAAAACTTATAATTACGGGTTTGGATGGGCTATCGGGAAAATAGAAGGGATAGGAAATATTTTGAACCATTCCGGTGGCTGGCCGGGCTACGGAACTTTTATTGAAAGACACCCGGAATCCGATAAGACAATCATTATTCTGCGCAACCATGAAACGGCCGGACCACCTTTGCAAAAGATCAGGAATATTTTATACGGGATAAAAGAAGAACCGAAAAAAGAAATAACAGTTGACGGCGAAAAATTGAAGCAGTATATTGGTGAATACGAACTGGCGCCGTCCTTTACGATCACAATTTCTACGGAGAAGGATAAAATATTTGCCCAGGCGACCGGGCAGGATAAGTTT
Source organism: Chitinophagaceae bacterium (assembly GCA_025449935.1). Taxonomy (GTDB): domain Bacteria; phylum Bacteroidota; class Bacteroidia; order Chitinophagales; family Chitinophagaceae; genus JJ008. The sequence continues at coordinate 19,134 of JANWIJ010000087.1, forward strand.
GAAATTTTTCCGGAAAAGGAAGACCTTTTCTTCCTGAAAGTGGTGGAAGCCAAACTGAAATTCATCAAAAACGAAAAAGGCCTGGTAAAAAGTTTAATGCTTTACCAGAACGGGCAGGAAGTAGAAGGAGCAAAAATCAAATAGGCATGAAAGCGACAATCATCGGGGGTGGTATTATCGGGTTGAGTTCGGCATTTTATTTAAATAAATCAGGTTGGGAGGTAACTATACTCGACAAAGCTGATTTTACAGACAATTGTTCCTATGGCAATTGCGGCTATATCTGTCCCAGCCATTTTATTCCACTGGCCACCCCGGGAATTGTAAAGCAGGGATTGAAATGGATGTGGAATTCCAGGAGCCCCTTTTATGTGCAACCGCGGTTTGACTGGAACCTCTTCAACTGGGGATTGAAATTTATCCGCAGCGCTACTAAGGATCATGTGCAAACAGCAGCCATACCGCTCAGGGATATTGCCATCATCAGTAAAAAGGAATACGAATCCTGGTTATCCATCCCAGGTTTTGATTTTGCTTACCAGCAAAAAGGATTACTCGAAATTTTCCAGACAGGTACAGGGGCGGAGCATGCAAAACATACTCTGGAAAAGGCACACGCCCTGGGATTGAATGATACCAGGCTGCTTGACCGGGAAACTTTACAGTCGATGGAGCCACATACAAGAATTAGCGCGATGGGGGCCATCCTTTTCAATTGTGATGCACATTGCTATCCCAATAAACTGATGCAAAACCTGCTTGTTTACCTGGAGCAATGTGGCGTAAAACTGGTGCCCCACCAGGAAGTAATTAAATTCGAAAAGGTCAACGGGCAAATACAAAAAATAATCACCCGGGATCGTGCATATGAGCAGGATGAAGTGATTATGGCGACGGGATCATGGGGAAGAGAGACAGCAAAACTGATGGATACAAAGATCCCAATGATGCCGGGGCGCGGTTATTCTGTTACGCTGGAGAACTCACCCTATAAAGTAAATTACCCGGCGGTTTTACTGGAAGGGCGTGCCGCCATCACACCCATGGATGGAAACAAGATCCGGTTTGGGGGGACGATGGAAATCACTTCGCATAAAACGCCACCACGGATGAACCGGGTACAGGGGATACTGAATGCAGTAAAGCGGTTTTACCCCGATTTTGATGTACCGCTCCCATCCATTGAAAAAATATGGTATGGGTATCGTCCCTGTTCTGCAGACGGCCTGCCCTATATTGGCCGGATCAAAAGATATAAAAACGTGACGGTAGCAACGGGCCATTCCATGCTGGGGTTAAGCCTGGGTGCAGGCACCGGTAAATTGGTGGGTGAAATTGTAAACAACCAGCCAACAAGCATGAGCATAAAGCCTTTTAATGTTGAACGATTTAGTTAAAAATTCGCGGGCAGGTTGACAGTATCGTATCCAAGTTCTTACTTTTACAACTTCTTATGAATTGTATTTCTACCCGCTTGCCTTACCGCCAGACAAACGCTTTTTCAAAAATTGCCCTGGATTATATTGACCGGGCAGGATCCATACAACCCTTTTTTTCTCATCCGCCAACGCTGGCGGGTATTCAAAAAGCTATAGAAGCCAGGAAAGGGTTTGCCACTGACCGGGAAACATTGGTCCGGGAATTAAAAAAGCAGTACAGCGCTGTTGAAACGAATGAGAAAGTAAAGAAAAACATTGATGCTTTACTTTCTCCGGATACGTTTACCGTCACTACGGCCCACCAGAATAATATATTCACCGGTCCCCTGTATTTTATTTACAAGATTGTGCACGCCATTAAGCTGGCTGATCATTTGAAAACTTCCTTGCCGGGACAACATTTTGTTCCTTTATTTTATATAGGCTCTGAAGACGCTGACCTGGATGAATTAAACCATATCTATCTCGGTGGTGAAAAACTGGTTTGGGAAACGAATCAAACCGGGGCTGTGGGGAGGATGAAAGTTGATAAGGCACTGACCGGCTTAATCGGATCAATGGAAGGACAATTATCTGTTTTACCCGCAGGGGCAGCGATCATTACTTCCTTAAAAAAATTCTATAAAGAAGGCGCCATGATACAGGACGCCACTTTCGGTTTTGTAAACGACCTGTTTGCTGCGTATGGCCTGGTGATTTTGCTTCCTGATAATTCCGCATTGAAGAAACAAATGACCGCCCTGTTTGAAGATGACCTCTTGCAACAGGCTGCTTCGGGTGTGGTGGAAGCAACAGCAACCAGGCTGGAAACTGCTGGCTATAAAGTACAGGCTAACCCGAGAGAGATCAACCTGTTTTACTTAGAGAATGATAAACGGGAAAGAATTACAAAGCAGGGTGCAAGGTTCCGGGCACCCGGAACCAGTCTCGACCTGTCTGAGGACGAAATAAAAAAAGAACTCCGTCAGCACCCCGAACGTTTCAGCCCCAACGTTATTCTCCGCGGACTTTACCAGGAGACTATTTTGCCCAATATCGCTTTTATCGGCGGGGGAGGGGAGATTGCTTACTGGCTGCAACTGAAAGAATTGTTTGAACATTATAAGATCCCTTTCCCGGTTCTGGTGCTTCGTAATTCATTCTTGATCGTCGAAAAGAAATGGCAGGAAAAAATCCATCACCTCGGCTTCACGACAGAGGATTTCTTTTTACCCGAACAGGAATTACTCAATAAGCTGGTAACCCGGGAAAGCAAAAACGACACGAAACTAAATGGATCGCTTACCACGCTGGAGCAATTGTACGATACGTTTAAAAAACAGGCCGTTGCTGTTGATACAACCCTGGAAAAACATGTTGACGCACTTAAATCAAAAACAGTTTTCCGTTTACAGGAACTCCAAAAGAAAATGCTGCGGGCCGAAAAAAGAAAATTTGCAGACCAGCGGCGGCAGATACATACCATTAAAGAACATTTATTTCCCGCAGGTGGACTCCAGGAGCGTTTTGATAATCTTGGCTACTATTGTGCAAAGTGGGGGAAGGACTTTCTTGCAAGGATCTACGAAGAATCTTTATCGCTGGAGCAGGAATTTGTAGTTCTCCACGAACAATGATTATGCAGGCTTCATCTTCCGCGGAGATAAATACTAAAAGTGATTCCCCTTTTCTTTAAGGAGGAAAGATTATTGGTGTACTCGGTGCGGGCATCTTCCCGCTGGTTATTAAAGCCATGGGTATACCGTAACTCGGGCGAGAGGAACAGCTTGCTCTTCCCCATGGGAATATCTATCCCAAAACCGGCATCTCCCAAAATAACTGATTTTTTTACAGGCACCCTTTCCGTGGCGGAGGCATCCTGGCTTATGATATAATTGAAGGTGGGGCCCAGGGAAATAAAGGGAATAATCTTTTTACCCGGTAAATGGAAAATAACGGGAAGCGAAACACTGACCGACGTGTTTTTAAGTTTTACGGTATCATGGAATACCGGGCCTCCCGTGGGAGCCCGCCTGTCAAATATTAATTCACCACCCTCGATGGACACAAGGGTTGTTGGCCTGAGGGAAATATTCGGGCCGATTCCTGCCTGGTAGATGATGCCGAGATCAAGTTTAAGGATATTTCTTGGGTTTACGCCAATCACATCGGAATTGGGCGCGTCAGTATAACCCGGGTTCAACTGGCTTATTCCACTCCCGGCTACAGCGCCAATACTATTTTTCACCCGTGGTTTTTTACGGGACTGGTCATCCTGTTTATTTTGCCCGGGTTGTGTGGAAACAGTATTTTTTACGAGAGCCAGCGTTGATAATGCACAAAGCCAGTTGGGGGCGGTTTTCGCCGCTTTCTCTGCATAGAAGAGAGCACTATCGGTCCTGTTATTCTCCAGGTGCAGTAATGCCAGTTTGTTCTGGATATAGGCGCCATTTGGATCTGTGGCAAGAGCGGCATGGGCATATTGAAACGATAAACCGGTGCTGCCATTTTTGCCGCTACTTCCAAAATCACCACATGATTTGAGAAAATACATCCTCCCTGCTAATGAACTGGCAAAGTCAGGCTCATCTTCCCGGAGGATATTGATCGCTTTTTCCAGGTTCACTCCTAACTCATAACTGCTTTGTTTTTCCCTTGTGGAGGGATCATCGGAACAATCCAGGTATAGATTGACTTTTGTTTGTGCCGCATTGATGTATTCAACCGCTAATGTTGTCTTAGCATCCAGGGTATAAGGGTTACCGGGAAATTTTTTATCCAGCTGCTCATAATAATCCTCTGCCGATGACTGCCCCGTTAGATTTTTATTTTTTACGGCTGCATAAAATCGGTTGTACGTTTCTATGAGTGCCGTATCCGCCAATCCTGTATAAAAACAGGTTTCTCTTATGCCCGAAAACGAGTTCCCACCTCCGCGGTTTTGCTGCTTCTTTTGTTTTAACCACTTGCTGAGATAAGCAGTGTCAACGGTGCTGATCACTTTTTCACTGTTCTCGTTGCAGCAAAAGTAGGGGTCCTGTTTGCGTTTGAAGCGCTGCAGGGCAATAGAGGGAACATTATTTCCAATGTAGGATTGTATTTCCTGGAAAGTTACTTTTTGATCAGGTCCACCGTTTAAATCCGCGAGCCCGCTTAAGCCATCCACGAGGTAATAGGTAAATAAGCCATGGCCATTGCCAATGGAAGCATCTTCCAGGGATGCTTCACCCGCGGCAGTTGCGAGCATGATCACTTCCCCCACTTTTTTCTCGGTAATGGCCGTATTTAAAAAATTTAAACCAGCAATACCGCCCGGTAATTCGTTGGAACGGCAGGCATCCATGATGAAAAATACTTCAACGCCTTTGGTTGTTTCGTTGGCGATCTTTTTCTTCAGGTTGAACAACTGGATGGCACCGCCGGCGAGGTAATTATTCTTGTCACCGCCGGGGTTGCAGTCCCAGGTTAAAAAGAAGAACTGGTCCTCATCAATCGCATCGCCGTGACCGGCGAGGTAAATAAAAAGCCGGTCTCCCTTCCGTAGCTGTTTTGCTTTCAACCATTGAAATCCTTTGCTCCAGAAAGTTGAATTAAGCGCCTGCTCGTTCAGCAGGCAAAAAATATTATCTTCTTTGAGGTTGCCACCCCCCGGCGATTTCAGGTAATCACGGAACAATTCGGCATCCTTATCAGCAAAGCGCAGGGGCCTTACATACCTGTATTTGGAAACTCCCACCACCATCGCAAAGGTCTGCGGACCTTTGATAGTGGTATCCCTCATCTTCAGCGGAGTTTGCGCCAAAAGGGGTAAAGCAGGAACGGAGAAACTTAAAAAAATAATGACACGGAAAAGTTTTCTCATAATTGAATTTTATTAAGCGGGCAGCAGGCCCCGGCTTAATGGTTGTAGTAAAATACTACTTTTTATTAATTTATTTTTTAATCCTTTTCCACTACCAGCCTGAACAGTGTACTGTTGCCGTTGTCATTATCTGCAGCAAGGATGAGGTGAAGGAATTTTTTGGTTTCTTCTGTAATACAAACTGATTCGATCTTCTGACCTTTGAAGCGGGCATCTACTTTTTCCAGGTCAATAATGCGGTAGGGATTGATCGCTTTCCATTGTTTCTTGGAGGAAATACTTTTCACGATCCAAAGGTAACTCTTGCCGATTGCGCCATCATCCAGGTTGTTCCGGGTATCTTCGGTCGACACGGTTAGCAGCAGCTGGTCACTTTTTATGGCATAGGCCAGGCCGGAGATGCCGTTGAATACCGTGCTGTCCGTATTTGTTCCCATCCGGATAACCGTGATGGGCGCCTGGGCCTGCTGTGTCCAGAATCCTTCCGGGGTTATTACAAGGTGATTTTTTGGATAACCCTTGCTGCCGCGGTTGGAAAAAAGGATTGACCCGGGAATTGAACAAACCCCCTCAACATTAATTTCTTTAAGACCGTTTGCTTTTAAGCGCCCGTAAAAAGTATCCAGCCGGATGCTGTCTTTTTGTTTGGTAACCGGGTCGATCAGCCATCCCACATGACGGTAAGGAGACAAGGAACCCGATCCTGCAATGAATAATTTTCGCTGGCGTTTATTCCACACCCATCCCATTGATTCAAGATCAGGTTTGATGGCTTTGGGGATCTTTTTCCCGGGAAATGCATAGAGTGGTATGGAGTCAACAGAAACAAGATTGCTGTCGAGGATCAGCACATAGCTGGCATCGTCACCAATAATAAATAGTTGCTTATTGAAAAACTCGGCACCAGAAGCAGAAGGATAATGGTCCAGTTTTTTTTCTTCCTTAAGAATATGATTGTTCCCGCATGCAACGAAGAATAGTGTTATTAAGCTGGTAAAGCAGGCGCGTTTCATAACAGGCTCAATCAAAGCGGTTCTCCCAGCCGTCTTTTTTCATTTTTTCCACTTTCTCAATCACTTCATTATTCAGGGTGTTTTTGTACCCGGCAATTTTTTGAGAAATACTTTCATCAGAAGTACCTAAGATTTCAGCGGCGAGTATGCCGGCATTTTTGGCTGCATTCAAAGCAACCGTACCCACGGGAACTCCATTGGGCATTTGTAAAATGGAAAGCACGGAATCCCAGCCATCAATGGAATTGGAAGATTTAATCGGCACGCCAATCACAGGCAGGGTGGTCACCGATGCTACCATACCCGGCAAATGCGCAGCACCGCCAGCTCCGGCAATGATTACTTTTAACCCTCTTGTTTTTGCTTTTTCCGCATACTCGATCATCCGGTGGGGCGTTCGGTGAGCGGAGACCACTGTCACTTCATGGGGGATGCCAAATTGTTTAAGGATGTCCGAAGCCGGCTGCATAACCGGAAGATCGCTGTCGCTGCCCATGATAATACCCACTACCGGAGTTTGTAGTTTGTTGTTTGCAGTTTCTTGTTCACTCATCCTTTGAACGATTTTTGAATTTTTGACCCTTTATATTTGATTTGTTCAGGTAACTAATAAAAGAGGTGATCATCTTGGTTAATTCATTAGCTAATTCATAGCATTCGGCAAATATTTCCTGCTCAATATACTTATTATCCAGGCACCTGTAAAGTTGAGACTTTAACTCGCCTGTTTCTCCTTTGGAAATAGTCAACGAATTAATGAATTCATACTGACTGCCTCTTTCAAAGCCTTCCGCAATATTGTCCATAATTGAACCGAGACTTCCCCGTATCTGGTCCTTAAGACGATAGTCGGTGACTATAGGATCTTTGAATGTGAGGGGATAAATTTTTTGGGAAAGCAGCCGCGCTTTTTTCCAGATTTCCAGGTCTTCAAACCGCTGAACCGTTGGCATACTTATTTGGTTTACCCAAAAATAACTATAAACTAACAACTACAAACTTCAAACTATTTCACCAGGTCGCCCCGCAGACGCAGCAATTCTGTTTCGGCCAGCTTGGTATTGTAACGGGCGGTAATGAGTCTTGTATAAGCATCCTGTAAACTCTTCTGAGCTTCTTTTAACTGGATCAGCGTCGTGGAATTCAACCGGTATACCTGCAAAACAATATCAACATTTTCCCTGGCCAGTAAAATATTTTCTTCTTCGAGTGTCAAGGCTCTTTTTTGTTGTTCGTAATCTTTGAAAGCTACCAGCACCGACAGGTTGATAAGTGAGCGCTGGTTGTCATATACCAGTTGCTGGTACTGGATGTCAAGTGATGCCTGTTTGATCTGGCGCCTTGCATTGAAATTATTAAAGATTGGGATCGTAGCAGTAAGCCCGTAGTTGAAGCCTTTTGTCCGGTTAAAAAGAGTAGAAAAACTGTTCAGCACCGCCTGGTTACGGTTCCGGTTGAAATTATAGGCCGAATTGAATGAAACCGTCGGGAAGAGTTCGGCTTTTCTTTCTTTTAACGTAAGCCCGGCTATATCAATATTTTTCCTGGCGATTAACAGCGAAGGATTCTTGTTCTCCACTTCCTGCTGGATATCTCCCAATGCCAGCCCCTTATTGATCGGGATGGAATCCGTTACATCATACATCGTGTTTAAAGGCACATTCATTACCTGGTTCAGTTGTTCTCTCAGCTGTTCAATCAGTTTTTGCTGTTCCAGCTGCAATGCCTTCTGCGCATTTAAGTCTACCATACTTTGCAGCACGTCCGGTTTTGCACCCATCCCGATATCCAATTTGTATTTTGCCAGCTTTACTCTTTCTTCACTGATGGACATTTGTTCTTCCAGCGCCTTTGTTTGCTGTTTCTGCCGGACTATGTCATAGTAAGTATTGATAACGGTTGCTACGCTATTGACAACCTGGTTTTTGATGCCCAGTTCCCCCAGCTTTACAAATTCGGCCGCTTTATCTCGGGTAGCAAACATTTTCAAGCCGTCGAATAAAGTCCAGTTCAGGGCCAGTTGAGCGTTCAGGTTATTTGATTTCAATCCCGAGCTTTCTCTTTTGGTACCGTCAGACAGAATTTGTTTTTGTGCATTATTGTTCCATGCGGTGCCGATATTTCCATTCAGCCGCGGGAAAAAGGCCGCATTTTTATAGGAATAATCGATAGCGGCCGCAGTAGAATCATTTTTAGCGAGCTGGATATCATAATTATTTTGCAGCGCCGTCGCAATGGCTTCTTCAAGGCTTAGAAATCGCTGGGCCTTGGAACTGAGCGTTGCCAGTAAGAAAACAGGTAATAAGAATCTTTTCATCATGTTTATTCTGCATTTATACCTGTTCTGCCACAGGTGCTGAGCTTTTTGCTTCAGGATGAATGAATTGGTCTACTTCACTTTTCTTCTTTTTAGAAGAAAGGAATGAATACATGGCCGGGATGACAAACAGGGTCAGTACCAGTGAAAACATGATACCCCCCACGATAACAACGCCCAGTGGAATACGGCTGGTCGCGGAAGCTCCCAGCGATAAGGCAAGGGGTAATGCACCTAACGACATCGCAAGGCTGGTCATTAATATCGGGCGCAAACGTTGTGTGGCTGAATAAATAGCGGCCTCTGTTTTTTTCATGCCTTTTTCCTGGTTCTGGTTCGCAAACTCAACGATCAGTATCCCGTTCTTGGTTACAAGACCAATCAGCATGATCATACCAATTTGTGAAAAGATGTTCAGGGTGTGTCCGAACAACGAAAGGGATATGACGGCCCCGGCAATCGCCAGCGGTACCGTAAACATGATGATCAGGGGATCAACAAAACTTTCAAACTGTGCCGCGAGGATCAGGAAAATCAATGCCAGTGCCAGCAGGAAAGCAAAGCTGGTATTGCTGGAACTTTCTGCAAAATCCCTTGATGAGCCGGAGAGGGAAGTGGCAAAAGATTCATCCACCAGCGTGGCGGCAATCCGGTTCATTTCGGTTATACCATCCCCGATAGTATACCCGGGTTGCAAACCGGCAGATATGGTGGCCGATTTGTACCGGTTAAAGTGATAAATAGTCGGGGGCGTATTAGCCTCATAAGTATTGACAAGATTATCAAGACTTATCATTTCATTCCGGTTGTTTCGTACGAATAATGTCTTGAGATCATTGGGATCATCCCGGTCGTCCCGCGCCATTTGTGCCATTACCTGGTACTGCTTACCCTCCTTGGTAAAATATCCCAGGCGGCGATTGCTGTAGGCCAGTTGAAGGGTTTGCGAAATATCGTTCACACTTATTCCCAGCTGGGCGGCTTTAAGGCGATCTATTTCTACGCGTAATTCGGGTTTGTTGAATTTCAGGTCAGCATCTGCGTTAAGAAGGACCTTGCTTTCCCTGGCTGCTTCCAGGAACTTCGGTAAAATAGAAGTGAGTTTATCAAAATTATTATTTTGGATCACGAACGAAACTGGCTGACCGCCCCGCCTGTTTACTGAAATGGTTTGTTCTTCTATAGCTACCGCCCGGCCTTCGTTAAACTTCGGCAGGTTTTTATTCACCATGGTCACAATTTCTTTTTGTGATCTTACCCTTTCATTTGGCGGCACCAGCGTAAGCCGTACAAAACCGGTATTCGCGTTCCCGGAGCCTGTAAAACCCGGCGACGTGACGGATAACACGGTTCGATTCTCAGGAACCGAGTCCATCATAAACTCGGTCAGCCGGGTTACATATTTATCCATCGCGTCAAAAGAGGTACCTTCCGGGGCAGATAACTGAAGCCTGAACTGGCTGCGGTCCTCCATCGGTGCTAATTCAGATTGTAAATTCCTGCCGATAAAAAAGATCGAGGCTCCGCACAGTGCAATCAGTATGAAAGCCACCCAGCGGACGCGGATAAACTTTCTCAGCGAAGCCTGGTAACTATTTTCCATCCAGCGGAAGAATGGTTCTGTTTTATTATAGAACCACGAATGTTTGTGAACATTTTTCCGCGTTAGCTTGACGTTTAATACCGGAGTTAGTGTCAACGAGACAAAAGCAGAAATCAGAACGGCGCCGGCTACCACGATACCAAATTCGCGGAACAACCTCCCAACAAAACCCTCTAAAAAGATGATCGGAAGAAATACAACGGCCAGTGTGATAGAAGTAGCAATAACGGCAAAATAGATTTCCCGGGATCCTTCGACCGCTGCCTGCCACTTATTCATTCCCTTTTCCATCTTTTTGTAGATGTTCTCCGTGACTACAATGCCATCGTCCACCACAAGACCCGTGGCGAGAACGATTGCCAGCAGGGAAAGTACATTGATGGTAAAGCCCATCAGGTACATGATGAAGAAGGCCCCGATCAGCGAAACAGGAATATCGATCAATGGCCGGATAGCAATGATCCAGTCGCGGAAGAAAGCATAAATGATCATGACGACCAGCAGGAAGGCGATCATCAGTGTTTCTTCCACTTCCAGGATCGAATTCTTGATGAATTGGGTCTGGTCTAGTGCAATATCGATCTTAATATCCTCCGGCACGTCTTTCTTGATCTGCTCAAGTCTTTTGTAAAATTCATCTGAAATAGAAACATAGTTTGACCCGGGCTGGGGAACAATTGCCAGGGCAATCATCGGGATACCACTTTCCTTCAGCACTGTTTCTTCGTTTTCCGGGCCAAGGACAGCTTCTCCCACATCTCTTAATTTAATATCGGCACCTGTGATATTTTTTACGATCAGGTTATTGAAGTCTTCTTCCGAATTGAGTCGACCGAAAGTTCGTACGGTCAATTCTGTGGAGCTGCCGGATATTTTCCCGGAGGGTAATTCCACATTTTCCCTGAGCAAAGCGGCCTGTATATCACCGGCCGTGATACCAAATGCGATTAGTTTTGCAGGATCAAGCCAGATACGCATCGCGTATCTTTTCTCACCCCATATCTGTATGCCGCTCACCCCGGCAATTGTTTGCAACCGTTCCACCAGCACGTTGTTGGCGTATTCTGTCATTTGTAACGGGTTCCGGGTGTTGCTCTGAACCGTCATGGATAAAATGGCATCTGAACTTGCATCCGCTTTAGATACCACGGGTGGAGCATCCAGGTCAGAGGGCAGGGAGCGCTGTGCCTGTGAGACTTTATCCCTTACGTCGTTAGCAGCAGCTTCCAGGTCAATGCTAAGGTCAAACTCCACATTGATATTGCTGCTGCCACTGCTGCTGCTTGATGTAATATTCTTAATGCCGGCAATGCCATTGATGGCTTTTTCAAGTGGCTCGGTGATTTGTGTTTCAATAATGTCAGCATTCGCACCGGGATAGGCGGTTCTTACACTGATGTTCGGGGGGTCAATAGCGGGGTAATCCCTTACACCCAGAAATTTAAAACCAATTACGCCGAACAGCACAATGATGACGTTCATGACGACAGCCAAAACCGGTCTTCGTAAACTTATTTCTGAGATGTTCATAATTTCTATATCGATTTCTGAAAGATTCCAGGTTCTTAATTCAGTTTACCAGTTTGCGAGGCGGGTTTCGATGCCGCATTCACTATCCGTCCTATCTGGATTTTTGCTTCCGGTCTTACACTTAACAGCCCGGTCACCACCACTGTATCACCCGCTACAATACCTTCAGTTACCTGTACCCTGGACGAATCCCTGACGCCCGTGGTTATGTCTGCAAACACAGCGGTGCCTCCCTTGTACAGGATTATTTTTTTGCCCCTTGCCTGCGGCAATACAGCTTGTGTCGGTACAAGTAAAGCGTTTGGATTTGGGTCAAAACTCAATTTTACCTTGGCAAATGCTCCCGGTATCAGCCGGTCATCTTTGCCTGTTATCATGGCCCTGACCACAAGGCTCCTGGTGTTTTCGGTTACATTGGATTCCGTCGCTATTACTTTTGCTCCCAATTTTTTGTCTGATCCTTCAAAACCAAATGTTACGAGTTGTCCCGTTTTTACCTGGTCAGTATATTTTTCAGGAATCGTGAAATCAAGTTTGAGCTTATCTGTCTGGTTGATTATCGCAATTACAGAAGCGGGAGTTACATACGCACCCGGGCTGATAGCTTTTAATCCCAGTTTACCGCTGAAAGGTGCTCTTACTTCTGTTTTACTGATCGTAGTCCTGATGATACCTATATCGGCTTTCAGGCTGTTTACCTGCAATAAGCTCAGGTCATAATCCTGCTGGCTGATACCCTGGATTTTCAATAACTGTGCCTGGCGCTCTTCTGTTTTTTGTGCGATACTTAATTGTACCTGCAATTTATTCAGCTGTGCCCTCAGGTCACCATCATAAAGTTTGGCCAGTAAAGTACCTTTTCCAACATACCTGCCTTCGGCCACATTCAGCTGGACGATTCTCCCGGACACTTCGGGGTGGATTTCTGCTACTTCGTTTGCTACAATGGTACCCGGAACTTCAATATCCTCCTGGAAGGGCTCCGGGTGTACTATATAGGCATCCACCCGCATGGGGGGTGGTGTTTTGGCGGCGGTGGTCTGCCGGGCATCAATCTTATTTTTCTTACTGCCACAGGCAATAAAAAATAAAACAGTGATTAATAATAACGAAACGCTTAGTTTTCTCATGTGTTTGCGCTGTGCAATTGGGTTAAAAATCAGGCTGGTAAAGGTACTGCTAAATCGCAATGGTTTGGACGTCAAAAGCATGCAGCTCCCTGCATCAAAAAACCGGGAAGTTTAAACGGTTCTTATAGTGGATAAGTGGAAGCTACGTCCTTGGCAACAAAGTTCTTTTCACTTTGTTTGATTGATGCAGTAATTCCTGTTTCTCCTTACTTATGATCGTCACATGACCCATCTTCCTTCCGGGTTTTGTGTGTTTCTTGCCATAGAGGTGTACAAAGGCATTCTCAATTTTTAATGTCTCTTCAAGGCCTTCATATTTTACTTCGCCGGTATGTCCCGGCGCCCCGATAATATTAACCATGATAGAGGGAAGAATGGCATCCGTATTTCCTAACGGGTAACCAAGCATTATTCTCCAGAGCATATCAAATTGTGAACTGTAATGAGCTTCGATCGTGTGATGACCGCTGTTATGTACCCTTGGGGCCGTTTCATTGACCAGTACATTTCCTTTTTTGTCGATAAACATTTCCACGGCAAAAATGCCGGGAGACTTAAAATTACGGACGACTGTCAGTGCAATCGCTTCTACCACATAGAGGGTCTGGGTGCTTAATTCTGCAGGGCAAAGCTGGTAATCCAGGAGATTCAGGTCAGGATTAAATAACATTTCAACCGGTGGATATAAAGCGGTTTCCCCCTTTTCATTGATAGCGATCATCTGTGCAATTTCTTTATCGATGGGGATCATTTTTTCCAGGACGGCGGGTGCATCAAAGCCGAGAGCTAAGTCATCTTTTTTCTTCAATAGCTGAACACCGCGTCCATCATATCCACCTTCACCGATTTTGTGTACTGCGGGTAAAAAGCCTTCCTGCTTTTCCAGCTCAGCCCGGTTATTGGTGATGATAAAACCAGATGCGGGTATCTGGTGTTGCTGGTAATATTGTTTTTGGAGAATTTTGTTTTTAATCGTTTTCAGCACCGGGGGCTTTGGATAGATCCTTACACCTTCTGCTTCCAGTTTTTCAAGCGCTTCCAAATTCACATGCTCGATCTCGATCGTAATGGCATCCAGGCCCTTTCCAAAATTATACACAGCCTGGAAGTCCGTGATATCTCCTTTGGTAAAATGATGACAGAGATGAGCGGCGGGACATTCACTGTCATTTTCCATGACAAAAGTTTCGACGGGGTAATTGGCGGCTGCCTGGAGTAACATGCGGCCCAATTGCCCGCCACCAAGGATTCCGACCCTGGGTAAGGTCCCGCTCTCCCCGCTGCTTGAAGGTTGCTGCATGAGGCAAAGATAGTCAGTGGAGTTTAAGGTTTCAGGAAGGTATTTTGATTAAATTTGTACTATGATTCCGGACTATCCGCATAAGCGCTTTGCTGATAACAGGAGCAACTTTAACCTGCTGATGGAAACACTGGCCATGGATAGTAATTGATTTTGAAAATTCAATCTTTCCATTTTCCCCCATTTCAAATTTCAAAATCATGAAAACAGAAACAATCAATAAAACCATTCAGCCAACCGAAGAAGATTTTCTCCCGCTGCAGGGAACAGATTATGTAGAATTCTATGTGGGTAATGCCAAGCAGGCTGCCCATTATTATATGAGTGCCTTTGGTTTCCAGCCATTGGCCTATGCAGGACCGGAAACTGGAGTAAAAGACCGGGCCAGCTATGCAGTCCGTCAGCATAAACTCACTTTTGTTCTGACAACGCCGGTAAGACCGGATAACCCGCTGGCGGATCATATTTATAAACATGGGGATGGTGTAAAAGCGATATCGCTGCGGGTCGATGATGCCAGCAATGCCTGGCAGGAAACTACCAGGCGGGGCGCCAAAAGTTATATGGAGCCGCAGCGGTTGACAGACAACCAGGGAGAAGTCGTTATGAGCGGGATTCATACCTATGGCGACACGGTACATCTTTTTATAGAAAGAAAAAATTACAGCGGCCCTTTTATGCCCGGTTACAGGGAATGGAGCAAACCCCATTTTAAAACCGCCGATACCGGCCTGTTGTATGTGGACCATTGCGTCGGCAATGTAGGCTGGAACCAGATGAACCCCTGGGTGAAATTCTATGAGGAGGTGATGGGTTTCAAAAATATCCTGTCATTTGACGATGAAGATATTTCCACGGAGTACTCGGCCCTGATGAGTAAGGTCATGAGCAGTGGGAACGGTTTTGTGAAATTCCCTATTAATGAACCGGCAGAAGGAAAAAAGAAATCACAGGTAGAAGAATACCTCGAGTTTTACAAAGGCGAGGGTGTCCAGCATGTGGCTATGGCCACGGCGGATATTGTAAAAACAGTTCGTGATTTGCAGAGCAGGGGCGTTGAATTTTTGAAAGTCCCCACTTCCTATTATGATGACCTGCTGGACAGGGTCGGGCATATTGATGAAGACCTGGAGCCACTGAAGGAATTGGGAATCCTGGTGGACAGGGACAATGAAGGTTACCTGCTCCAGCTTTTTTCAAAACCGGTAGAAGACAGACCGACTGTTTTCTTTGAGATCATCCAGCGCAAAGGAGCAAAAAGCTTTGGAAAGGGAAATTTTAAAGCACTGTTTGAAGCTATTGAAAGAGAGCAGGATGCGCGGGGAAATTTGTGAACCAACCGGGTCACAAACGGGCGGGTGAACATCAGATACTATATCCGCTAAGTGGATTTACCTTTTTTGAATGGTATAATTATGTGCCCAGGCCGATCATTTTGACCACATTGCGGTTAATCGTTATCTTTAGCAATAGTTTAGCTGTCTGGCTAAAATAAATATCTGGTACCTGTTGTTAAATCCTTAACTGGAACTGTCATGAAAAACCTTTTTGTCATTATTTTCCTGGTGAGCAACTCAGTTGTTCTAACTGCGCAACCTTCCCAGCAAAAGGGGGGAAACTCTTATTCCTTTATTGATTATCAAAAATCATTTCCACGTCCCAGCGAGGCTTTACTACGGAAGGAAGACACCCTGCAAAAGCAATTTGAAGAAAAAAAATTGGTATGGCCTGCCAAATACATTTATATACGTTCATTTAAGTATGACAGCCAGCTGGAAGTATGGGTAAAGAATGAAATAAAAGATCAGTTCCAGCTTTTCAAAACATACAGAGTTTGTGCCCTGGCAGGTACACTGGGTCCAAAAAGAATGGAGGGGGATTACCAGGTGCCCGAAGGATTTTATTATATCAATGAATTCAATCCCCGCAGTAATTATTACCTGTCATTAGGTATTAACTATCCTAATATTTCCGACAGGATGCTGAGTGACTCGCTGAGACCGGGCAGCGCTATTTATATTCATGGCAGTTGCGTAACGGTAGGTTGTATACCTATCCGCGATGAACAGATTGATGAGCTCTATATTTTGGCGGCGCATGCGAAAGACCAGGGACAGGATTTTATTCCTGTTCATATATTCCCGGTCCGGTTCACGAAAGAAAAGAGTGTGAAGTACCTGGAAAACCTTACCAAGGATGATCCCATCCTGAAAAAGTTTTCAGACAGGATGGAGGATGCGTTTGATTATTTTGAAAAATACAGGCAGATCCCCGTAGTCCTGATAGGGGATAAGGGTCAATATATCATCAATGATGTTCCACCCAGGAAGTCGAAGATGAAGCTAGATGAGAAGCCTGTTCAACGTCCTCCCCGTCCGACCCGCACCCGCAATGTGGGCAAACTGGTAGATGCCGTGCACCAATGGCCTCAATATCCTGGTGAGAAAGATGCTTTCATGCAGTACCTGGAAAAACTGGGAAAGGACATGGTAGCCTATCTTCCGGTGGGGATCAAAAAAGCACATGTGCAGGTTGAATTTGTCGTGGACACTGACGGGGTACCGGTCAACTTCAGGATACTGAAAGGTGTAAAGGAGGATGGCGGTGATTTCAATGATGAACTGTTGAGCCGGCTGGAGAATATGGGTACCTGGAAGCCGGCGCTGCTGCATGATAAGCCCGTGGCCAAAAAAATGGTGCAGTCCGTTACGATCGAAGTACGGCAGCAATAAACCTATTGCAATAACAACTGGATAGTTTCCGGTGTCTGTTGGCAGAGCAATATTTTTTTCCCTTCCGTGAGTTTCTCAAAAACTTCCCGGGTATAATGCCGGACCGTCAGCAAGGATAAATTCCTGGTAACCTGTATATCTAAGAAAGTGGAGGCTTCCAGGGCAAGTTTCTCTATTTTCTCCGTCCAGTCATCAAGCACACAGACAAAACTGATGGCCCCATTCTGGGTCAGGTTGGGCCTGATATGCTGGGTTTCGAAAAGATGGTACAAATGCCCTACGTGCTGTTCCCCAACAAATGAAAAATCTTTTGAACTCATTTCTATCATCACCTGCTTTTCCTTGAGTACGATGATGGGAGGAAGATGATGCACTGGTTTATGATGAATGACGGTTCCGGGTAAAGCCGGATTGAGGAAGCATTTTACATAGAGCGGAATGTCTTTATTCTGCAGGGGTTTGATGGTTTTGGGATGAATGACCTGTGCCCCGTAATAGGCCATTTCAATGACTTCGTTATAATTAAGTTCCGGGATGGAAATGGCATCCGGAAATTGTTTCGGATCAGCATTCATGACGGCTTCCACATCCTTCCAGATGGTCTGGCTTTCCGCATCCAGCATATTGGCAAATACGGCCGCGGTATAATCACTTCCTTCCCTGCCCAGCGTTGTACTTTCATTTTCATCGGTGGCCCCGATGAAACCCTGTGTGAGAACGATATTGGTTTGGGAGAATAACGGAACGATCAGGTTGTTTACGTTGGAACTGGTGACCTGCCAGTCGATATTCGCATCCCTGAAATCGTCATCTGTGCGGAGAATATCCCGCACATCTACCCATGTATTAGGGGTGCCGGTTTCCCGGAGATAGGCACTAATAATGGCTGTCGAGAACAATTCACCCGAACAGACCACCTGGTCATAGTAATAATCATACTCCAGGACAGGCTTGTCATGAAGCAACCATTCAACTTCGGTATAGAAGTTCTTCAGCTGTTTTTCGCAGGAAGGATACCCAGTAAGAAGAACCTGCCTGGCGGTGCTGAGGTGCTGTTCTTTGACCTGTTCGAATAACTGCAGGGACTCTTCTTTTTTACCCGCAAAAAATGCATCCACCACTTTTTCCAGCGCATTGGTGGTCTTGCCCATAGCAGAAACAATGACCAGGATTTTTTCAGCGGTGAATTGCTTCATGATACGACC
>JANWIJ010000088.1 GCA_025449935.1 Chitinophagaceae bacterium
AAAATCGTGGAAGAGAAGTTTTATTACAACAATTAGTTGATCGTTGTCATTAATTCATCAAAAGTTTCGGTTAGGCCTCTGGCTTAGCCCGAAACTTTTTAATTTTATACCCGATTGCATGGGGATTGACAAAGACATACAACAGTCAAAATTCAGGAATGTGCACCAAAAGGCCGCCATCAACCTTATCTATACCCTGGGATGGATGAGAGAAAGGACCCGGCCTATTTTTGAACAGGAGGACATTACCCCCCAGCAGTTCAACATACTCCGCATTCTCCGGGGTAGTTTCCCGCAACCCTTATCTACCTTGCAGATAAGAGAACGGATGCTGGAAAAAATGAGTGATACCAGCCGCATCGTGGACCGTTTGATCACCAAAGGCCTCGTAAAAAAACTGACCTGTAAAAAGGATCGCCGCCTGGTAGATGTAATCATAACGGATAAAGGGAAAAAATTACTGGAAAGACTGGATATCCGCCAGGATGAGATTGATGCCGTGCTGGGTAATCTTTCTGAAAAAGATGCTAATCTTTTGAGCGATTTGCTCGACAAGGCAAGGGATGGCGCTGAATGACGTATTTTTACTGCTCATTCAATCCGAATCTTTAGCATGAAACAATTTAGCTGGTTATTGCTCCTTACCCTGTTTTCCATTCAACAAATTTCGGCTCAACCCAAATATGAATTCCGCGGCGTGTGGATCGCCACGGTAGATAATATCGACTGGCCCACGCACGGTGCATGGGATTCCGAAAAGCAAAAAGCGGAATTTATCAGTATCCTGGACATGCACCAGCGGAATGGCATGAATGCTATGATCGTCCAGGTGCGGCCGGCCGGGGATGCTTTCTACCCTTCCCAATACGAACCCTGGAGCCAGTGGCTGACGGGCACCCAGGGCAAGCCCCCGTCTCCCTACTATGACCCACTTCAATTCATGATTGAGGAAACCCATAAAAGAGGAATGGAGTTCCATGCCTGGCTGAACCCATACCGGGCTGTTTTCAACATCAATAGCTCCTCGGTGTCTGCCAATCATATTTCACGTATTCACCCCGAATGGTTCCTGAATTACGGGGATAAAAAATACTTCAATCCCGCCAGCAGGGATGCCCAGCAGTTTGTGATAAAAGTGGTCCGCGATATTGTAAAAAGATATGATGTGGATGCGATCCATATGGATGACTATTTCTATCCCTACCGTATCCCCGGGAAGGAATTCCCGGATGAAGCTTCCTACCGGAATTCCGGGAGCCGTTTAAATAAAGATGACTGGCGCAGGAGCAACGTGGATTCGATCATACAGGCATTGAGCGTGGCCATCAGGCAGGAAAAAAAATTATGCCGTTTTGGTATTTCACCTTTCGGTGTGTGGCGCAACAAGGACCAGGACCCGGAAGGCAGTGACAGCAGGGCCGGGCAGACCAACTACGATGATCTTTATGCTGACGTTTTACTCTGGTTAAAGAAAGGTTGGATCGACTACGTGACACCGCAGTTATACCGTGAAATAGGAGATGATAGAATGGCGTATGAAAAAATGCTCGACTGGTGGAGCCGCCACAGCTATGGAAAACATATCTATATCGGGCACGCTATTTACCGTGGCGCCAGCCGGGAAACAGCCGCCTGGGGGAATCCCAACCAGTTACCCGACCAGATAAAATTATTGCGCCGTTATCCCAATGTACAGGGAAGTATTTATTTCAGCAGCAAGACATTCAGCCGCAACCCGCATGGATGGAACGACAGCCTGCAAAACAATTATTACAAATACCCCGCGCTTCTTCCACCCATGCGCTGGATCGATAATGAGAAACCCTGGCCACCGATCGTGGAAAGAACGATCAGCAACGATTCCATTATCCATTTAACCGTAAAGCCTGATCCGCGCAA
Organism: Chitinophagaceae bacterium; assembly: GCA_025449935.1. Classification (GTDB taxonomy): domain Bacteria; phylum Bacteroidota; class Bacteroidia; order Chitinophagales; family Chitinophagaceae; genus JJ008. Next base: position 1,900 of record JANWIJ010000088.1, read on the forward strand.
TAACGTGGATATTAAATATTACGTGGTGTACCAGTATGCCGCTGATTCGCATAACGAAACCTTTGGGAATATTCCAAAGTATATCTCGCGTTTTGTGCCGCTGCCCGGGGGGTTTGACCTGAAAGAATCCCTTTCGTCCAAAAATTTTTCTTACCGCTATGTTATTACTGCCGTGGGAAAGAATAATAATGAAAGTGACCTGAGCGAGATTGCCATATTGGTACAGCCCGGGGGGAAATGGAATTTTTATATTCCCTGAACAGGTCCGCGATGATTTTTTACCTTTGCTTATTGCTTTCAAAAGCAAAAACCAGGTGGACCCATAACTCTTAAATCCCTTATTATGCCCGGCTACGAACTCTGGAGTGACCAGGAAAGAAAAGAAGTAAATGATGTGCTGGAAACCGGCATCCTGATGCGTTATGGATTTGACGGACCGCGGAAAGGAATCTGGAAATCCCGCGAACTGGAAGAAGCCATCTGCAAAACATTCGGGGCTAAACATGCGCAGCTTACCTCCAGCGGCACCTCCGCCCTCACGACAGCGATGAGTGCGCTGGGTATCGGTTTCGGGGATGAAGTAATCACGCCTTCTTTTACATTTGTGGCAAGTTTTGAAGCTATCCTGAGTGTGGGGGCCATACCGGTCATCGTGGATGTGGACGATACCTTAACCATGAACCCGGAAGCGGTTATTAACGCCATCACGCCAAAAACCAAAGCGGTGATGCCCGTGCATATGTGCGGCAGCATGGCCGACATGGATGCATTGATAACGATCTGCAAAGAAAATGACCTCGTACTTCTCGAAGATGCCTGCCAGAGTATTGGAGCCACTTATAAAGGCCGTGCCCTGGGTACCATTGGAGATGCCGGCACTTTTAGTTTTGATTTTGTAAAAACCATGACCTGCGCCGAAGGCGGTGTGGCGATGACAAACAATGAAGAGGTTTATACAAAATGCGACGGGTATACCGATCACGGGCATGATCATAAAGGAGCAGACCGAGGCGCGGATCTTCATCCTTTTATTGGTTACAATTACCGCATTTCCGAATTACATGCCGCTGTAGGCCTTGCACAGATAAAAAGACTTCCTGAATTTTTAGCAATCCAGAAAAAGAATCACGCTTTGCTAAAGAGCATCCTGGAACAGGTTCCTGAAGTTTCATTCCGCCGTATTCCCGATCCGGGTGGAGACAGTTGCACCTTTATCAGCTGGTTTCTGCCGGCTGAAGAAATAACCAGGGCGGTCGTGAATGAAATGAACGAACAGGGAATCCTTCCCGGCAATTTTTACTGGTTTGATAATAACTGGCATTATATCCGTAAATGGGATCACCTGAAAAATTCAGTTACACTGAATGCATTGCACCCGGATAGCAAAAGACAGGTAATGGAACAGGCCGGCAAGGATTTTACGGCGAGTGATGCCATTATGAGCCGGTGCATCTCCACTTCCATCAGTTTATTATGGACGGAGGACCAGGTCCGGGAAAAAGGAGAAAAGATGGTAGCTGTGATCAGGAAAGTGCTGAGTGCCGCTGCTATTCCTGCTTAATTCTTACTTGCTGCTTTTGCTATTTCCACCAGCACTTTTAATAATCCTGTTTTCAGGTGTTTAAAATCGCTGCTGTTGGTTTGCACCGCCACACACATTTTATGTTCAGGAAAATAGAGCATCTCTGTCATATACCCGGGAAAAAAACCACTGTGCCCATAGGCGACCCCCAACGATGTTTGCCGGATGATAACGCCTAAACCATATTTAGTATCACGGCCCAGTTTGGCGGGTACAGCATTCCGAATTAATAAGGAAGTATCCACCAGCTTGCCTTCATATAAAATCTTACCCCATTTAGCCAGGTCCGCCGTCGTGGAGTAAATCCCCCCGCCAGTCCATTCAAACTGCGGATTGATGATAAATAATCCTTCTTCATTAATTACCTTATCCTGTCCGCCAAATTCATTACCGGCACCCGCATATCCCTGCACCAGGCGATCCAGTTTACGATCGTCCGAAGGAAATGTATTTTCCAGTTCCAGGGGATCAAGAATATTCTTCCTCAGCAATTCATAATATTTTTTCCCGGTAACCTCCTCAATGATCATCCCGAGCAGGATGTAATTCGTATCGGAATATTCCCAGCCTTCCCCGGCGGGGAAAGAAGGTTTTTCGTCCAGTACATACGCAAGCAACTCCTCCGGCCGCCATTTTTTCCCGGGGTTACCGGTCAAATCCCGGGTAAACTGTTCTTTAAATTCATACCGCATCACAGCACTGGTATGATTCATCAGCATGCGGATAGTGATAGCGGCTGCGTTGGGAATTCTTTTATACCAGGTATAATGACCCAGGTAACGGGAAACTTTTTCATCCAGTTTTATTAGGTCCTTCTGCAGCAGCTGAAGGGCAATCGCAGACACATAGGTCTTTCCCACACTGCCCTGCATCAGGCAATCACCAGTTTTTAGCGGGATGTTTTTTTCCTTATCCGAATATCCTGACACAAACGAATAATTATTTTTTTCATCGTAATACACGGCAGCTGATAGCCCGGGAAAATTTCCGGCCACGCGGAATGAGTCGAGCAATGTTGTTAATGCCTCCGTTTTTTGTGCCGATAGTACGGGCACGTTAGCCAGAAGAAAAAGGATGAACAGGGAAAAGAAATATTTCTTACACATATAGCGATAATGTTGTCATCAAATTTATTGAATCGGCCTGTCACGGGTATCCCGTTCATCCTTCCATCGTTACCTTTACCCCCAAAGGGACTGAATGGGGATAACACTCATAATCATTGTTTTTGTTTTGGGTTACACGGCCATTGCATTTGAGCACCCGCTTAAGATCAACAAGGCCGCTTCTGCCCTGATCACCGGGGTGTTGTGCTGGACCATCTATATGCTCCAAAGTGCATCCGCTGATACGGTCACAGCAGAGTTGTTGCATCACCTTGGGGAAATCGCTTCTATCCTCTTCTTTCTGCTGGGTGCCATGACTATCGTTGAGTTGATCGATTCGCACGAGGGATTTGAGATCATAACCCAAAAAATAAAGACGCGAAGCACATCACAATTGCTGCTCATCATCACAGTCATCACTTTTTTCCTGTCAGCATTATTGGATAACCTCACAACCGCTATCGTCATGACCTCACTTTGCTCCCGGATACTGAACAGGAAAGAAGACAGGCTCTGGTTCGCAGGTATGATCGTTATTGCGGCCAACACGGGAGGCGCCTGGTCGCCTTTGGGAGATGTCACCACCACGATGCTGTGGATCGGGGGCCAGATCACGGCCATGAATATCATTAAGCAGTTGATCCTTCCCAGTATGATCGGGTGTATCATTCCCGCCCTGATCATTGCACGCAGATTCAAAGGGAAAACGATCGAATCCATTCCTCCTTCCGGGGCTTCGGGGAAGGAAATTCGCGAGGGCAAGCTGATACTCATTGTTGGAATCGGTTTCCTGCTCTTCGTACCTGCATTCAAGACTGTAACGCATCTTCCTCCTTTTATGGGAATGCTCCTTGCGCTGGGCTGTATGTGGGTCATAACCACTTTAATCCACAAACGAAAGGATATCGGGACCGCCAGTAAGTATACTGTTGCCAATGCACTCCAGAAGATCGACACCCCCAGTATCCTGTTCTTCCTGGGAATACTACTGGCCGTTTCTTCCCTCCAGTCGATCGGGGCGCTCAAACACCTGGCTGATGCCCTGACCAACACATTGAAAAATGAATATGCAATCGGTACAGCTCTGGGTGCACTCTCCGCCATTGTTGACAATGTTCCGCTTGTAGCGGCAGCACAAGGCATGTACGATCTCAGCACCTATCCGACGGACCATCCTTTCTGGGAATTCCTCGCACTAACCACCGGAACAGGCGGAAGTATGATTATTATCGGATCCGCGGCAGGTGTGGCCGTGATGGGGATTGAGCAGATCAATTTTATGTGGTATCTCAAAAAGATCGGCTGGGTGGCACTCGTGGGTTTTGTAGTCAGCATCCTGGTGTTCCTGCTCCAGGTCCGGGTATTCCATTAGCCTGCTAACGATTTGGGTTAACCGAATTGGGTTTCTGTTCCAAGTAATTTACATATTCCAGCGAGCCCAGGCGGAACCGGAAAGGGATAGCTGTGATTTTTTCAAGCTGTAATTCCTGCCGGCAGAAAAACCCCGGCTGATGTTTGTAAAATTCAGGGCGAAAAAGATTCACCTGCCCCGGATTCTTTTGACCGCCAACATCAATCCCGCCGTAGGATTTTAGCTGTTTTGGACCGGTATATAAAATTTTATGCGAATAATATTTTCCGGGGCCAAAAGTCCCAAAAAAGTAGCCGTTATTTTCGTATACTGTGGTGGTAACGGATTGTTTTGCAAGGCTTTTTTCCTGGGCCGAGATTTCTGCCTGAAACATGAACAGCAGCACAACAATAAAAGAATTTATCCGTTCGCGCATCCTTAGTTTATTTGTCCGTAAATTTACGGCCTGATTTTTGATAATTGGCCGGGTTTTTGAAAAACTAAGCCCGGCTACCAAAAAAATGAACGGACCATGGCACTTAGCCAGAGCTTACAACAGAAATTACTGCAAAAATTATCCCCACAGCAGATTCAGCTGATGAAACTGCTGCAGGTGCCTACGGCCAGTCTTGAAGTGCGTATTAAAGAAGAACTGGAAGAGAATCCCGCCCTGGAACTGGATGAAGACAAACACGAAGAAAACGCGGATGAAATAAAGGATGAATTCAGTGAAACAGCGGAAGAGGAATTTAGTGAAATGGACGGGGGAGAAGATGAATATGAAAATATAGACGTCAGCGAATACGTGCAGGACGGCGATGATGAAGTGGCTGACTATAAATTGCGCGATGACAACTACCCCGAAGAAGATGAAGGAAGGCAATTACCCTTTAAAACGGAAACGAGTTTTTACGAAGTGCTGATCAACCAGCTGGGTTTATTAAAGCTGGATGAAAGGGAACATACGATCGCCGAACAAATTGTAGGAAGTATTGATGAGGATGGTTACCTGCGCCGGGAAACCGCAGCGATAGTGGATGACCTGGCATTCCGCCAGAATATCATGTCATCGGAAGAAGAGGTGGAAGCCCTCATCAGGCGGATACAACATTTTGATCCGCCCGGGGTGGCAGCCAGGGACCTGCAGGAATGTTTGCTGCTCCAGTTACATCGTCAGAAAGATGAGGCCCGCCAACCGGAAGGCCGCGGACAGGTAGTGGATACGGCTATCAAGGCCATCTCTAAATATTTTGATGAGTTTACCAAGAAACACTATGAAAAAATACAGCGGGGCCTGAACCTTGACGATGACCAGTTAAAGGAAGTCATGCAGCAGATCATCCGCCTGAATCCCAAACCCGGTGGAAATGTAGGCGAGGTTAATAAAGCAGAAAACTATGTTGTCCCGGATTTCTTTATCATGAACAATGCGGGCAAACTTGAACTGACCCTGAACAGCCGCAACGCCCCCGAACTCCGCATCAGCGAAGGCTACCGGGATATGCTGAAAGAATATGACCGCGGGGCAAAGAAAGATAAAAGACAAAAAGAAGCAGTACTATTTATCAAACAAAAAATTGATGCGGCGAAGTGGTTTATTGATGCCATTAAACAACGGCAGCACACGTTGCTGAGCACCATGAATGCCATCATGGAACACCAGTATAATTTCTTCCTGACGGGTGATGAAACGGAATTAAAACCTATGATCCTGAAAGACATTGCAGAAAAAACAGGATTGGATATTTCAACGGTCAGCCGGGTGGCGAACAGCAAGTTTGTTCAAACCGAATTTGGTACCTACCGCCTTAAGTTTTTCTTCAGTGAATCGCTGAGTACTGACAGCGGTGAAGAAGTTTCTACCCGTGAAGTAAAAAAAATACTCAGCAACCTGATTGAAGGGGAAGATAAAAAGCGGCCGTTAAGCGATGAGCGGCTTACAGAATTGCTGCAGGAAAAGGGATATAATATTGCCCGGCGTACTGTAGCCAAATACCGGGAGCAATTGAATATCCCGGTAGCCCGGTTAAGAAAGGAACTCTAGGCCTGGCTCAGAAAGGCAGATCATCTTTATTTTCCATTTCACCCCCGTCAAAATATTCCTGGCTCTCCTCACCGGGCGATACTGTCTTTGAACCGGCAGCTTCTATCTTCCATGCTTTTACATCCGTATACCAGCGGCCATTGTATTCACGGCTTTCCACATCAAAGGAAATACTGAGTAAGGCGCCTGGCTGCAACTGGCTTTCATTGATTTTATCACCCCAGATTGCAATGCACAGTTTTTTGGGATACTGCCCTTCTGTTTCAACAATGATATCCTGTTTTTTCCAGGGGCCGTTTTTCCCGCTCCCGGTTTGGAGGGGTAATAACTGGATGAGTTTTGCCGTTAATTGCATGTGAAATTATTTAACAATGAAGGTACGTATTGGTGCCTGATAATTCGCTGTGATACCCGCTGAACGGTATATTCAAAAAAAATGCCCGTATTCATTTTGAATAAAAAATCAAAGTAGTATTTTACACGACTAAACTTTTCTCAATCCCGCTTTATGGTATTCGCGAGCCTGGTCTTTCTTTTTATTTTTCTTCCCCTCAACCTTCTTTTATATTATATAACTAAAAATAAAGGCTGGAGAAATATCTGTTTGATCACGCTGTCCCTGTGTTTTTATGGCTGGGGCGAACCAATCTGGATTTCCCTGCTGCTGTTTTCGGCCATCGTGGATTACGCCAATGCCCGTTTTATCGATAAATACAGGGGCACTAAATGGGCAAAGATCGGTATTGTGTCCACCCTCACGATCAACCTGGGGTTACTGGCGACGTTTAAATACAATGAGTTTATCGTTGAAAATGTAAATGCGCTTTTAGGAACTTCTTTTGATGCGCCGGGTTATGGGTTGCCCATTGGTATTTCCTTTTATACATTCCAGACTATTTCTTATGTAGTGGATGTGTACCGCGGTACCGTTAAATCCCAAAAGAACTTTGTCAGGTTTCTCATGTTTGTTTCGTTGTATTTCCCGCTCGTGGCAGGACCCATCGTCCGGTATGCCCATGTTGCGAATGAAATTGAAAACCGGAAAGAAACATTATCTGATTTCAGTAAAGGGATATCCCGGTTCTGTACAGGCTTGTTCAAAAAAGTCATTCTTTCCAATCTGGCAGCCGAGCTGGTTAAGAAATACATGGGTGACCATACTGACCCGCTTACCATGACCGAGTTATCATCGCTGACCCCGGGGGGCGCCTGGGTGGGACTTATCATGTATGCCCTGCATATTTATTTTGATTTTTCCGGTTACTCCGACATGGCCATCGGGCTGGCCAGGATGTTTGGCTTCCACCTCCATGAAAATTTCAACTACCCGTATACCGCAACTTCGGCTACCGATTTCTGGCGACGATGGCATATATCATTGGGATCGTTCTTTCGGGATTATCTTTATTTTCCACTGGGTGGCAACCGCAAATATGTATACCGGAATTTATTCATCGTCTGGTTCCTAACGGGACTCTGGCATGGCGCCAGCTGGAATTTTATTTTCTGGGGGCTTTATTTCTGTTTCTTTATCGCTGTTGAAAAAGCGTTCCTGCTGAAATTTTTTGAAAAGCTTCCCAAATTTGTATCACATATCTATGCTTTGATCGTTATAGTACCGGGTTGGGTCATTTTTTACTTTACGGACACCCGGATCCTGGCTGGCTATTTCCAGAAATTATTCTCGTTTGGTTCTGGCAATTCCTGGGACATGGAGATAACCAATGATATTACCACCAACTTATACTGGATATTGCTGGCCCTGGTATTGTGTATGCCGGTTTATCATAAAGTAAAAGAACGTATCGAACTGAAAATGAAAAAACCGGCTGTTTTCGAAACGCTTTCCATTGTGATGAGTGTTGCTTTTCTTTTCCTGTGTGTGGCGAACCTGGTCGGGAAAAGCTATAACCCTTTTATTTATTTCCGGTTTTAACCGCAAAAAATAGTGCGTATGAATGAGAACACAACCCCTGCTGAGCCCCGGTCACCACGCTACCTGCAGTTGATCAACGCGGTGGTTTTTGTTGGCTTGCTGTCGGTTGGCTGCATTACTTCTTTAACCATGAAGCATGAGGCTGTGTCTGACATGGAAAACAGGCAGCTCACAAAATTCCCCCCGTTTACGGACAGCACATTCAGGAGCGGAAAATATTTCAAACAAATAGAATTATACTATGCTGATAATTTCCCGCTTCGTAATAAATGGATCGCTTTTGCCAGTTCGTTCAAAAGCAAACTGGGTTTTCAATCCAGCGAGATAAAAATTTATGATCCGGCCAATGACGCGGAAGCCAATGAAAAAACGGATACGGTTAAAAATGAAACTGCCGGGCCGCTCCCCGACGATGGTGCGGTTGGCGAAGTAAAGAAAAGAGTGTTTGTATTTAAGAACAGGGCTTTTGAAATGTTCGGGGGTGGCGGGGCGATGGGAAAATCCTATGCAAATGTCATCAACGGTTATAACCGTTTGCGCATTCCCGGCCTGCAGGTCTATAACCTGATTATTCCCGTGGCCCTGGAATTTGAGATCACTGAGAAATATGCAAAGCTGCAAAAGCCCAACCGCCCGGCCATCGAGCATATTTATAATTCGCTGGACTCTAACATTAAAAAAGTATGGGCGATTGATGAAATAAGAAAACACCGGGAAGAATATATTTATTTCAATACGGATCATCACTGGACCAGCCTGGGTGCTTATTATGCCTACCGCGCTTTTTGTGAAACAGCCGGGCTGACACCGGTTTCCCTGGATACGGTCGCCTCCAAGACTAAAAATTCTTTCCTGGGTTCTTTGTACCGGCTCACCCGTGATCCCAAGCTGCAAAACAATCCTGACTCCGTGCGGTATTACCTGTTCCGGGATTCGTTGACTTTCCATATCGGCAGCAACAAGATCGGCTACTGGTCCAAATCAAAAATGTATGGAGAAGGGGTCAGCGGGGCGAACAGTTATTCTGTTTTCCTGCAGGGTGACCTCCCCGTAGTTAAGATGGAAACACAGCACAAGAACGGAAGGAAAATCGCCCTGGTTAAAGAATCTTATGGAAATGCATTTGCCCCGTTCTTAATCAATAATTATGAAAAAGTCATCGTCGTAGACCAGCGTTACTACACCGGTGATTTTGTGGCTATGCTAAAAGCAGAAGGCATCAATGAGCTGCTGTTTATCAATAACATATTTGCCGCGCATACACCTTTTCACATAGAAAAGATAAAGGGATTGAAGAAATAGTTTGTGAGGGAGCGTTTAAGGTCTAAGGTTTCATGTTTAAGGTTGAAGGTTCAACGTTTGTATAGATGCAAAATATTTTACGGGGACAAAGACCCGGCCTAACAACTTTAAACTTTAAACATTAAACCTTAAACTCCAAACCTGGAACTATAACTTAAGATGCTTTTTCACCCACGCTACTTTGGGTTTTAGCTCCCCGGTATATTTATCCCCCGTAGCGTATTTTACATGTTTCAAAAAATGATAATAATCGGCCTGGGGGAATTTTTTTCGCCATTTTTCATACCGCTTATCCTGCCATTTCTTATAATATTCAATACACTCTTCATCAGAATCAAATTTTTTGCACTTGTTCCCTTTTACATAAAAGCCAAACAGGTTGTGATACCGGAGACAGCATTTTTTACAGTTCAGGTTCCCGGTTTCCTGCATACACTGGGCCATTACAAAATCGGGGTGCCTGATGCCCGCGGCTTTAATGGCATCATACATGGCCTGCATTTTAGGCTTATCTATCTTTTGGGAGAAGCCCTGGATGGAAAAAGAAAACAGGAAAACAACAAGCAATAGTTTTTTCATGGATATTCATTTAGTAAGGATCGCGAACCGCTTTACCTTCAGGAAGTCCGCGTTGGCGGAATAAATATACAAAAATCACCCTCTTTTTACCAATTCCTTTACTTTGCATAAATCGCTTTTCTATGAGCCCCGGAATGATGATAGACGAAACAAACCAGTTACAGGAAATACGAAAAAAAACTTTTCCTGAACAGCCCGCCGGGATGAAGCTGGCAGCCAATATCATCTCTTATCTTTTTCACCCGGTTTTTGTGCCGGTCTATATTATCTGGTTTTTACTGTACGTACATCCTTATCTTTTTGCAGGCTTTACAGATTTTCAAAAAACAAAGACCCTGGTGATGGCGGTAGTGTCCTTTACTTTTTTTCCGCTTGTTACCGTTCTCCTGTTAAAAGCATTGAAATTTATTGACAGTATCTACCTGCGCACGCAGAAGGACCGGGTAATACCTTTTATCGCCTGTATGATCTGGTATTTCTGGATCTCCTATGTGTGGTTCAACTTTGGCAAAACACGGGATGTAGTGGATATGCCCCGGGAGGCTGTTGAATTTGCAATGGCCACATTTATCAGTACGATCATTGGCCTGATGGTAAACATAAAAATGAAAGTAAGCCTCCACGCTATTTCTGCCGGGTTGGTATTAACTTTCTTTATCATCATGGGTTTTACACAGGATATCAATGTGGGTACCTGGCTCACCGTGGTGCTGGTGATCACGGGTTTAATCTGCACTTCCCGTTTTATAGTTTCAGATCATACTCCGGAAGAAGTCTATGGCGGCCTGGTAACGGGGGCGGTTTCGCTGTTAGCGGCAAGGGTCTTTTTGAACTGGCTGAGTTAGGGAAGCATTATTTCCCGGGTTGCTTTTCGGGTATGACCATGATAAAGGATGATCCCTTGTCAACTTCACTTTCCGCTGTAATAAACCCTCCATGTTTTTCGACAATTTTTTTACAGATGGATAATCCAACCCCGGTGCCTTCATACTCCTGGTAACTGTGCAGCCGCTTAAACACTTTGAAAATCTCTTCGTTGTGCTGGCTGTCGAACCCGATCCCGTTATCCGTAACAATGATCTTATAATAATCGGTGCCGTTCACATGACTGATGAATTTGGAAAGATCCTCCGCGCCAATTTTTTCCGCCCGGATATCCACTACGGGAGAAACTTCCTTTTTCCTGAATTTGATGGCGTTGCTGAGCAGGTTATAAAAAAGCTGCTGCATAAGGCCGGGTACGGCTGATATAACCGGCAGGCCACTGTAATGGATATGAGCTTTACTTTTTTCAATATCCATCTCCAGGTCATTCAGGGTTTCTTTAACGAGCTGGTTGAGATCTGTTTTTTTGAAATCGGATGAACTGACGGTATGCCGGGAGAAGTCAAGCAGGTTATTGATCAGCGACTGCATGCGCCGGGAAGCGCTAATGATCTTTGAAAAATAACGTTGTGATTCCTCATCCTGGTCCTTTTTCAACAGTATCTTATCGCTGAATATCTGGATCTTCCGCAATGGTTCCTGCAGGTCATGTGATGCCATATATGCAAACTGGTCCAGCTCCTCGTTCATTTGTTTTAAATGAACGTTATTCTCTGTCAGCTGCTGGTTAAGCTGTTGTACTTTTTCTTCGGACAATTTCCGCTCTTCTATTTCTTTCTGCAAAGAACGGTTGGTAGCAAGTAATCTTTTTTCCTGCAACTGCAACTGGTGATTTTTACGATAAAGCTCCACGAACACACTTACTTTCACCCGGAGCAGATCGGGGTTGATGGGTTTGTAGATATAATCCACGCCCCCCATTTTATAACCCCGGAATACATGATCCTCGTCGTTGCTGTAAGCCGTAATAAAGATGATGGGAATATTTTTGAGTTTATCCCGCTCATAAATGATCGTGGCGGTTTCAAAACCATTCAGGTCGGGCATTTGCACGTCCATCAGGATCAGGGAGAAATCATGCTCGTTCAACAGCACTTTTAAGGCGGCCCGGCCAGAATTGGCTTTTACGATAGAATAGTTGTCCTTTTCCAGGATAGCTTCAATAGAAAACAGGTTGTCTTCCCTGTCATCCACCACCAGGATCTTAATATCCGATTTGGGAGCCGTTTTATTTACTGAAGCGCTGGGCATTCTTATTTATTATTTATATAACCATACCCTCATCAACGAAAGCAACTGGTCAATTTTAACTGGCTTGGTTATATAGTCAGAAGCACCGGCTTCAATGCATTTTTCCCGGTCACCTTTCATGGCTTTCGCGGTAACGGCAATAATGGGTAAGGCGTTATTCTTATGTTCCCGACGTATCTTCTGCGTTGTTTCATACCCATCCATCTCGGGCATCATAATGTCCATCAGCACAATATCGATATCCGGGTTTTCTTCCAGGATATACATGGCCTCCTGGCCGCTTTCTGCTGTTATGGCCTGTATAGAGTACCGTTCAAACGCCGTGGTAAGAGCGAACAAGTTCCGCACATCATCATCGACCACCAGCACTTTCTTGTTCGTCAGCACATCATTCTTCGACCGCAGGTTCTCAATCAGTTTTCTTTTCTTCGGCAATAGATCTTTGTGATCGATATGAAGCAACAAGACCGCTTCTTCGAGTAACAGGTCCAGGGAATTTACATCTTTCAGTAAGATCCTGTTGGCATACTGTTTCAGCTGTGTTCTTTCCTTCGGTGAAAAATCACGGGCAGAATAGACAATGACCGGTGTCACCTGTGCCTTTTTCATTTTACCGATCTCGGTGACCAGCTCCATACCGCCAATATCAGGCAACATATAATCCACGATAATACAATCGTAATCATGCTGCCTGATCATTTCAAGTCCCTTCATACCGGTGTTAATGATTTCGATTTTAATCAGGTCCCCGTTTTCCAGTATTTTGGCCACCTGTGAAGAATCAAGTTCGTTGTCCTCGATAACGAGTAGTTTCCTTTCTTTACGTTCATTATAGCGGATGATATCCTGGAAAAGATCATTCAGGGCAGTTGTTTTCAACGGTTTCAGGTTAAAACTCCGGGCGCCCCGCTGCATCGCCAGCAGGCTGTTTTCTTCTCCCGAGATCAGGTGTACAGGTATATGCCGGAAATTGATATCGTTCTTGAAGAGATCCAGGATTCTCCAACCGCTTGCGTCGGGCAACTTAACATCCAGGGTTACGGCAATAGGATTGTATTTATTGAAAAGATCGAACACATCCCCGAAACCAGTAGCGATGACAATCTTCAGATCCATTTCGTGAGCCTTTTCAATCATGATCTTGCCAAAGCGGATATCATCCTCGATAACAAGAACGACCTTGTCACCGGTGTTGATATTGTTACGGTCGTCACCGGCTTCATTAATGATTTCGTTCAGGGCTTCGAGGTCTTTTGTGTCATTCACTTTGACGGTTGGAACAGACTGCAGCACGGCATCGGCATATCCTTCGGCCAGTTTGTATTCGCTGACCTTTAATATGCTTTGTTTCTCTCTTTTGTTGAATGCAGGGTTATAGTCAATGGGGAGGAATAAAGTAAACAGGCTTCCCTGGCCTACTTCACTGCTCAGTTCAATGGAACCGCCCAGGAGATCTGCCAGCCCCCGGCTGATAGAAAGACCAAGACCTGTACCTCCATATTTCCGGCTGGTAGAACCTTCCGCCTGCTGGAAGGCTTCAAATATGATATTCTGCTTGTCACGCGAAATACCAATACCCGTATCCCTGATCTCGAAGGCCACTACCCGTGATGCGTTATCGAGGCTCGGTATATGCTGTTTCCAGTTATGGTTGGCTTCATAGATCTTAAGTTTCACCTCACCCTTTTCCGTGAATTTAAAAGCATTGGATAGCAGGTTCTTCAGGATCTGGTTAAGCCGCTGGGCGTCGGTCTCCAGGCTCTTCGGTAATTTTTCATCCAGCTCAATACTAAACCGCAGGTTTTTATTATCAGAAATGTGTTTGAAGGTTGTTTCAACAAAGGTGGTAATCTCGTTGAATTGCAGCTTGACAAAGTCAGTAGAAATATACCCGGATTCGATCTTTGAAAGATCCAGGATATCATTGATCAGCTGAATCAGGTCATCCCCGCAACTATGAATGGTCTTGGCATAGCTGACCTGTTTATCATTCAGGTTGCCATCATGGTTCTCGTATAACTGTTGCGCCAGGATCAGCAGGGAGTTTAAGGGCGTTCTTAACTCGTGCGACATGTTGGCGAGGAATTCCGATTTATACTTCGAAGTAAGCTGGAGCTGTTCGGCTTTTTCTTCCAGCGACAACCTGGCTTCCTCCACCTCCCTGTTCTTGTCTTCCACTTCTTCTTTTTGTTTTACCAGCAGGTGGGCCTTGTCCTGTAATTCTTCGTTGGTCCTTCTTAATTCATCTGTCAGCGATTGTGATTGAACAAGCAGGCTTTCGGTCCGGGTATTGGCCTCGATCGTATTCAATACGATACCGATACTTTCGGTAAGCTGGCTTAAGAAGTCAAGGTGTGTTTCACTGAACGTATCAAAAGAAGCGAGCTCGATGACGGCCTTGATTTCTTTTTCAAACAAAACCGGCAGCACAATAAGATTTACTGGTGTTGCCTTACCCAGGCCCGAGGCGATCTTAATATAGTTCTTTGGAACATTTGATAACAGGATCCTTTCTTTTTCAAGTGCACACTGTCCCACCAGTCCCTGTCCCAATGCGAATTCTTTTGAGGTTTTTACTTCGTCACCAAAAGCATAGGCTGCAAATAATTTCAGTTTGGGGGCTTTGAAATTATCATCCTGTTCAAGAATGTAGAACATGCCTTTTTGCGCATTGACCACCTGCGCCAACTCGGAAAGGATCCGGCGGGTTACCGTGTTAAGATCCTTTTGTCCCTGCAGCATCTGGGTGAATTTTGCCAGGTTTGATTTTAACCAGTCCTGTTCCTGGTTGCGGAGCGTTGTTTCTTTCAGGTTCGCGATCATCTGGTTGATCGTGTCCTTCAGTTCTTCCACTTCTCCTTTTGCCTCTACGCGGATCATCTGGGTAAGGTCACCCTTGGTTACCGCCGATGCAACATCAGCGATATTCCGTACCTGGGTCGTGAGGTTCTCCGCCAGCTGGTTTACATTCTCCGTAAGGTTCTTCCAGATACCGGACGCACCGGGTACCAGGGCCTGTCCGCCTAATCTTCCTTCCACACCCACTTCACGGGCAACGTTGGTTACCTGGTCAGCAAACAACGCCAGTGTATCGATCATTTCGTTAATGGTATCGATCAGTTGTGCCACTTCACCACGCGATACGATAGAAAGTTTTTGTTTCAGGTTACCGGTTGCAACCGCAGTTACCACTTTGGCGATACCCCGCACCTGGTTCGTCAGGTTGGAGGCCATCATGTTCACCGAGTCGGTCAGGTCTTTCCAGGTTCCGGCCACACCCTGCACTTCGGCCTGCCCACCCAATTTTCCTTCGGTACCTACTTCCCTTGCCACACGGGTCACCTCTACGGAGAAGGAGTTCAACTGGTCAACCATCGTGTTGATCGTATTCTTCAGATCGAAGATCTCTCCTTTTACATCGATCGTTACCTTCTTGGTAAGGTCACCGGATGCCACCGCTTTTGTTACCTCTGCAATGTTCCGCACCTGTGAAGTCAGGTTACCCGTCATCTGGTTAACAGAGTCAGTAAGATCT
The DNA here is from genome assembly GCA_025449935.1 of Chitinophagaceae bacterium. Taxonomy (GTDB): domain Bacteria; phylum Bacteroidota; class Bacteroidia; order Chitinophagales; family Chitinophagaceae; genus JJ008. Next base: position 17,471 of record JANWIJ010000088.1, read on the forward strand.
TTCCAGGTACCAGCCACGCCGGGCACGAAGGCCTGTCCACCCAGTTTACCATCGGTACCAACCTCACGCGCCACACGGGTTACTTCCGATGCGAAGGCGCGAAGCTGATCCACCATGGTATTCAGTGTTTCCTTCAATTGCAATATCTCACCCCGTACGTCAACCGTAATTTTTCTTGACATATCACCATTCGCCACCGCGATCGCCACATCGGCGATATTACGAACCTGGGCTGTCAGGTTACCGGCCATCTGGTTCACGGAGTCTGTCAGGTCTTTCCAGGTACCTCCAACACCGGGTACGTTTGCCTGTCCTCCCAATTTACCATCCGTACCAACCTCCCTTGCCACACGGGTTACCTCGGAAGCAAATGACCGCAGCTGTTCCACCATCGTATTGATGGTATTCTTCAATTCCAGGATCTCCCCTTTTACATCCACTTCAATTTTTCTTGACAGGTCACCATTGGCCACCGCGGTGGTTACTTCCGCAATATTTCTTACCTGCGAAGTAAGATTGGATGCCATCTTGTTTACGGAATCCGTCAGGTCTTTCCAGAGTCCTTCCACACCCGGTACATCGGCCTGGCCACCCAGCTTACCTTCCGAACCCACTTCACGTGCCACACGGAATACCTCGGAACCAAATGAGTTCAACTGGTCCACCATCGTATTGATGGTATTTTTTAATTCCAGGATTTCTCCTTTAACGTCCACGGTAATTTTTCTCGACAAGTCACCTTTTGCCACGGCTGTGGTTACCTCGGCAATATTTCTTACCTGCGCTGTCAGGTTAGATCCCATCTGGTTCACGGAGTCGGTCAGGTCTTTCCAGGTACCACCCACACCCTGCACTCTTGCCTGGCCGCCCAGTTTTCCTTCGGTACCTACTTCCAGTGCCACACGGGTTACTTCCGATGCGAATGAATTCAACTGGTCCACCATCGTATTGATGGTATTTTTCAATTCCAGGATTTCTCCTGCCACATTCACTGTAATTTTTTTGGAAAGGTCACCGGTTGCCACCGCGGTTGTTACATCCGCGATATTTCTAACCTGTGCTGTCAGGTTGGAAGCCATCTGGTTTACGGACTCAGTTAAGTCTTTCCAGGTACCACCCACATCCTGCACTTTTGCCTGGCCTCCCAGTTTTCCTTCGGTACCTACTTCCAGTGCCACACGGGTCACTTCCGATGCAAATGAATTCAACTGGTCCACCATCGTATTGATGGTATCTTTCAATTCAAGAATTTCTCCTTTAACGTCCACGGTGATTTTACGGGACAAGTCTCCTTTCGCCACCGCCGTTGTCACTTCCGCGATATTTCTTACCTGGGCGGTGAGGTTGGATCCCATCTGGTTCACGGAGTCGGTCAGGTCTTTCCATACACCCCCAATTCCTTTTACCGTTGCCTGTCCCCCCAGCTTTCCTTCACTACCCACTTCCCTCGCTACCCGGGTCACCTCCGCAGAAAATGAATTCAACTGATCCACCATCGTGTTGATGGTGTTCTTTAATTCAAGGATCTCACCCTTAACATCAACCGTAATTTTTCTTGACAGGTCACCGCGGGCCACCGCGGTAGTTACTTCCGCAATGTTACGTACCTGGCCGGTAAGGTTGGAAGCCATCTGGTTCACTGAATCCGTTAAATCTTTCCAGGTACCCGCGACACCCTGAACCTCTGCCTGGCCGCCAAGTTTACCATCCGTACCCACCTCGCGGGCCACCCGGGTTACCTCGGATGAGAATGAGTTCAACTGGTCCACCATCGTATTGATCGTATTCTTTAATTCAAGAATCTCTCCCTGTACATCCACGGTGATTTTCTTACGGAGGTCGCCTTTCGCTACCGCGGTCGTTACCTCGGCGATATTACGCACCTGCGCAGTCAGGTTACCCGCCATCTGGTTCACCGAATCCGTCAGGTCTTTCCATACACCTGCTACTCCTTTTACTTTTGCCTGTCCTCCCAGTTTACCTTCGGAACCTACTTCCCTGGCAACACGGGTAACCTCCATGGAGAACAGGTTTAACTGCTTCACCATGTCATTTACCTCCGCAGCGATCTTTGCAAACTCTCCCTGCAGCAGGTGATCTCCAATTTTCAATGGCATTTCCTGCGAAAGATTTCCTTTGGCCACAGAACTGATTACGTGCGCAATTTCAATGGTGGGGTGTACAAGATCTGATATAAGGGTATTGATAGAATCCACGCCGGCAGCCCACGATCCTTTTGCCGTGCGGGGTAATGCAACGCGGTGATTCAAATGCCCTTTTTTACCAATGGTGTTTTTGGCCTGGGTAAGTTCATCTCTCAGCATCTCGTTCAACGAGATGATCTGGTTAAGCGTATCACATATCTTACCGCTTAACCCGCTCTTATCATCCGGCAACCGCACCGAAAAATTTCCTTCCTTAACTTCCGTTAATACACGCAGCAGCTCACGGCTGTCCAGTTCACCGGAATAGTCGAGGTCCAGGTTGTATAAAGCTCCTTTTCCATTTGCGGGAGCTTTTCCGTTAGCAGAATTTTTCCCGTTTGCCTTAGTTTGCCCGTTCTTTTTTTTGAGGGAGGTCCGGGCAGGCAAATCGTTCACGGGTGGCGCAGCAGAAGATGCCTTTACAGTTGGTTTTAGTTTCTTTTTCATCATGCATTTAATTGAGGTAAGCGGATACAGGTATTAATAAAAATTAGGGTGGATAGACATAAAAAAATCCCCCTGCTACTTCCAGGCAGCAATTGGGAAAACTTTCCTATCTTACAATTACACCAAAAATCGGTAAAAACTGTGCCACAAAAAGTAGTCTTAGAAGGGCCCCTGCCCGCCAAATTTATTTTGCTTGGTGAAGATGATCCGGATGACCAGGAAATGCTCACAGAGGTTTTTACTTCCATAGATAACTCCTTCATTCTCTTATTTGTTAATAGCGGAAAAGAAGTCCTGTCAGCCCTGGAAAAATTAAAGGATGATCAAATGCCCTGCCTGATCGTACTGGATTATAATATGCCCGGTCTGAACGGGGCCGATATACTAAAAGAGATAGGGAGTAATGAACGTTATAAGGATGTTCCCAAGATTGTATGGAGCACTTCCGGGTCCGAGAAATTCAAAAAGACATGCCTGGAATTGGGAGCCGCCGACTATGTTATTAAACCCGCCAATAACACGGAGCTGGAGAAAATAGCCCGGTATATGCTTTCTATCTGCCTGGTATAAGGCATACTTTTTCTAAAAAACAGCATTAAGAATATTCAGTGAAATGGGTTTTTCCCAGATCACAACGTTTTTTTCCAGGCCACTGAAAGGAATGTCATTCCTGTGAGCGCTAACCAGGTAAGCCCTGATTTGGGGAATTATTTCCACAATATCTTCCACAGCATCCCAGCCATACCCATCCGGCAGATTATTATCAAGGAATAAAATATCCGGTTTGATCTCCTTCAGTAAGGCAAGTCCTTCCTTCAGCGTGAAGGCCAGTGTAACATCATAGCCTTTCTTTATGAAATACATTTTCATAATCATGCAGAAATCAGTCTCATCATCTACTATCAGGATTTTTTGCTTCATTTCTTAACCGGAAAACGGGAAAAGCCCTGTTGGGCATTAGGGCAAATTACATTGTTTTTTTACAAAAACGTCCTGCAAACCCATTTAGTGTATCTCCTGTTATGGGTTCTTGTTATAATAAAAGAAAAAGTGGGGAATTTTATCAAAAAAACGATTCAGGAACTCTATTTGCGGGAATATCCGTTCAATTAATAACCCTGTATGCCGGCTCCTGTAAAAAATGCAATTTCCCCCGCAAAAGATGTAGAAAGGAACAAGGCTGTCCATACTGTTTCTGAAAACAATTACAGGGACCTGTATGCGAATTTTATCGCCACAGCCGCGCATGACCTGCAGGCACCACTGCGGAAACTCGAAGTGCTTACGGACAGGCTGCTGGCAAAATACAAACCATCTCCCACGGAAGAAGTGGAACAATACACGAACCGTATTCACACCTGTATTGGTGCCATGCGGTCATTGGTGGATGGATTTACAGAACTGGCTGCTGCTGTTCCGGCGGAAATGCAGGATGAACTTTGCGACCTGGAGCAGATCATTAAAAGAATCTGGCAGGAATCAGCATCGCTTATAAAAGAAAAGGAGGCCGGTATCAGCCTCGTCAATATACCGGGAATAATGGGAGATAAATCACAGCTACGGTTATTGTTTAAAAAATTGCTGGAAAATTCATTCAAATTCAGCCGGCAGGATATTCCCTTAAAAATTACCATCAATTCAGAAAAACTTCCGGGAACTGAGCAACAGGACCTGCATTTGCCGGAAAACATCCTTTATTATAAAATTAGTATGGACGATAACGGGATCGGGTTTAACCCGGAGGATTCAGGAAATATCTTTCAGCCGCTTGTCCGCCTGCATGGTAAGGCAGCATTCGCGGGAAATGGCCTGGGTCTTGCTTTAGTTAAAAGAATAGCTGATAATCACCAGGGAAGGGTATATGCCGAAAAGAACAATGAAGGGGGTGCCCGGATTATCCTGGTTCTTCCCGAAAATCATAAACTAACATGCTAAGAACAGAACCCATCAGGATAGCCATTATTGACGATGACGAAGATGATTATTTTATCATCAGCGATTACATCAAAGGCATTGAAGGAAAGGAATTCGTGATCGACTGGTATAAGGATTATCATTCCGCCATTGAAAAAATCCGTTCAAAATCACATGATCTTTATTTCGTAGATTAT
>JANWIJ010000089.1 GCA_025449935.1 Chitinophagaceae bacterium
TTAAGCCAGTTGATAATTCAACTTTTTCCAGATACACTATTTTAGGCTCACCCGCCGCTTCTAATGTAAGGTCAGCAAAGTATCCCCAGGTATTGCCCGACAACCGGGTACTATTTCGTGTAAAAGCTCCCGATGCTCAAAAAGTACAAATTGATTTAGGCAAAAAATATAATATGGCCAGAGATACCGGGGGATACTGGATCGCCACCACCGATTCCATCGGCGAAGGGTTTCATTATTATTCTTTGTTGATCGATGGTGTCGCTCTTGCCGATCCTGCAAGCGAAAGTTTTTACGGCATGGGCCGTATGGCCAGCGGCATTGAAATACCTTTTACAGGTGGCGGTTATTATGGTCTTAAAGATGTTCCTCACGGCGATGTAAGAATAAAGAGATACTATTCCACAGCCACCAATTCATGGCGACGGTTTTACATCTATACGCCACCGGGCTATGATGTCAATACAAGCGAAAAATATCCCGTGCTGTATCTATTGCACGGCGGCGGAGAAGACGAAAGAGGTTGGGCTACACAAGGCAAAACGGATTTGATTCTTGACAACCTCATTGCTGAAAAGAAGGCAAAACCTATGTTGATTGTTATGGTTGATGGAAATATGGGAACGGGCGGCCTGGCCGGTTTTAATGAAAATGTATTGCGCTCTTTTGAAAATGAATTGAAGCAATCTGTCATACCATTTGTTGAAAAAAATTACCGTGCTGAAACGGATGCAAAAAACAGGGCATTGGCTGGTTTATCAATGGGCGGTTTGCAAACCTTGTATGCCGGAATAAAAAACACAAATATGTTTTCGTATCTCGGCGTATTCAGCTCTGGCTGGTTTGCCAACCGGCCGGAACTTTCCAATCCACAGTATGAATTTATGAAAGCCAATGCGGCAATGATTAACAGCAATCTGAAAAATCTCTGGGTGGCCATGGGTGGCAAGGAAGACATTGCATATGCCAATTGCAAAACCATGCTTGCAAAATTTGATGAATTGGGAATAAAATACACTTATAGCGAGTACCCGGGTGGTCATACCTGGCCGGTATGGAGGAATAACCTGTACAATTTTGCTGGTTTGATTTTTAAAGACTAAAGAGGACAAACATGAAGAAAATAATACAGGCAATCACATTACTGCTTTCTATTGGTACAACGTGTCTTGCCCAAATGCCTGACACAGCCGGAACCATACGTCCTTTCTCCAACACACCGGGATATGACTTTCCCCGAATTGACAAAGAGAACAGGGCTGTCTTCCTGCTAAAAGCACCTAACGCCCAAAATCTGCAGGTTGACCTCGGCAAGCGTTATGACATGATCAAATTAAATGACAGTATGTGGACGGTGACCACCCAGGCACTGATGCCCGGCTTTCATTATTATTTCCTGTTTATTGATGGCGTGAGAGTGGCAGATCCTGCCAGCGAATCTTACTTCGGAACCGGCAAATGGACCAGCGGCATTGAAGTGCCAACTCCCGGGGAAGATTTTTATATGCCGAAGCTGGTACCGCATGGAGAAGTAAGAGGAGTTTATTATTACTCTAATACAATGAATGAAACACGCCGTTGCTTTGTTTATACCCCTCCCGGTTACGACACGGATACAAAAAAAAGATACCCGGTACTTTATTTACAACATGGCATGGCCGAAGATGAAACCGGCTGGTCAAACCAGGGGCATATGAATTATATTCTTGATAACCTGATTTCCGAAAAAAGGGCAAAGCCAATGATTGTGGTAATGGAAAGTGGAAACATTGAAGTGGCGTTCAGGCCAAAACCCGGCGAAGATGTGGCATTGGCTCGCAGTCAGTATGGTTCTTCTTTTACGCCCATGCTATTGAATGATGTAATTCCAATGATTGATTCAAAATTCCGCACCATTTCCAATCGTGAAAACAGGGCAATGGCCGGATTGTCATGGGGCGGATTTCAAACGTTCAATATCACACTCAATAACCTGGATAAATATGCTTACATCGGCGGCTTTAGCGGTGCAGGCATGTTTAATGCCCAAACAGAACTTAAAACGGTTTATAATGGCGTATTCAGCGATTCTGCAACCTTCAATAAAAAAGTTCGTGCATTCTTTTTGGGTATTGGTACTGCAGAAGGACAACGGATGAAAGGATTAAGTGATGCACTGAAAGCAGCCGGTATCAAACACGTCTATTACGAATCGCCGGGAACGGCACACGAATGGCATACCTGGCGCAGGTGCCTTTATCAGTTTGCTCCGTTGCTTTTTAAATAAACATGTTACTCAAGTACTATGCAGTTGAAAATTAAACTTCTTGCACTGATTATTTCCTTGTTCCAGGTGCTTATTGCCCGGTCACAGGGAATTGAAAAATCGGTAACGATACAGGTTGATGCTTCGAAGACCATTGGAGACATGAAGCCGTTCTGGTCATTTTTCGGGTATGATGAGCCCAATTATACAACAAGAAAAGATGGTCAGAAACTATTGACAGAATTAACGCGATTGAGCCCGGTAACGGTATATGTAAGAACGCACAACCTGCTTACATCAAAAGGTAATAGTACAGGGCCTGATCTTAAATGGGGATTCACAGATGCATATAAAGAGGATGAAAAAGGCAATCCTGTTTATAACTGGACAATCGTTGATAGCATTATTGATACCTATATCCAGCGGGGTATGAAGCCTTTGATGGAGATTGGTTTTATGCCGGAAGATCTTTCATCCAAACCGGACCCTTATGAACACACATGGAGCAAAGGCGGCAATTTATGGACCGGCTGGACATATCCGCCAAAAGATTATAATAAGTGGAGGGAGTTAGTTTATCAATGGGTAAAACATTCCGTTGAACGATACGGAAAAAAAGAAGTAGCAACATGGCCATGGGAGGTTTGGAATGAACCCGATATTCCTTACTGGTCCGGTACTTTTGAAGAATATTGTAAACTCTATGATTATGCTGCCGATGGTTTAAAAAAAGCCTGTCCTGAATGTATTATTGGTGGACCCCATACCACCAGCCCAAGAAATGAAAAAGCCTATAAGTATCTTACTGGTTTTATTGAACATTGCCTGCGTGGTAAAAATTATGCAACAGGGAAAACAGGAACACCGCTGCAATACATCGGCTTTCATGCAAAAGGCTCACCGGAATTTGCAGATGGCCATATCCGGATGAATATGGGGGTTCAATTGAAAGATATTCAAAAAGGTTTTGAAGCGGTCAAATCATTTCCTGACCTGAAAAATATTCCAATCGTTATTGGTGAATGTGACCCTGAAGGATGCGCTGCCTGTTCGGAAAAAAGAGATCCGAAGTACGGCTACCGTAATGGCACGATGTATTCCAGTTATACCGCTTCATCGTTTGCCAGGATCTATGAACTGATGGATCAATATAAAGTGAATTTGAAAGGCGCAGTAAGCTGGTCGTTTGAGTTTGAAGACCAGGAATGGTTCGCCGGTTTTAGGGACCTCGCCACCAATGGCGTTAATAAACCTGTGCTGAACATATTCCGGATGTTCGGACTTATGGAAGGGGAAAGAATTTCCGTCAAAAACGATAAAGGTTTTAATGTCGCCGATATTATCGCCAATGGCGTAAGAGAAAAGAACGACATCAATGCCCTTGCCTGCAAAAACGGAAACGTAGTTTATGTCATGATATGGAATTACCATGATGATGATGTAACCGCTGCAGCTTCGCCGGTGGAACTAACCGTTGAAGGAATAAACAGCAACAATGTATTGGCGCAGCATTACCGTGTTGACGGGCAGTTCGGCAATTCATTTGAACTGTGGAAAGCGATGGGTAAGCCGCAACAGGTAACTGCGGAACAATATATGCAATTGGAAAAAGCGGGTCAGCTACAATTATACAGCTCACCTGAATGGAAGAAAATAACAAAAGGAAAAACTGTTTTACAGTTTGACCTGCCGCGGCAGGCCGTATCATTGATACAGCTTAGCTGGTAAGTCTTAAGAACTGTTACTATGTTGAAGCCTTGTTGTTAGCGACAGGCTCCCATAGCTAATAAATTGAATATCCCGACAGATAAACCACCGCCCCGTGGCATAGTCATTTTGTCTATGGATCATACAGAAACACAGGAACGCTATGTATAAAAAAATAAGTGTCCGTTCATTGTTTGTTTGCACAATAGTTTGTGTAGCCGGCTTTGCCATAGGACAACCTCCAAGAAGCCCGTTTGTGATTTCACCCCAGGTACATGCGGATAAAAAAGTCACGTTCCGTTACCTGGCGCCATCAGCCAAAGAAGTGAAACTTGGAGGAAGCGAGTTCGGAGCGGTACGGTCGCCGATGGTAAAAGATTCTTTGGGTATTTGGAGTATCACGGTTGGCCCGATAACGCCGGATATGTATCCCTACAATTTTATTGTTGACGGTATCCGGGTCGCTGATCCGGCAAATACGGCCATATTCCCCAATGAAGGTTTTCAGAACAGTATTGTGGAGATCACGGGTGATGAGCCATTGGTACATACTATACAAAACGTTTCGCATGGCACACTCTCCTACCGGTATTATAGTTCATCCCAATTAGGCATCCGCCCGGTGCTGATCTATACACCACCGGCTTATGAAAAAGACACAAAAACAAAATACCCGGTTCTTTACCTGCTTCATGGCACTACAGATACGGAAGAAACATGGACCAAAGTTGGAAGGGCCCATATTATCCTTGACAACCTGATCGCACAGGGCAAAGCAAAGCCTATGATCATAGTAATGCCGTATGGGCGTGCATTTCCTGCCATCAGCAAGTCTTCCGGAAGTCTCAGAAACCGGGAGAACCTGCATGAGATTAAAAAAGATTTTTTAAATGAACTGTTTCCTTTCGTAGAAAAAAATTACCGCACAAAAGCAAATAAAGATAACAGAGCCATTGCCGGATTTTCGGGCGGCGGAGGAACAAGTCTTTATATCGGCTTAAACAACCCTGACTTATTTAGCTGGGTTTGTGGTTTTGCTCCCGGGATGTTAAAAGAAGAATTCCACAGCAACAATGCTGTTGCTTTTGAAAACTCTTCACTTACCAACCAGCGTTTGAAACTATTCTGGATTGGTGTGGGCAAAGAAGATGGTTTGTACCCTGTCATTTCTGATTACCTGAAAGTGCTGGATGAAAAGAAGATCAAACATGAAACTTTGATTTCGGATGGCGGGCATACCTGGATGAACTGTAAACTTTACCTGGCCACCATTGCACAAAAGCTTTTTAAATAAATATGATTTCTGATAAACAGATCAATATGCTTACAAAAATAATTACCCGGTCATTGTTTGTTTGCACAATAGTTTGTGTAGCCGGCTTTGTCAAAGGACAACCGCCAAGAGGCCCTCTAGTTATTTCACCCCAGGTGCATGCGGATAAAAAAGTCACGTTCCGTTACCTGGCGCCGTCAGCCAAAGAAGTGAAATTGGGCGGAAGCCAGTTTGGAGCAACACAGTTGCCGATGACCAAAGATTCATCCGGCATCTGGAGTATTACCGTCGGCCCGGTCAGGCCGGATATCTATCCTTACAGTTTTGCAGTGGACGGTGTAACGGTGATGGACCCTGCTAATAAAGATTTTTTCCCCAATGAGCGGTTCAAAGCCAGTCTCGTGGATGTTCCGGGATTCACTCCACTCATTCATGCCATGCGTGATGTTCCGCACGGCGCTGTGAATTATGAATACTATCCATCGGTAGAAGGATCAACCGGATCGCTTGTTGTTTATACTCCTCCCGGCTATGATAAAGACCCCGCAAAAAAATACCCTGTCTTTTACCTCATCAGCGGCACCACCGATACAGAAGAAACATTTTATAAAGTGGGCCGCATCAACCTGATCCTTGACAACCTGATCGCCGAAGGCAAAGCACAACCCATGATCGTGGTGATGCCCTATGGAAACACCTTTGCAAGAATTGCCGAACAGACAGGGCAATCCAAACCGGCTGATAATTTTTCACGGGATAGTGAAGATGCGGTAAGAAGAGCAAAACTTTTTGAGACAGACCTTGTAACTAAAGTGATCCCTTATATAGAAAAGAATTATCGTACACTCAGCAACAAGGAGAACCGGGCTATAGGCGGTTTTTCCAGGGGAGGCGGACAAACATTGAGAACAGCTTTTGGCAACATGGATAAATTTTCATGGATATGCTGCTATGCCGCTTTCCTGTCCACACCGGAAATGGAAAACAGCTTCAAACCTGTTATTGATAACCCCGACCGCACCAATAAAGAACTGAAGATGCTTTGGGTAAGTGTGGGCAATGAAGATTTTTTATATAACCAGACAGCCGAATTTTTAAACTACCTGACATCAAAAAAAATAAACTATAAAAGCCTGGTCACGGGGGGTGGTCATACGTGGATGAACGTAAAAGTATTTTTTGCCGAAACCGCTCAATTGCTTTTTAAACAGAAATGATGAAACAGACAGAGCATATAAAATGTTATCTCACCTGGAAGAGTGCCACTGTGTGGTTATACATGTTTGCCGGCATGTCCTTTATCCCGTTGCCGGGTTGCAATTCCGCCCAGAAACTTGCCGGAAAACAAAAACGCATTCCCCTATTGATCGTTGACGGCTTCAGCAACCACGACTGGAAACAAACCACTGCCGTAACAAAATGGATACTGGAGAAAAGCAATCTTTTCACTGTAGATGTTACAACTGTACCACCTGATAGTATGCAAAGAGAGTCATGGCAACCGGATTTTAAAGAATACCGTGTCATAGTTCAGAACAGCAACAATTTGGGTCAATGGCATTTAAAATGGCCAAGACAGGCGGAAATAAAACTGGAGGAATATGTGAAAGATGGCGGTGGTCTTTATATACTGCATTCCGCCAACAATGCTTTTCCGCATTGGGAAGAATATGAAAAAATGATCGGTCTCGGCTGGCGGCCCCGCAGTTTTGGTTACGCCCTGGAAATTGATCCCAATAAAAATATCGTTCGCATTCCCCCCGGGGAAGGCAGTAACACCGGGCATGGCGCCAGGTTCAATGCGATTGTGCAAATCCTCAACCGCCATCCCGTTAATGAAAATTATCCGGCTGCATGGCAAACCGCCAATACGGAGGTGTATAATTTTCCGAGAGGAGTAGCCGAAAATCTTACAGTCCTCTCCTATGCCTACGACAGCACCGGCACCCAACGGCAATGGCCGCTTGAGTGGTTAGTGAGTTATGGTAAAGGATGGGTTTATAATTCCAGCTTAGGGCACCTTTGGAAAGGAGATATTTATCCGCCTGCATACCGCTGTATCGGTTTTCAGACAACTATGATACGGGTGGCAGAATGGCTGGCAACCGGCAAAGTAGCTTATCCCCTACCAGCTGACTTTCCAACAAAAGATACTATAAGCCTGGGAAAGGCAGATGAGTTTATCAATACTGGGAATGATCAAATAAAATAAATAGTAAATGAAACGAATTGTACATATCGTAACGGCGCTGTTTTGTACGGGAGCCGTTCTGCAGGCACAACGGCCTCCTTCTCCCGTGTCACCTGAAGTGCATACAGACAATACTGTTACATTCCGGTATTATTCACGCAATGCTGGCCAGGTATCGCTAAGCGGAGAGTTTTTATCCGGCAGACAGCCGATGACAAAAGATACATCAGGTGTGTGGAGCATCACTGTGGGCCCTGTAAAACCGGATATTTATCCCTATAGCTTCTGGGTGGACAGTGTTTTGCTCGCTGACCCGAACAACACACTCATATTTGCCAACGAAAGATTTAAACGCAGCATAGTTGACATACCGGGAACTACGCCATTGGTTCATTCCTGGCAGAATGTACCGCATGGAAAGATCAGTTACCGGATATATAATTCTGCAACGCTGGGTACTCCCCGTCCGCTGCTTGTTTACACACCTCACTGTTTTGACACGACTGGAAAAACCAAATCCCCCGTGCTTTACCTGATTCATGGCGGCTCTGACACAGAAGAAACATGGACCAAAGTGGGCAGGGCAAATTTTATTGCCGACAATCTTATTGCGCAGGGCAAAGCAAAACCGATGATCATCGTGATGCCCTATGGAAATGTAAGGCCTGCTCCTACGCCCGATTTTACAAAAGATATGATCAATGACATCGTTCCCTATGTAGAAGCCAACTATCCTGTTGTGAAAGACAGTAAACACCGTGCGGTTGCCGGTTTTTCTGTTGGCGGTGGTCAAACACTCAATATAGGACTAACAAACCCCGACAAGTTTGCCTGGATATGTTCCTATGCGCCGTTTACAGGCACAGAAGAGTTTCAGAAAAACTTTGGCGACTACCAACCCGATGCTGACAAACTGAACAAACAGCTAAAACTCTTCAGCATCAGTGTTGGCACAGAGGATTTTTTATATGAAAGTGTGAAAAAGAACATTGCCTTTTTTGGAGAAAAGAAGATACAGGTAAAAAGTTTTATCGTTCCCGGAGGTCATACATGGATGAACTGCAAACTGTTTCTTGCCACCTCGCTGGAACAATTGTTTAAAGAATAACAGGTCGTCATAAAAATAAAAGTACGCTGCAGGTGAAATCATATTTAGTTTTAGTTATTGCTCTTTCGCTGGCAACGCCGGCAGCTATCTCTCAACAAATCCCGAAAGAAATGCCAAAGGGGTTTGACTCTTTGAGAAAAGGTATCGCTGCAGGCAAACTTGATACGATCACCTACTCATCCAAATCCGTTGGCGCCTACCACCGGGTTTTACCAAAAAGAAAAATATCCTGTGCTGTACCTTTTGCATGGTATTGCTATAGCCTGTAACCCTGCAGGCAGAATCATTCAAACATCTCTTGCATATGAACATAAAAAAGATACCAGCCGCCACCTTCATTGGTTTGATGGTATTGTTGTTGCCGTTTATTTATACAAGCTGCAATATCGGCTCTTCTTCTTATGACCATACAACATGGGCACAATACGGCGGCGGACCTGATCAATCAAAATATTTTGATGCAGCAGAGATCACTAAGGAGAATGTCAGCGGCATGGAAGTGGCATGGATGTTTCCAACCGGCGACAGCCTGTTCTATTATTTTAGTCCTATCATAGTGGACACTGTGATGTATGTGATGGCAAAAAATTACTCACTTGTTGCCGTGAATCTTCTTACACAAAAGGAAATCTGGATTCATGTCAACCTGCAGGGTCTTTCCCGCAGGGGTATCAACTACTGGGAAAATAAAAACAATAAAGACAAGAGGCTGATATTTACACTTAATAATACTTTGCAAGCCATTGATGCAGTTACAGGAAAAACCATTCTCAGTTTTGGTGACAGTGGATATGTTGATTTGAGACATGGATTGGACCGTGACCCTTCTTCCATCCGCCGGATGCAGGCCATGATGCCAGGTGTTATCTATGACGATCTTGTTATGTTGGGTTCTGCGCCGGGTGAGAATTATTTTTCACCACCGGGACATGTAAGGGCATATAATGTTGTTACCGGCAAGCTGGAATGGACATTTCATACCGTTCCACATCCCGGAGAATTTGGTTATGACACCTGGCCGAAAGACGCTTACAAATATGTTGGCGGGGTGAATGTATGGAGTGAAATGACCGTTGACGAAAAAAATGGTATCGTATTCCTGCCGTTGGGCTCTCCCACCTATGATTATTATGGAGCCGACCGGTTGGGCAGCAATCTTTTTGGCAATTGCCTCGTTGCGGTGGATGCCCGTACAGGCAAAAGACTGTGGCATTATCAAACAGTACATCATGACTTGTGGGATTATGATCTTGCTGCTGCGCCACAACTGCTAACAATTAATCGCAATGGCAAAAAAACAGATGTTGTAGCAGTAGCCAGCAAACATGGTTTCATGTTTGTGTTTGACCGCAAAACCGGTGAACCTGTCTTTCCCATAGAAGAAAAACCATTTCCCGCCAGTGAAATGCCGGGTGAAAAAGCATGGCCCACCCAACCTGTTTCCTCTCTTCCTGATTTCACCCGCCATGAAGTGACGAAGGAAACACTGAATCCCTATTTTCCCGACAGTATAAAACAACAATGGCTTAAACGACTTGAGGCTGCAAAGTCAGGCTTGTTTTTTCCTCCTTCTGATAAATATGAAACGATCTCGATGCCCGGTGCATTGGGCGGCGCCAATTACGGCAATACGGGCTCGGATCCGAAAAACGGGATCATGTACGTCATGATTCAGGAGCATGCATCCATTTACAAACTCGGAAAAGTAATGCCTCCGAAAACAGACTTGTCTGAAGCCGACATTAAAAAAGTGAAAGGTTTATATGCCCGCACTTGTCAAACCTGTCATGGTGCCAATATGGAAGGTGGTGTAGGCCCCGCTGTTATAAATTCCGGACAGCGCATTTTCTATGATGAGTTTAAAAGCATTATACTTAACGGCGTGGGCCAAATGCCCGGATTTGTACATATTGATGAAGCATCGCTGACAGCATTGTACAAATATCTCGGAGGCAATCCCTTCCAGCCAGGTTTTGGAAGAAGAATAGATACTACAAAACGACCGGAAGGGCCTGTAGTGGCATCGGGAGGCGCAAAAATAAAACCTGATGCAAAAAGAGCTGCACCGATGTCTGATTATCCTGCAGAAGTTGCACATCCGGAAGACCGCTATACTACTGATTACGGTTTGGAATGGCCGGGTCTGGCTTCACCACCGTGGTCTTCCCTTTTGGCCTATGACCTGAACAACGGAACTATAAAATGGAAAAAACCGATTGGCGAAGATTCATTGTTCGTTCAGGGTGATAAAACCAAAGGTGCACCGGGAGGTGTGCTGCGCAAAGGCATGGTGGTCACTTCAACCGAAGTGGTGTTTGCAACAGCCAAAGGCGGCAAACTATATGCATTTGATGCAGACAATGGAAAAATTTTATGGGAAACCACCCTGAGCTATGAAGCGAATGGACAGCCTGCCATGTTTGCGCTTAACGGCAAACAGTACCTGGTGGTCAATGCAACGGCGGGGTTTGGAAAAGACAGTTACGATCACTCAAAAAAACCGGGAGCGCTGCCAAAAGGATATGTTGTGTATGCGCTGCCTGTTACTAAAAAGTAAAACCGGTTATATAGTTTTTATGAACAACTAAACCAGAATGAAGTATGAAACAATTATTCATGATATTATTTGCAGTAGCAGCGGTCAATGCATCAGCCCAGCCCGTTAAAGATCGCATCGTATATAATGATCCTGCCAAATACAGGAAGCTTTCTTCTGTACATGCGGGGGCCGGGGAAATGGAGTTTACCGAAATGATCGGACGCAATAAACTAGCAACTAACTTTCTTTACCTCCATGCAGGGAAGATTTATCCGAAAGGCGGCATCGGGCATCATTTTCACCACAGCATTGAAGAAATGTATGTGCTGCTTAACGGAGAAGCACAGATTACCATCAATGGCCGCACAGCAAAAATCAAAGCTCCTGCTGTTGTTCCCTGCAAGATGGGCGATGCACATGCAATTTACAATGCATCGAACCAACCACTTCGCTGGTTGAATTTTGGCGTGAGTAAACAAAAAGCAAGGGGAGACGCATTTGATCTTGGCGACAACAGGGTCGGTGCAACACTTGATCCTGTGCCGGTATTTGTTTCCGGGAGGCTGGAACGACAGCAACCGGCTTCTGCAAATGTGCCTTCTGCCAATAGAAATCCAATGAGCAGAAGATTGTTCGGTCCTGAAATATTTTCCACCGACTGGCATCATGTGGATCATCTTGTTATTCCTGCCGACAGCACTGTGACCCGCCAGTTAGATGGTATAGAAGAAGTATACTACATAATAAAGGGTAAGGGAACTTTAACGATCACTAATGAGAAAGCTGATATTAAACCCGATGAAACATTTTTTGGCTTACTTGGTGAAAAGCCTGTCATTGCCAATAATGGTAAAGAAGATCTGGAAGTTCTGGTAATTGGTATTGCTGTATCCAAGCTAAAACAGCTTGCCATAAACAAACCGCTTCTTAAACCAAAGGCCATGGTACTGCAGATGGATTTTGTTGTAACCAAAGAAAATGCAGAAGCTTTTGAAAAAATGTATTATTCCATATACGTTCCTGCCATGACAGTGCAACAAGGTTATCTCGGTTCTAAACTTTTACGCCTCTTTCCTGAAAATATTTCAAAAGAAATTCAGGCGGAGCCAACAACTTATAATTACCAGATCCAGATTTCATTTGATACAGAAGAGAATCGCAGAAAATGGGTGGCAAGCAAACAGCATGATATAGCGTGGCCTGCTGCATCTGGTCTTGCAA
>JANWIJ010000090.1 GCA_025449935.1 Chitinophagaceae bacterium
AACGATCACTGCCGGAAACATTTTTACCAATGCCCTGCAGGTATTGCGCAATGGCGCTCATGCCGCTGCCGGCTACGCCAATAAAGAATGGGTGCTGAAAGTCCCGTATAGATGAGATCATCTGCAAATAAAAGAAATAATTACTGCTTACCCTGCGAGGCCCGGAGCATTTCCGGGTAACCCCATTTTTTGGCCAGGGCATTTACGGCCATGGTGATCCGCTTTACACGGGTGGGTTCAGTCTTCGCATCTTCGATCCACTTGCTGAAGTAACGCTGGTGGGAGCCGGTGAGGCTTTGAAAAAAAAGTTTCGCTGCCGGCTCATCGTCCAGGCAAGCGATAAAATCTTTATTAAAAATAAACGGGCTATTGTCTGCCTGTAACTGCACCGATACCATGGCGCCATGCTTTTTACCGATTGCCTTGCGCAGCGCCGCATTCAGTACCAGTATGAACCTGCCGCCACCCATCGGTAACAATGATACTCTTTTGATCGGATATGTATCCAGTTTTCCCTTTACTTTAAACTCCTTCCTGTTTCCAGGTTTAAGTTGCTGGGCCAAGTCAGCCGGCACGTTAAAATAGGTCCAGCCGGTTTTTTCACCCTGGTTCCCGAATTTGTGAATGGTAGCGGTAAACTTAACCATAACCGATGCAGATTGATTAAATTTCGGTACTGATATTGATACAACAAAACACCTAAATATAATTGGTATGAAAAAACATACAACTCCCTTTTTTGAAAGATTTGCCGCCCAGGTCACCCGTGCTACCGGCAAACCCATCGCTTTTATACTGGCTGCCCTGGTCATACTCGCCTGGGCCATTACCGGTCCTATCTTTCATTATTCAGATACCTGGCAACTGGTGATCAATACAGGCACCACGATCATTACTTTCCTAATGGTGTTCGTTATACAACAGTCCCAGAACAAGGACACCATAGCCCTGCAGCTAAAGTTAAACGAACTGATTGCTGCTTCCGCCACGGCCAGCAACCGGTTAATAGATGTGGAAGACATGTCCGCGGAAGAGTTAGAAACCCTGAAAAAATTTTATATCAAGCTGTCCTCCCTGGCCAAAAAAGAAAGTGATATTCACCAGACTCATTCCATTGATGAGGCGAAGACATTTCATGAAAAGAAAAGCCACCGGAAGGGACCCGGGAAATAAATAACGGCAGGAGAAAGCGGGTTGCAGAAACGTACGTAACTGCGCAGGGGTCTCAAAATAAACAAAGCCGCCCGGGGGGCAGCTTTGCTTTTTGTTTCACCAGGTATTAATCATTCTTTACTTTTCTATCCCCTGTTTCTCCTTCAATTTTTGTTTTTTTATCCCCGTCTTTAATTTTTATATCCCCGTCTTTCTCTACTTCAACTTTGTAATCCCCGTCTTTATACTTGGTTTCCCCGTTTTCATTTTTAAGTTTTTCATCCTCATCATATACATAATCATTATTACTCCCTTTTACCACATGCCCGTTGATCACTTTTCCGGTTTTCCCGTAAATCGTATCATCTTTCTTTGTATCGACATAAATATAAACGGGTTCTCCTGTCTCCTTGCTGACCAGTAACCCGGTTTTTTCATTTTTTTCCAGTTCTACAGGCTTACCCGTGGACAAATCAACATACCGGTCTTTCGTATCCGAGCAACCCGAAAGCAGAACTAGGAACACCCCCGCGGATAATACTGCTATTACTTTTTTCATAATTTAAATTTTCTTTATGATAGCCAACTATCAGGCCATTCTTTTATTGGAGAAGAATAGATACTTTCACGGTTAAAGAGTTGAGGAAAATTTTCTACAAACCTTTTTTCGATACTTGTTATGCCCCTGAATAAACCAATCCTGCTTATTTCCGGCTATTTTTTGTTTTGTGCATGCCTGTCACAGGCTCAAAGCGGCATTCCCGTACCTCAAGAAATTCCTGTGACTATTAAACTAATAAACCACAAGAAAGAGCCCGTTGCGTTTGCATCGGTTACTATCCTTAACCGGCAGGACAGTGTGCAACCCTTTAAAAAAGTGGCGGATAAGAATGGCGAGGCTGTTTTTAATCTTATAAAAGGAAATCACTACTCCGTGATCATTACCGCCATCAACTATCAAACCATTGAAAAGGGTATCGTTCCCTCCGGCGGACAGTCCCTGTTCAGCTTTGCCGCAGAACCGTTGGGAAAAACATTGGAAGCTGCCGTGGTGACTTCACAAAAACCGTTGATGAAACAGGAAGATGATAAGCTGATCGTTGACCCCGAGAACCTGGTGGCAGCTTCTACAAGCGGGTATGAGGTCATTGAAAAAACACCGGGCCTTTTTGTTGACCAGGATGGCAATATTTATATCAGCAGCCTCACCCCGGCCACCGTCCAGATCAATGGCCGGGATATGAAAATGAGCGCCGCGGACGTGGCCACCATGCTGAAAAGTCTGCCGCCTAATGCTATTTCGAAAATTGAAATTTTAAAAACACCTTCTGCCAAATATGATGCGTCCAGTACGGGCGGTATTGTAAATGTGGTTCTAAAGAAAGGGGTAAAAATCGGCCTGACGGGCAGCGTGAACGGCGGGATGCAACAGGGGACCTATGGCAACCAGCTTCTCGGCTTCAACCTGAACAATAATGATGGTAAGAAAAGTTCCTTTATAACGCTCAACTTCAGCCGGCGTGACAGCTATGAGAAAATATTTACCGACCGGTTTTTTGCACCTGATTCAGTCCTTGGCCAGGCCGCATATACCAAATATCCAGGGGATACTTATTTTGCGAGCTACGGAATTGTTTTTCCTGCCAGCAGAAAATGGGATATAGATTTCGGCACGAGTGCCAGCCTGAATGATTTTAATAACAATACGAACAACCGGATTGTGATAAAAAAAATCAGCAATTCCGAAACCATCACTGATAACATGAACCTCGTAAATAATGATGGCAGTTCCCTCTATTTCAGGAGTGGAATTGAAGGAAAGCTGACTATTGACACGCTGGGTTCTGAATGGGAAAATGACCTGTTTTACAGCTATTCAAGAAATAAATCGGAGCAGGCTTTTGGTACATATGCCACCTCCCCTTTCCAGCTTCTTACCAGCGGGGACGGAGTCAGTGATAATAAAAGAAATTATGTGAATGCCAAATCTGACCTTAAACTAAAACTCAAGAAAAAGCTGACCATAGAAACGGGGGTCAGGTCGGCTTTCCAGGTTTACCGGAGTGTAACGGACTATTACAAAGAATCCGGTGGCAACCGCGAAAAAGATCCCCGCCGAACCAATACTTTCAACTATAACGAAAATATTAATGCCTTTTATTTCCAGGCTGCCAAAACCCTGGGAAAGGATTTTGTCATCAAAGCCGGCGCAAGGCTGGAAAATACAAACATGAAGGGGAGACAGGTAATACCGGATGACACTACATTTTCCATTCACAGGACTGACTTGTTTCCTTATGTTTATTTGAGCAAAAACCTGATGAAGATCTTTAACTACGAATTAAGGGCCTACCTTGTTTATCGGCGCACACTCAGCAGACCCGGGTATGACCAACTAAATCCTTTCCAGAGATATGTAGACGAATTCCTCACGGAAACCGGCAACCCATCATTAAGGCCCCAGTTCACTCAGAACTTTGAAGCCAATGTGAGTGTGGATGAAAGACCAATACTGGCGATCGGTATCAATGATACAAAAGACATTTTCACCAATGTCGTTTACCAGTCGGATACCAGCCAGCGACAGGCCTTCAGAACTTATGACAACCTGGGCAGGAACAGGGAATGGTATTTTCGCGGACTGGGAGCTATCCCGCCCGGGGGCCGTTATTTCTTCGTGCTCGGCGGGCAGTACAACCATAATTTCTACCAGGGATTGTATGAAAATAAACCGCTCTCTTTTAAGAAAGGCACCTGGACTTTTTTTACCTACCAGACCTTTAAGATCGATAAACGTTCGGTGATCACTCTGAACGGTTTTGTACGACTAAAAGGACAACAGCAGTTTTATGAACTCAGTTCATTTGGCGCCCTGAATACCAGCGTAAACAGGAAATTCTTCAAAGAAAAGCTGGTGGTCACACTTAGCCTGAGCGACTTGTTTGCCACCAATAAGAATGACTTCACTATTCAGCAGGGTACGGTAGAAGCGAGTGGGTTCCGGCAGTCTGATAGCCGGCGGTTTGGCATCAACCTCCGCTACAATTTTGGAATTCGTAAAAAAGAGGAGAATAACAGTATTCCGGATACTGAACCACCCGTTACGAATTAGGAAATCATTTTAAATTAAAACCTGGTATCTGGTGAGAATAACTTACCTTTGCCCTGTTAATTTGAGTTCGACGACATTTTGTAAGTGAACGATTTATTCTGCTACGCATTCCTGCTAATAGTTAGTCTTCTTTACGTTGCGTTTTTCTCAAGTATTATTAAAAGTTAATTGTTTTACATGAACATTTATGTTTCGAATCTAAGCTTCGCCGTTCAGGATGAAGACTTAATGAGTTACTTTGCCGAGTACGGAGAAGTTACTTCTGCAAAAGTTATTATGGATAAATACACAAGCCGCAGCAAAGGTTTCGGTTTCGTGGAAATGAGTGATGATGAAGCTGCTAAAAAAGCTATCGCTGAACTGGATGGGGCTACCGTTGACGGCCGTTCTATCAAAGTAAGTGTGGCTAAGCCCAGAGAAGAAAGACCATCCAAACCGTCTTATTCTAATTCTAACAGCCGCTGGTAACAGTGCCTGTGTAAATTTTATAAGCCTTCCGGTTAGCCGGGAGGCTTTTTTGTTTAAACACAAAAAATCCCGCCTTACACCGGTAAGGCAGGATTCAACTTTTTTTACGGCTTATGCCCTTTGCTTTTGACGGACCGCCGGTTTTTTTTTAGTCTTTTTCAACGCTGCCTCTATCGCATTCGACAGGTTGGTAAAAGTAGGCTTGCCGGTAAAAGGAACATCATTGATGAAAAAAGCGGGTAACTCTTTTACACCCCTGTTGTGTCCTTCCTTCAGGTCATCCTGCACCTGCCAGCCATATACGCCATTCACCAGGTCATCGAGGAATTTTTTGTTTCGTATCCCTGCGTCTTTGGAGTGAAGTTTTAAACTCGTGGTTCCCAGGCTGCGGCGGTTGCCAAACAATACATTGTGCATTTCCCAGAATTTACCTTCCTGCGCGGCGGCAACGGCAGATTCACTTGCTTTCAGGCTCCGCTGGTGAATCAGCGTGAGTGGGAAATGACGAAACTGGAACCTTATCTTTCCTTCATACTCTTCCAGCAACTGCTTTACTATTTCATTCGCCTTAGCACAATCTTCATTCTCATACTCACCGAATTCCATCAGGGTAACCGGGGCGTCTTTTTTACCAACAAAAATCTCTTTTGGACCGATAATGATGATATCTTCTTTTTTGAATGCCATTTTATTTATCTCCTTTTTTATTTCTTACCATATCTCTGGTTCTGAGCCTGTTAATTATTAACAATTATTGCCTTATTTGGTTGATACAGAAGCCGGATAGCCCCTGTGTTGCAACACCGAACCGGCTGAAGGTAATATTTTTTCCTTCCCGGCAAACTAAAGAAAATACCAAATTCCTAACAAGCCAATTGCTTCCTTTAAATCAACAAGTTACAAGCAAAAAAGTTGCAAAGAATTTTCCATTTTTGCTTTTTGCAGCCGGATATGTTCTTTAATCTGAATATGAGTGTTGATTTGATGTGTTTTGAAGGTAAACCAGCTGCTGGGTGTAGGTAGTAACTATGTAATAAAGACCTGGCCTTTAAAGATTTAGGCTCCCGGATAGCAGCTTGGCGATTCATAAAAGGGCTTTAACTTGATTTGGGACAGCCGCGAAGCGTTCTTAGTTTTGCCTCTTCAACAATTGCAATTGACTGATTGCTAAAGCCGGGACCAACATTGCCTGCCCGCATTGCTTACCTCTACTCCCCTTGTCATATTGCTTGCACAAATACCGACTGGTTGCTGCCAATGATCCAAGCTGGTATACTGATTTATTAACTTCTAAAACTTTAATCATGAAAAAGATCCTGAGTAACAATCGACTTATTGCCGTCGCCTTCTTCACCATTTTTTCCGTTGCTGCAGCCCCGTCTGTCATCGCCCGGGAAAACCCCGTTGTTCCGGTAACGCTGGTATATGTTGGTAAAATGAAAGACCAGCCTGTCTATCAGCTCAACGTGGCAGGTAATGCAGAGCAAAATGATTTCTCCGTTATCATCCGGGATGAATATGGGAACGTTTTATTCTGGGAAAATATTAAATCCGAGAATTTTTCTAAAAAATTCCTGTTTAACACGGATGAAATAGGAGACAATATGCTGGAGCTGGAAGTGATCAGTAAAAAGACCAGGAAATCGGTCCGGTACGAGATCAACCGAAATATCCGTTTTACGGAAGAAATGACTGTGACCAAGGTAAAATAAACACCTCCACTTCCTGATAGCATCTCACCACACTGGGTTACACCAGTGTGGTTTATTGTTTTCTATCTTTAAGTCATGCTGGCCTTGTATGACGTTTTATTCACGCTGATCCATCTTGTCCTGATCATCTTTAACCTTACCGGATGGGCCTGGAAGAAAACCCGTAGGGCGCACCTGGTCGTGTTGCTGGCTACAGCCACATCCTGGTTTATACTTGGTATCTGGTATGGCTGGGGCTATTGCCCGCTGACCGACTGGCATTGGAAGATCAAAGAAAAGCTGGGGGAGGTTGATTTGCCTGATTCATTTATTAAATACCTGGCAGATAAAATATCCGGGAGAGACATTCCTTCTGCGGTGGTGGATATGATAACGCTTGTTTGCCTGCTGGGGGCACTGCTGGCCTCTGTATATGTAAATTTCTTCCGGGGAAGGAAAAGATCCTAGCCGTTTACCAGGTCATTATGGGCCCTTATTTTTTCGAGACCAGCAGCAGTAATCCGGACGATCAGTGTATCCTGTTGTTCAAGAACCACCATCTCTTCTCTTTCTAATAACTGGAGTTGCTGGTGAATGTCAGACCATTCCTGGAAACGGCGGAGTATAAGTTCCCGCGGCCTGCAGGAATATCGTTCTGGCTGCGGATCATTTTTTACAATTTCATAGATGGTGTGGAGCAGCTCGTACTGGTCTTGCATTCTTTAAAATTATCGGAAAACTGGTGATTCCCGGGATGAACTTATCAACAATTATTTCAACAGCTCATTAAAGCGTAACCCCGCTACGGGCTCAGCCACCAGCTGCCTTTACCGCAACACTGAAAGCATTTACCAGATACGCTGCTTCCCTGAATAATAAAGTTTCGTTAACGGTTAATTGCGTTTGATTCTTATCATTGATACCTGGTATCCTGACCTGGAACTGTTTGTTTAACAACTCCTGCATTTTCTTTCCATCAATTTGTTTTGCCAGTTCAAGCTGGTAAATGTTTGTCCCCCCGTCCAGTTCACTGATGTTTACACCCGGCAGTTTATTCAGGGCAGCAAATATTTCTGCAGACCTTTTCACCGCATTGTTCAGGCGGACTTCCACTCCATCCAGGCGGTGCAGGGCCATTGCTGCATTCATCCAGTTACCATACATACTCCCGCCATGTATTTTGACGAGGTGCGGCATTTTATCCATTATTTTTTTCTCGCCGCATAGTATCGCGCCACCCGCGGCACCCAGGTATTTGTACAATGAAATATAAATGGTATCAAAATAAGATGCATACTCTTTAATGCTGGTGCCCGACCAGGCAGACGCCATATGTATCCTGGCTCCGTCCAGGTGCAGTTTAATATTATTGCTGCGGCAGTATTCACTTATTTTTTTAATTTCTTCCAGGGGCACTCTCCTGCCACTGGTCCTGCGCACAGGGTTTTCAATGGACACGGCACCGACCCCGCTGGTAAATACTTCCTGGTCCTTTAATGATTCAACAGCCTGTTTTAAGGCTGCGGCGGTGAAATAAGTTTCATCTTTCGCCAGCGGGACCAGCCTTTTTTGAAATACAGACTGGGCGGCATCGGCTTCATCCCTGTATACATGACTGATTTCCTGTACAAATACTTTTGTATTCCCGCCGCTGAGTACAGCAATAGCAAACTGGTTGGCCATTGTACCACTGGGCATAAAAACCGCCTTTTCCTTCCCGGTTATTTCACAGAATTCTTTTTCCAGTGCTGCCACGGCACCCCCTGTTCCATACCGGTCTTTTTCAATGGGTTTTTTACCATTCACCAGCTGCAATTGTTCCAGGTAACGGGCAGGATCATAGTTCAACCCGTCAAAGTAGAAATAAACAGTTGGATCATCCGTCACCGGATTTTTCGGTGGTCGACC
Organism: Chitinophagaceae bacterium; assembly: GCA_025449935.1. Taxonomy (GTDB): domain Bacteria; phylum Bacteroidota; class Bacteroidia; order Chitinophagales; family Chitinophagaceae; genus JJ008. The sequence continues at coordinate 8,332 of JANWIJ010000090.1, forward strand.
CGCCGCGAGCAGGGAAGCAGCAGGTATAAATGCGGGCAGCATGGTTAGCCCGGATGCTTTCAGAAATTTTCTTCGGTTGATAAAAGGCATGGTAATAATTTGAATGACCCAATTTACAAAGATTAAAATTCCCCCAATGACGGGACGGAAAAAGAGGGTGATACCATCAATAAAAAATGTTCAAGTAAAATTTTCTCATAACTGGTTTTTCTATTTTGTTCCTTGTTAAAAAATTATATTAGTCAGCCTGTTAAGGTAATTATACGATAACAACTGCCTTTTTAACAGCTGCGTAAAAGTCCATGAATGAGTATCATAGTTTTACCTTGTCAGTGGATAAATCCGCGAGGAAACGCTATGTGCTACCGTATTTGCCTGTTAGTTTTGCTATGTACTTAACAGGTACTCTTACAGCGTTCCGGTCCCGATAAATTCGGGAAGAAAAACCAGTACCCGTCGTCCCCCGGAACTTTTGCTGTACTCTCCAATATCCTGTGTTGCCGTTTCTTATTAAGAATCCAAACCCTCAGGGCGACATTGTTTTATAATTAAATTTAAAACGATGTTCAAAAGAAAACTAAAAAAAGCAGTCTTCATTGCTTCCAGCTTTTTATTTATGGCAGCCACTTCAGGAGGAAAATCAGTAGCTGATGCTGTCCCCAATCCAACCGATACCTGCGATGTATCTGCCGGTACGGCGCTGAATATGCATGCATTTGATGAGACAGGCCTTTGTGTATGCCTTCCCGGTCTGACTGCAGAACAGTTATTACTGGCGCCGCGAATCCAGCTAAATAAACATGCCGGTAAGTTCGTCGACGACTACCTGGATAAAAATGGTTTTTTCCTGGGTAAGATAAAGGACAGAAGTGGTTCTTATTTCAACGTCATCGATGAAGTATTCAGTAAATATGATCTCCCGGTTGAATTAAAATACCTGGCCGTCATCGAATCCAAATTAAACAATAACGCAAGTTCCGGGGCAGGAGCTGTCGGTCTGTGGCAACTGATGCCGGCGCCGGCCCGCCAGTTTGGATTGAAGGTGGGCGGGAAGAATGACGAACGCAGGCACACTTATAAGAGCTCAGTAGCCGCCGCTAAATGCCTGGTTTACCTGCATAAAATGTTTGATGACTGGTTGCTTACACTGGCCGCTTATAATTGCGGTCCCGGGGGTGTTTTTAAAGCAATTAAAAAATCAGGCAGCCGGAACTTCTGGGTTTTGCAGCAGTACCTCCCCGAAGAAACCAGGAAACATGTAAAGAAATTCATTGCCATGCATTATTATTTTGAAGAGCATGGCAGTCTTACGACTTTGACCAAAGCAGAAACAAAAGCACATATTTCGGCTGTGGCTGATTTTGTGAGGAAACAGGAAGAACAAAAAACAGATACCGCAGTGGTTACAACAGAAACAGTGGCCCGCTAAAATACCGACGGTTTCGAAAACCGAAAGCTGCCTCAGTAATGGGGCAGCTTTCATGTTTTATTATTTTGCTGTGCAATTTAACAAAGCCCGGGCTTGCACCCGGGCTTTTCCAGCTTTCTTCGATTACCTGTTAAGATGTCTTCCCGTTTTTTTCCAGTTCCTGCGTTTCATTACGGAATACTACCGTGTTATCAAACACATCTACCAGCACCGGGTGGCTTTTATCAATATCACCCGCCAGTATTCTCTTTGACAACTGGTTTACAATTTCCTTTTGTATCAGGCGCTTCAGGGGCCGGGCGCCAAACTGCGGGTCAAATCCCTGTTCAGCCAGGAAATCAAGCGCATATTCGCTGAACTGCAATTCTATCCCGCTGCCGGCGATCAGCCTTTTCAGGTTCTGCAATTGTATCTGTACGATACCTTTTATCTCCTTCCTCATCAGCGGGCGGAACATGATGATTTCATCCACCCGGTTCAGAAATTCTGGGCGTATGGTCTGCCGGAGCAGTGTCATGACCTCGCCCTTTGCTTTATCGGTTACTTCCTCCACGTTCTGCTCATTTACTTTATCAAACGCATCCTGGATCAGGTGGCTGCCGATATTACTTGTCATGATGATGATGGTGTTCTTAAAGTTCACCACGCGGCCTTTGTTATCTGTTAACCGCCCGTCATCCAATACCTGCAGCAATACATTCCATACATCCGGGTGTGCTTTTTCAATTTCATCGAGCAACACTACGCTGTAAGGTTTTCTCCTCACCGACTCGGTTAGCTGTCCGCCTTCATCATAACCCACATAGCCCGGGGGAGCCCCGACCAAACGGCTCACCGTATGTTTTTCCTGGTATTCGCTCATATCAATCCGGGTCATCATGCTCTCATCATCAAACAAATATTCCGCGAGGGCTTTGGCCAGTTCTGTTTTACCCACCCCGGTCGTACCAAGGAAGATAAAAGATCCGATGGGTTTTTTGGGATCCTGCAAACCGGCCCGGCTTCTGCGAATAGCATCGGCTACCGCCGTGATGGCTTCATCCTGTCCCACTACCCGCTCGTGCAGGTGATCTTCGAGTTTCAATAACTTCTCTTTGTCACTTTGCAGCATTTTGGTCACAGGTATACCCGTGGCTTTGGCAACACTTTCCGCAATATCTTCCGCATCCACTTCTTCTTTGAGCAACCTTTTTTCACCGCTCTCTTCGATCTGTACAGTCAGTGCAGCGATCAGTTCTTCCTGTTCTTTTATTTTACCGTACCGTATTTCAGCTACTTTCCCGTAATCACCTTCCCGTTCTGCACGTTCGGCCTGTTGCTTTAAATTTTCGATCTCCGCTTTGGCGTTCTGCACTTTTTCCACCAGCTCCTTTTCCTGGTTCCATTTCGCCTTATACGTATCTCTTTCTACTGCCAGGTTAGCGATCTCCGTATTGAGTTCTTTCAGCTTGCTTTCATCGTTTTCTCTTTTAATGGCTTCCCGTTCTATTTCCAGCTGCCGTATCTGCCTTTCCAGGGTATCCAGCTCTTCAGGCATGGAATTCATCTCCAGTCTCAGCTTCGCCGCACTTTCATCGATCAGGTCAATGGCTTTATCCGGAAGGAAACGGTCAGTAATGTACCGGCTTGATAATTCCACGGCAGCAATGATGGCTTCGTCTTTGATCCTGACATGGTGGTGTGTTTCGTACCGGTCTTTCAACCCCCTCAGTATAGAAATCGCGTCTTCCAAACCTGGCTCATCAATCATCACCCGCTGGAAACGTCTTTCGAGCGCCTTATCTTTCTCAAAAAATTTCTGGTATTCGTTTAGTGTGGTGGCACCCACGGCCCTCAGGTCACCTTTTGCCAATGCCGGTTTTAAAATATTGGCGGCATCCATCGCTCCTTCTCCTCCACCCGCACCAACAAGCGTATGGATCTCATCAATGAATAAAATGATCTCCCCGTCGCTGCCACTGACCTCATTTACGACAGCTTTCAATCTTTCTTCAAATTCCCCTTTATACTTGGCACCGGCAATCAACAGACCCATATCCAGTGCATAGATGATTTTTGATTTCAGGTTCTCCGGTACATCACCGTTCACAATCCGGTGGGCAATGCCTTCAGCGATGGCCGTTTTACCCACACCGGGTTCACCCACCAGTATCGGGTTGTTCTTCGTCCTTCTTGAAAGTATGTGCAGGGTTCTTCTTATTTCTTCATCCCGTCCGATCACGGGGTCAAGTTTGCCTTGTCTTGCCAGTTCATTTAAATTCTTGGCATATTTATTCAGCGCATTGAACTCCTGTGACTGAGTTTGTGAAGTGACCGTATCCCCTTTTCTCAATTCCTTAATGGCGGCGATCAGCCCTTTCTCGGTAAGACCGGCATTCTTCAGCAATTTTGCAGCAGCATCATTTCCCTGGACAATGGCCAGCAGCAAATGTTCCGGGGTAACAAATTCATCGCCGAACTGTTTTAAAACAGCCCCGGCACGGAGCACCACACTGTTGGCATCCCGGCTGATAGATTGAGCCGCTTCCCCGGATGCTTTGGGCAGTTTGCTGATCAGTTCATCAAGTTTGCTGTCTACAAGATTAACAGTAACATTATTCTTCTTCATCAGGTATTCAACCGGCGAATCCTGCTGTTCAAGCAACGCCTTTAGTATGTGCTCCGTCTCGATGTTCGGGCTTTGGGCATTAAAGGCCAGCTGTTGTGCCTGCTGAAAAGCTTCGGAAGCT